>DASXEZ010000053.1:0-3770 GCA_036489875.1 Solirubrobacteraceae bacterium | reverse complement strand
CCAGGTCCCCAACGCAAAGTGTGCGAACCAGAAGGACTACGAGCACCTGTTCCTCGGCCAGCTGCTGGTTCCCGCGTCCGGCGCCGCCTACCAGGGCGGCTCGACCGATGCGACGGCCGCTGTCGCCATGACCTGCATGGGCTTGGGGTCAGCGCCATTTTTCTATGGTCAAGCCTACGACACGAACGGCGAGGATAATTACGTCTCCGTCCATCCGGGCGATCTCGTGGAGACCCAGGTCAGCGACTCCTATGGTGGGAACACCACCGCGACGATAACGGATCTGAACAGCGGCGAGACGGCCTCCTCGACCGGAGCGTCGACGGGTAATGACACCCAGCTCTACCTCGGCGCGGAGCCGGACGTCACCTATGAGCAGCAAGGCCCGCTCGTGGATTATGTCATCCCAAGGTTCACGACAGTCAAGTTCAACGACACGGTCATCAACGGGAATGAGTGGAGCCTGTCAGGCCCGACGGCGTACTCGCTGGAGCAAAACAGCGACATTCAAATCAAGACCGCGTCCGTACCCTCGGCCCCGACATATAGCTTCACGCTGACCGAGAAGCACACCAAGTAGCGCTGTGGACTGGTTGTATGACCCAAGGAGGTTGTTCTCGTTGGGCTCGCATAGCCGAGCGAGCGGGGGCAGGTGAAGGAGAGCGTCGCGTGGGTCGTTGGCGATTGGAAACGCCCGGCCGCCCGACGAACTGGTCTTCGATTACGAGGGCGCGCATGCTGGTGATGCATAGTCGTTCACGCGGACAAGCATGTGCCAAGCGCGGTTACAGATCGGTTACGGCCCGCGTTCCCGGGCTGTAACCGGTCACAGCGTACAACTGGCGCCGTGCAACGCAACATCACCTCCGGGCATCGTCCCTCACGAGATCTTCCACCAGTGGTTTGGCGACAACGTGAGGGAGGCCAATTTCGATATGGCCTTGTCTAGGGAGGGCATGGCGGACTTGGGCGAAGCGTTGTACGCCGCGGATCGTGCCGCGCGGAACGACGGCGGTCCGAGCACGGCGACCGGACGCACCGCGATCGAGCGCCAACTTGCACACGCCTTTGACTTCGATTACACGCGCCTCGGTCCTGGCGCCTGGCAGCTGGCGCAGTCCAAGCGCCCACCGGCCGGCTACCTTGATGTCTTCGCCGTCTATGTCTGGCCGGCAGACGCCTTGGTTGCGCTGCGCCAGATCTTTGGACCACGAGACGTCGACGCCGTGCTGCACGCGATCCAGCATGGCTACGGCGGCTTGTCGATCACCGAACCCGAGGTCAAGCGGGCGTTCGCCGCAGGGCTTCCAAACCACAGCGCGTCCTGCCGGACACGCCTGACGCAGTTCTTCACGCAGTGGTTTGACACCGCCTACCACGGCTCAAAGCCGCAGATCACCGGTCCGGGGCTGGACGGACACCCGTTCTACACCCACGGCTGCACGGCCCCGCACCGGCGATGACCAGCCAAGCCCGCCGGGCGGCTGCATTGCCGCCAGGCATCTCCCGGCTGCGGGCAGCTGAGCTGCTGCTCGACGCCGTCGACAAAGCAAGAACAGCAGCCACGCCAGAGCACAGTCGGCCGGTCGACAGACGAGCGCTGCGACCCGCGACTGGCGGGTGGATCGCTTGCCGCCGCGGCCCGGCATCCCGAGCGTGCCGGGCACCGGCGCCATGGGCGAGCCGCTGCATGAGCGTAGGCGGACTCGGTCGCCTGGTGCCGTGACGAGCTTGGCGGAGAGCCGCCGGGGGTGCATCTGGCTGTCTGGGCGTGCGCCGCTGATCGTGCTGGCGCTTGTGTCGGCGCTGTCGCTGGGCGCGCGGGCCTACCGGCTCGACGCGCCGTGCGTGTCGCCCTGTCGGACTGCCTCCGCTCACGCGCTCATCTCCGACGAGAGCTTTTACGTCTCTGCCGCGCAGGTGATCGCGGGGATCCGCCCTCCGCGGAGGCCGACCGCGGGTCAGGTGCCGACCTACCAAAACGCGCCGCTGGGGACCGACCCCAACGGCGAGCATCCCCAGGGAGCCAAGCTTGTGATCGCCGGCGCGATCGAGCTGTTAGGCGACGGGCCGTTCGCGTGGCGGATCGGCTCGGTTTTGTTCGGCAGCCTGGCGATCCTCGGCATGCACGCGCTCGTGCGCGCCGCCGGCGGCGGACAGTGGTTGGCGGTCGGGGCCGCGACGCTGATGGCCGCCGACAACCTGATGATCATCTGGGGCCGAATCGCGTTTCTCGACATCTACGCGCTCGCCCCAATGATCTGGGGCGTGGCGCTGTACCTGCGCGGACGCGTGGGCCGCGCGGCGGCATTGCTCGCGGTCGCTGACTGCATGAAGGAGGTCTCGATCTACGCGCTGCTGGTGCTGGGGCTGGTGGAGCTCTTCAGGATGCTGCTGCACGCCCGCGCCACAGACCCCGCCGACCCGCTGCCGGCGGAGTGGGCGTGGCGCCCAGCGCTCGCGCGGCTGGCGATCGCGACGGTCGGCAGCGCAGCGCTGTTGATCGTCGGGCTGTGGGTGATGGGGCTGATCGCCCCGCCGTTCTCCGGCGACAGCGGGCGACAACATCTCATTACCGGCGGACCGCTCGGGCACCTGGCGTACATCATCAACTTCGCCAAGGGGTTCAGAAACGCGGCCGGGTCACAGTTAGGATTCCCGTGGCAGTGGTGGTATGACCACGGGTGGCAAACCCTGCTGCGCGTCAACCCGTCAGCGCGCGCGTGCCACGTCCCGCCGGACTACCCGTCCGGAGTGACATGCCTGCCCGACTCGCTGCCCGGCCGCGGCCCGCAGGCGGTCCGCCCGGTCAGCGCGCTTCTCATGATGATCAGCCCGCCGATCCTCGCGCTCGCGACCCCGGCGCTCGTCGTCTGCGCCGTGCGCGCGGCACGCCGGCGCTTGGTCTCGCAGTCACCCCGCGACGTCGGGGTCGCGGTGCTCGCGCTCGCGTGGACGATCGGCACGTGGCTGCCGTTTGAGCTGCAGAATCTCGTGTACCACCGCATCAGCTGGCTCTACTACATGGTCCTCGTGATGCCCGGGGTCTACGTCGCGGTCACAGACCTCGCCTGCCTGCTGTGCCACCGGCGCAGCGCCTGGCTGCGCGGGGCCGTGGCCGTTTGGGGACTGACCGTTCTCGCGGCCGCTGTCGTCATGTTCCCGTTCGTTGCGACTTTCTCAAGGTGACAGCCCGGCTCCTGATATCCCGTGCGCACCGCGCATCCGCCCTGCGGGCGGCGCCTGGCCGCATCCTTCGACGGACGACTCGCCTTCGAGATTTCTGCTGCTCTCACGAGAGTAAACGCGCCGCGTCCATGGAGAAGCGGAGCGGAGCGCGTCCGCATGCCGATCCTCCTTCGGCAATACGCTCGGCCACGCTGTCGATGTCGAAGTCGTCATTGAGTCTCTGTCGGGCTGCGCCGTTCCGCTCTGAGACGCGAGTCGGCGCGATCATCAACGATGGCGGCCGACCTGGGTGCGGCGCTCTCGGTCAGCGGTCTGCTAGGGGCCGTAGGCGACGGGCGTTGGCTGGTTGGCGCGTGGTGACCGGTTTGGACCTGTGGAGACGGCACTCTGCATGGCGTCTCCTAGTGTCGTGAGTCGTTAATTCGGTTGCAGTAGGTGGCGATCGATTGAAGGATCTGGTCGGCGGTCTTGGTCCAGACGTAGGGGCGGGGATCGTTGTTCCAGGTCTTGATCCAGTTGCGGATGTCTTTGTTGAGTGCGTGAACTGAGCGGTGAGCGCCGCGGCGCAGCAGTTTCTGGGT
>DASXEZ010000170.1:0-56094 GCA_036489875.1 Solirubrobacteraceae bacterium | reverse complement strand
CGGCTCCACACCGCGACACGGCGACGCCAGGGCATCCCCACGCAGTCGCGACGATTCATCCTCGGCTTCAGCGCGCTATTCGACGCCGGCCTGGGCTTTGTGATGCTGGCCCGCCACCAAAGCCGCGACATCGCCGCCGCGGTCTTCTTCACCGCCGCCAACACCCTGACCTACAAGTTCGGGGCCTCAGACCGCCGCTTCCTGTCCCTGCGCCCGAACAACCTCCTGTTCATGAAAGCGATCGAGTGGGGCTGCGAGAACGAGCAACACACGCTCGACTTCGGACGCACCGACCACACCAACACCGGCCTGAGGGACTTCAAGAAAACCTGGGGCGCCCACGAATCACCACTCAACTTCACCTACTTCGGCGACCACGACGCCACGATCGGCCGCGGACGAGCCAGACGCGCCATGAACATCATGATCACCCACGCCCCACCCTCCTTCAGCCGCCTCGTCGGCGAAACGCTATACCGGCACTTCGGCTGAGCAGCGCCTCAGAATCCGGGCTGCGCCCAGACCTGCTGGGAGAGCGCGGCCTTGACCTTGCCGATGTACTGGAGAGCACCGGCGTTGTCCCAGGGGTTCGGCGAGAACCAGGCTCCGACCGAACCCCAGGCCTGGCCGGCGTGGTATCCGCGTGTGCACCACGAGCAGTCGCCGTCGTAGTAATAGCGAAGCGTCGCGGCGTAGTAGTCGAGATTGAACGCTGTCGAATCCCACCGGAGCCGCGCCGTGCCCGCGCCGATCGTGCCGTCCGGAAGCCATTTCTCACCGGCGATGCCAACCGACTGATAGACGCTCCGGGTGCCGGCAATCCGCGCGAAGCTCGGATACAGGCGGACCGTGCGGGCCTTGACCGTCGCGCTGTCGCCGCGTTCGGTTTGGCGCCAATACGACTCAACCGAGATCTGCGCACGGATCAGATCAGTTGGAATACCCCACTTGTGCGACACCCACTGGATCAGCTCGTCCGTTGAGGGATCTTTGAGCCCAGGGCGGCCAGTCACCGCGAAGGCCAGCGGGTTGCGCACTCCCTTGCCGTCCCGCTGGGCTTTGTAGAAGGCGGCGAGCTGGGTGCGGGTCGGCACGTAGTCGTTGGCGGCACGGTTTTCAGGCCGGTTCTCGGGCGTGGGCGTGACCAGGGCGGCGGCGGCGGCGTCAGGCAGCGGCCGGCTGCCGACCGGCGCCCACACCGTGACGTCGTGCTCATCACGGGCGGGCGCGTGGCGACCTGCGCCCGAAGCACCTACGAACACGGCGACCGCAACCGCGACGAGCGCGGCGAGGATCGGGACAACCGCCCGCGGTCGCGAACGGATCGGCCGCCGACCGGGCGCGCTCGTCACCAACGATGCTTGGGCGTGGCAGTCGCGCAGGGAGGTTCGTGGGCGCCAGACGCGCTATGCCGCAACAGCAGCTCGAACACGAACGTGGGCACAGGCCTCCCCGATGGTACTCGCGCCGAGAGCATCAGCTGGCCGCATCGAGGCGCCGCACCAGACGCCTCAACGCCTCGCGCGCACGAGACCGATGCTCGCCGGCAAGGAACGCCCGCTGGCGGGCGTCCGCTCTGGGATATCCGCGTAGCCGTGCCGTCAGCCAGCCCTGCAGCAGGCTCAGTCCGCCCAGCACCCGCGGTCGATCGCCCAGACGTCCGACGGCGCCCAGCGACACCCACCAAAACGAGGCGCCGTAGGCGTACGCGGCCGTGCCGTTGCGGCGGTATCCGCGCAGCGCCCCGTCCGCGGTGGACGTGGGCCGCAAGTGGATCGGGTCACCGGAGGGCATCGAGAACGACTGCGTGCCCCAGCCGCTCATGCGCGCGCGGACCTCATCGGTGGTGTCCCAGCCAAGGCGGAAGGCCAGCGGGGAAATTTCTTCGAAGCACTCGCGGCGATAGAACTTGGTTGATCCGCGAACGTGGTTGGCCGGGCAACGCTCGCGGACCAGACGCCCGTCCGGCAGGCGCAGGCTCTGGATCGCCCCGGCGATACCCAGCCGGGGATCGGCCTCCAGCCTGAGCTCGAGCTCGGCGAAGAGGTCCGGCGAGAGGCTCATGTCCGCATCGAGCTTGGCCACCACCTGCCAGGGAAGGTCCAGTTGCTCGATAGCCCAGCAGAACGCCTCGAGCTCGGCTGCCGTCGCGAGTCGGTCGCGCTGCGGCGGGCGTTGCGGACGACTCAGAGCCAGCACGTCCGCCCGGCTCACCGCGAACTCCTGCGCCAGGCGCAGCGAACCGTCCACCGAACCGTCATCGACCAGCAGCAGCCGGTCGGGCTGCCGCGTCTGGCACGCGACCGACTCGAGGAACGTTGGCAGGTAGGACTCCTCGTTGAGGAAGCACGCGATCACCGCCAGCCGCATAGCCGGTACGTTACCTTCGGCGCCGCATCGCACCGATGACCGAAGCCCTCGTCTCCCGCCCTTGGATCCGCGCGACCCTCCTTGCCGGAGTGGCGGTCATTCTCGGCGTTCTCGCCGGCCGCCATCCGAGCTACGCCGTGGCGGTTGCGGCGCTGGTGATCGTCACGCTGCTCGCATTCCTCGCACCGGTCACCCACATGGCGATCCTGCTCGCGCTGACATCGATCCTGCCGTACTCGGTCGCCGACAGCTACCACATCGGCGGCGGCGGCGCCGGTAACAGCGGCCTGCAGGCCTCGGACCTGTTCCTGCTCACGGCGTTCCTTCGAGCCGCGCTGGTCCTGCCCCGGCTGCACCTCTCGCGTCGACAACTCACCACCGTGGCGCTGGTCGTGATTGCGTGCCTGTTCACGACCTTCGAAGCGTGGCAGGGCCTGCGTGCCGGGCAACCGCTCTCAGAAGTGGGAGCGGAGTTCCGCGCCCTCGCCGGCGGCTTCGCCTTCGCGCTGGTCGTGATGACGACACTGGCCGACCGCGGGGCCAATCGGCGCGTGATCAGGGCCCTCGCGATACTCGGGCTCGCCCTCGGTGCCTACGGCGTCGGACAGTGGATCACCGGCGCCAGCGTGGGCGGCGGGATCGGCGTCCGCGCCGGCGTCAGCCTGACGACAAACGGCACCGGGCAACTCGAAGGCGGGCTGTTCGCCTACCCGGTCGCGGTCGTCCTGGCGGTGGCCGCGCTGGCGTCCGGAGCCCTGCGCAACTGGCGCTCGCGTGTGTTTGTGACCACCGTGCTCGTACTCAACGTCGTGTCGCTCCTGCTCACCTTCGAGCGAACCGCGTGGGTTGCGACGGTCGCCGGCGTTCTTGTCATCGGCATGCGCCTCGGGCGCGCGCGGCGCCTGCGGGTGTTCCTGGTCATCGCGATCTGCTGCGTCGTCGGCGTCACAACGTTGGCAGCGGTCTCCCCGAGCACCCTGCAGACGGCCGAACAGCGCCTGCTCAGTATCGGGCAGTACAAGACAGATCCGTCGGTGCGCTATCGCACCGTCGAGTCGGGTTTCGTGCTGGCCAAGATCCGCGCCAAGCCGTTGCTCGGCTGGGGTCTGGGCGACACCATCTTCTGGGGGCAGCCGTGGAACCGCTCCCCGCCGATCGCGCAGGCCTACACCCATGTCGGATACCTGTGGCTGCTCTGGCGAGAGGGACTCCTCGGAGGCGCGGTATTTCTTCTGCTGCTCGCAATCTCCGCCGCGTGGCCCGGGCGAGCGCGGGGCGGGAACCTCGTGGCCACGATGCGCATCGGTGCCCAGGCGAGCATCGTCACGATCCTGATCATGAACTTGAGCTACCCGGCCTTTCACCAGGGCTCCCAGGCCACTTACACAATGGGATTCCTCGTCGCCTACTGCGCGTTGCCGGTCCTTTCACGACGGCGGGAAGGGCGGACAGCGGGCGCGATGGTGCCAGCCGCGGACGCTCCAGTCTGAATCTGAGGACGACAGCGACGATGGCGCGCATTCCACGCATATTCCATTTTGTGTTCGGACTCCGCGAGCAGAAGACTCCCTTCCATCTCGCGCACTACCTGTGCTTGGAATCTTGCTTGCGAGTTAATCAGCCCGACGAAGTCCAGTTTCACTATCGCAACGAACCGTACGGTCCGTACTGGGATCGCATTCGCGAACGGATCACGCTCGTATCGGTCGATGGCCTGGAGGTCGTCCCGGATCTCAGATACCCGCATCGCAAGATGGCGCGCGAACGGTATGCGCACGAGTCCGACTTCATGCGTCTGGCAATCCTGATCCGCAGCGGGGGTATCTACGCCGATATCGACACCATATTCGTGAACCCTCTTAGCGCCCACATGTACGAACAGCAGTTTGTGATCGGCCGCGAAAGCGAGGTCGTCCAGCACCCGGGCGAGCCGCCGACCGCAGCACTCTGCAACGCGCTTCTGATGGCCGAGCCCGAATCGGAGTTCGCGCGCTTGTGGCTGGAGCGAATGCCGGACGCCTTTGATGGGAGCTGGAGCGCCCACTCCACTCAGCTGCCCGAGCTTCTGCGCGCAGAGCATCCGGGCATGCTGCACGTCGAGCCCGAGCGTTCGTTCTACCCGCATATGTGGACGCGCGAGGGGATCGCGGCCCTCTTCGAGGAGCACCACCCCGATTTCGACGGCGTCTACAGCATGCATCTGTGGGCGCATCTGTGGTGGTCGCGGTGGCGCCGCGACTTCTCTCGCTTTCATGCCGGGGCGCTCACCGAGCGCTACGTGTATGCCGGACGCACGACCTACGCGCTTGCCGCACAGCCAACCCTGGAGGCCAGCAGCGCGCTCAAGGAAGCCGCAACGCGCGCCGGCCCGCCCTAGCGGCCTTGGCGCGCGGCGACTCGCTTCGGTCCGCGCAGGTACAGGAGCGCCCGCCGTGCTGCCAGCCGCCGGCGCCGGCGGCTGGGCAGAATGACGGCCAGCCCAGCCGCACTCAGGAACGCCGCAGCGCGGTAGCCGGCCCAGCCGATCGGCCCGTGCCACTTCCTGATGTAGGTCTCCTGGCCCGCTTCGTGAAGCACCTCCTGACGCCGATTATCGGTGCTTGAGGCCGCCCCGACGTGCTCGGCGACCGCATCGACACAGAGCGTCGAGCGCCAATCACGCTGGCACGCACGCCGCTGCCAGTCCGTTTCCTCCGCGTAGAGGAAGAAACGCTCGTCGAAGGTACCCACGTCCTTGATCGCCTCGCGGCGCAGCAGGAGCACGGCGCCGATCGCGAACGTTCGGCGCGCAGGCCACCGCCAGATGCCAAAGGCCTGCGCCCACATGCGAAGCGGCGACGGGAACGGCCACATCACACGCTGTTCGACGTTGCCGGTCAGCAGGATGCGAGGGGAGACCGCGGCAACACGGGCGTTCTCCGGCCTCGACAGGAACTCCGCGAGCGCCCGGGCAGCGTTCGATCGAAGCACCGCGTCGGGATTGACGAGCAGGACGTCGCCGGGGTCGCAGGCCAGAAGTGAGAGCCCGAGGTTCACACCCCCGGCGAAGCCTCGGTTGGCTCCCGAATCTATGTAAGACACGCCATGCGCGGCGGTGACTGCCGCGACCTCGGCGGAGGAGGAATTATCGATCACCGTGACCGGCACCTGCAGCTTCAACGCCGCGAGGCAGCGGTCGAGGTGATCGGCGGCGTTGTAGGCGACCACCACTGCGTGCATCGGCCGTGGTCCGACGCCCTCTGCGCTCACAACGACCCTCCGCCTGCTTGCGTCATCGCACCGTCGGGGACGTTCCCGCGACGCAGCGTCGCCACCATGACAGCGCGTCCCTCGTTGAGCAACGCATCAGCACCCACGCGCAACGCCACCGCCAGCGCCACAATCCCCGCGGCGGCGCCAGCGAGGCCCGCCGCTAGCGCCGTGGCGCCTGCCGCTTGCAGCGACACCGCAACGGCGGCCGTGACGGATGCCTGAATCAACACGCAGCCAGCGACGCCACGAAGCGCACGTGAAAACATCGCCATCGACAGTCCGATGCCGCGACCGCCCCGCCACCCGTACGCCGCCGCCAGGCCGACGAAGGTGGCGACGTGCGCCACGGCGGCACCTCTGATACCCGCGAGGTCGGCCCCCAGGATGATCGCGCCAATCGTCGCGCCTGCCCATACGACATCGATGCGCGCGCGAACATTGGCGCTCGTCACCCCCGCGCCGGCCAACGCCTCGCCGAGAGCGTTGAGAATCCCCTGGCCGATGCCGACCACGATCAGAATCTGGAACGGCAGGACCATCCCGTCCCACTTTCGTCCGAGCAGGGCCGGGATGCAGCCGGGGGCGAGCGCGATCGCCACCGGAAGCATGGGCAGCAGGATGAGAGTCATCATCCGCACCGCCTTGAGCGTCTGTCGTCGCGCCGCCTCCTCGTCGCGCGCCGCCGCGATCGCCGGCAGCAGTACCGCGCCGACGCTCCACGAGATGACCGTCAGCGGCGAGTAGGCGAGCGCGAACGCGAGCGAGTAGAGACCGAGCTGGGTCGGGTTGGTGAAGGCCCCCACGGCGAGGTTGTCGAAGCTCCATGCCACCACCCCGGCCCCCGCGATGAGCAGGAAGGCGGTCGAGCCGGCGAGCCTCGGCGCCGGCGCGGCTCCGAGCGTTGGCTTCGGCATCAGGTCGCGGGCGGCGGCCACGCTGAGGCAGGTGAGCAGCAGCTGGTTTACGACCAGACGGACCGCCAGCGCCCAGACGCCGACGCCCAGCGCCGCAGCGATCACGGCCGCGACCGATCCGGCCACGGCGGCGGTGATCGTGATCTTCGAGATCGTCTTGAAGCGCAGCTGCTTGGAAAGCAGGGCGTTGGGCACGATCGCTATCGCCGCCAAGCCCACGGTGGCGGCGATCACGCGCAACACGCCGGCGTCCGAGCCGCCGGTGAACGCATCGGCGATCGGTCCTGCGAGCGCCACGAACGCGAGCGTCGCAACGATTCCGGCGAGGCTCGTGCGGATCAGCGCCCGCCGGACGGCGCGGGGCTCGAGCTCCCGCGCGATGATCAGCGATCCGCTCGTGCCCGCCTCGAGGATCAGGAGAGTGAAGGACACCACCACCGACGCGATCGCTGTGACGCCGAAGTCGCGTGGCGGGACGAGCAACGCCAACACGAACAGGGAGAGGTACCACGACCCCTGGCCGACCGCCACCGTGAGGAGCTTCCACGAGACCCCGCGCGCCACTGCGTTCACCGTCGGCCGCGCACCGACGGGTGTGGCGGCATCGGAGCGGTCCTCGGCCGGCGCGGCGACGACGTCCGTGTCCGGGTTCACGCGGCGATCGTATCCCCCAGCGCGCGCCCCGGAGTCATGCGCGCAGAGCTCACGGCCGTTCAGCGCCGTGGCCGGCAACGAGGCTATAGCGTGCTGCGGGATGATCGACGCGGACCCCAACGCCGCGCGCGCCGACCCCGGCGCGATCGACCCGCAGATGTTCCTGCGCGAGCGCTACCGCGCCTCGAGCTCACAACGCAGGGTGTTGAACGCCTACTACCTGTTGAAACGCTGGCTTCCGCGTCGCGTGCAGATCGCCGCGCGACGCCTTTACGCGAAGCGCACCTCCGTCACCTTCCCGGCCTGGCCGATCGAGCCGTTGCTGGTCGAGCATGAGCATGCGCTGATTCGACGCCGTCTGGCCGAGCGAGCCGTCGCGCGCCTGCCGCTGGTGAACTATTGGCCACACGGGTACCGCTTTGCGGTCATCGTGACCCACGACGTCGAGTCCTCAGCCGGAGTGGAGAACATCGAGGCGGTCCTGGAAGTAGAGCGCCGCCACGGCATCGTGTCGTCCTGGAACTTCGTCGCCGAGTGGTATCCGATCCCAGAGGGAACGTTCGAACGGTTGCGCGAGCGCGGCTGCGAGGTCGGCCTGCACGGCGTCAAACACGACGGCCTGCTGTTCCGTGACCGCGCGAGCTTCGAGCGAGAGCTTCCCGCCATCCATCGCTATCTCAGCGAGTGGGGCGCGGTCGGCTTCCGCTCCCCCGCAACACACCGCAACGCCGATTGGATGAACGAGTTGGGCTGCCTGTACGACTCCTCGTTCCCGGACACCGATCCCTACGAGCCCGAGCCCGGCGGCTGCTGCTCGGTCTTCCCCTACCTCCTCGACACGATCGTCGAGCTCCCAATCACGATGGTGCAAGACCACACGCTGTGGGAGATACTCGGGCAGCCGAACACCGCGCTGTGGCGGCATAAAGGCGATTGGCTGATCGCTAACCACGGGCTGATCAACGTGATCGTGCACCCTGACTATGTGATCTCCCCCGAGCGCCTCGAGCTCTACTCTCAGCTGCTCGAGTACCTGCGCGAACGGACCGACAGCGAGGACGGCTGGCACGCGCTGCCGCGCGATGTCGCGGGCTGGTGGAAGGCCCGGGAGCAAATGAGCGTCATCGTGGAAGACGAGATGCCACGGATCATCGACAGCGACGGGGGTGAGTGGTCGGAGCGAGCGACGGTCGCTTGGGCGTCCGAGCGCGACGGCGCGATCACGTTCAATGCCTGACGGCGACTCGCAGCGACTGGTGTTCGTGACGTGTCGTCCCCCGTTCCCACTCGAGAGCGGAGCGCGTATCCGCACGCACCGGCTCCTGACCGGACTCGCAAGGACGTTCGACACCACCCTCCTGACGTTCGAGTTCGAGCCGGGGCACCCCGACGGTCACGTGCCCAAGCACGAGCTCGAGCGGCTGTTGCCCGGCGTGGCGGTCGTCAGCGTGGCCGGCCGTCGAAGCGGCAAACGCGCTGGCCAGATCGCAAGTCTCGCCCGGTGCGAATCCTGGACCAACGGCCGCTACCGGACCGCAGCGTTCACGACAGCGCTGACGCAGTTGGTCGCACGCAACGTTCCCCATGTCGTTCATTTCGACGACCCGGGGGTGGCGCTCGTGCCGCCTTTCCCTGAGGCTCTCAACGTCTACTGCGCGCACAATGTCGAACAGACGATCCTGCGCCTCGGTGCCCGGGTCGGTGATCCTACGCGACGGGTCTTCAACGCCGTGGAGGCGCTTAAGGTTGCTCGCGAGGAGCGGCGGATCTGGCGTCGCGTTGACCTCTGCCTGGCCGCCTCACCGCTCGACGGGGCCGTGATGGGCGCTGCTGGCGCACGCCGGGTGAAGGTCTGCCCAAACGGCGCTGACCCGGTCGAGCGCCTGCCCATGCGTCCGCGCCGGCCGGAGGAGCCGTTGCGGTTGCTGTTCGTCGGCTCCGGGCGCTACGCGCCCTACGAGCGCGGGCTCGCGTGGATGGTAGAACAGGTCCTACCGCTGATCCGCTCGCAGGTTCCAGCGCAATTCGACGTTGTCGGCGCGCCCCCGGCCCGACCCGTCGCTGGCGAGGGCGTTCACTACATCGGGCGCGTCCCCGCTGTCGAGCCGTATTACGACGCGGCACACGTCATCGTTGTGCCCGTCTTCGAGGGTTCGGGCACACGACTGAAGATTGTCGAGGCCGCGGCCTTCGGACGCCCGGTGGTCTCCACGCGTCTCGGCGCAGAGGGCTTGCCCCTGACAGCGGGTCGGGATTTCCTTCAGGCCGACCAAGCTCACGACTTCGCCGCGGCCGTACTCGCTCTCGAGCGGAGCTCGCGAGCGCCTGGCGACGTGGAGCTGGAGCTCATGCTGAACCGCGCGCACGAGGCCGTGCGGCCCCTGATGTGGCCGCGCATCGTCGCGGATGTGACCGCGCTCTACCGCTCGGAGCTCGCGCGGCGCGCCGGCGAGGCACCGGCTCACGGGGCCGAGCCTGCGAGCGCAGCGCACGCGCAGAGTCTGGGACAGAGCCGATGAGCGCCGGCGGCCTGCTGATCGTCAACGCCGATGATTGGGGCATCGACGACGGGACGAACGCGGCGATCGTGCGGTGCCTCGAGGCCGGCGCCGTGACGTCCGTGAGCGCGATGGTGTTCATGCAGGGTTCGGAGGCGGCAGCCGCGAGCGGGCCCATTGGCGAGCTGTCCGCGGGTCTACACATCAACCTAACGGAGCCGTTCACAGCGGCTTCGGTCGACGCATCGGTGCGCGAGCGGCAAGCGCGTCTCGCCTCGTACTACGGCGGGCCCAGCTGGCGGCGATGGGCGGTCAGCCCGGCGTTGTTCTCTGAGATCGAACGCGCGATCGGCGATCAGCTGGCCGAGTTCCGGCGTCTGTACGGTCGCGAGCCGTCGCATTTCGACGGGCACGAGCACATTCACCAGTCGCTAGCGGTGTTGGCGGCGCGAACGTTTCCGCCGGCCGCGCGGATGCGGCCGAGTTTTACCTACTTGCCCGGCGAGAAGTCGGCGCTCAACCGCTCGCTGCGCGCGCTCATCAACCGCGGGCTGCGCGCCCGCTTCAGCGCACCGCGCTACTTCTTTTCGATCCGCGACATGCATCCGCTGCTCGGGGGCGCCGCGCTGGAGGAGAAGCTGGCGCTCTCAAGTGGCTCGAGCGTCGAGGTGATGACGCATCCCGGCTGGGACGACGAGCACGCGATCCTGCTCGACGCGAGCTGGGAGGCCCTGCTCCGGCCGCGGCGCTTGGGACGCTACGAGGAACTGGAGGGTGGTGCTCGGGACGGGTGCGCTCACTCGGCACCAGCTCCTCGCGCGTCGCGGTAGCCCCGTGTCCGAGCGGCTCAAGCCGTGTTGGCGCTGAGCACTGCCCATGGCGTCCTCAGCAGCAGCCACAGATCGTAGGCAAAGCTGTGGCGGCGCACATACTCGAGGTCGAGATCGAGCATCTCGTAGAAGCCGAGCCGGTTTCGCCCGCACACCTGCCACAGCCCCGTCATCCCTGGACGCACACTGAAGCGCTCAAGGTGCTCGGGCCGATAGAACTCGAGCTCGTAGCCCACGGCGGGCCGCGGTCCCACGATCGACATCCGGCCCGCGAGCACGTTGATGAGCTGGGGAATCTCATCGATGCTGGACTTGCGCAGAATCGCCCCGACAAGCGTCACGCGCGCATCCTCGGTGAGCTTCTGCAGCCGTCCATCGGCTACCAGTGCTGGAGCGTCGGCGAGGCCCTTGATGTAGCTCCGGTGCGCCTCTGTACCCGCGCCGAGCTCCATCGAGCGGAACTTGAGCATCGTGAACTCGCGGCCGCCCCGCCCCACCCTCGATTGACGGAACAAGACTGGTCCCGACGAGTCCAGCCTGATCGCCACCGCGACGACCACGAAAAGCGGCGCCAACACGACCAGCATGACCGTCGATAGACCCACGTCCAGAGCTCGGGTGAGCGCACCGTCGAGCTGGCGAATCCGCGTGCGGCGGCGCGGCGAGGGAACGTCAGAGGCAGCGTGTCCGGCCTGGACCGACGCCGTGTGCGCGCGCGAACGAGCGCTCGCGACGACGACGCGTGCGCGCTCGCGCGAGCGCGCACGCACCCTCCCGAGTCCCAGGTGGGGAGAGCGATCGTTGTCGGTATTCAGGAATGCGATGCGCAGACTCTAGACGCTGCCCCCGGACGGATCGTGCGGTTGATCACGATGACCTCGTCGCTGTCCGAAAATGGGGGAAAAGGCCGACTCGCCCAGGCGCCTGCGATGCCGCAGTCACGTACACTCATGCCGATCGCGGAGGCATGCCGAACGGATGGGCCCACAGTGAGCGACGGCGAGATCAGGGAGGATCGTCTCAACTACTCGGAGTCGGATATCCCGATGTCCGAGCAGGTCGCCGCGAGCCTCCGGGTGCTGCGGCGCCACTGGCGTGTGATCGTGCTGGTCCCAGCGCTGGCGATCGTGGTGAGCCTTGTCGTAGCCGGACAGTCGGCGACGCGCTACCAGGCGACCGCGAAGATCTCGATCGCGCCCGTGAATTCCGTGCAGGCAGCGATCAGCCCGGGATCGCAGCCCACGTCTGCCGACCCCGAACGCGATCTCAACACGCAGGTCTCGGAGATCACCGAGACGCCGATGGCGAACCTCGTACGCTCGCGGCTCAAGCTTTCGGAGACCAGCGCAGACCTGCTCGGACAGGTCGACGCAGAGGTCGAGGGGACGACCAACCTCGTTGACATCGTCGTAACCGACATCGATCCGGTGCGCGCGGCGCGGATCGCCAACGCGTTCGCCGATGAGTACTCGAACGTTTTCAGCCTGAACATTGAGCGAATCGGATTCGAACAAGCGATCGCGAGCGACCAGCGAGATCTGGGCGCGCTGACCGCCGCTCAGCAGGCTGGGCCGGATGGCCGGCAGTTGCAGGCCACGCTGCGAACGCTGCAGGCGGACATCGCCGTCTTGACGCCGAACACCGCCGTCAGCCAGATCGCGACCGTTCCGACCTCCGCCTCGTCTCCAAAGCCATTGAAGGACGCGGTGATCGCCGCCATCGTCGGCCTGCTCGTTGCGCTCGCAGCGGCGATCGTTCTCGAACTGTTCAATCGCACGGTGCGCGACGAGGAAGAGGCGGTCTCGGTTTCGCGGCTGCCGAGCCTCGGCGCGATCCCGAAAGCGCCTCCGCGCGTGGTCACCCTCACTCGCGTGGCGCAAGCGCGCAATCACCTCGAGCGCTTTGGCGACCGTATCCTCCGCCACGCTCACCGCAGGCGTACCTACTCGCCCGATCCGGAGACATCCCGGGCATTTGCGGCGATCATCGGAGCGCCACCGGCGTTGGCGTCACGGCCCCGTACCTCAACCACCGCGGACCCCAGCGAGGACCGGGCCGACGCGGTGCCATCGATCGCCGCCGGGTTGGCCACGCGCGCGGCCAGCAGTGCGCTTCTCGACCGCACCTGGGAGCTCCAGGAGAGCTACGCGTCGCTCGCCGTCGCGCTGCTCACACTCAGACTCGGCCCCGAGGAGAACGTGGTGATGGTCACCTCGGCCGGCCCGCGCGACGGCAAGACCAGCGTCACACTGGGGCTCGCCGCTGCGCTGGCCCAACTGGGTCAGCGCGTGATAGCCATCGAGTGCGACCTGCGCCGCCCGCGCTTCGCCGAATATCTCGGGCTGCCCCCCGAGCGCGATGGCCTCAGCGCGATCCTCGAAGGCAGGGCGCGAACGAGTAGCCGCCTCGTCCAGGTACCGACAGACGCCCGTCGGGCCCGCGGGCCGAACCGGCCCGCGGACACACGCTCTCACGGCAACTCGCAACACGTAGCCTCAGCTGAGGGCCGTACCTTCACCGTGCTGCCATGTGGACCTATCCCGACGAGCCCGCTGGCATTGCTCGGCGGGGACAAGTTCGCACCGCTGGTTGCTCATCTTCAACCAAGTGCTGACGTCGTTCTCCTCGACACGCCTCCGCTGGGAGTCATCAAGGACGCCGTCGTGCTGGCCGCGAGCGTCGACCAGGTGATGCTCGTAGTCCGCATCGGACACACGCGCCGCGACGAGCTCAAACGCTGCCGTGCCGATCTCAGCCGCGCGGGCAGCCCGCTACTGGGAGTCGTCAGCGTCGGCGGTCACCGCGCCGAGGTACTCAACTACTACTCTCACGTCGGTCGGGCCAAGGTGGTCCCTCGCCGCGGTGAGCCGCAGCTCGTTCCAAGGCCGCTGCCTAGCTCCGTCCGAGTGGAGGCGACGGCGAGATCAGAGACAGACCCAGACCTGCCACTGCCACCGCCGCGTAGGCTTGTTGACCTCCACGCGGAGCCGCTTCGCGCATCCGAGCACGGAGCTGACTTGCCGGGGGAGCTGGCGGAGGAGAGTGGCGAACCATGGGCACCTCCCGCGGAGGCCGCCGCGAAGGCCCAGATCTCCGAGGCCACGGCCGGCACGGAAGCTGCGCCGGACTCACTGGCGACCCGAACGCAGGAGAACTCGGGGAA
Source organism: Solirubrobacteraceae bacterium (assembly GCA_036489875.1). Classification (GTDB taxonomy): domain Bacteria; phylum Actinomycetota; class Thermoleophilia; order Solirubrobacterales; family Solirubrobacteraceae; genus Palsa-513. The sequence goes on along the minus strand of DASXEZ010000170.1, from coordinate 42,413 downwards.
GCCGGCGGCCAAGCGGAGAGCGGCCGCCGCCAAGGGAACGCGTACGCGCCGGCGTGGCGACGCGGACGACGCCGGATAAGACCCCGACACGACGATGGGCGCGACGCCTGAAGTGAGTGGATCAGCCGGGGGCGATCGATCATCGGCTGGCCACGCCCTCCCGATCGTTGCGATCGTCGCCGGAGCGGTCGTGGGGGTGGTGAGCCCGGTTGCCGTCGCCGCCGTCGCGCGGCGCAGCAAGAGAGAATTGGACGCCAGTGCCGCGCGGCAACGAGCGGCCCTTGACGCCGAGCGCGAGCGGCTCAAGACGACTCTGCAGGCAGAGGGTGAACGCCACCGCCGCGAAACCGAGCGCGGCCTCCTCGACCGGGGTACGGTGCTCGTGTCAGAGTTTCGCGATGCTCTCGCGGATGTCACTCTCGATGCCCGTGGGAGACCGGTCGTCACCGATCGCTCCCGTCGCGCCGTGCATGCCCTCGCCGCTTTCCGGGGCAGGCTGTTGATGTGGTTCGATGAAGAGCACGAGATCGTCGAAGCGTTTGACGGCGTGACCGGCCTTACGGCATGGGGTGCCTGCTGGGCGGCCGAGGTGCGGGCCGGCGAGCGCAAGATCAAGCTGACGCGCGCGCAACAGGGCAACGGCACAGCCAGCCTCGGCCCTCCCAAGGGCTTCTGCCTGGAGGACGTGGACGTGAGGCATCTGCGATACATCATCGCGGCACGCCGCCATCTTCGTCCCTGACGGCGCCTGCGGCACAACTGGCGCTCAGAACCCCGGCTGGGCCCACGTCCGATCTGCCAGAGCCCCCTGGACCTTGGCGATGTACTCGAGCTGACCGGAGTTGAGCCACGGGTAGGGCTCGAACCACCCGCCCAGCGCGTCCCAGGCATTGCCCGCGAAGTAACTCGAGTCACCCCAGCTGCTGCGCAGGCCATCGGGGTTGTCGTAGTAGTAGCGGATCGTGGCGGCCTGGTAGTCACACGCGAACGCGGTCGACTCCCAGCGCAGCGGCTCCGTCCCCGCCCCGACGGAGCCGTCGGGGATCCACTTGACCGCGCTGATCCCCATCGTCTCGTTGACCTGGTCGCCGCCGGGAATCCTCGCCTGCGGCGGATACTCGGCGTACACGGCGGGACTGACGGAGGCGACATCGCCCATCTCCGACTGCCGCCAGTAGGACTCGACGGAATACTGGGCCCGCAGCCAATCCGCGGGAATGCCCCACTTCCACGCCGCCCACTGGATGATCTCGTCCGTCGTCCCGATGAAGTGCCCGGTGACGTAGGCGTAGTAGGGGTTCGCCGCCGCCACTGTCTGACCGAACTGGTTGGTCGCACCGTAGAAGGCCTGCAGCTGGGCTGAAGTCGGCATGTAGTCGTTGGCCGCGGCGTTTGCGGGGCGGTTCTCGGCCGCAGGGACAACGTCCGCCGCGGCTGCTTGGTCGGACAGCGGCGTGTAGATACCGCCGTTGGCCGAGACCCACGCGGTCAGGGGCGCGGGCGGGGTCGCGCCACCGCCCTGCGGCGGCGACGGCGGACCGCCCGGGGCGACTGCGGTCGCCGACACCGACGCCGACTGCGGCGACACGCGGCCGCCCTCGTCCACGGCCTCGACGGTGTAGCCGTAGGTGACGCCGTTTTGCAAACCGGTGTTGGTGTAGCTGGTGGCGGTAACCCGCGCGACCTGCACCCCGCCGCGCAGGACGCGGTAGCCAGAGATCCCGGCTCTGTCGCTGACCGCGTTCCACCTCAGCGACACCTGCGCGTTGCCCCCCGTTGCAACGAGGCCGGTGGGTGCCGGCGGGAGCGTCGACGTGACTGTGGCCGGCGGGCCGCCGCCGGCGCTGGGAGGACTCCCGTTGGGCGCGCCCGAGCCGCCGCCCGCGCTCGCGACGGTCCAGGTGACGGCGGCGACGTGTCCGCTCAGGCCGAGGATCGTGGCGTAGACCCTGAAGGTGTGCGGGCCGTTGCCCAGGCTCGTGTAGGAGACGGGCGAACTGCAACTCGTGGGCGACTTCGAATCGAGCGAGCACTCGAAGCGCGCTCCGGCCAGGGACCGGAAGGCGAACGTGGCGTGAGACACCTTCGAGGTGCTGCCGCCGTTGGGCCCCGATGTGATCGCGACCGTCAGACTCAAGGAGGTGAAGAGCGCCTGCGCGTCACGCATCGATCGGCAGGCTGCCTGCTGCCGCGGCGAACGGTGGGCGCGAGTGCGACACGCCGAAGTCAGCGAGGATCGCTGACCGTGCAGCAGGAGTTGAACGCCAACCGTGAACGCCGGGGCTGACTGCACACCAACCGTCAGGACAAGCGCTGCGGGCAAAACGACACCGCAGAGGAGTGCGCGAACCAACGGGGTTCTCCTGATCGCCATGCGGGTCGCACGCAAGGTCACGGAACTTCTCCTCCGGGAGAAATGGGCAGGAGCTAGCCCAATCGGCCCGACAGCTTGCCTTCGCCACACTCTCCAACGAACCGTCGATTCTGCTTTTGGCAGATTGGACGCGCGGCGTCCGCCGGGCGTTGGTACTAGACGGACTGCTCACGGCGATGGCGGCGAAGCTGTCCCGGCGCCATCACGTGCAGTTCAGCGGGAAGTCCGTCCCCGTGACCGCGAAGGAGCTACTGGCCCGCGACATCACGAGGCCGTCGCGACTCTGCACGCTCAGGCTCCAGCCGTCGAAACGGCTGATCACCAGCACTGGATGGCCAGGGTTCGTGGCATTGCGCCCGGCGCAGCGGTAGAGCTTGTAGCCCTTGGCGCCGTTATCGACGAACACCGCGAGCTTGCGCACCACGACGCAGGCCCTCGCCGGCGTGATGCTCACGAGGTGGTAGGCGTCCTGCCCAGTGGTCGTCGGGTGCTGGCACTCGTACAGCTTCGGCAGCGCGCTCGCCGCCGGCGCGAGGGCTAGCGCGAGCGCCACGGCCGTCGCACAAGCCGCCGCCGCGCCGGCGAGCCCGCGCCTCATCGCTACGCCCCGAGCGCCATCTTGCGCAGGTCGAGCGCCTCGTCGAGAACCGCGTCGCTGACGCCGTGCTCGCGCGCGACGTCGCGCAGCGGGCGTCCGGAGCGCGTCGCGTCCTGGACGATCACGGTCGCCTTGTCGTAGCCGATGTAGGGGTTCAGCGCGGTGGCAACCGCAAGCGTCGACTCGGCGCTTCGGGCCGTGCCCGCCTTGTTGGCCTCTATCCCGCTCACGCATTTCTCGTTGAGAACGGTCGCCGCGCTCGTGAGCAGCGAGATCGACCCGAGCAGGTTGCGCGCGATCAGCGGGATCCGGACGTTGAGCTCGAAGTTGCCCTGCATGCCACCGATCGTGATCGCGACGTCGTTCCCGATCACCTGCGCGGCAACTTGGAGCACGACCTCGGGGATCACCGGGTTGACCTTGCCCGGCATGATCGAGGAGCCCTTCTGGAGCTCCGGTAGGAAGATCTCACCGATCCCAGCACGCGGGCCCGACCCCATCAGCGCCAGGTCTTGGGCAATCTTGGTCAGCGATACGGCGACGACCTTCAGCGCTCCGGACAGCTCCACCAGCGCATCACGGTTGGCCTGCGCCTCAAACGGATCCTCGGGCGCGGAGATCTTTAGACGCGTGTCGGCGGTGAGACGTCGGCGCACCCTCGCCGCGAACTGCGGGTGGGTGTTCAGGCCGGTACCGGTGGCGGTGCCGCCGAGGGGGATCTGCGCGACGCGCGGCAGCGTGTCGGTGATACGGGCGCGGCCGAGGCGGATTTGCGCGGCGTAGCCGGCGAACTCCTGCCCGAGGGTGACCGGCACGGCGTCCATCAGATGCGTGCGACCGGACTTGACGATGGTGTGGAAACGCTTGGCCTTGGCGGTGAGCGCGCGCTCGAGCCCGGCCAGAGCCGGCAGCAGCTCGCGCGTCGTGGCTTCGAGTGCGGCGAGATGCACGGCCGAGGGGAAGACGTCGTTTGAGGACTGGCCGAGGTTGACGTGATCGTTGGCGTGCACGCCGTCGCCCGCGAGCGTCGCGATGACCTCGTTGGCGTTCATGTTCGAGGAGGTTCCCGAACCGGTCTGGAAGACATCGATCGGGAACTCCGCGTCGTGCTTGCCGTCGGCCACCTCAGCGGCGGCCCTGGCGATCTTGCGCGCGGTCGCCGGCTTGAGCAGCCCCAGCTCCGCGTTGACGCTCGCGGCTGCACCCTTGATGCGGCCGAGCCAGTGAACCACCTCGGCCGGGACCGGCTCCCCCGAGATCGGGAAGTTCTCGACCGCCTTGGCGGTCTCGCCGCCATAGAGGTGCTTCGGGCTCATTCGCTCATCCTTTGTCGCCGACAGGTCTGCGCGTAACCCTATCCGCACGGGAACTACGCAACGTCGCTGTCTGCTCTCAAGCAGTGAATCCGCCAGGCGCCGCGACACGAGCTGTAGGCCCGCCACGGGACAACGAGCCCACCGTGCGCACGTATAGGTTGTGCCGATAGCAGATCATGGCGCACGGCGGACACGCCTCCGCATGTCGACGGCAGTGAGCCGCAACGCAACGAATAATGCGTTGCGAAGACTCGCCACTCGCACCCGGTAGGGCAGTGCGCGGGCGCGTGCCATCCCAAACCACACCCGGATCCACGAACGCTGTGCGCTTTTCCACGCTGCGCCGTCCCGAGCGATGTGAACAGTTGTGCTGTTCCTGTTGAGAAGATAATTGCCCCGCGGATATCCGAGGGTCCTGACGACCACGCCACTTGCGATCAGTCGCCAGACTAGGTCAAAATCCTCAACGCCATAGATTGAGCGGTATCCGCCCGTCGCTCGAAAGACCGCCGTCTTCAGAAGCACCTTTAGCATCGGGAAGTCCGCGAGTAAACGCGCACTCGTGGCTGCGTCCACAACCGGCTCAGTCCACGCCGCCCGCTCGAATACCGTTTCTCCGATCGGTACCGGACCGTCGTCTGCATCACGCCAGAGAAGATTGTCGTACGCGACAGCGTCATAGTCCTCGACCGATGCGCAAAGCGCAGCTAAGAATCCAGACGGCCACCAATCGTCTTGGTCGAGAAACGTGACCCACTGACTCGTCGCGTCTCGGGCGCCGAGGTTTCGGGCCCCGGCGGTCCCGATTCCCCCCCGCGTGCGAAGAACAACGAGATTTGGCATCGCCAACGCAGCCCGGATGTCCTGCGGGTCTGACATATCATCGATGACAACAATCACCTCTGCGGCGCGCTGGCCACGAAGCGACAGACCCAATCGTTCGACGTACGGTCCGGCGTCGTAGAGTGGGACAACTACCGTTACCGGGAAAACATCAGGCAGCAAGCAACAAACATCTCCGAGCCGCCGAAGGACCGCCGGCTCCGCTGAACGAGGGCTTCGTCACACTACGCGCGCACAAAGAATGCTATGCCACCATAGACGTGCATCGCTTCGAGGGTCGGTACTACCCCATCCGGCCTGCCGAGAAGAGTGCTATCGATCTGGTCCTTGATTAGCGAGACTGTGGTTCCCTTCCTACTTGGGAACGAGCCTCCCCACTCGTCGCGATATGCCACGACTAGGTCCTCGATCACGTAAACGCCGCCTTTCCGGACACTGTCCCAAAGCGTGCTGAAGCTCGTGATTACGTCGCTGGCCACGTGACTCCCATCGTCGATGATCACGTCGAAGCCACCATATTTCTGCGCAAGTTCCGCAAGAAACTCCGGGTCGCCCTGATCGCCACGCTCAAAGCGAATACGGTCGCCGACAATCTGCTTCTCGTGAATGTCGACGCCGACGATCTCTGCAAAGGGAAAATAAGCCTGCCACATCAAGAGCGACTGTCCACCTAGAGAAGTCTCGTAACCCGTGCGCGACGTGGCACCACCCACTCCGATCTCGAGTACCCGTCGAACCGACGTCCTGCGGAGACCCAAGTGGCGCTCGTAGAACGGCGTATAGCCGTTGTATTCCAGGGACTTATCGGTTCCGAAATACCTTGCGAGAGCGTCAAGATCGATCGCAGTCCGCGCACGACGTCCATAGACCATCCGATCAACTGTACGCCGGCCGCGCTCTGACAAAAGGGACCGGCGAAGTCGCCGAACAGCGCGCGTGCTAAGCGAACTCGAGGCCACCGTGAGGCCGAGTGTACCGCACGCCCCGCGGGTATTTAGCGCTAGGGGGTCGTGGCTCCACTCCTGCTACCGTCCGCGTCATGGCGTCTAGCTATGCGCAGCAGATTCCGGTCGTCATTTGGGTACTGAGCCAGCTCAGGCCGCGCACCGTGCTGGATGTAGGCAAGGGATTCGGAAAGTACGCGTTCCTCGCCCATGAGTACCTCGGCATCCCGCGCGATGAGGGAACCGACCCGACTCGATCGATGGCCGCGCAGAGTGAGATTGCCTTCGATTGCGTTGACATTCAACCGGCTTACATGTGGCCCCACATTTCTCAACTTTATCGCAACAGCCGCGTGGGCGATATTACTGAGATCTATCGTGAGCTGAGCGGATACGACGTCGTGCTCATGACGGATGTCATTGAGCATTTGGAAAAGGAGAAGGCACAAGCCGTCGTGCGCCATTTTCTCGATAACGGGTCGGTGTTGCTCGTGACGACGCCGAAGCGGTTCTTTACTCAAGACATTTTTCAGAGCGACTGGGAGCAGCACCGAAGCCATTGGAAGCCCGCGGACTTTGCGACGTTCGGCGGCTTTATGGACTGGCAGACGGTAGGCCCGGGTCGGGTGTACGTGCTAGCGCGGGCCCATGAGCCAATTCTTGGATTCGGCCACCGGCCGATGCAGCGAGCGCGGCGACTCGCGCGTCTCGTGCGCTCTGAGTTTTGATTCACTGCGCCGCTGGTCGCGCGCATTGTGCACCTATCCGCAGAAGGCACCCAGCTCGCGCGCCACCCCTGCGGGATCGTCGTAGGCGATCAGGTAGCCGGTGTTGGGCAGCACCCTCAGTGTGGCGCCAGGAATCAACTCGACCGCCTCCTCCGCCACCGAGAGCGGATGCATGTGGTCCTCGTCGGCCCAAAGCAGGAGCACCGGGACACTGAGGCGCGGATACAGGTCGAAGAGCTCGCGCTGCGGGCCCGACGGCCAGCGCGCGGCAAAGCGCGCCCAAGAACGCGCGCGGTTGGTGTTGCCGCCGACGTCGGCGAAGGCGTGACGCAGGAGATCGCGCGTACCCGGCGCGCCGCGCGCGGATAGTCGCAGGCCGAGGTCGGGCCGGAATACGAGTCTCGCGCCATGGCTGAGCACGCGGTCGAGGCCGGGCACCGCGGCGGCCCGCACCGCGATCCGCCAGCCGCGGCGCAGTTGCTCGTGGGTCGCCGCGCGATGGAGGCGATTCGGCAGCAGGATCACGCGCGAGGGCGCGACCTCCTCCTGGGCGACCATCCGCAGCAAGATCTCGGCGCCGAGACCGTGCCCGCCGATCATCGGCCGCGGCCCGAGGACCTCGTTACAGAACCCCGAGAGCACCTCGGCGAACCACTCCGGGGTGTAGGAGTGGCGCGGCCGCTCCTCGGAGTCGCCGTGCAGCGGCAGGTCGGGCAGCACGACGCGAAAGCGATCCTCGAGCAACTCGACGATCGGCTCGAACTCCATGTGTGAGAGCCCGGCCGAGTGAAACAGCGCGAGAGCTGGCCCGGTGCCGGCCTCGCGGTAGGCGACGCGCGCACCGTCGCGGTGGTGGTAGAGCCGCAGCTTCACCTGCAGCCATCGTACGCTGCCGCCGGTGAGTAGCGCCACGCGCGCCCATGACCACGAGATCTTCGCCCTTGCGCTACCCGCGCTCGGAGCGCTGGCCGCCGAACCGCTGTACCTGCTCGCAGACACCGCGATCGTCGGGCACCTCGGCACGAGCCAGCTCGCGGCGCTCGCGCTCGCGGCGACGGCGCTCGGCGCCGTCACGACGATGTTCAACTTCCTGGTCTACGGCACAACCGCCGCGGTCGCGCGCGCACACGGCGGCGGTGAGACCGAGCGCGCGCACGAGCTCGGCGGCCAGGCGGTGTGGTTGGGACTCGGGTTCGGCGTCGTGTTGGCGCTCTTCACGGTCGCCCTCGCCGGCCCCGCGCTGACCTTGCTCGGCGGGCACGGGCACGTAGCCGCCCTCGGCGCGCGCTACCTGCGGATCTCGGCGCCCGGGCTGCCGGCGGTGCTGCTCGCGACCGCGGGCCAGGGCTACCTGCGAGGGGTCGCGCGGCTGCGACGGCCGCTCGAGATCGTGATCGCCTCCAACGTCGCGAACCTCACGCTCGAGCTGCTCCTCGTCTACGGTCTGCGGCTCGGCCTCGACGGCTCGGCGCTCGGCACCGTGATCGCCCAACTCGGCATGGGCGTCGCGTTCGCGGCCGTGATCTGGCCACTGCCGCGACCGCAGCCGGCCCTGATGCGCCCGCTGGCGCGGGTCGGAGCCGAGATCGCCGTACGCACCGCCGCGCTGTACGTCTCCTTCATCGTCGCCAGCGCCGTGCTCGCCCGGATCGGCAAGGACTCATTGGGCGCCCACCAGGTCGCCTTCCAGCTCTTCAACCTGATCGCGCTGGTGCTAGACGCTCTCGCGATCGCCGGCCAGGTGATCGTCGGGCGCCGTCTGGGCGCGGGTGATGGTGAGGGTGCTTATACGGCGGCCTGGCGGCTGATCGTGCTGTCTGTCGGCGGAGGGCTCATGGCCGCGGCGCTGCTCGGCGCGCTCTACGAACCTCTCCCGCACCTGTTCAGCTCCGACCCGCGCGTGATCAATCGTCTGCACGCGGTATGGCCGCTGCTGATCGCGATGCAACCGGCGGCCGCGGCGGCGTTCGCGCTGGACGGGGTCCTCATCGGCGCCGGCGACACGCGGTTTCTGGCGGCGGCGATGGTGCTCGCGGCGATCGCCTGCTACGTGCCGATCGCGCTCCTAGCGCTCGAACTGCACTGGGGCATCGTCGGCGTCTGGGCGGGGCTCGATGCGCTGATTGCGGTGCGCTGCGCCACCGTCTCCTGGCGCTTCGCGCGCCGGCGCTGGATCGTCGTGGGCACAAGCCACCCCCGGTGAACGGCGACTGAGCGCTCGCGACCCGCGGTTCGACGACGACGCACGAGCGACGCAGCGGCGCCAATGCCCCGGGCTGCGCTAGGACGCTCGCCAGACCCCTCGCGCTCCGAGTGCCAACGCGGTGATCCTCAGAACCGCGGCCTGGCCCTCCCGTGGATTTCCCTTCGCGAAGTACTTACCGCCGACCACGCCCGCTCGCACGAACTCGTGAGCGAGCCGTAGCACCGACGGGTCGCCTGAAGCGGCCTCACCGGCGTAGCCGCCGACCTTGCGCATCTGCCTGAAGTACCCCCGCCAACCGCGCGGATTGGTGTGATAGACCGGCGCCTCCGCAAGCCACCCTATGCGCCATCCGCGTGCTCGCGCGGCCAGGCCCAGGGCCGCGTCGTCGGCGCCCCTCGGAGGGAAGCCCCCCAACTCGCGCACGACATCTGCCCGAAAGGAGCGATTACCGCCCACGGCATATGCCGGTTGGCCGCCAGCGTCGAAAGCGGGACGCGGCGTCACGTCTGCGCGCGCTGACCACCAATCCCCGCCGGGCTCTGGCATGAGCGGCGCAGCCATTGCGAAGACGTCTGGCGGCGCAGCCTCGAGCGCCGCCAAATGCCGCGCCGCCCAATCGTCGTATACAGGTCTGCAGTCGGAATCGAGCGTGAGCACCAAGTCAGTCTCCGCCGCTGCTAGGCCGGCGTTGCGCGCGCGATAGGACCCTGGCTGCGATTCGATCAGGACGCGGTCGGCGAGCTGCCGAGCAAGCGGAACCGAGTTGTCTCTAGAGCCGTTATCGATAACTATCACCGACAGTTCGGGCCGCATGGTCTGGCGAGCCAGTGATTCAAGCGCGGCCTTCAACCCGGCGGCGTTGTCGCGGCTTGGAATCAGAACGGTCGCTCGCACGCGACGAGCATAGTGCCCCCAGCGCTGCCCCGCCTTACTTGCGTCCCACATCACCAGGGAGCGGGAGCACGCACGCCTTCGAGTGGTCGTCGTAACGCGAGGCGCATCGCGGAGCTTTGGTGGGGTGTACTCCGATGGGCCGCGCCAGGCGCCGCCAGTGTCTAAAGGCCGCGAGGCCATTGTGGTGAAGGCCGGCACACCCGCGGGGCTGTCTCGCGGGCCCGAGCTTGCCGGTCGTCGACCCGAACGAGCCTGCCGCGCCGGTCGACTAAACTCCACGTGTCTTGCGAAAGGCTCTTGTGACATTTGGCATTGGACCGGCCGCGGAACTCTTGGAGCTTTCGCTTCCAACCTTTAGAGACTATGCGCGGCGTCACGGCTATGACGTAATCGTGGGCGACGGTGCGTCTCAGGGCCGCCCGACGGCGTGGGGCAAGGTACCGCTTCTCCGAGAGGCGCTCAACTCGTACGACTTCGCATTTTGGATAGATGCGGATGCTTTGATCCTCGACCCCGACCAGGATGTGGAGGCATTGATCCCGCGCGCAGCATTCCAGGCGTATGCGCAGGTCACAGCTCCCCCCGATGTCGGCCTCACACCGTGCACCGGGGTGTGGGCTCTGCGGGGAGAGGATCGTACAACCCGCTTCCTCGATCTAGTCTGGGCCCAGGAGGATCTCATCGCACACCCGTGGTGGGAACAGGCGGCCGTTATGCGTGCCAGCGGCTGGGATCTCGGCACTCGCCCGTTTCGCAAGATGTCCTCGAGCGAGTGGGACAGCGGCACCCACATATTGCCCGAGACGTGGGACATGATTCCGTGGTTCTCGATTGGCTACGCCTCCGGTGTTATTCGGCATTACGCCGCGTGGCAGCACGAACTCAGAGCGTTCGACATGCGTACCGATGTCGCCGCCATGCAGGGCCGGCGCGCCCGTTATTCGGTAGGGCTGCTCGAGCGACAGGTGCGGGGGCGCTCGCGGGTTGCCGCGACTGCACTGCGTCGTATGGTGACGCGCTAGCAGATCGATCGGCCAGTTGTATTTCGTCTCTAGCTGGTGGAACGACGACTCACGCCGCTCAGCACTAACCTTGGTCTATGGCCTCGATCAACCCGATTGCCGTCCTGCGCGTAGATCTTGGACTACTCAGAAGGCATCTCCGCGGCCTTTACTGGCTCCTGCGCTCACGTAACGAGGTACTCGTCGGGTCGGTGCGAATCCGTCTCGAGGAGGAGTGGGCGACCCGGGTGGTGCGACGCATGATTTACATGGATCGCTATGAACTGGATGAGCGACACGTTCTCGCGGCGACTCTGCGGCCGACGGACCGCTATCTCGAGGTGGGAGCTGGTCTCGGCGTGCTGGCGACTTGGGCGTGCGGCGTCGTGGGCGATGGCGCCGTCTATGCCTATGAGGCCAACCCGAAGCTCATCTCGGTCATTGCCGACACCGCGCACCGTAACGGTGTCGCTCCTGACATTACGCACGCCGTGCTTGGCGACCGAACTGGCACGGCGGAGTTTCACATATGTCGCAGTGAGTTCTGGAGCTCACGACTTAGACGAGACCACGCTGACGTTGACACCGTCAGCGTCCCGATTATCGAGTTCGCCACCGAGCTTGAGCGCTCGCGCGCCACCTACCTCATGGTCGATATCGAGGGCGGTGAGATCCAGCTTCTCGCCGAGGAGCCGGTTCCTGCCACGGTCAGGGCCATCTGTGTCGAAACGCACCCTGAGATCACCGGGCCCCGTGAGACCCAGCGCATGCTTCGCAAACTGATGGACGAGGGCTTCGTGCTCCGCCTGCGCGATTGCCGGCACGACGTCGCCTATCTGGATCGCTTCTAGATGCCAGCGAAACGTCGCCCGCCGCGTTAAGCCGCTCCGCCAGACCCGATCAGATCGCCGCGGGAGAGACCGGCGCGAAGCCGGCCCTGCTCCCGCGGCGACGGTGATCAGTCACCGCAGTAGGGGCAGCCGCCGCGACCGAGGTCGATCGAGCGGGCAACCTGCAGACGGTGCTCGGCGGCGAAACGCGGATCGATCGCGATCGCGTCGTCATGCTCGCGACGCTGGCGAGCCTCTTCTGAACGTCGGGTGTAGGCGCGAGCCACGCCGCGACGCATCGCGCTTGGGCGCAAGCGCGAACGAACAATGGTTTCAGGCACTGTGGGTCTCCTTGAGTGGCGTTCATTACGCCTCCACTCCCCTTGGACCCTCTTCAACCCCAGCCTTTCGGCTTACTTAACTATAGCGATCGGCATCCCCGGGCCCGTGAAGATCCTGAAACCCGGTGATTCTCCGGCCACTTATGCACGACTTCTTGCGACGCGTGAATCGTCTCACGGGAACCGAGCCGTCGCCCTGTCCCTGGGGCCATGATTCGCAGCCCGCGGCTGTCCGGGCAGGCGGGCTCCGGTGGGGGGCAACCTAGAATGCCTGCGTGCCCCGTCCCGTCGACCCTCAGCAGTCCTTTCCCGATCTCGAGCTCGAGGTGCTCGAGCGCTGGCGCGAGCGCGACGTCTTCGCCGAGTCGCTGCGCCGCCGCGAGGGTGCACCCGCCTACGTCTTCTACGAGGGGCCGCCGACCGCCAACGGACCGCCCGGCTCCCATCACGTACTGGCGCGCGTGTTCAAGGACATCTATCCGCGCTACAAGACGATGCGGGGGTACCGCTGCGAGCGCAAGGGCGGCTGGGACTGCCACGGCCTCGGGGTCGAGATCGCCGTCGAGCAGAAGCTGGGCTTCACCAACAAGGCCCAGATCGAGGAATACGGCGTCGAGGAGTTCAACGCGCTCTGCGCCGAGTCGGTGTTCGAGTACCTCGCGGAGTGGACGCCGCTGACCGAGCGCATCGGCTTCTGGGTCGATCTCGAGCACGCCTACCGCACGCTCGACCCCGGCTACATCGAGTCGGTCTGGTGGGCGCTCGAGCAGATCCACGCCAAGGGCCTGCTCTACGAGAGCAACCGCGTCGTCCCCTACTGCCCGCGCTGCGGCACCGCGCTGTCCTCGCACGAGGTCTCGCAGGGCTACCAGGACGTCGTCGACATGACCGCCTACGTCAAGCTGCCCCTCACCGACGCGGAGGAGTCGCTGGTCGCCTGGACGACGACGCCGTGGACGCTTCCCGGAAACCTCGCGGCCGCTGTCGGACCGACGCTGACCTACGCGCGCGTGCGTCACGAGGGCGAGACGCTGATCGTCGCCCAGGCTCTCGTCGACCGCGTCTTCGGCGAGGACGCCGAGGTCATCGACACCCTCAGCGGGGCCGAGCTCGTCGGGCGCCGCTACCACTGGCCGATCTTCCCGTTGCGCGAGCGTGACGGCGACAGCGCGCCGGTCCTCGCCGGCGACTTCGTGACCACCGAGGACGGCACCGGCATCGTCCACATCGCCCCGGCCTTCGGCGAGGACGACTTCCGCCTCGGCGAGGAGAACGGGCTCTTCGACCGCACCAACGCGCACACCCTCTTCAACCCGGTCACCCGTGAGGGCACCTACGACGAGCGCGTGATCGACTACGAGGGCCGCTCCGTCGTCGACCGCGAGCTCGCCGAGGACCTGATCGCCGACCTGCGCGCACGCGGAGCGCTGCTGCGCGCCGAGCCCCACGAGCACTCCTACCCGCACTGCTGGCGCTGCGGCACGCCGCTGCTCTATTACGCCAAGCCGTCCTGGTACATCGCGACCTCCACCCTGCGCGAGAACCTGCTCGCCGCCAACGAGACCGTGACCTGGTACCCGCCGGCGATCAAGCACGGCCGCTTCGGCCACTGGCTCGCCGGCAACGTCGACTGGGCGCTCTCGCGCGAGCGCTACTGGGGCACACCGCTGCCCGTCTGGCGCTGCGATCGCGATCCCGAGCACATCGTCTGCATCGGCTCCTTCGAGGAGCTCGAGCGCCGCAGCGGCAGGCCCGTCGGCGACCCTCACCGCCCCTACGTCGACGAGTTCACCTTCGCGTGTGAGTGCGGGGGCGCGATGACCCGCGTGACCGAGGTCATCGACGTCTGGTTCGACTCGGGCTCGATGCCCTTCGCCCAGCACCACGCGCCGTTCGAGAACGGGGCGCTCTATGAAGCCTCGTTCCCGGCCGACTTCGTCTGCGAAGCGCTCGACCAGACCCGCGGCTGGTTCTACTCGCTGATCGCGATCTCCACGCTGCTGGGCGACTGCGCCCCCTACCGCAACGTCGTCTGCCTCGGCCTGCTCGTCGACGGTGAGGGTCGCAAGATGTCGAAGTCCGTCGGCAACGTCGTCGTCCCCTGGGAGGTCATCGACCGCTACGGCGCCGACGCCTTCCGCTGGTACTTCTTCACCTCCAAGGCGCCCTGGGACGGCTACCGCTTCTCGGTCGACGCGGTCGGCGAGGGCGTGCGCCTGTTCCTGCGCCAGCTCTGGAACACCTACAGCTTCTACGTCCTCTACGCCAACGTCTCCGATGACTCAGGTGGCTCCGAGGCGCCCACGGATCTGGATCTATGGGCGCTGTCGCGCCTGGCGGGCACCGTCGAGACGGTACGCGACCGCCTCGATGACTACGACGCCACCAACGCCGGACGGGCCATCGCCGAGTACGTCGAGGATCTCTCCAACTGGTACGTGCGCCGCTCGCGCCGGCGTTTCTGGGACGGAGACGCAAACGCGCTACAGACCCTGCGCACCGTGCTCGTGACGCTCGCCCAGCTGCTCGCGCCGTTCACGCCCTTCGTCGCCGATGAGCTCTACGACAACCTCGACGGGACGCTCGCGAGCGTGCACCTGTGCGACTTCCCCGAACCGGGCGAGCGCGACGAGGAGCTCGAGTTCGCGATGGCCACCGCGCGCGAGGTCGTGCGGCTGGGGCTCGCGGCACGCGGCCAGGGGCAGGTCAAGCTGCGCCAGCCGCTGCGCGAAGCGGTGATCGTCGCCGACGGGCGCGAGCGCGACGCGATCGCACGCCTGGGCGACGTCGTGCGAGAGGAGCTGAACGTAAGCAACCTGCGCTTCGTCGCGGCTGCCGACGAGCTCGGCACCTACACGCTCAAGCCCAACCTGCGCGCCCTCGGGCCCCGCTTCGGCAAGCACATGGGTGACCTCCGCGCGGCGATCGGCGCACTGGACACCGCGGCGGTGGCCGCGGCGCTGCGCGAAGGAAGCACGGTCTCGGTCTCGGTCGCGGGAACCGACCACCAGCTCGGGGAGGGCGATCTCCTGGTGGCGATCGCGCCGCTGGAGGGCTACGGGCTCGAGCGCGAGGGCGCCCACGCCGTGGCGCTCGATCTGTCGCTCGACGACGAGCTGATCCGCGCCGGTCACGCGCGCGAGATCGTGCACGCGATCCAGCAGCTCCGCCGCACCGAAGGGCTCGAGATCACCGACCGCATCGAGCTCGCCCTCGGAGGCGCCGAGCACCTGCTCGACGCCGCGCGCGAGCACGAGTCCTACATCGCCGGCGAGACCCTGGCGAGCACCGTCAGCTACGGCGCCCACGACGCCTGGGCCGCCCACGTCACGATCGACGGCGGCGAGCTGGCGATCCGCCTCGCTCGCGCGTCGGGCTGAGCCCCCGCCCTACTCCGTCTCGAACAGCTGCGCCTCGAGCTTCTTCTTGGGGTAGGCGCCGATGACCTTCTTGACGGGCTCGCCGCCACGGAAGAGGATCATCGTGGGGATCGAGAGGACATCGAACTTGGCTGCCGTCTGCTGGTTGTCGTCGATGTTGAGCTTGACGACGCGCAGGTCCTGATGCTCGGCCGCGATCTCCTCGAGGATCGGAGCGACGATCCGGCACGGACCACACCAGGGCGCCCAGAAGTCGACGAGCACCGGACCCTCGGATTCGATGACTTCGGCTTGGAAGTTGTTGTCGGTTACTTCGCTGGTGAGGCTGCCCGCCATGTCTGCTCCTAAGTTTGGTTTGTTGTGCCCCCGCCCAATACTATACAGAATGAAGTGGGCATAATCCAGGGCGTCGTGGAGGGCCCCCGGGTGCCGGAGTGAGTACCACAGCGACGCCGCGTCGGCGCCCTCAGATCAGGGCGTGGAGCACTTGCGGCGAGACGTAGACCTCGATCAGCGCCGCCACCAGGAGCATCGGCAGCGCGATCGCGACGGTCACGACGGTGGCTGCCAAGAGCTGGTTCCACTCGCCGCGGCGGCTGGCGATGATCCACGCGGCGAGCGGCAGGAACAGCGCCGTCAGCTCGATCAGCGCGTGAGGCATCAGCACCAGCAGCAACGTCCCGGGGCTGGTGTGCAGCGCGTGCGCCACGGAGGCGGTCTCGCCGCCGAGGACGAGCGCCTGCGCGGTCAGCGAGAAGGTCGTCGCCGCGACCACGAAGATGATCGCGACGCGACCGCCGCGCTCGTGAATGATGCGCGAGAGCCCGGTGTGCGACTGCGCCTGCAGCGGCAAGGAGGAGCCGGCGATGAAGCCGGCGATGCACGCCATCGCGTGCAGCGCGAGCACGAGCAGGTTGCGCTCGAAGATCGAGACCACCTGCGCCCAGCCCCCCACGTGGAAGGGAGGACCGCCGGTCTGCACCATGAAGCCGCCCTTGCGGGAGACGGCGGCGATCGCGTAGGTGGCCCCCAGCAGAAACACCGCCGCCGCGAAGCCGCCGGCGAACCAACGTCCCAGCGCCGGCCAGGGCTCGTAGTGCCAGCCGCGCAGCGTTTCGCGGGTCTCGCGCGTGCCCGCGATAAAGGCGTAGCGCGAAACGGTCTCGCTCTGGAGCGCGGGCTCTCCCACGGACAACCATCGGCGCATGGGCCCGTGGGGATGAATGCCCATCCGTCGAGGCGCGGGTGAGCCCCGTCGGGCTCAGTGGAACTGGTTTCGCCAGCGCAGCTGGGGCAGCACCACGAACGCCTCCAGCGCGATCCGCGGCGACATCTTGCTGTGGCCGAGGCGGCGGTCGTGAAAGGTGATCGGCACCTCACGCACCTCGAAGCCGCGCAGCAGCGCCCGCTGGGTCATCTCCACCTGGAACACGTAGCCGTGCGAGCGCACGCTCGGGAGCTCGATCGCCTCGAGCACCTCGCGGCGAAAGCACTTGAAGCCACCGGTGAGGTCGCGCACGGCAAGCCCGAGCACGACACGCGCGTAGGCGCAGCCCGCGCGGCTGACGATCCGACGCAGCAGACCCCAGTCGGCGACGCCGCCGCCGGCGACGTAGCGCGATCCGAGCGCAAGATCGGCGCCGTCCTTCACCGCCGCGAGCAGCCGCGGCACATCGGCGGGGTCGTGGGAGAAGTCGGCATCCATCTGGCAGACGTAGCCGGCGCCGGCGGCGAGCGCGTGACCGAACCCGGCCAGGTACGCGGGTCCGAGTCCCTCACGCCGGCCGCGGTGGAGGACCTCCACAGCCGCGTGCTCGCCCGCGAGCGAGTCGGCGATCGCTCCGGTGCCGTCCGGGGAGTCGTCGTCGACGACGAGGATGCGGTGATCGTCGGGAGCTGCCTGCTCGAGCACGCGCAGCACCGCGGGCACGATGGCCGCGATGTTTTCAGCCTCGTTGTATGTCGGCAGCACTAGCCAGAGTGGCCCCGCCATGGCGCGCGTACCCTAGTGGAGTGCCGACCACCAGCAACGGACATATCGCCGACGCTCTCGACGAGCTCGGTGATCTCTACGAGCTCGACGGAGCGGTCGTGCATCGCGTGCTCGCCTATCGCAACGCGGCGAAGGTGGTGCGCGACGCCCCCGTCTCGGTCGCGGCGCTTACCCGCGAGGGCCGCGTCACCGAGCTCGCGGGCATCGGGGCCACGCTCGAGCAGAAGATCAGCGATCTCATCGAGACCGGCGATATCCCCGCCGCGGTCAAGCTGCGGGCGCGCTTCCCACCCGGCCTGCTGGCGATCACGGCCCTCCCGGGCCTCGGGCCCAAGCGCGCCCGGCGCCTCTTCGACGAGCTCGGCATCGACTCCCCGCAGGCGCTGCGCGAGGCGGCCGCGGCGCAGAAGCTGCGGACGCTGCGCGGTTTCGGCGCCCGCTTCGAGGAGACGATCACCGAGGCGCTCGACGCCGCCGAGGAGCCCGAGCGCCGCGTCCGGCGCACGGTGCTCGACAAGGCGCTCGAGTCCGGCGGGCTGATGGTGGCGGCTCTGCACGAGCTCGACCCCGACGCCCGCATCGAGCTGGCGGGCTCGGCCCGGCGACGCACCGAGAGCGTCAAGGACCTCGACATCGTGCTCGATCGGCCCGACCTCCTCGAGCGCGTCGGCGAGATCGAGCTGATCGAGACGGCCTCCCGCACCAGCGAGGGCGCGGCGCGAGCGCGGATGCACAACGGGCTCCTCATCGAGCTGCGCGCCGTCGCGGCGGAGCAGTTCGGCAACCTCCTCCAGCACCTGACCGGATCGGCCGCCCACAACGCCGCGCTGCGCGAGTGGGCGGTGCGGCGCGGCCTGCACATCTCCGAGTACGGGCTGCTCGACGACGCCACCGGCGAGACCAGCCACTGCGCCACCGAGCAGGAGCTCTACGGGCTGCTCGGCCTGCCCTACATCGATCCCGAGCTGCGCGAGAACCGCGGCGAGATCGAGGCCGCGATCGCGGGCACGCTGCCGAAGCTGATCGAGCTCGGCGACATCCGCGGCGACCTGCATTGCCACACCACCGCCTCCGACGGCCACGCGAGCATCGCCGAGATGGGCTTGGCGGCGCGCGAGCGCGGCTATGAGTACCTCGCGATCACCGACCACTCGGCGACCCACGGCTTCGGCAACGACGTCTCCCCCGAGCAGCTGCGCCTCCAGATCGAGCTCGTGCACGAGGCCGACGCCGAGCTCGACGGGATCACGCTGCTCGCGGGAAGCGAGGTCAACATCCTCCCCGACGGATCGCCCGATTACGACGATGAGCTGCTGGGCGAGCTGGACTGGGTGATCGCCAGCGTCCACACCGCCTTCTCGCTCGACTCCGACGCGATGACGGCGCGCGTGATCGCCGCGGCCGAGCATCCGCGCGTCAACGCCATCGGCCACCTGACGGGGCGCATGATCGAGCGCCGCCGCCCCTACGCCCTCGATGTCGACGCCGTCTTCGCCGCCTGCGCTCGGGCCGGGACGCTGCTCGAGATCAACTCGAGCCCCAACCGCCGCGACCTCAGCGAGGTCCACGCCCGCGCCGCGGCCGCCGCCGGCGTCGGCCTCCTGATCGACTCAGACGCCCACTCCCCCGGCGGCCTCGACGCGCTGCGCTACGGGATCTGGACCGCGCGACGCGCGTGGCTCGGCCCCACCGACATCGTCAACACGCTGCCGTGGAAGAAGTTCAAGGCGCGGCTGAAGTGAGCGCCCGGCGCATCCCGCACGTACGCCTGACACGGCGGCGCTTCACGACGCTCGTGCTGGCGGCCGCCACCCTCGCCACCGGCCTCTCGACAGCCGCCTCGGCGCAGCCCGCGCGGGTCAGCGCGAGCTGGGACGTGACCGGCGTCGGGCCGCAGGGGCGCTCGCTCGATCTCGTGTTCCTCACCGGCGGCTGCCTCAGCCCCACCGCCGACGCCGAGGTCGCCGAGACGAGCACGAGCGTCACGCTCACCGTCACGCTCGCCAACCTGGCGACGCCGGGGACCGCGTGCCCGGCCTTCGTCCGCTTCGCGACCACGACCGTCGCCCTCGCGAGGCCGCTCGCGGGCCGGGTCATCCTCGGGCGTCCGACGCCGCCGCTCAGCGGCTACATGGGCGCGCTCGTCACCGTCAACGGACAGGCGAAGCTGCGCGTGCCGCGCCTGGTCGGCTTCGCCCCCGCCGACGCCCGACACACGCTCGCGCTCTACGGCCTGACGGTGCAGCTCGCGAACGGACCCAAGCGGCCCGGCCTGGCGCGGGTCATCGCCCAGTCACCGCGCGCGGGCGCCCTCGCCGGAGCGCACGCCCGCGTGCTGGTGCGGCTCAGCCGCCGGAACTAGCCGCCGGGCGCTCACCGCGCAACGCCGGCAGCACCTGCCCGGAGACGATCGCGTCAACGCTCGCGGCACTGAAGCGCTCGATCAGCGGCGCCACCGCCTGGGCGTAGTCGGGGCGGGGATCGTCGAGCGCCGTGCGGATCGCGCGCGCGAGATCGGGCCCGACGAGGCGCTCGTCCGCCTCGCGGGCGAGCCCGAGCGCGGCGTAGGGGACGGCCGTCTCGGTCGAGACGAGCATCGCGCCGTCGGCGAGCGCCTCGAGCTGGGAGATCCCGTACTCCTCGCGCCGGGGCGCGGCGATGTAGAGGCGCGCGCGTCGCAGCAGCGCCCGGTACTCATCGCGCTCCAGCGTCCCCGCGATGCGGACGCCCTCCATCGCCGGCGCCTCATCGACTCCGGTCAGGAAGAGCTCCTCGCCCTCGCGGCGCGCGGCCGCCCACGCCTCGAGCACTCGATCGAGGCCCTTCTTGTCGGGGTTGGCCGCATAGGTGATCGCGGCGATGTCGCGCTGCTCGCGCGGGAGCAGCGGCCCTGACGGTTCGACCACGATGGGGACGACGATCGCCGGCGCGTGGCGCGCCGGCGCGCCGGTGAGCGCGGCCTCGCTCACCGGCAAAAGCAACGGCGAGCGCGCCAGCACCGTGCGCTCGCGCGGGCGCTGCCAGATGCCGTGGCGGCCGGGTAGATTCTGGGCGCTCAGCGCGTCCAGGCGCACCGCGCCGGGGGCGGGCGCCAAGAGCGCGGCGGTGATCGTCGAGTAGATGATCGCCTCGGGCTCCTCGCGCGCGATCCCGGCGAAGGCCGCGACGCGAGCCGCACGCGCCCAGGCGAGATCGGTCAGCGCCAGCGTGCGCACCTGGCGCGGCTTGACCGCGGCCACGACGGCGACATCGGCGCCGCAGCGGCGCAGGCTGGCGGCTAACTCGGCGTCCGAGGCGCGCAGACCCACGGTCGAGCCCAGCGAGACGAGCAGGATCTCCGCCATCAGGCGCCGCTCACGCGGCGGTGCGCCGTTCGGCCGGGAGGTAGGCCTTGTAGCCCGGCGTGCGCGAGAGCGTGATCGGCTTCAGCGGCGAGGTCTCATCGACGTAGAAGCGCACGCCGTCGCGGCCCTCGATGGCAACGATCGCGGCGTGCTGCTGGCGCCAGGCGAGGGCCCAGATCAGCGCGAAGCCGGTGGCGACGGCCGGGATCTGCGGCCACAGAAGCGACAGGCCGCCGGCGGCGATCGTCGAGAGGAGCAGCGGCCACAAGCGCGCCAGCAGGATCCGGCCCGGCCGCTGCGGGGGCAGCACGCTGACGGTCTTGGCGCCGCCGAGCAGCCGCGCGATCGGAGGCGAGGCCGCGGCGCGGCGGCCCATCAGCACGCCGATGACGCTGGCCACGGCCCACCACCCGAGCGCGACGGTGGCGGTGGTCGGGTCGCCTGCGCCGTGGGCGCTGACCAGGGTGATCACGGCGAGGGTCGTCGCGGCGGCCGCCGACAGCACCACGGTGGTCTTCACGAAGTCGGCAAAGGGCATCTCAGACGATCAGCGCCTCGAGCAACGCCGAGACGCCTCGGGTGCCTTCGACCATCGCGTCCGCGGCCGCCTCGAGCTCGGGCGGCGTCTCCTCGGAGCGCACGCCGATGCACACAGCCGCCTCGCCCACGACCGAGCGCACGCCGGCGAAGGCGTCGATGTCGGTGAGATCGTCGCCGACGTAGAGCGCAGCCGAAGGAGACTCCTCGCCGAGGACCCAGCGCACACCCTGCCCCTTGTCGATCGGTACCGGCGGGCGGATCTCGAGCACCTTGCGCCCGTGGTGGGGATCGAGCCCCGCCTGCGTCGCCGCATCCTCGAGAGCCGCGAGCGCTCGCAGCGCGGCCGCCTCGTCGGGAGCTCCGCGCCAGTGGAAGGCGACGATCGCGCCCTTGTCCTCACGACGGACGCGCAGCTGCTGCAGAGCGGGCGTGTCGACGCGAGCGGCGAACGCCTGCACGCGATCCGCCCACGCCGAGACGTCGTCGGCCACGATCGTCTCGTGGAAGGCCGGGCGCAGCAGCTCGCAGCCGTGGTTGCCGATGTAGGCGATCGACCCGATCGAGACCATCTGGCGCGCGACGGCAGCCGGGCGCCCGCTGACGCAGGCGACGAAGCCGTAACTCTTGGAGATGGCGATAAGCAGCCGTCGCGTGGGCTCCGGAACGTGAGCATCGGAGGCGTGGCGAACGATCGGCGCGAGCGTCCCGTCGATGTCGAGCAGGATCGCCGCGTGGGCGGGATCCGCGCGCAGCGGCTCGAGCAACTCCGCGATCTCAAGCTGGGCACGCATAGAGGCCAAGTATGGCGCGGCCGCCGGCCCGGGCATGCCTACATTGCCCCCACTCGAGCGCCGCCGGGTGGCGCGCGCCTGCGCTATCCTCCGTCGCATGGGCCTTGACAATCCCCTTCACATCCTGATCCTGCTGGTCGTCGTTCTGCTGGTCTTTGGCGCCAAGCGTCTGCCGGAAATCGGGCGTTCGCTCGGCGAGGGCATGCGTGGCTTCAAGGACTCCATCAGCGGAGAGACGCACCATTCGCTGTCCCAGGCTCCGCCGGCCGCGCCGGTCGCCGCACCGACGGTCGCCGCAGCCGCTCCGGTTGCCCCGGCCCCGGCTGCGCCGGTCCCCGCGCCGCTGCAGGAGCCGGCAGCACCCACGCCCGCGGGCTGAGCCCCGCGGGTCGGGCAGCCAGGGTAGGCGGGCGCACCGCGCCCGAGATCGTTGCCGTGCGCCCGTTGGGCGCCAGCGGACCTCGTCCACCGCTGTCGTCTGCCCTTCGGTTGCGCGTCGGTCTCTGACGGTCTCTGAATCAGGCGCAGCGCTCACGCGTCGGCGAAGAGGTCGAGCCGCCAGGCGAACGGCCCGCCGCTCGGAACGCTCTTCTGAGACACGCTTCCCAGAAGCTGTTCGGCGCCTTTGGAGCGGCCTGGGTCTCTCGCTCGCGCCCGGTCTGAGGACACAGTGCCGGCTCGCGGCGCGGGATGGCTGTGCTAGGTTCGGCGCGTCTGACAGGGCTGTTTTGGGCTTCTGCCGGCTGGCACCGGCGGCAAGGGGGATGTATGCGGTTGCGCAGGTGGCAGATGAGCGTGGCGGTCGTGGTGGCGGCGGCGGTCACCCTGTTGATGGCCGTGGGCAGCACGGGCGCTGCGGGCGCGGCGACGTCGACGGTCGGCCAACTGGATACCTCGTTCGGGCAGGGCGGCGTGGCGACCCTGGACCTGCATCGCAACGCGTTCGGGCAGGCGTTGGCGGTCCAGCCGGACGGTCGCGTCGTGGTGGCGGGCTCGGCGGTGTCCCCGTCGGGGGCTGTGCAGAACGTGGTGGTGGCACGGTTCACCGCCTCCGGGACGCTGGACACGTCGTTCAATGGCGCCGGTGTCGACCAGCCGGACTTCGGTAAGAGCGAGACCGGCTACGGGATCGCGCTCCAGTCCAATGGGGGGATCCTCGTCGTCGGCGACGTGGACGACCAACACTTGAGCCAGTTTCTGGTGACCCGCTTCAGTGGGGACGGAACGCTGGACACCACGTTTGGGCAGGGTGGAACGTCCGAGATCGGTATCGGGTCGGCGGACGACCTTTTCGGCCGTGGGCTGGGGATCCAGGCGAACGGGAACATGGTGCTCGTCGGATATGACAGCACTCAGGACGCCACCATCGAGGGACTCGATTCCCAGGGCATCGCGCCCGCCGGCGGCCATGACGCGATCCTCCACGGCATCAATAGCGGCGAGCTCGAGGGCGTCGCCGTGACGCCGGACAACGAGGCGGTTGCCGTCGGCACGGCCGGCAGCTCCCCGTCGAACCTCGTCGTGGCCCGCGATAGCACGATCAAAACGATCAGCTTCGGGGCCGATAGCGTCGGCACCTCGATCGCCGCGCTTCCCAACGGCAAGGTCCTTGTCGCCGGCGACACCGACGTGGCGGGCACCTATGACTTCGCGGTCGCCCGCCTGAACAGCGACCTCTCGCTGGACACGACGTTCGGCAGCGGCGGCAAGGCGATCGTCGATCTTGGCGGCACCGACTACGCCAATGCGATCGCCGTGCAGCCAGACGGCAAGATCGTGCTCGCCGGCAACACCACGGCCGGCGGCGGAGCGAACATCGGCGTCGTGCGGCTGAGCGCGAACGGAGCACCGGACGCCACCTTTGGCAACAACGGCATCTCCGTCATCAAGATCGCCAACAGCTCGCTCTACGGCACCGGAGTCGGTCTCCAGGCCAACGGCGACATCGTCGTCGGGGGCCACGTCAAGGTTGCCGGCAGCACACAGGAGAACCTGCTCGCGGTGCGCCTGCACGGCGATACGACCGGCAAAAGCGGCTCCGGCAGCAGCGGCTCCGCAGGCGGAACCCCTGGGAGCGGAAGCACCGGCGGCGGGAGCGCTCCGAGTTCGTCGGGTGCACCCACGCTCTCGGGCGTGTCAGCGTCGAAGACGACGATCCACGAGGCCAACTTCGCGCCCAAGCTCAACCCCACCGGAGCGGGCAAAGGCACCGTGATCTCAGCCACGATCAGCGAGGCCGCGCAGCTGACGTTGACCTTCACCAAGCCGGCGCCGGGACGCATGGCGCACGGCCACTGCTCCGCGCCGAACCGAAGCAACCGCCGCGGACACCACTGCACGCGTCACGTGAGCGTCGCGACGACGTCATTCCAGGCCAAGGCAGGCGCCAACACGATCGCCTTCGGCGGACGCGTCTCCGGAGCCAAGAAGCTCCCGCCAGGCACCTACACGATCGCGATCACCGCCACCGCCTCGGGCGCGACCAGCGCCCCGAGCACGGTGAAGATCACGATCAAGCACTGAGAGGGCGCCCGAGCGGCGAGTTCCCGCCGCGCAGCGGAGCCGGCTCGTCCGACTACGCCGCGCGGATCTCGCCGGGGCGTCGCTCGGCGGCACCGAGCTCGGCGACGGTCGCCGCCTCTTCCTCGGCGAGCTCGGCGATCGACGCGGTGAGCGCCCGCGGTGACTCCTCGATCCCGGCCAGCTCGACTGTGCGGCCCGAGCTCGCGCCGGCGTCCTCGATCCGCCGCAGCTGCGGCACCACGCGCGCCTCGAAGGACCCGATCGCCTCGTTGTAGGCGCCGACGGCGGAGCCGAGCTGGCGCCCGACCTTGGCCAGCGGCTCGACGAAGCGGGCGATCCGCTTGTGTAGCTCGCGGCCGGTCTCGGCGATCTCGCGCGCGGAGGCGGCGATCCGCTCCTGCTTCCAGCCATAGTGGACGGCGCGCAGCAGGCCGATCAGCGTCGTCGGGGTCGCCAGCAGGACCTGCTGATCGACGCCGTACTCGATCAGCGCCGGGTCCTCGCTCAGGGCAGCGTGGTAGATGCCGTCGGAGGGCACGAACATGACCACCAGCTCTGGGCTCGACTCGAGCTGGGACTGGTAGGCCTTGGAGGCGAGCTTGGTGATGTGGTCGCGGGTCTGGCGCGCGTGGCGGGCGAGGTGCAGCCCGCGCTCCTCGTCGGTGGTCGCCTCGGTGGCCTGCAGGTAGGCGTCGAGGGGGACCTTGGAGTCGACGACGATCAGCTTGCCGCCGGGCAGCCGCACGAGCACGTCGGGGCGCAGCTTGGCGCCGTCGTCGCCGTCGATCGTGGTCTGCTCGGTGAAGTCGCAGTGGGCGACCATCCCCGCCATCTCGATCACGTTGCGCAGCTGGATCTCGCCCCAGGATCCGCGCGTGGCCGGGCGCCGCAGGGCCCCGACCAGGGTGCCGGTCTCGGTGCGCAGCCCGGCCAGGCCCTCGTTGAGCTGGCGGAACATCTCACCCAGCTGGCCCGCGGACTGGCGGCGCTCGCGCTCGAGCAGCTCGATCTGGCTCTCGACGCGGCCGAGCTTCTCCTTCATCGGTTCGACGAGGCCGCGCAGCTCCGCCGCGCGCTTGCCCATCTCACCCGAGGAGCGCTCGTCGTCGATCCGTCGCTGCGCCGTCAGCTCGCGCGTCAGCGACTCCGCCGTCTTCTCGAGCACGGTGGCTGAGATGCCCTTCATCTCATCGCGCAGCTGTACACGCGAGGCCTCGAGCAACTCGAGCTGGCTGGAGTGGCTGGCCCGCTCGGCCTCGCGCAGCGTGCGCTCGGCGCGAACGCGGCCGCTGAAGAAGGCCGCGGCGATGGCGGCTCCCAGCAGCGCTCCGGCTATCAGCATCACGATCTCCATGGGACCGAGGAGCTTCCCAGCCCCTCCGGACGGGATGGGTGATGCGTTGCCGGCGACCGGCGGAGTCGCCTAGGAGCGGTAGCGCAGCCCGTCGATCGCCATATCGAGGATGTGGCCGATCTGCTCGGGGTCGCCCGAGGGGATCTTGGAGATCCCGCTGACCATCTGGATGACTTCGCCGATGTTGGTGTCCTGGCGCACCACGCCGGCCTCCTGCGCGCGCAGCAGCAGCGGCTCCCCGGCGGCGAAGAAGGCGCCGCGGCAACCGCGAAAGAAGTCAGAGCCCGGGTCGAGGTAGTCGAGCAGCGCCCCGGCCAGCGCCTGCTTGGTCGCCATGTAGCCGATGAAGCCGTGCAGCCACTCGACGAGTCCGTCCCAGGGCTCACGACCTGAGAGCTCCTCGGCCGACTGGCAGAGCGCCTCGACTTCGCCGACATAGACCGCCTCGAGCAGGTCCTGGCGGCTGGGGAAGTTGCGATACAGGGTGCCGATGCCGACGCCCGCGCGGCGCGCGATCTCCTCGAGCGAGGTCGAGGTGCCGCCCTCGGCGAAGGCCTCGCGCGCGGCGGCGATCAGGGCCTCGTAGTTGCGCAGCGCGTCGGCGCGCTTGGGCCGGCGGGCGAGGACTTCGAGGTGGGTGCTGTCGACGACGCTCATGTTGCTTTTCTGATTCTGGCTTGACAACCGGAGGAGGCCTCCGTATATTACCGGAGGCACCCTCCACATATGTCTGGAGGCTGCCTCCACTTTATCACCGGCTTCGGCCCGCCTCAACAGTTGGGACCCACCGCATGACTACAGTCGCTCTCCCCGCCTCAACCGCCAGCGACCGCCGCCGCTGGTTCGCCCTCGTCGTGGTCTGCCTCGCGCAGCTCATGAACGTCCTCGACACGACCATCGTCAACGTCGCGCTGCCGTCGATCCAGCGTGACCTCCACTTCACCCAGGGCAACCTGACCTGGGTCATCAACGCCTTCCTCATCACCTTCGGCAGCTTCCTGCTCCTCGCCGGTCGCCTCGGCGACCTCGTCGGGCGAAAGCGCGTGTTTCTCGCCGGCGTGAGTGTGTTCACCGTGGCCTCGCTTCTATGCGGGCTCTCTCCTGATCAGGGTTTCCTGATCGGCGCCCGCTTCCTCCAGGGACTCGGCGCCGCGATGTCGGCCTCGGTGATCCTCGCGATCGTCGTGACCGAATTCCCGGAGCCCGCTGATCGCGCCAAGGCGATGAGCGCCTATGTCTTCGTCGCCGTCGCCGGCGGCTCGCTCGGGCTGCTCGCGGGCGGCATCCTGACCCAGGCCGTCAGCTGGCACTGGATCTTCTTCGTCAACCTCCCGATCGGGATCGCGACGCTCTTCCTCGGCACGCGCCTGATCCCCTCCGACAACGGCATCGGCATCGGCGCCGGCATCGACTGGCTCGGCTCGCTGCTCGTCACCGGCGGGCTGATGTCACTGGTCTACGCGATCGTCCAGGCGACCGCCCATGGCTGGACCTCGGTCCAGGTGCTCGGCTTCGGCGCCGTGGCGGCGGCGCTCCTGGCCGCCTTCTTCGCCTGGGAGTCGCGGATCGAGAACCCGATCATGCCGCTGCGCATCCTGCGCCTGCGCGGCCTGATGGCCTCGAGCGCCGTGCGCGGCTTCCTCGTGACCGGCATGTACTCGACGTTCTTCCTCGGCACCCTCTATCTCGAGCACGTGCTCGGCTACAGCTCGCTGGACACCGGGCTGGCGTTCCTGCCCTGGACGATGACCGTCGGCGTGCTGTCGCTGGGCGTCACGGCTCGCGTCGTCCGGCGCTTCGGCACCATGCCGACGCTGCTGGCCGGCATGGGCCTCGTCGCGGTCGGCCTGGTGCTGCTCGCGACCGCCGGACCCCACGCCGCGTTCTTCCCGACGATCTTCGTCGCGATGTTCACGATCGGACTCGGCATCGGCAGCTCGTTCATGCCGCTTCTGACCATCGCGATGGCCGACGTCCCGGCCGCCGACGCCGGCCTTGGCTCGGGCATCATCAACGTCTCCCAGCAGGTCTCCGGCGCGCTCGGGCTGGCCGTGCTCGGGACGCTCGCCACGGACCGCTCGCAGTCGCTTGCGGCCCACGGCCACAGCGTCACCAGCGCGCTGCTCGGGGGCTACCACCTGGCCTTCGTAATCGGCATCGCCTGCATCGTGTTCGGCGCCGTGCTGGCCTTCACGCTGCTTCGCAACTACGGCACCCGCGGCAGCGCCGCCGCCGCCGAGGCCAGTCCGGCTCGGATCGCCGCGCGGCGGATCATCCGCACCGAGGCCGCTCTGGAGCGCGAGGCGGCATAGGCCGCAACGCCCACAAGCGACATATTCGAAGAGATCTGTGGCGGCCCCCGTGGCCGCCACAGCTCGTCCAGGGGCCGCCTCATCGCCCCATCCCATACGGTTAGCCCACCCGATGGCAGTGCCGCCCGCCAAGAGGAACCCAGCGCCGCGATGACCGAGCCGCATACGGGGCGGCGTGGCTCCGCGCCCGTGCAGTCGGCGCCGGGGCCCGCCCGCCGTCGCCGCGGTCGCCCCGCCAAGCTCTCGCGCGCCTCGATCGTCGCCGCGGCGCTCGCGCTGCTCGACCGTGACGGCCCCGACGCGCTGACGATGCGCCGCCTGGGCTCCGAGCTCGGCGTCGAGGCGATGTCGCTCTACCGCCACATCGCCGACCGCGCGGCGCTGCTCGAGGCCCTCGCCGAGCACCTCGCCAGCGAAATCGAGCGCCACGGCGAGGAGGACTGGGGCGACGCGCTGCGGACCTTCGCCGGCGAGCTGCGCGCGCTCGCGCGCCGTCACCCGGCCGCGTTCGCGCTGGTCGGGACGCGCGTGCTCGGCACGCCGCGCCAGCTCGCCCCGATCGAGGAGGTCCTCGCAGGCCTGCGCCGCGGTGGCTTCACGCCGGCGCGGGCGATCTTCGCCTACCGCCTGGTCGCGAGCTACGCCCGCGGCTACGCGCTGAGTGAGATCCAGGGCTTCGCGATCGAGCCCGGCAGCGACGTCGCGCTGCCGTCGGTGCGCGCGCTCGGGCGCCGTCTCGCGAGCGAGCCCACGGAGGCGAACTTCCGCGCCGGCCTGGAGACGATAGTCGCCGGTCTGCGCGCCGAGCGCGAGTAGGCTGTCGGCGTGCCGACGCTTCCCTACACGCTCGTCGATGTCTTCACGCAGCGGCCGCTCGAGGGAAACGGGGTCGCCGTCTTCACCGACTGCGCGGGCCTCGACGAGGTCACGATGCAGCTCCTCGCGCGCGAGCTGAACCTGTCGGAGACCGTGTTCTCACTGGAGCCGCGCGAGGGCGGCGACGCGCGGATCCGCATCTTCACCCCCAACAGCGAGCTCCCCTTCGCCGGCCATCCCACGCTCGGCTCCGCCTTCGTCCTCGCCGGCGACCGCGACCGCATCGAGATCGAGACCGGCCTCGGCATCGTGCCGCTCACGCTCGAGCGCTCGGGCGAGCGCATCGTCTTCGGCCGCATGTCGCAGCCGCTGCCCACGATCGCCCCCAGCGGCGACGGCCCGCAACTGCTCGCCGCCCTCGGCCTCGCCCACTCAGTACTGCCGATCGAGGTCTACGTCAACGGCCCGCGCACCGTCTTCGTCGGCCTCGAGGACGAGCTCGCCGTCGCCGCGCTGGTGCCCAACATGCAGGCCCTCGAGCGCCTCGGCGCCAACGTCTGCTGCTTCGCGCCGGCCTCGGGAGGGCGCTGGAAGGTCCGCGTCTTCGGCCCCGCGCTGGGCGTCGCGGAGGACGCGGCGACCGGCTCCGCCGCGGGCCCGCTCGCGCTCCACCTCGCCCGCCACGGGGCGATCCGCTTCGGCCAGGACATCGAGATCTCCCAGGGCGTCGAGATCCTGCGCCCGTCGGTGCTCCACGCCCGCGTCGAGGGCAGCGCCGCTGAGGTCCAGCGGATCGAGGTCGGCGGCGCCGCGGTGATCGTCGCCCGCGGCTGGTTCGAGCTCTAGGCTCGCCCCCGGCCTCCTGCCTTGGGAACTGGTGCATGCACCAGTTCCGGGATGGGTGCATGCACACATCCCCCCTCGAATCCGGCTAGCGCAAGCGATCCAGGCCGTGCTCGAGCGCGCCCTTGACGCTCGCGTCGAGGGCGTTGATGCGGTGCAGGGCGAGCGCCTCGACGCTCTGGAAGCGCACGTCGCCGTGGTGGCAGAGGACGCAGTGCTCGAGCGCCAGCATGCGCCGCTCGTCGAGCACGCCCACGGAGCGCTCGCGCAGGAGCCGCAGCCCGATCTGGATGTGGCCGAGCAGGCGGCCCTCCTCGCTGGTCTCGATCGCGGCGCCGTAGGTGAATTCGCGCGTCTTGCCGATGTCGTGGGTGATCGCGGCCGTCATCAGGAGGTCTGAGTCAAGGCGCGGATGGCCGAGCGCGAGCTCCTGGGCGAGCGTCGCGACGGCGACGGTGTGCTCGAGCAGGCCGCCCAGGTAGGCGTGGTGGCCCGAGCGCGTGGCGGCGGCGCGGCGAAGCTCCTTGCGCAACTGCGCGTCGGCGAGCATCGCGTCGAGCAGCGCCCGGTAGCCGGGGTCGGCGACCTCGCGCGCGAGGTGCTCGAGGAAGCCGTCGAGCTCGTCGAGGTCGCGGTAGGCCACCGGGAGGAAGTCCGCCGGATCGATCTCGTCCTGCGCGGCGCGCTCGATCCGGTCGAGCTCGATCTGGGTCTGATCGCGGAAGCGCACGACGCGACCCTGGACGCGGACGAGGTCTCCCGCCTCGAAGCGCCCGCCCTGCAGGTCGGCGTCGCGAAACACGCGAGCGGGGAGGGCGCCCGAGCGATCGCGAAGCTCGATCGAGAGGTAGGGCGCTCCGGTGCGGGCCGCAAGACGATCCTTGCGTGTGCAGGCAAAGACTCCGTCGACGCCGTCGCCGGGGCGCAGCGTAGCCAGCGTTCCCTCGGAGGGCACGGCGGCTAGAGCGGCGAGCGGCATCGCTCCATGATGTACGGTGAAGCGGATGCAGCCGCTGATTTGGGACCACCGTCCTGACGGTTTGAGGGCTCCGGCTCTGGTCTGCGCCTTCACCGGTTGGAACGACGCGGGCGACGCTGCGAGCTCCGCCCTGTCCTTCGTCGGGTCCTCGCTCGGGGCCACGCGCTTCGCCCAGATCGACCCCGAGGAGTTCTACGACTTCCAGAGCGTGCGCCCGAAGGTGAAGACCGACGACAGCGGCGCGCGCGAGATCATCTGGCCCGCCGTCGAGGTCTTCGTGGCTCGCGTTCCGCGCGCTCCCCGCGACCTCATCCTCCTCGGCGGACCCGAGCCCTCGATGCGCTGGCGGACCTTCACGACCCTGATCCTCGACCTCGCCGAGGCCCTCGGCGTGCAGCTGGTGTCCTCCCTCGGCGCGCTCCTGGCGGACGTGCCCCACAGCCTGCCGGTGCCCGTCAGCGGCGGCGCCTCAGACCCCGACGTCGCCGAGCGGCTCGGCCTGCACGGCACCGGCTACGAGGGCCCGACCGGGATCCTCGGCGTGCTCGCCAACGCCTGCGCCGAGCGCGGCATCCCCTCGGCGAGCCTGTGGGCCAGCGTCCCCCACTACGTCGCCGCCGCGCCCAACCCCAAGGCCGCGCTGGCGCTCGTGCGCAAACTCGAGAGCCTGGTCGGCGTCTCCGTCGACGCGAGCGAGCTCGAGGGCGCGGCCAGCGACTACGAGCGTCAGGTCGCGATCGCCGTCCAGAGCGACCCCGACGTGCAGGCCTTCGTCGAGCGCCTGGAGCAGATGGCGGCCGATGAGGCGGGCGAGGACGAGTTGCCCGACATCAACGGCGACCGCATCGCGCGCGAGTTCCAGCGCTTCCTGCGCCAGCGGGGCAACGACGAGTAGCAAGACCGCCTTTGCGGTCGGGGGTGGACGGTCCTCGGGGGTGAGGTGAGTCGGTGCGTCCCGCGCTGATCGCTGTTCACAGGGCGGCGAGAGCGATGTCGTAACCTGGAAGTGTGTGGTTGCCGGCGCCCTTTCGGGCGCGTCTCGTCGGGCCTTCCCGCGGTCGATCGACCGCTTTGGCACGACGGTCAGCTCTGTTGGCCGCGACTGTCGCGATCGCCGCGACGTTCGCCGCGATCGCTGCGTCGAGCAGCCCCGCCGCCACCCCGGTCGGCTCCACGGGTGCCACGGGGGCCAGCGGGGTCACGGGCGCAACCGGCCCGGTGATCACAACCGGCCCGGTGGCCGCGATCGGCAGCGTTGTCATCACCCGCGCGCAGTTCGACCACTGGATCACCGTCGCCAACGACGACGGCCGGACCACCGGCAAGCCCGCTCCGGCCGTCCCGGTGCCGCCCGACTACACGGACTGCATCTCCTCGCTACGCAGCGAGCCGGCGCAGGCCGGCGCCACCGACGCGGCGCTCGAGCAACTCTGCGCGGCCCGGTACCAAACGCTCGTGTTCGACGTCATGACCTTCCTGATCCAAGCGGTCTGGATCGAGGGCGAGGCCAACGCACGCAATGTCTCGGTGACCCCGGGGCAGATCAACGCGAGCTACGCGCTGCAGCGGCGCACGGCGAAGCCCTCGCTGGCAACCGCGAGCGAGCTCACCAACTTCCTCGCCAAGTCGGGGCAGACGCGGCCCGATCTCAAGTGGCGCACGCGCCTGAACCTGCTCGCGGGGGCGATCGTGCGCAAGGTCGTCAGGCGCGCCGAGCACGTCAGCGCCGCCCAGATCAGCGCCTACTACGCCGCGCACCGCTCGACCTACGCCGGCAAGAGCCTCCGGGCGGCGAGTTCGGAGATCCGCAAGGTGATCGCCGCGACCCAGAGCGTGCGCGCCGAGAACAAGCTGCACATGCGCTACACGAACCTGTGGCGCGGACGCACCATCTGCCTGAGCGGCTTCGACAGCTCGACCTCGTGCGCACGTGGAGCCGCGAGCGTCGCCGCGAACCCGGCCGCGAAATACCCGGGGACGATCGTCGCGCCGCCCTCAGCGACCCAGACGCTGGCCTTTCCGACAACGTCGGGCTGACCCGCTCCGCTTCGGCTAGCGCGGGCCGCGAATCGCTCTGAGGTCCCGCGGGTACCCGGTCTGAGCGCCGGCCGCTACTTCTCGGCGGCCGGGCAGGCGATCCGGTACTCACACATCGAGCAGACCGCAAGCGACGGTGTCGGCTCGAAGGCCTGCGCGAGGATGGCGCCCGCGACCTCATCGACGGTGTCCTCGATCCAGGGCGCGGCGCCGTCGTCGACCCCCAACCGCACGCGCGTGTCGTCGAGCACGTAGTAGTAGGTGCGCTCGGTGGCCTCGATCCCCCAGGCGTCGCGCGCGGCGACCGCGTAGAGCGCCAGCTGCACGTCCTCGCGCAACTGCTCGGCGCGCCGCGGCATGCCGGTTTTGTAATCGATCAGCTCGTAGCCGCCGCCGGCGAGCTCGTCGACGCGATCGACGCGGCCGCGGATGTGGTGGCGACCGAGCGGGAAGTTGAACGAGCGCTCGAACCAGCGCGGCTCGCCGTCATCGGCGCCGAGGCGCTCGTGGTAGCGCACCAGCGCCACGCGCGCCTTCTCGCGCAGCTGGCGCTCCTCGTCGGAGTCCGTGAAGCCGCTGCGACGCCAGGCCGTCTCGAGCAGGCGCATCATCTCCTCGGTGTCGCCCCCGCCGGATTCATGGAAGCGCTCGAGGACCTGGTGGACGACGATGCCGAAGCGCTGGTTGAGCGTTGGCTCGCGGGGGATCCGCAGGACGCGCGCGAACTTGTAGCGCAGCGGACAGCTGCGGTAGCTCTCGACGTCGGAGGCCGAGAGCACCAGGCCGTCGCCGCGCCGGGGCAGGAAGGCGGCGAGCGTCGGCTCCTCGCGCGCCGCGGTCGCGGCCGCCCGCGCCCGCGTGTCGCTCGCGGAACCGAGCAGCAGCTCGTCCAGGGGCGAGCTCTGCAGAACCTCGCGCTGCAGCGGCGTCAGCGCCGCGCCGAGGCGGGAGTTGATGTCCTCCAGCGCATCGGCGACCGGCTCGCTGTCGCGCCGCTGCAGCAGCGAGGCGAGCTTGACGAGCTCGGCGAAGCGAACGACGCCGTGGGCGATGTCGAGGTCGGTGTCGAAGCGCAGCTCCCCCAGCCGCGTTCCCAGGCGGGCGATGCTCGCGAGCAGCTCGTCGCGGCGCTCGCGAAAGATCGAGTGGAGCGCCTCGGCGGGGCCGAAGAGCTCCTCGTCGCGCAGCTCCCACTCGCCGCCGAGCGCCAACCGCGCCTCCTCGACGGCGGGCGAGGGGAGGCGCTCGGAGCCGCGTGCCGAGCGCGCCGCGAAGGCGAGCACGACGCTCTGGCGCGAACGCGTCATCGCCGTGTAGAGGAGCCGGCGCGCGCGCTCGTTGACGCTGAGCTCGGGGAGACCCGATTCGCCGAGCTGCGCCGGGATCGCCTCGCCGGCGCCCGGCCCGGCGAGGACGCCGCCGCCGCGGGCGGCGTGCAGGCCGAGCACGAAGACGTGGTCGAAGGAGAGCCCGACAACCGACTCGAGCGCCATCACGCTCACCGCCCCGGCACGCACGGGCACCGCGGCCTCCTGCTCACCGAGGCCGGCGTCGGCCAGGACGGCGACGTAGCGGGCGAACTCGCGCGCGCTCGCGCCCGGCACGCGGCGCTCGAAGGCTGCCGCGACCTCGCCGAGCTTGGCGAGGTTGAGCAGGCGCTCGACGACGTCGGCGCGGGAGGTGAAGAGCTGCTGGCGGCGCAGTGCGAGGCGCTCGATCAGGTGGTGCACGAAGAGGTCCGCGCGCGTGTTCTCGAGGCTCTCTGCGGCCGTGCGCTGGATCTCGAGGAATCGCTGGATCCGCTCGCGCGCCTCGGGCGCGAGCTGCGGCGACTCCGTCGCGGCGGCCAGTGCCGAGACCATGTCGATCCGCCGCCGGCGCGAGATCTGCACGCAGCGAGCGATGTCGGCTGAGGGCAGCTCGATCGGCGGGCGCGCGAGCGCGCGCACCGCCGCGGGCGCGTCGCGAGGGTCGAGCAGCAGCCGCAGCCAGGCCAGCATGTCGCGCACCTCGGCGCGATCGAAGAAGGCGGCGGCGCCGACGATCCGGCAGGGCACGGAGCGCTCGGCGAGAGCGACGGCCACGGCCTGGCCCTCCTGCGCCAGCG
Organism: Solirubrobacteraceae bacterium; assembly: GCA_036489875.1. Lineage (GTDB taxonomy): Bacteria > Actinomycetota > Thermoleophilia > Solirubrobacterales > Solirubrobacteraceae > Palsa-513. Next base: position 7,319 of record DASXEZ010000170.1, on the reverse strand, counting down.
AGCGCACGAGCACCGCGCAGGACTCCGGCGCGACGCCCTCGCGGCCGATCAGCCGCTCCAGCTCGACGGCGACGCGCTGCGCCTGCGCGCGCTCGTTGGCGGCGCGCCAGAAGCGAACCTCGCCGCCGACGCCGCCGAGCAGGTCCTTGCCGATCCGCGGCCCGGCGTTGGCGACCACCGCGTGGGCGGCGTCAAGGACGCGCTGGGGGCAGCGGAAGCTCTGGGCCAGGGTCACGATGGAGGCGCCCGGGCGCTGCTGGCTGAAGCTGAGCAGGTTCGCGGCGCCCGCCCCGCGTCCGCGCGAGCGCGCCTGATCGTCGTCTCCCGCCGCGAGCAGCTCGGAGCCGGAGCGCTCGAGCGCCGCGACGAGCGCGCGCTCGCCGGCCCCGCGGTCCTGCCAGTCATCGACGAGCAGGGCCGGGAAGCGGACCCCCGTGCGTCTGCGCACCGCGTCATCACCATTGAGGAGCGCCACGCAGCTCGCGAGCACGCCGCCCTCGTCGAAGAGCCCGCGGGCCTCGAGCATGCGGTCGTGGGCGGCGAAGACGGCGGCGAACTCGCGTTCGCGCTCACCGGAGGAATCCTCCACCCCGGCCGCCCAGCGCGCGAAGGCGTTCACGTCGATGAGCTCCGCCTTGAGGGCGTCGATCCGGCGCACGAAGCTCGCGAACAGCGCCAGGGGGCGCCCGCGGAAGTCGTGGTGGGAGAGCTCGAGCTCGTCGGCGCGCTCGAGCAGCATCGCCAGGCGCTCGGCCGGACTCAACACATCGACGAAGGGATCGATCCCGGCGTGGCGCGCCTCAACCGACAGGAGCGTGCGGCAGAGCTCCGGGATCGAGTGGATCGCGAGGTCCTCGTGGGCGCGGCGATCGAGGGCCAGCTCGACGCGCTCACGCAGATCCTCCTGCGCGGAGATCACGAGGATCCGGTGCGGCTCGAGGCCTCCGTCCGCGAGGCGGACGACGCGGCGGACCAGCACCTCGGTCTTGCCGGTCCCGGGGCCGCCGATCACCAGCAGCGGCGAGCCTGAGTGGGTGACCGCGTCACGCTGGGGATCGGTCAGGCCATCGAGCGCGCTCGCCATGGGACCTAGGATATGGGGGTGTTCGCGGGGCGAGCGATCTGAGCGCGCAGAGCGAGCCCGACTGGCTCGGGGCCTCGCAGCGGATCGTCACCGCGCTGACGGCGATGCTCGCCGCGCACCCGACCACGGCCGAGCGCGCCGTGGTCGTGGGACAGGGCGAGGGCGGGGACCGCACGCTGGTGATCGACCAGGAGGCCGAGGACCTGATCTTCGCGGAGCTCGGACGACTCCACGACGAAGGCGCGCGCTTCACGGCGCTCTCCGAGGAGCGCGGCGAGGTCGACTTCGGCGGTGACGGCATCCGCGTCGTGATCGATCCGATCGACGGCTCGATGAACGCCAAGCGCGGCCTCTCGCCGTTCGCCGTCTCGATCGCGGTCGCCGACGGGCCGACGATGGCGGACGTCAGCTTCGGCTTCGTCGCCGATTTGACCCACGGCGAGGTCTGGACCGCGACGCGCGGCTGCGGTGCCCAGCTCGACGGCGCGGCGCTCGTCGGGCCGGCGCTCGAGCGACGCAACCGCGCCGGGCGCCTCGAGCTCATCGCGATCGAATCCGCCTACCCCAACCGGCTCGCCGAGCGCGGCCTGGCGATCGGCGAGGTCGCCCATCGCGTGCGCATGTTCGGCTCGATGGCCTTCGCGCTCTGCCAGCTCGCCGCCGGGCGCGTCGACGGCATGGCGACGCTCTGGCGTGCTCGCTCGGTGGACGTCGCGGCCGCCCAGCTGATCGTGCGCGAAAGCGGCGGCCTGGTGGCCTTCACCGCCTTCGAGGACCCGCTCGGCGCCCCGCTCGATCTCATCGGGCACTCCCCCGTGGTCGCCGCCCGCAGCGCGAGCGCACTCACCGAGCTGGCGACACTGCCATCATCAGAGCAGTGATCGACTGGGCACTGGCCAAGCGGATCGCCGAAACGATCGGCGGTCAGGGCGGTACCGCGGCGGCGCCCGAGGGCGATTTGGCCGCGATCGCGGCCGACTCGCGCGCGCGCGTGATCGCCTACAGCCGCCTGACCCCGATGTCGGCGCTGCCCGAGCCGGAGATGGTCTCGCGCCAGCAGTGGATCGAGGCCAACCTGCGCTCGATGCGCCCCGTCCTCGACCGCGTCGGGGCTCGCGTCGGCGGGGGTATGGGCCTGCTCGGCAAGCCGACCCGCGCGCTCACGCGGGCGCTGTTCTCAGCCCAGGTCGGCGGCCTCACCGGTTTCCTCGCCCAGCGCGTGCTCGGGCAGTACGACATGCCGCTACTTGACTCAGACGGCGCCCCGCGGCTGCTCATGGTAGGCCCCAACCTCGGCTCGGCCGCCGAGCGCCTCGAGGTCGACGGTGAGGCGCTGCTGCACTGGGTCACGCTGCACGAGCTGACGCACGCCGTCCAGTTCGGGTCGGTGCCGTGGCTTCGCCTGCACCTCGCGGCACTCGTGCGCGAGGTCGTCGACACGCTCGAGGTAAAGGTCGACGCCTCCAAGGCGCTGAAGGTCCCGAGCGCCGACGATATGCGCGGCTGGGTGGACTCGATACGCAAGGGCGAGCTCGTGACGCTCGCGATCGGGCGTGAGCGCCGCGTGCTCGTGGACCGCATCCAGGCCACGATGGCGGTCGTCGAGGGCCATGCCGAGCACGTCATGGACGCGATCGGCGCGGAGGTGATTCCCTCGCAGGCCCAACTGCGCGAGGCGCTCGAGCGCCGGCGGATGGGGCGTTCGGGCCCGATGCGGCTGCTCGAACGCGTCCTGGGCTTCGAACTCAAGCTGCGCCAGTACCGCGATGGGAAGCGCTTCTGCGACGCCGTCGTCGCGAAGGTGGGCATCGACGGGCTCAATCGGGTCTGGAGTGCCCCCCATCAGCTGCCCACATTGGCGGAGTTGGTCGATCCCGACGCCTGGATCGCCCGTACTGCTGTTCCGTTCGTCACAAAGTAACCTCATTACTGCGCCGTAAATGCGGCGATTTCTGAGGTCCGACGTTCGGACTTGTTACAATCTTGGGGAAGCCCTTGGCAAACAGATGTTCGCTGGTATGATTTATTAAGCTGGTGTTGAGTTGCACCGGGTAAGGTGCGAAGCAGGAGAGAGAAGAGCGCAACTTGAAGGGTCGCGAAACGTCTAAGCGGGAGCAACACGAAGTCCGCGAAATAAGCGCCCGCCGCGGCGCAGGACGTCCTTCAACCGCAAATCTCGAATCCCGCGTCGAACGCGCCCGACAGGCGCAGCGAGGCCTCAGCCACCGTTGCTCAAGGAACCGGCCACTGCTGCCGAAAAGTTAATAAAGCTTCCCCCGCCCGGCCTTGGAGAGACCGGATCACGGGACAGTCTGTCGGCCACATACCCCGCCGGCAGGTAGGACCCTCTCCTCCCTCGACTTCCGGGGCGTCTCGCAAGGGGCGTCCCGGAGGTCTTTAAGGGCTCGTTTCTCTGCTTTCCCCGGTGGCGCCCACGCCTCAGCGAGGGGCGGCGGAAGCGCTTGCGCTGCGGCGAGATTCCTCGCGAGCGATCGAGATGAGCCAGCAGCCACCGGCGAAGTTCAGCGCCCCGATCACCAGGAAGAAAGCGGCCCAGCCGAAGGCGTCGTAGGCGAGGCAGGCGCCGCCCGCGGCGGCGGCCGCCGTGGCGCCGAGCAGCCGGCCGGTGCCGAAGAAGCGGGCGTGGCGGTACTCCCATGGCGCGATCAGGCGGCGCATGCCCGAACGCGGCGGAGATGCCCACCACGTGCGCAGGCCTCTGAAGTGGTCGTGAGTTGCGTTCATCGCGATGGCGCGCGTCGGGCGCGCTCGTGTGTACCTAGTCGAGCGCCAGCACCAGCTCGCGGATCGCTCCCGGGTAGCGGTAGGAGATGCCGCCGTGACGGCCGTCGAAGAGCTCGAGCGTGTGCTCGATCCCGAGCTTGCCGAGCTCGTCGGAGACCGCCTGGGCGCCGAGGTCGAGAAACGCCTCGTCGGAGCGACCGGCGTCGAGATAGATCCGGCGCATGCTCGAGAGAGCCTCGGCGTGGCGGGGGACCATCCGCACCGGGTCAAGCGCAAGCCACTCCTCCCAGACGGAATCGACGAGCTTGCCCGTGGCCAGCTCGAACGGTAGTCGCGCGTGGCCGGGGCGCTCGGGGTCGGGCGAGTAGCAGCAGGCGTAGCCGTACATCTCGAGCGGCGTCCCGAAGTGGCCCCAGTCGAAGTGGTCGGCCTGCGCGAAGCGCTCGTGGAAGACCTCGTAGGAGCCCTCGAAGTGGTCGCGCAGGGCCCGCGCCACGCCCGGGAATTCGGGCTCGTAGCAGCACTCGAAGAGAGCGTCGCCGGCGTGGGAGGCCAGCGCCCCGAAGACGTCGGGGCGGAGCATCGGCACCACCATCGCTCCGTAGCCGCCCGATGACTTGCCGGCGATGCCGCGGTGGTCACGGCTCGCTGCCGTCGGATAGCGCGAGTCGACGAAGGCCACGATCTCGTCGCAGAGGTAGTCGAGATAGGGGCCGGTCGATGAGGAGTTGAGGAACTGGGAGCCGCCGCGGGAGGTCCAGGCGTCGACGAAGACCACGATCGCCGGCGGGCACTCGCCGGAGGCGAAGATCGCGTCCACGCGCTCGATCACGGTCGGCTCAAAAGCGCTCCGCGCCAGCCACATGTCGAGCTGGCCGGTGTAGCCCTGGATCACATAGACCGACGGCAGCTCGGCGTGGCCCGACCCCGGCGGGCGATAGACATAGAGCGGCCGGTGCGAGGGGTCCCCGAGCGGGTTGGCGGCGAGCAGCTCGGATTCGACGACGAGGCGATCGAGCGCGCCGGCGAGTGGACGCTCCCAGGGAGCGCCTGCCAGCCCCTCTACCTCGCGCAGCGCCATCTGCGAAGGAGCCTAGGGATGCTCGGCGAGGAAGTCGAGCAGCAAGCGGCGAAGCGCCGCCGGTGTCTCGAGCGGCGCCAGGTGTCCGGCGCCGGCGATCAGCTCGTGGCGGGCGTCGGGGATCACCTCGGCCATAACGTCGGCCGCCGCGAGGAAGTCGACCATGTCGTGCTCACCGACCGCGACGAGGGTCGGGGCGGTGATCTTCGCGAGCTCCTGCGGCTGCTCCTCGAGTGGATCCCGCGCCTCGCTCACGTTCGGCACCGCGGTCTGGAGGATCAGCGCGCGGCGCTGCATCTGCGCGACGTGCTCGCGCAGCGCCGCCGGGGCGTTGGGCAGCGTCCAGCCCTCGACGATCGCCTCGACGGCGCCGTCGATGTCGTCGTGCTCGAGCGCCGTGGTCTCGGCGGCCCACACGGCGGCGAGCCGCGGACTGGGGTCGGCCATGCCGGGCGAAGGTGCCGAAATCAAAACCAGGGAAGACACCAGCGCGGGTGCGAGCAGCGCGATCCGCAGAGCCACGGCGCCACCGAAGGAGTTCCCGACGAGCGCGGCGCGTTCGATCTCCAGCTGCGCGAGCGTGGCCATGACGTCCTCCCACGGCGCCTGCGGCCCCTCCCAGATCGGCGCCTCGCCGAAGCCCGGCATGTCGAGCGCGAGCACGCGATAGCCGGCGTCGGCGAGCGGCGCGAGCTGCTCGCGCCACATCGTGCGGTCGGCGATGCCCGCGTGCAGAAGGACGACCGCTGGGCCGCTGCCGATCTCATCGAAAGGGAGCACCAGCCGACTGTAGCGACGCGGTCTGAGAGAATGTCTGCCATGCCCACCGTCGAGGAGATCCGCAAGTCGCTCGAGGTCGTGATCGACCCCGAGCTCCACCGCTCGATCGTCGAGCTCGACATGGTCCGCCGGATCGAGCCGAGCCCGGACGGCGACGTGGCGGTGACCGTCACGCTGACGACCGCCGGCTGCCCGATCCGCGGCCACTTCCAGAGCGCGGTGCGTGACGCCGTGATGAGCCTCGAGGGCGTGCGCTCGGTGAGCATCGACTTTGACGTCATGAGCGACGAGCAGAAGGCCAACGTGCGCCAGCTGCTTGGACGCAGCGTGCTGCCCGAGGGCGCGCTCGCGCTGGTCGAGAACGTCGTGTGCGTCGGCTCGGGCAAGGGTGGCGTCGGCAAGTCGACGCTGACCACGAACCTGGCCGCCGCGCTGCAGGCCGAGGGCAAGCGCGTGGGCGTGCTCGACGCTGACGTCTGGGGTTACTCGATCCCGCGCATGCTCGGCCTGGGCGCCCAGAAGCCTCAGGTCTCCGCCCAGCGCAAGATCATCCCGCTGCAGGCCCACGGCATCGGCGTGATGTCGATCGGGTTCTTCCTCCCAGAGGAGGACTCGGCCGTGGTCTGGCGCGGTCCGATGCTGCACAAGGCGCTCAAGCAGTTCCTCGAGGACGTCGACTGGGGCGCCCTTGACTTCCTGCTGATCGACCTGCCGCCGGGCACCGGCGATGTCTCGATGACGCTGGCCGAGCTCCTGCCGCAGGCGACCTTCGTGATCGTGACGACGCCGCAGCCGGCGGCGCAGCGGGTCGCGCGCCGCTCCGCCGAGATGGCGCACAAGGTGTCGCTTGAGGTCTCGGGCGTGATCGAGAACATGGCCGGCTTCGTGACGCCCGACGGCGAGCGCTACCAGATCTTCGGCGAGGGCGGCGGCCAATCGCTGGCCGACGAGCTCGAGGTGCCGCTACTCGGCAAGGTGCCGCTGACGATGCCGCTGCGCTCGGCTTCAGACGCCGGCCTGCCGCTGGTGCTCGAGGACCCCGACGATCCCGCTTCACAGGCGATCCGCCACGCCGCGCGCGGACTGATCGCCCTCGCACCGCCACCCCGACCCCCGGCGCCGCCGGAGCCGGTGGGGATGGCGCTGCCCATGGCAGGCTAGGGACCGCGTGGAGCGCTGAGCGTGGGCCGCCGGCTCGCCTTCGGCACGCTCGGCGGCATCCTCGCGGCGCTGCTCGTTCCGGCGGTCGCGAGCGCGCACGGCATCCAGCTCACCACCGACCTGCCGATCCCGGAGTGGCTGTTCGCGTGGGCGGCGGCTGTCGTCCTCGTCGCCTCGTTCGTTGCGCTGGCGACGCTGTGGCCGCAGCCGCGGCTGGCCTCGCTGCGCGAGCACGACGGGTGGCGCTACCCCCGCTGGCTCGAACCGATCTGTGGTCTGATCGGCGTCGGGCTGTTTGTCGTCGTCGTCTACGCGGGCCTCGTCGGCGCCCAGTTGCCCTACTCCAATCTCGCGCCGTCCTTCATCTACGTCGCCTTCTGGGTCGGCCTGGTGTTCGTGTCGGTGCTCTTCGGCGACGTCTTCCGGCCTTTCAACCCCTGGCGCGCGCTCGCGCGCGCCGTCGCGTGG
>DASXEZ010000022.1:0-4001 GCA_036489875.1 Solirubrobacteraceae bacterium | reverse complement strand
CCGTTCGGCGCGCGCATGCGCGCGCTGCGCTCGGCCGCATGCGGCCGAGCGGGTGGGGTCGCATGCGACCCCACCTCCATGCTCTGGTCTAGTGCTTGTCGATCACGCGGTCGATGAGCCCGTACTCGACGGCCTCGTCGGGCTTGAAGAAGCGGTCGCGCTCCATATCGATGTGGACCTGCTCCTCTGACTGCCCGGTGTGGTGGGCGTAGATCTCGTCGGTGCGCTTGCGGACGTTGAGGCTCTCGCGCGCGTGAATCTCGATGTCGGTGGACTGGCCCTCGAAGCCCGCCGACGGCTGATGGATCAGGATCCGGCTGTTGGGCAGTGAGAAGCGCTTGCCCTTGGCGCCGCCGGTCAGCAGCAGCGATCCCATCGACATCGCGATCCCGACGCAGATCGTCGCGATCTCGGGCTTGATGAACTGCATCGTGTCGTAGATCGCCAGGCCGGAGTAGATGGAGCCGCCGGGCGAGTTGATGTAGATGGAGATGTCCTTGTCGGGGTCCTGGGACTCCAGGTGCAGCAACTGAGCGACCACGAGGTTGGCGATCGTGTCGTCGATCGGGCTGCCGATGAAGATGATGCGCTCGTTGAGCAGCCGGCTGAAGATGTCGAACTCACGCTCGCCGCGCGCCGTTCTCTCGATGACCATGGGGACTAGGGGCATGGCTCGGAGGCTAGAACATGCGCGGCGGTTGCCCGTGCGCGGCGCTCAGGGCAAGAGCACGGCTGTGCCCTCGAACGCACCCGCGCGCAGGTCGGCGAGGGCCTGCTCGGCCTGGGCCAGCGGATAGGTGGTGATCGTGGTCAGGACCGGGACCTCGTGGGCGAGGGCCAGGAACTCGTGGCCGTCGTCTCGCGTGAGGTTGGCCACCGAACGGATCGAGCGCTCGTGCCACAGATCCTCGTAGGGGAACGCCGGAATGTCGGACATGTGGATGCCGGCGCAGATCACCGTCCCGCCGGGCGCGAGCGACTTGAGCGCGGCGGGGACGAGCGGCCCCGCCGAGGCGAAGATGATGGCGGCGTCCATCGGTTCGGGCGGGGGCTCGTCAGAGCCGCCCGCCCACGTCGCGCCGAGCGAGGTGGCGAACTGCTGCGTGCGCGCGTCGCCCGGCCGGGTGAAGGCGAACACGGTCCGACCCTGGTGCACCGCCACCTGGCAGATCTGGTGTGCCGCGGAACCGAAACCGTAGAGGCCGAGGCGCCGCGCATCGCCGGCCATGCGCAGGGCGCGATAGCCGATCAGCCCGCCGCAGAGCAGCGGGGCGAGCTGCTCGTCGGGCAGGTCCTCGGGCAAGGGCAGGCAGAAGCGCTCGTCAGCGACCGTCAGCTCGGCGTAGCCGCCGTCGATGTCGCGTCCGGTGAAGCGGGCGTTGACGCACAGGTTCTCGCGGCCGGTGGTGCAGTAGTGGCAGGTGCCGTCGGTGTAGCCCAGCCAGGGCACCCCGACCCGGCGGCCATCCTCGGTGCGCCCGACGATCTGGTGGCCGAGCACCACGGGGAGCTTGGGCGCGTCGATCTCGCCGTCACGCAGATGCAGATCCGTCCGGCACACCGCGCAGGCAGCGACCTCGAGCAGGAGCTGACCGGGGCCTGGCGTGGGGTCAGGGAGCGTCGCGGCGCGCAGTCGCTCACGGGGACGCTCGAGGACGATCGACTGCATCGGGTGCGGCGTCTAGGCGGCGGCCGACAGCCAGCCCTGGAGGCCGGTGTGGATCGCCGGCGTCACCCCGGTGCGCAGCTCCTCGCGGATCTCGCGCATGGTGCCGGTGCGCTCGGCGACGACGTTGTGCTGATGGATGGTCTCGAGGTTCACCTGGCGCGCCAGGACGAAGGCGTCGTCCTCCAGGGCCGGGAAGCGCTCGATGAGGCCGGCCACCATCTCGCGCACGCAGTCCTCCACGAACCGCGGCCGGCGGTGGGCCTTCTCCACCACGTGCCCCTCGTCGGAGCGCTTCATCAGTTCATAGATCTCCGACGACATCGACTGCTCCACGATCTGCACGAGCGTGGCCGCGTCGATCTCCTCCTCACAGTTCTCGGGGCAGCCGATATACAGCGTGCCGAGGCCGCGCTGGTTGTGGGTGGCCACCGGGACTGCGTCAAGAATCCGCTCGATCTCGTCGTCGCTGAACCCGTCGGCGGTCAGGCGTTCGCGCGCGCCGGCGGCGACCAACTCCTGCGCGCACGGGCACGCGGTCATGCCTTGCGCGGTGACCCCGGTCAGCCGGCGGGTGCCGAGCTCGGTGGCCACCGCGACCCCGTGGAGCGTGTAGAGCTCCTGAGTGGGGATGTGCGAGACCGGCGCGGGCTTGTGCTCGGGGAAGCGCGCCTCCACCGTGACCTCGGCGCGTCGGGCGTCCTGGCGCTCACGCACGAGCTGGGCGATGTGCTCTGCCAGCGTCTCGGCGCGGAAGGTCTGCTCGCCGAGGACCACCTGACCGATGGCCTCGTTGACGACCTCCTCAAACCGCGACATGTGCGCGCCCTTCTGATTTGAGCCGAGCTCGATCGCGCACTCAAAGCGCGCGGAGAACAGCTGCTCGGCGCCGTTCTGGCCCAGCCGGATCACCTTCTCGACGCTGTTGACCCCCACGCGGGAGAGGCTGAGCGCCAGTGTCGGGGACTGAGATTGGACATCGATGGTTTCGGTGGCTGCGGTGCGTTGTATGGTCATCGCCCACCAAAGGGTAGACAGGTCGGCCATCGATACCTGAACGCCGGTTTTAGAAATCGGCGTTCGTGTGGTATCAATCGGCGGGTCGTTAAGGGATTGTTGGAGAGGGAGTCTGCCCCCAGGCCGGAGGCGGCCTCAAGGCAATGAAAAGGGGAGCTCAGGGGCTGTGAGCGCTGACGAAATCGTTCTTTTGAGCGACGAGACTCCGATTGTGGAGCTCGACGAACTGCGGCCGCTGATTGCGGCTGGTCAGGAACGGGGCTTTCTGAGCTTCGCGGAGATCGAAGCCTGCCTGGAGGAGGTGGAGGTCACCAAGGAGCAGGTGCAGGAGCTACACGCCTACCTCGACGAGCAGGGGATCGCGGTGGTCGGCGCCGATGGGCGCCTGGCCAAGTCCGAGGGCGACACGGTGGAAGCCGGCGCTTCGCGCGGAGCCGAGTCAGACGGCGAGGCGCGCAAGAAGGTCGAGGTCGACCTGACAGTCGAGCCGTCGCTCGATTCGCTGCGTTTGTATCTGCGCGCGATCGGGCGGGTGAGCCTGTTGACGGCCGAGCAGGAGGTCACGCTGGCGCGGCGCATCGAGCGCGGCGACATGCAGGCCAAGCAGCAGATGATCGAGGCGAATTTGAGGTTGGTCGTCTCCATCGCCAAGTCGTATCTGGGCCGCGGTCTTACGTTCCTGGACCTGATCCAAGAGGGGTCGATGGGGCTCATCCGCGCGGTGGAGAAGTTCGACTACCGCCGCGGCTACAAGTTCTCCACGTACGCGACGTGGTGGATCCGCCAGGCGGTGACGCGCGCGATCGCCGACAAGGGCCGGACGATCCGCATCCCCGTGCACATGGTGGAGAAGCTCAACAAGGTCGTCCACGTCGAGCGTCAGCTCATCCAGCAGCTCGGGCGCGAACCCACCCCGGATGAGATCGCCGTCGAGCTCGACACCACCGTGCGCGAGGTGCGCGACGTGCTGCGCATGGCCCAGCAGCCGATCTCGCTGGAGAAGCCGGTGGGGGAGGAGGACGACTCCGCCCTGGGCGACTTCGTCGAGGACCAGACGGCCGAGTCACCGTTCGAGCTGGCCGCCGAGCGCCTGCGGCGGGAGAACCTGCGCCGGGCGCTGGCCGCGCTGCCCGAGCGTGAGCGCGAGGTGATCGAGATGCGCTTCGGCCTGACCGGTGAGCGTCCCTACACCCTGGAAGAGGTGGGGCGGGCGTTCAACGTGACGCGCGAGCGGATCCGACAGATCGAGAACCACACGTTGAAGAAGCTCGAGGCGCTGCCTGAGGCGCAGCGGTTGCGCGACGCGTCGTAGCCGGCG
>DASXEZ010000009.1:0-25252 GCA_036489875.1 Solirubrobacteraceae bacterium | reverse complement strand
CACGCCCGCACCAGCGGCGCCTCCATGATCGTCGGCTACGTCGGCCCGTCTGACCGTCTCGACCAGGCCCTCGCCCGCTTCGCCCGCCGCTACGCCGACCAGACCGAAGCCGATCACGCCGCTCTCGTCAAGGCCGCCAACAAGGGCCTCGTCCCCATCGAGCGCGGCTTGTAGAGGGGCTCCCCAGTCGGAAACGGGGACTCAAGGATGCCGGAAATTGGGATCGAATAATGCCGAAAACAGGGACTCAAAGATGCCGGAAACAGGTACTCCGAGCCCATGGGCGGCTCTCCTGAGCCGGCCCTGCGTACGGCACAGGGGCGTGATGCCCTGTGTCCCTGCGCGGGCACCTCGAAGGCGGCGAGGCGCCGTTCGCGGGGCGTGAGGTCGGTGCGGTCGAACACTCCGGCCGTGCCGCCGGGATCGAATTGGCGCAGGTATTCGGCGACGATTTCGCCCTTGCCGGGGAAGTGCTGGTAGGCCGTGCGCTTCGACACCTGGGCCACGGCGCAGAGCCGGTCCATGCCGGTGCGGTTGATGCCCTGATCGCGGAACAGCTGCTGCGACGCGCTGAGGATGCGCTCGCGCGCGCCCTGCCCCGGCGCCGGCCTTGGGAGCGGCGGTAGAGGGTGCCGCGCCGAGGCACGTTTTAGGCTGACCGCTTTACAATCGGCGTCCATCGGTCAGTGAGGCCTCGATCGACTCAACTGTGCCGCCTCGATGCGCGTCCATCAGCCTGACGAGGCGGACTACGTCGCGAGCTTCGGCCGCCGCCAGGATTGACTCGTGCTCACGACGGTCGCGAGAGTCGGACTGGCGGGTCCGCATGTAATAGGAACGGTAAAGATCGGCGAAGTCCCACAGCTGGGAGAGGACGCGGACGACGAGTTCGCGACGGCTCGCCTCGAACAGCGCGAAGTGGAAGGCGCGATGCGCGTCGAGCCATGCGGCCCAGTCCGACTTGGCCTCGGCTCCGTCCATCTGCGCCATGGCGACGCTCATCCGCGCGATGGTCTCCTCATCGATGCCCGCGGTGGCTCTGCGCAGCGCCTCCGTCTCCACTACTTGCCGCACTCGGCCGAGCTCGGCAACCTCTTCGACGTCGATCTCGGTTACGTAATAGCCCCGATGAGAGGAGTAGCGGACGAGGCCCTGGCCCTCGAGGCTTCGAAGCGCATCTCGCAGGGGCGCCCTGCTGACCCCGAACTCGGTCGCGAGTTCGTTCTGCAGGATCTGGGTTCCTGGAGACAGGCGCCCGCTCAGTATCGAGGTCCGAAGCTCGGCGAGCACCGCGGCCTGCGCCGTCGGCGGCCGGGCCGATCCGGAAAGCGCCATCAATCCCGTTCCCACTCTCTAGACGCTCGTTCGAAGTTCCGCAACTGCGTCACCTGCATCTTGTATATCAGATACAGAGCCCAGGCGATCACGACCGTCTCCGGCCAATACGCCGCGCCGTCATGGAGCGGGCGCGGGCACCCGGGAGCTCTATAGGTCCTCCTTGGAGGACTGGTCCGGCAGCCTCTCGAAAAGCGTCTGCATTTCGAGCCACGCGCCGGCTGACAGTGAGGTGACGCCGAGGGATGACCGCACCGCATCGCCGTCGGCGCCAAGGCGCTCAATGAAGACGGCGCTCGCCGCATCGAGAACATGGTCATGGTTTCCATGGGTGCCAGAAACCATATAAAGCCGCAGTTCAAGTAGTCGCAGGCGCTCTGATTCTCTCCACCCCGATGTAAGAGCCGCGATCAACGTGATCGCCAGCTGCTCGGCGGCGGAGATCGCGAAGGCTTGGGTAATATCGGTCGACAGCAATTCGCTGCCCGACCGACCGGCGACAGCCGCCGAGATCGTTGCCACCATTATCGTCGAACTCGGGCCGACCGCGGAGCGGGCCTGGACGGGCCCGATGTCCAGGCGCAGTTCCTGGCCTGGTTCGAGCGGTGAGCGGGATCCGAGCGCCGTCGGCTGCCAACGCGGGCCGGCGTCGCGGTCGGTGTCCTCGGGCGTTACGACGGGCAGCTCGGCCAACCACGTTTGCTCCGCGAGCTCCTCCGCGACCCGCTCCTGGTCGCCCTCGGTGAGGAACTTCAGGATGCGTTTGGCGTGAGTTATCGACTCCTTGCGCGCTGCGGGGTCGGCGAAGCGGTCGGCGCTGTACAGATCGGACAGGTTCCACAGATGCTGGAGGAGCCGAACGTGCTGCGGCTGCCGACGTTCATCGAACAGGGACAAGTGGAATCGACGCAACGCCGCGCTGAAGGCGACGGGATCGCCGATCGTGCTGGCCGCCTCCAGATCATTGAGCGTATCTGCGAGCTGCGCAATACCGCTGCTGCTTAGATCGCCGCCCTGAAAGCGGTACGCGGAAACCTCAAGAAGGCCCCTGAGTCGATACAAATCTTCCAGTTCTGGCGGATCGAGAACTGTAACGCAATGACCGATCCGGGAATTACGAGTTAGTAGCCCCTCGCCCTCCAAGATCTGAAAGGCCTCCCGAATGGGAATCCTGCTCACGCCCAGCCGTCGGCTGATGTCCTCTTGAAGCAGGGGCGTTCCTGGCTTCAGCTCGCCCCTGACGATCGCCTGGCGCAGCTCGGAAAGAACCGCCTGTTGCGCCGTCGGGGGCTTTACGAAGTGGTCACGTTCCGCCATTGGCACCCCTTCGGATACGTCTTCACCCATGCCTGCTCGCTCAGAGTAGTGCACCTAACCCGGCCAGCGGATTCCAAACTCATGGGTTCCGAAACCAGGCGGCAGGACGTATGATCCTGGATCATGGATACGAACGCAGCATACCAGCTGCGAGACCAGGCGGCGACGTCGGCGAAGAACGGCGGATCGAGCAGTGGGACGACTTGACGGCCGGGTGGCGATGATCACCGGCGGAGCCCGTGGCCAGGGGCAGGCAATCGCGGCCAAGATGGCTGCCGAAGGGGCGGACATCGTCCTTTGCGACGCCCCCGGTGCGCTTAAGACGGTTCCTTACGGCCTGGCCGACGAGGCGGACCTAGACGAGTCGGCGGCCTTCATCCGCGCTTCTGGCCGCCGCTGCATCGCCGAAGCGGTTGACGTCAGGGATCAAGAGTCGCTCAATGCGCTGGTCGCACGCGCCGTCGACGAGCTCGGCGGCATCGACATCCTGTGCGGCAACGCAGGGATCGTCAGCTTCGCGCCTTCATGGGAGATGCCGGAGCAGATGTGGCAGGACGTCATCGACGTCAATCTCACGGGGACGTGGAAGTCGGTCCGGGCAGTCGCTCCGCACATGATCGGCAAGCGGTCAGGAAGCATCATTCTCACCACATCCGTGAACGCCAGGGAACCGCTCGCGAACATGACGCACTACGTGGCGGCCAAGCACGGCGTGCTGGGGCTGATGCGCGCCTTCGCCCTCGAGCTGGGTCCCTACGGCGTCCGGGTCAACGCGGTCGCGCCGGGCGTGGTGGCGACGCCCGCGTCGAACAACGACGCCGTGCGAAGCTCCATCTTCGGCCGGCCGGACGCGACCTTTGTGGACTACCTCGAGGCGGGCCACAACTGGACCGCGCTTCGCAATGCCTCCGCCCTCGCGCCGTACGACGTCGCGAACGCCATGATCTGGCTGGCGTCTGACGAGGCGCAGCACGTCACAGGAACGGAGCTCACCGTCGACTCCGGTCACATGATCCTCCCCGGCTACAACACGAACCCGATCATCGACGCGGACCGGCCGCCGGTCGACTACCGGGAAACGGCGCTGGGGACGCCCCCGCATACCCCGCAGTCGTGAGGCTGGATCGCCAGCGCTCGCACGAACGATCCAGCACGGCAGTTGACTTCCGGC
Source organism: Solirubrobacteraceae bacterium (assembly GCA_036489875.1). GTDB lineage: Bacteria > Actinomycetota > Thermoleophilia > Solirubrobacterales > Solirubrobacteraceae > Palsa-513. The sequence continues at coordinate 21,429 of DASXEZ010000009.1, read as the reverse complement.
GAGGAGGCTATACCGGTGATCGAGGACGTCTTTGTCATCGACGGCGTCGCGCACAGCTACAACCTGCAGGACGACAACTTCTACGACCCGCAGGTCCGCGACAAGCTGCGCAAATATCTGTACGGGTGCCACACCAGCTGCGTGCCGCCCGAGTACTGGATGCCCGAGGAGCAGTTCCGCCGAGGTGAGGATCCGGATCTGATCGCGAGCGCGCTGTTCGCGGAGAGCCAGACCGACTACGCCGCGTATCATCACACGCCGCTGTACGGTTTCCAGCGCGATGGCGGCTCTGCGCTGTGGGTTGGCGAGGAGATGAAACGGCGCTGGCCCGATCGCACCATGATCTACGGCGCGTCCGCGCCCAACCGGCCTGATGCCGTCGAGTACGTGGACGAGCTCATCGACGGTCACGGCGCCGCCGCCCTCAAGCTGTATCCGGTCGACATCGTTGATGGCACGCTGCAGTCGCTGAACATGGGCGACGAGGATGTCTGCTTTCCGGTATTCGAGCACGCGCGCTCCCGTGGAATTAATGTGATCGCCGTCCACAAGGCGATTCCGCTCGGAGCAGCGCCGGTCGAGGCGATGCGCGGGGCTGATGTCGAGGCGGCCGCCATAGCCTTTCCGGATCTGAAGTTCGAGATAGTCCACGGGGGCTTGGCATTTCTCGACGAGACTGCCCTCGAGCTCATGTGCTTCCCGAACATTTACGTCAACCTCGAGTGCACCTCCGCCCTGGCGACGATGGCTCCGATGCGACTGCTGCACGTGCTGGGGGCGCTCCTCGCCGCCGGGGGAGAGGACAGAATTGTCTGGGCGACCGGTTGCGACTTCGCCCACCCGAGGCCATTGATCGAGGCCTTCTGGAATCTCGAGATGACCGACAGCCTCAGGGAGGGCTACGGCTACCCAGAGCTGACACGAGAAATCAAGAAGAAGATCCTAGGGCTCAACTTCGCGCGCATGCACGGCCTCGAGGTCGAGCAGTTGAAGCAGGCCACCGTCGGGGACGAGTTCAGCGTCAGAACTTCGCTGGCGCGGCCGTGGTCGCGCGCCTCACGAGAGCTGGCCGGCCGGGAGCGGGAGAAATGACCAGGGACGATGTGCTCGCGGCGCTGAACGGCATCATCGACCCGTGCAGCGTACGCGCGGGCTTGCCGGCAGGCCTGGCCGACATGGGCCTTATCACCGAACTCAGGATCGCGCCCCGGCCGGAGGGTCTCTCGATTCAGGTTGAAGTGACCGTGACCGAACTCGGCTGCTTCATGATCATTCCGTTCGAGGGCGCTGTCAGGGACGCCATCGGCGCGCTGCCCGGTGTCGCGGACGTCGCGGTCGACGTTAAGGCGGATCCGAACTGGTCGGAAGACCGGCTGAGCGACACGTATAGGAGTCGTCTCCGCATATTGCGGTCGCGGCGGCGGTCAATGCTTAGTCCGCCTGCTGGTCACAGCGTTGCGTCATAGATCTTCTCAAGTATTAGGAGAGGCAACTCACATGATTAAGATTGGCGCATTCACCGTCCCCATCGGGCTCCGACTCGGGACGCCGGAGCAGACGAACAGAGACCTAATCGAATGGGATCTGCAAGTTGCCCGCTGGGCCGATGCCGCAGGCCTTTCTGAGATTTTCTTCGCGGAGCATTTCACCATCGGCCATGAGCCGAGCCCGGCGCCGGAGCTGATGATCGCGGCCGCGTCGCGCGAGACTTCGTCGATCACGCTGGGCTCGCTAGGCCATTTGCTGCCGTACCACAATCCGATCGCGCTCGCCCACCGCATCCTGTGGCTCGATCACATGACCGGCGGACGCTACATCTGCGGCGTGGCGCCGGGTGCCTTCCCCACCGACAACCAGCTGTTCGCCACCGGCAAGTCGAACCCGGCCATGTTCGACGAGGCGCTCGAGATCATCCTGGCTATCTGCCGTCGAACCGATCCCTTCACGATCACGGGTGAGTTCTGGACGGTGGATATGCCCGCGTACTCGGAAGCCTGGCATGGGCCGCATCTGCGGCCGTACCGTGCGGCGGGCATCCCCTTTGCGGTCACCGGGGCGAGCGCCCGATCAGCGTCGTTCACGACCGCCGCAAAAAACGGTGTGCTGCCGGTCAGTTCGCAGATCGCGGTGCCGATACTCCGCGAGCAGTGGGCGCACTACGAGAACGCGTCGCACGCGTACGGCCGCAATCCGAGTCGCGCCGACTGGCGAATCAGCCGAGACATCGTTGTTGCCGACACCGACCGGGAGGCACGGGAGTTGGCTGTGCGCGGCGGCCTCGGCCGGACCTGGCGCGAGATCCAACTGCCGACCTTCCGGGCCATGAACATGCTCTCGTCATTTACCGGCGGCGCGATCCCCGATTCGGATGTCACCGATGAGTGGATAATCGACAACCTGATGATCGTCGGCTCGCCAGACACGGTGGTGGCCAAGATCGAGCGGCTGTACGAGGACGTCGGCGGTTTCGGTGGTCTGGTGTCGATCGTTTACGACGAGACGCTGCAACCCGAGCGGTGCGAGCACAGCATCAAGCTCCTCGGGACCGAGGTCGCGCCGAGGCTCGGTGCTCTGGGATGAGCCGAAGGCGATGACGGAGCCGATGACGGAGGCCGGCGTGTTGGCGATGGCGAATGGTGAGGGGTCATGATGGGATCGCTCGAGGGACAGATCGCGTACATCACCGGCGCCGCCCGCGGACAGGGGCGGGCGATCGCGCTGAGGCTGGCACGAGACGGGGCGGATATCGTCGCCTGCGATATCTGTGCGGATATCGAAACCGTCCCTTACCCGCTGTCGGCAAAGTCGGATCTCGACGAGACGGTTCGCATGGTGGAATCCCTGGGCCGGCGCTGTCTCGCGGGCCGGGCCGACGTGCGCAACCAGGATGAGGTCGATGCGATCACCGCGGCGGCACTGGCGGAGTTCGGCCGCATAGACATCTTGTGCGCTAACGCCGGGGTCTTCAGCTTCGCGCCCTTCTGGGAAATCAGCGACGATGCATGGGACGCGATGTTCGACGTCACCGCGAAGGGCGTGTGGCACGCCGCCAAATCGGTTGCCCCCCACATGATCTCTCAGCTAGGCGGGTGCATGGTGCTGACGGCGTCGTACAACGGCATGATGCCCTTTCAGAACACCGCTCACTACGTGGCGGCGAAGCACGCGGTCATGGGCCTCATGAAGAGCTTTGCACTGGAACTCGGCCCGTACGACATCCGCGTCAATGCCGTGCTCCCCGGGGCGGTGAATACCAAGATGGTCGACAACCCCGCGGTTCGCGACTGGGTGGCGGGTCATCCCAACTCGACCGAGCAGGAGTACGAGGCAGGTTCGCGAGGCACGTCGATCCTGCGGGGCCGATCTCGCATGTCCCCGTCGGTCATTGCCGATGCGGTCGCCTTCCTGGTGTCGACCGACGCTCGAAACATCACCGGCATCGGGCTTCCGGTCGACTGCGGGGAGAGCGTCATCCCCGGCATTAACCAGAACCCAATTGCGTGACGGGACTCTGAGGTCGCCGTCATGCAGGTATCCACTGTGTTCGAGAATGCGAGCTTCGTGACCGACGTCCGTACCGGTCGCTCCGCTGAAGCGGTGGCAACGAGCGGCGATCGGATCGTGTTCACCGGATCGCGCGATGAAGCGCGATCTCTGGCCGCTGGGTCCACTCGGTTCGTGGACTGCGCTGGAGCCACGGTTCTGCCGGGTTTTACCGACTCGCACACGCACCTTCTCGACGGCGCTGTCAGTCGGTACCACGAGATCGTCTTCGATGCCAGCCCGGCTGCCACGTCGCTGGCCGATGTCTACCGGCGTATGAGCGAGCACGCAGTGAATCTCGGTGCCGACGCATTCGTACTCGGTTCCAACATCCGCGACGAGAGTCTGGCTGAGCGCCGCTATCCGGTCCGCGCCGAGCTGGACGCGGTGGCCGGGGGGCGTCCGATCGTTCTCTTCTCGACCGGTGATCACATCGCGTGCGCCAACTCAAGGGCGCTCGAGATCGCCGGCATTGATCGCTCGACTCCGGATCCGCCCGGCGGAAGCATCGACCGGGACCCGTCCGGCGAGCCGACCGGCATTCTCCGTGAGCGTGGCAAGCTGCGGCTGGCCCGCGGCGCCCCGGACACGGTCATACCGCGCTACACGCACGCCGATCGGGTCAGCGCGCTGGCGAAGATCTTCGAGCGCGAGATAGCGCCGTGCGGCCTGACCGCTCTGGATGTCATGGCCACATCGGGGGAGGAGGTCCGCGCCTATCACGATGCCGTCGTCGGCGGCGGCCTGCAGGCGCGCGTCAACCTGCTGCTTCGAGTCATTGAGTCCGAGATCTCGCTGGCGGCGATCTCCCAGGCGGGGATGTGGCCGAAGTGCGGTGACCAGCATCTGCGGGTGAACGGCGTCAAGATCAGCATCGATGGCGGTTCGCTCCAGCGAAACGCGGCGATGCACCACCACTATGCGGGGGAGCCTAACAACGTCGGAATCGTGCGAATCGAGGAACCGGACGTGGTTGCGACGATCGCCCAGGCCGACCGCCTCGGATTCCGCAACGTGGTCCACGCCATCGGCGACCGAGCCTGCGACATCGCACTGGGGTCGTTCGAGCAGGTCGGTCTGAGGCGCGGCGGCGATCACCGCACCCGGCTCGAGCACTTCGGCAATCTGCCCGTCTCCGACGAGCAGATCTGGCGTGCGGCCGGGATCGGGCTGATCGCATCGCCGCAGCCTTCGTTCCTCCAGGTCTTCGGGGACAAATGGCTGGACATCTTCGGCGAGGAGATGATGCAACGGTCGTTTCCGCTGCGCTCGCTGCACGACGCGGGCATACCGATGATCGGCGGCTCCGACTACAGCATGACCCCGCTCAACCCGCTGATCGGCGTTCGGGCGGCCGTGGTACGCGCGACCGCGAGCGGCGTGCTGCTCAATCCAGCGCAGGCGCTTACCGTCGGTGAGGCCCTGGACCTGTACACCGGCGCCGCCGCATGGTCCTCTTTCGATGAGCACGCCCGCGGTCGCCTGGCGCCGGGTCAGTTGGCCGACATGACCGCGCTCGCCGGAAACCCTTATTCGATGGATCCGCGAGAATTGGACCTCGTGGAGGTCGCCATGACGATTGTCGGCGGCGCGATCGTGTATCGGAGATCTGATGTCACCGCAAACTAACACTCATAGGGGCCAGAATGCGTGAATCGAATAATGCGGGTACTGCGGCTCAGGAAACCTGGCCCGGCGGTCGGCCGCTGGCTGTGAGCATCGGCATCGCCCTCGAGGCATTTCGCTACCGCAGCCAGTATGTTCAGTCGGCGCCGGTCGAGGGCCGCGAGGACATATTCTCGTTGTCATTCGGAGAGTACGGCTGCAACATCGGAATTTGGCGCCTTATGACGCTTTTGGACTCCTACAGGATCGCCGCGAGCGTGTCCTGTTCCGGCGAGCTGGGGGAGACGCGCCCGGACGTCATTGCGGCGGTCGGTGCCCAGGGGCACGATATCGTCGCCCACGGCTGGGTGAATGACGAGCTGCTGACAGACGAGCCATCGCCTGAAGCCGAGGACGCGACCATCCGTCGGACCTTGAGCGCTCTCGAAGCCGCATCCGGTCAGCGCCCCCGCGGCTGGGGCGGGCCCGCCAACGCTCGTTCGCCGCGCACCCTTGAGTTGCTCGCCGCGAACGGCGTCGACTGGTGCGGCGACGACGCGAGCGCGGATCTGCCGTTCGTTCACCAACCGGCGGACGGTCGGTCGATCGTCGTTATGCCGAAATCCAACGTCGTTGCCAACGATCTGGTGCACTGGCTCCTACCGCAGAATCCTCCGTCGGTCCTCAGGGACAATTTCATTCCCGCATTCGACACGTTGTGCAGTGAGGCGTCCGAGGGCCGTCGCGGCTGGATCGAGTTGATGCTGCATGCTCACGTCTCCGGACGGCCTGCGCTCGTGCCGACCATCCGGTCGATAATCGACTATGTCAATGACCATGCATCGGTCGTCTGGGCGACGAAATCTCAACTTGCCGACTGGACCATTGAGGAACTCCGATGATGCCAGGAGCGACTGTTAAAAGCCGCAGATTTGGTCCCGTGCTTTGAGCGAAGTAATTGATCGAAATCTTCGCGACGAGCTAGCCATGTTGGACGGTTTTTCGTCTGCGGCGCCGTCTCGGACCCTGCCGCGGGACCTCTTGATCGGGTTGTTCGACGCGCAGGTGCGCAGCCGTCAGGCCGACCTCGCGGCCCGGTGGCTGCAATCGCAGAGTGCAGGTTTCTACACGATCGGCTCGTCGGGCCACGAGGGAAATGCCGCCGTGGCCGCGGCCTTGCGGCCCACCGACCCCGCACTCCTGCACTACCGGTCAGGCGGCTTCTATCTCGCCCGGTGCGCGCAGGTGCCAGGATCAGACGGCGTCCGCGACATCCTCCAAGGAATTGTCGCCGCCAAGGACGACCCCATCTCGGGCGGTCGGCACAAGGTCTTCGGCAATCGGACCCTGCACGTGATACCGCAGACGTCGACCATCGGCTCGCATCTGCCCCGGGCGGTGGGCGTCGCCGTGGGACTCGAGCGGGCCGGGGACCTTGGGATCGCCACCCCGTGGCCGAAGGATGCGATCGTCGTCACCTCCTTCGGCGACGCCTCGCTGAATCACTCGACGGTGCAGGGGGCGCTCAACGCGGCGTCCTACCTCGTCTTCTCCGGGGGCCGGGTCCCCCTGCTGCTCGTCTGCGAGGACAACGGTCTCGGCATCAGCGTGCCGACGCCTCGCGACTGGCCGCCCTACTCGCTGGCCAGGCGGTCGCCCATCCGGTTCGAATCCGCCGACGGCTGTGATGTCGTCGAGACCTATAAGGTCGCGAGCGAGCTCAGCCGATGGGTCCGGGAGAACCGTCGCCCGGCGATCTTGCATCTCAGCGTAGTCCGACTGATGGGCCACGCGGGCTCCGACGCGGAGGTCGCCTACCGGAGTCAACGTGACATCGAGGCCGATTACGCGCGGGACCCGATCATCGGCACGGCGCGGCACATCGTATCCAGCGGCTACTGCACGGCCACGGAACTTATCGCGTCCTACGATCGCGCAGCCGAGGAAGTGCGGGCGGTCGCCGCACAGCTGCGCGGCGCGCAGCGGCTCGGCTCGCGATCGGAGGTCGTCGCCCCGATGCTCGCCGCCCGCCCGGCCGAGGTGCGCGTTCGCGCCGGGCGCGCGGCCGAGCACGCCGTGCGCATGCGCGCATTCGGCGGAAACCTGCCAGAGCAGCAAGGCGATCTGACGCTCGCCCGGTCGATCAACGCGGCCCTGACGGACCAGTTCGCCGCGAGCGGCTCGGCGATCTTGTTCGGAGAGGACGTCGGCGCGAAGGGGGGAGTCTACGGCGTGACCCGAGGGCTCCAGAAGACCTTCGGGTCGTCGCGTGTCTTCGACACCCTCCTCGACGAGCAAACGATTCTCGGCTTGGCGCTCGGCGCGGCGCTCAGCGGGCTCAGCCCTTATCCCGAGATCCAATATCTCGCCTACCTGCACAATGCCGTGGACCAGATTCGCGGAGAAGCGGCATCGTTGGCCTTCTTCTCCAATGGCGCATACCAGAACGGGATGCTGATCCGCATAGCCGGCCTCGCCTACCAGCGAGGCTTCGGAGGGCATTTCCACAACGACAACGCAGTAGCCGCCCTGCGGGACATCCCTGGTCTGATCATCGCGGTTCCTTCGCACCCGTCAGAAGCGCCCGCGCTGCTGAGGAGCTGCTCAGCGCTAGCCGAGGTCGACGGCCGCGTCTGCGTGTTCCTGGAACCGATCGCGCTCTATCACAATCGTGACGCGCTGACGGAGGGCGACGGACTAGCTCTCGCGCCTTACACCGCGCCGGCCGACTGGCCGTCCGAGTTCGTCGCTCCGGGCACCGCTCGGGTGCATGGCGACGGCACCGACCTCGCGATCGTCACGTTCGGGAACGGCGCGTTCATGTCGCGACGGGTCGCCGCGACGCTGGCGTCGGAAGGGCATGGGGTACGGGTCCTCGACCTGCGCTGGCTGGCGCCCCTTCCCGTCGCCGACATCGCGGCGCAGGCAGCTGCCACCGGCAAGGTTCTGGTCGTAGACGAGACTCGTCGATCCGGCGGCGTCTCCGAGGCGGTGATCACGGCGCTCGTCGACTCGGGCTACACCGGGAAGCTCTGCCGTCTCACGAGCGAGGACAGCTTCATCCCGCTCGGCCCGGCCGCGGAGCACGTGCTGCTCCAGGAGCGGGAAATTGTGGACCTGGCTCGGCAGATGCTCGCGTCAGCGTGAGAGAGGGAATCCAATGGACGGAATAGCGGGCAAGGTCGCCGTGATCACCGGCGGCGGACGCGGGCAAGGCCGGTCGCACGCCATAGCGCTAGCGAGAGCCGGAGCCCGGGTGGCCATCTGCGACATTATTGAGCAGGCGCCCGAAGTTCCCTATCCGACCGGGCAGGCGGGCGACGTGGAGGAGACGGCACGTCTGGTCACCGAAGTCGGGGGCCAGTGCCTCGCGGAGCTAGTCGATGTCTGCGATATCGCCAGCCTCGGAAGGTTCACCGCGCGGGTCGTCGAGCGGTTCGGCGCAGTTGACATTCTGGTCGCGAATGCCGGCAATTTCGCACCCGCGCCGATCCATGAGATGACGTCGCAGCAGTGGAGCACCGTGGTCGACGTCTGCCTGACCGGTGTCTTCAATGCCTTCCGAGTCGTAAGTCCGTATATGGTGACGCAGCGCAGCGGGCGCATCATCGCGGTGTCGTCTGGTCTAGGACGTCTTGGCCAGATGAACATGGCTAACTACTGCGCTGCTAAGTGGGGTGTCATCGGCCTGGTCAAGTCGGCTGCTAAGGATCTCGGGCAGTACAACATCACGGTCAACGCGATATGCCCGGGAACCGTCGACACGCCCATGCTGCGTAACGAGGCGCTCCGTCGGCTGTGGTGCCCCGATATCGACGACCCCACCGATGCCGATGTCGATCGTATGGTTCTCTCCTCGGGAATGCACCACATGCCGATGGCGCTCCTTGACCCCGTTGAAATCACGAACGCCGTCATGTTCCTGGCCTCAGACAAGGCGCGCTACGTCAGCGGCGGCACGATCGACGTCGGTGCGGGGTACGCGGCGAACCACACGTGACCGACGGCGGCGCCGCCAGCCGGAGTTGATCCGTGAGTGACCTTTCGCTGTGCAGCATGTATCCAATATACTGTCACAATGCAGACTCTGATTACCAATATCGGCGTCCTCGTTGCCGGTGACGGCTCGGTCCAGCGCGACACGTCCCTGTCCGTCGACGACGGCCTCGTAGCGGATATCGGAGGTGATCTGTCGGCGCCGGACGTCGTCATCGACGCTCGCGGCCAGACCGTGATGCCGGGACTGGTCGACGGCCACGTCCACCCGACCGTCGGGGACTGGACGCCGGCCCAGAACTCCGTCGGCTGGATCCGCAATTACCTGCACGGCGGGGTTACCTCGATGGTCTCGGCCGGCGAACTGCATGTACCCGGACTCCCCTTCGACCAGTTGACCCCCGAGCTGGTGTTCGGCCTGGCGTGCTTGTCGCGGGCTACCCTCTCGGCCAACCGGGGCTACGGACCGCGCGTCGAAGCCGGAACGCTGCTGCTCGTGCCGGGCATGTCAGAGAGCATGTTCGACCGGATGGCCGAGGCGGGGTTGCGGCACCTGAAGTTCATTTTCTACGACTGGGCAAGGCTGGAGGACGGCGAAGCGCTCGACTACGTCCGCTGGGCGCGGGAACGGTCGATGATCGTGAAGATCCATTCCGGAGGGGTTTCGCGCTCGGGCTCGAGTCGCGTAGCGGGCTACGACGTCGTGCAGGCGGTCGGGGCCGACGTCGTCGGCCACATCTCCGGCGGGCCCATCCCGATGCCCGACGACGAGATCCGCCGCGTGATCGACGACGTACCGCACGCCGCGGTCGAGATCTGCAGTTCGATGAACTACCGCGCCACCAAGGTAACGGTCGACCATCTCATGCTGCGCGGGCAGCTGGATCGGATGACGGTTGGAACCGACACGCCCGGCGGCACCGGAGTGATACCGCGCGGCATGCTCAGGAACATCTGCTATCTCTCCAGCGTGTGCGGCGTGGCGCCGGAACTCGCGGTCGCCGCAGCGACCGGGGTGACCGCGGGCAGGCACGGACTTGATCAGGGCGTGATCGCCCCCGGCAGGCCGGCTGACCTGGTCATACTCGGCCCCATCACCGGGTCGGGGGGCAAGGACGCGCTCGAGTGCTTCGCGCTCGGCGACCTGCCGGGCATCTCGACGGTGCTCGTCGACGGCGCCATCGTGGTGGAAGGGCGATCGGAGCAGACACCGCCGCCGACCCGCCCGGCGCAAGTACGCCGGCTTACCTCGGCCCGCCGCTGAAAAAGGTACTATGGATACGTGACACACGCCGATATTCGAACCAAACTGCGGAGCACATCTTGGTTACTAAGGGTGTCGGCCTGTTCCCGACAGAACCGGTGACGGCCATGCGCGACTACACCCTGCTGGCCGAGGAGCTCGGGTATCAGAACGTGTGGTTCGGCGACTCTCAGAACATCTGGCGTGAGGCCTCGATCACCATGGGCGCGGCGGCCACCGGTACCAGCCGGGTGATTCTCGGCGCGGGTGTCACAAACCCCGTCACCAGGCATCTGTCCGTGCTCGCGTCTACCTGGGCGACGCTTGCCGAGTACACCGGCGGCCGGGCGGCACTCGGCATCGGGACCGGTGACTCCTCGCTTAGGACGATGGGATTGAAGCCGGTCAAGCTGGCCGAGCTCGAGGACGCGGTTGCCACCCTGAGACAGCTTTTCAATGCCACATCGGCAGCGGAAACGTCTAGCGGTGCCAACTACCGGCTGAATTACCTTGAGCGGCCGGTCGGCATCCCTATCTACATCGCCGCATCGGCCCCGAGAATTCTTCATCTAGCGGGACGTATCGCCGACGGCGTGATCCTCCTCGTCGGTACCGCGCGTGAGTTTATCGAGGCAGCGCTCACGACCATTGAAAAGGGCGCTCGATCGGCCGGACGCACGCTAGCCGATCTGCACATCGTCCTTTGGACTCCCACCGCCATCGACGCCGACCCGATCGCCGCGCGCAACTTGACGCGGTCCCACGTCGCGCGGGTCGCGATTCGCCCGCTTCCGGTCGGCATCGCGCCCGACCTCAGCCGGGCTATCGACAGAATTCGCAACGAGTACGACTACTACGAGCACATGAGCACGTCCGCCCGGCACGCGGAGCTCATTCCGGACGAGCTCGTGGACCTGTTCGCATTGGCCGGGACACCGGATCAATGCGCTGCCCGGATAGCGGAGATCAGCAGGCTCGGTGTCGATCAGATCGCGACCGTCCCGTACGCACGGCCCAGCGAGAGCAGAGAGCGGACGATGCGAGCCTTTGCCGAGATTTTCGACGGCGCGGTCAAGTAGCAATGACCGACGAGTACCCGCCGCCGGGATCGGATGCGATCGGCGCCCCACCCCGACTCCGGCACCGGCCGGCCCGGCGTGCGCCGGCCGCCGGCATCGGCGAGCGGCCGGCGCGAGCAACCGGGCGCTTCCTCGGCAACCGCGGCTTCGTGGCGGCGGGGCTGCTCGGTCTCGTCGGCGTGGCCGCACTTGTGCGCGTGCTCACATGGGCCGCAAGGCGGCCGACTCCCGATGGGACCTCAGCACTCTTCACCATCGCCGGCCGCCTGCGCCGATGATCGCGCAGGGGCCACAACATCGCCTGGTCGGCACATCGATTGCACGCCGCGAAGACGGTCGCCTCCTGCGCGGAGATGGCCGGTTCGTCGCGGATCTCGTCGATCGCTCGACCTTGCACATGGCCGTGCTCCGCTCCAGTGAGTCTGCCGGCCGCGTCGTGGAGCTGGACACCGCGGCGGCCGAGGCGTTGCCAGGAGTGCACGGTGTGTGGTCCGGGAGCGAGCTCAACCGTCACCTGCGACCGATCGCCGCTCTCACGGTCCCGCATCCCGACTTCAAGATCGCATTCAATCTCTGGGCGGCGACCCTGGGAATCACGGTGTGTGCAGACGAATACGTCCACTACGCCGGCGAGCCAGTCGCCGTCATCGTGGCGAGCACCCGCGCGGTCGCCGAAGACGGGCTGGAACTCGTGCGGGTGGCTTACGAGCCCGCCGGGGCGGTAACCGACACGAGAGCCGCCCTCGCCGCCGATTCTCCGCTCGTCCATCGCGACACCGAGCGCGGCAACCTCGCCGCCGAGCTCTTCGCTGAGTTCGGCGATGTCGATCAAGCGAGGGCGGCGGCCGCGGTTACCGTCAGCGAGACGTACCGGGTGGGACGGCACGGAGCGGTGCCGATCGAATGTCGGGGGGTCGTCGCCGAATGGGACGAGACCACCGGGGTTACCCGGGTGTGGACCTCCACTCAGGTGCCCCAGCTCGTCCGACGCGCCATCAGCGGATCGACCGGCTGGCCGCCGTCCGCTGTCCGCGTCACCGTCCCCGACGTCGGCGGCGGCTTCGGAACCAAGGCGAACGTCTATCCCGAGGAAATCATCTGCCCTTATCTCGCCCGGCAGCTCGGTCGTCGGATCGCCTGGATCGAGGACCGGGCCGAGCACCTGGTGGCCGCCGCCCAAGGGCGTGATCAGCTGCTCCAGGCGGCGCTCTCGGTTGACTCGGACGGCATCCTGCTGGGACTGGACGTCGATTACATCGTCGACATCGGCGCCAACAGCCTTTGGACGTCGGGAATGGTTGGCAACACGGCCCTACATCTGATGGGTCCGTACCGGCTGCCCGCCTACCGAGTGCGCGGGCGGGCCGCGTACACCAACAAGGCGACCACCGCCCAGTACCGAGGGGCTGGCCGTCCGGAGGCTTGCTTCGCGCTCGAGCGGAGCATCGACGCGGCCGCTGACCGGCTGGGCATCCACCGGGTTGAGATCCGGCGGCGGAACATCCTGACCGCCCCCGATCTTCCCTACCCGCGGCCGCTTCCGTACCGCGACGGTGTCCCGATGAGCTATGACGGCGGTGACTACCTCGCCTGCCTCGACCTGGCGGTCGACCTGCTGGCGGCCCGGCGGGCGGCGACGGTCGACTGTGGAGGCGCTGAGGAGACCGTCGGCACCGGCGTCGCCGCGTACCTGGAGGCAACCGGGCGCGGTCCCAACGAGTCGGCTCGGGTGCGGCTCACGCGTGACGGACGATTCCAAGTCGCGACTGGCGCCGCATCCGCCGGGCAGTCCCACGAGACGACGCTGGTCCAAGTGGCTGGGGACGCTCTCGGGGTTGGCATCGACCGAGTCGCACTGCTGCCATCGGACACCGATAACGTCGACAACGGCGTCGGGACGTTCGCATCGCGCACGGCGGTAGTCGCGGGGAACGCGGTCCGGGTCGCGGCCACCCAGCTTCGGCGCCGCGCGGTCGTGCTGAGCGCGAAGCTGCTCGAGGCCGACGAAGCCGATATCCGGCTGTCCGACGAAGGATGCTCGCTTCCTGGCAGGGAGATCGTCACCTGGGCCGCGCTGTCCGGCGCGCTGGCGCCCGGCGGGGCGCTCGAGGGCGAGGGGCCGCTGGACGTGCAGGCCCAGTTCACGCCCGAGACCGTCACCTGGACGATGGGCGTCCACGCGGCGGCGGTCGCGGTCAACCACGAGACCGGCGGCGTTCGGGTACTCGACTACATTGTCGTGCACGAAGGCGGCGTCGAGATCAATCCCGATGTCGTGGCGGGGCAGATCCAGGGCGGAGTTGCCCAGGGGATCGGCGGGGCCCTGCTCGAGAACTTCGGGTACGGCGCCGACGGCCAGCCCCAGACCTCCACCCTCGTCGACTACAAGCTCCCGGAGACGACCGACATCCCGACTGCGCTGGTGGTCCCGCTGCACACCGACCGCGTCAACAACGAACTCGGGGTCAAGGGCGTTGGCGAGAGCGGGACGATCGCCGCCTACGCAGTATTGGCCTCAGCCATTGAAAACGCCACCGGCGAACTGCACGGGCGGATTACCGTCAGTCCGATCACGCCGCACGACGTCATCAGCCTCATCGACGGCGACTTCGGCGTGGAGGAGGCGTGAAACCGTCCCCTCTTAAATACCACCGGGCCAGTTCCGTCGCCGACGTCCTCGAGCGTTTGCATAACGACCCGGATGCAAAGGTCCTGGCCGGCGGGCAGAGCCTGATGCCGATGCTCAATTTCCGGCTCGCGCGGGTAAGCGAGCTGATCGACGTCGGTGGACTCGGCGAACTCGATCGGATATTCGACGACGTCGACTCGGTGATCATCGGCGCGCGGTGTACTCATCGCCGCCTCGAGACAGATCAGGTGATCGCGCGGGTCAATCCGCTTCTTCGGCACGCAGCCAGCCAGATCGGGTACATCACGATTCGGAATAGAGGAACGCTCGGCGGGAGCATCGCCCACGCGGACTCGGCCGCAGAGCTGCCGGCCGTGCTGGTGGCGATGGACGCCACCATCTACGTGGACCGACACCTCGACGCTCGCAGGGAAGTGCCGGCCCGTGAGTTCTTCGAATCCCACTTCACTACCGTGCTCGAGCCCGCCGATCTGGTGACCTGGATCAGAGTGCCTGCGGTGCGGGCTTCGAGCGGCTGGGGTTTCCGTGAGATCGCCCCCCGGCACGGCGACATGGCGACGGCCGGCGCGGTGGCCGTCATGCATACGTCGGCCGGCCGGGTTACCAGCGCCTACGGGGCGCTCTTCGGCGTTACCGATCGTCCAACCGGTTTCGCGGTCCCGCAACTCCTCGGCTGCCCGTCGTCGACTGACCGGGAGGATGCGAACGCGATGATCGACGACGCCGTCGCCCTGATTACCGCCGAGCTGCGGCCGACGTGGGACGCCGCGCTCAGACGCCGCTACGCGAAAGCCTGCCTTGGCACTGCATTGCGAGATGCTTTCGACCGCAGTGGCGGCATTCCAGTCAGGCCGGCCCACCGGTGACCGGTACCGGTCATCCCCGGCCGGCGCAGGAACCGTGTGCCAACGTGCGGATGACGGTCAACGGGCAGCAAGTCAGCGGCGACGTTCCCGTTCGGACGTCCCTGGCCGACTACTTGCGCGACACCCTGCGGCTAACCGGGACGCATCTCGGCTGCGAACACGGAGTCTGCGGGGCGTGCAATGTGTTCCTGGACGGCGTGAGCGTCCGATCCTGCCTCATGCTGGCGGTGCAAGCCGACGGTGCGAGCGTGACGACCATTGAGGGTCTGTCGGACGATCCGGTCGGGGGCGCCGTTCAGCGCGCCCTGGCCCGGCGGGGCGGGCTGCAATGCGGCTTCTGCACGCCAGGCTTCGTCGTGACGCTCGTCGAAGAGTGCCGGAAAAGGACAGCCAGCCCGGGCGCGCCAGGATCGATCGACGAAGAATCCCTTCGCATTCTGCTCTCAGGGAATCTCTGTCGCTGCACGGGCTACGCCGGGATCGTCAAGGCCGGATTGGATGTTCTCGGGCCAGCCGACTCGGAGTAAGTTCCCCGAGTCGGCTCAGCCAAGGGCGCGGACGGGTGTCACCGCGAACGTTGGGACGTCCAGGTGTTCAGCGCCACCGCGATGACGATGATCGCTCCGGTGGCGATGTCCTGAGTGAACGGCAGCCAGTTGAGGAGGTTAAATCCGTTGACGACCATGCCGAGAAAGAGAACACCGACCACAGTGCGCCAGATCGCCCCGGAGCCGCCGAACAAGCTGGTGCCGCCGATCACCACCGCCGCTATCGCATTGAGCGCCAGCGTTGTCGGTACGTCCGGATTGCCTGACGTGAAACGAGAGGCGCTGATCACGCCCGCCAGTGATGCGCTCGTACCGCCCAGGACGAAGGTGGCGGTCCGGATGAGGTTGACCTGGATGCCGGCTAGGCGAGCCGCCTCCGCGTTGCCGCCCACGGCGTAGGTGTGGCGCCCGAAGACTGTCAGGGAAAGGACAATGGCCGTCACGATCACCCACCCAAAGAAGATCAGGGTGCTCGCGGTGAAATCCCCGGCCGTGGCCGTGCCGATCCAGGCGAAAGACGGGCCGTTGGAGTTGACCTCGAATCCTCCGGTGATCCAGGTGCAGATGCCACCGAAGACGAGCGTCGTCGCCAACGTCGCCAGGAACGCATTGACCCGGAACACGGTGACGAGGACGCCGTTCAGGAGGCCGGCGGCAGCGCCCACGGCGATGCCGGCCACGAACCCCTCGACCGGTGACCCGGCGTTGGCGACGTCCACGGCGACGATCCCGGACAAGGCGAAGATGGCGCCGAGCGACAGGTCGAACGACCCGGCGATCATGACGATCGTCGCCCCGCAGGCCACGATGCCCAGTCCCGAGTTCTGGTCGAGCAGATTGGCAATGTTGTGAAGGGACAGGAAGCTGGGCGCGTCGATCGCCAGCCAGATGAATATCGCCACGAACGGGATGAACGTTCCGTAATCACGGACCAGTGTCCGCACCTGGGCACCGGAGCCCCACAAGGCGACGTTTCCGAAACGACTGTCTTTCGCTGCGGGCTGCCTTTTACCCTCATCGCCCGGTTGGTCGACGAGGGTGACGTCATTGTTCATCAGAGTGCTCCATGCCGAATACTGCGCGCATCAGCGTGTAGTGGTTTACTTCGGGACTCAAGGACGCGACGGCACGTCCGAGTCGCATGACGAGAAGTCGGTGCGCCAGCCCGACCACCTCCTCTAGGTCCGACGACACGATCACAATGGCGATGCCGTCGGCTGCGAGTTCGGCGATGAGATCGTAAATAGCACGGCGGGCACCGACGTCCACCCCCCGCGTGGGCTCATCGAGCAGCAGCACCTTGGGGTTTGACACCAGGCAGCGCGCAATGACGATCTTCTGCTGGTTTCCGCCGGAGAAGTGCGCGGGCTGGGCAGAAAGCCGCATGGGCTTCAGCGCGACGTGTTTCAGCACCGGCTCGGACGCGCGCCGCTCGCGCCGCCTGGAGAGCAGGCCGAACCTCGCGATACGGCTGGAGATGACGAGCGCCGTGTTCGCTTGGACGCTCATCTCCATCACCAGGCCCTCTGTTCTGCGCTCCTCGGGAACGAAGGCGATACCCGCCCTGACTGCGCTCTTCGGGCTCCTGGGACGCAGGGACTTCTCGGCGATGAAGATCTCGCCGGTGTCCGGGGGATCCGCGCCGAAGATTGCCCGCAGCAGCTCGGAGCGGCCACTTCCAACGAGGCCGGCAATGCCGAGGATCTCCCCCGCTCGCACCTGGAAGGAGACATCGGTGAAGGCGCCGCGCCGGCCGAGATTGTCGACCCGGAGTATGACCGGAGCAGCAGGACTGGCCGGCCGCTTGGGCGGGTAGCCGACCGAGGCGTTCTCGCCGATCATCGCCTTCACCAGCGCGTCGGTCGACGTTTCTGACGCCGCCAGCGTTGTCACGAGCCGTCCGTTACGGAGAACGCTGACGGTGTCGGCAACGCGCAGGACGTCGTCCAGGAAATGCGAGACGTAGATGATCGTCGTGCCATCGTCGCGAAGCTGCCGGATGATGTCGTGCAGCTTGGCGGCCTCCTCGGCGCCGAGGGCCGACGTCGGCTCGTCCATGATGATGACCCGCGCGTCTCTGGCAATCGCGCGAAGGATCTCCACCTGCTGCCGCTCGGCCATCCGCAGCTGCCCGACGGAGTCGTGCGGTGGAATGTCGAATCCCAGCTTGGCCACCAACGCTGCGTATCTCTGCTTGCTTCGTCTCGCGGAGATCACTCCGCCGCGGGCGCTCTCAAAGCCGAGCAAGACGTTGCGCTCGGCGTTCAGCTCGTCAACGAGGGCGATCTCCTGCGCGATGGTCGTTACTCCGCGGCGCAGGGCATCGCGCGGGCCGCCGAAATTCACCGAGTCGCCGTTGAGGCGGACCTCACCGCCGTCCGCGCGATAAACGCCGCCAATGATCTTTGCCAGGGTCGACTTGCCGGCGCCGTTCTCGCCCACCAGTGCGTGAACCGAACCCGCGGCGATATCCAGTGTCACGTCACTCAGGACTTCTGTGCCACCGAACCGCTTAGTCACCCCTGCCACCGAGATCTGGTGCCCGCGCCTGGGCGTGGTCACAGTAGGCACATCATCCTCCGACACCGTGTGGTTCAACGGCAATGCCAGTGTCCCGAGCGACGTGGTTGTCGCTCGGGACACTGGCCTGGGCTACGCGCTGTACTGTCCCGTAAAACTTGGGTCCTTCGCTAGTGACTGCTTCGTCACAAAGCAGCCGACCGGGAGCTTGCAGTTGAGCGGCTGGTTGAGGGTTACCTTTTTGCCCTCTAGCGCCTTCACCATCGTCTCCACCGCCAGGTAACCCTGGGCATAGGGCGGGAAGACGTAGCTCGCGTACCACTGGCCGGATTTTATGAGCTGGACGCCCTGCGTCGTCGCGCCGAAGCCGACCATCGTCACCTGGCCGTCCTTGCCAGCCTGCTGGACTGCCTGCTGCGCGCCGATCAGCATGGCTTCGGCTGACACGGTGAAGACGACGTTGACGTTGGGGTCGGATTGCAGGACGTCCTGCATGACCGTGTAACCGTCCTGCCGGTCGAATCCGGCGTCGGGCGTCACGACCAGCTTCATGTTCGGGTATTTCTTGGCTGCCGTGACCGCGGTGCTCACCGAGAGCGCGTCGAAGGGAAGGCTCCTGTTGCCCGGCATCAAGGCGACATTGCATGGGTTCTTGTTCGCGCAGGCCTGATCGACCTTGGCCACGATCGACGGGATAGCCCCGATGACCTGCATTCCGATCGCGGAGGTCAGCCCGGGGATCTGCGAATCGACATCGGCCGAGTTCTTCCCGATCGGCGTCTCGACCTGGACGATCTTGATGCCGGCGGCAATGGCCTGCTCGACTGACGGAATGATCGAGACCCCGTCGTTCGCCCCGACGATGACCCCGGCGAATTTCTTCGACGTCGTCGCGTCCTGCAGCTGCACGATCTGAGTGGGGCCGCTGAAGTTACCGTCAAGGAAGGTGAGTTTGACATCGCCCAACGCGGCGGCGGCGGCCTGAGCGCCCTTGTACATCCCCAGGGTGTAGGTGTTGGAGGCGGCGAAGCCCATGAATCCGATAGAGAAGTCCTGCTTCGCAGCGCTTGACGTGCTTGTTGTGGCCGACGCGCTTGACGCGCTTGACGCGCTTGACGCGCTTGTCCCGCTCGTCGCGGTGCTTGAGCCGGCCGAAGTGCCGCTCGAGCTGCAGGCGGCCAGAGACAGCAGCGCTATCCCGCCGATGACCCATGAAGCCCTGTGTCGATGTCTGAGCATTCCAGCTCCCGTCCGCTACCGAAGTGAAAAGTGCGACGTTGCCTGAGTGAGGGGTACGTTACACGGGATACAGAATCATCGCCATCATTGTTATCAAATCTTTGCCGTGTGCCCTGCTCGGCGAGCGCAGCTGCCCAGCGGCTGCCGATCCGGGGCAAAACACCGGTATTACGTGCAGGTTAACGCCATGACAGGCTGATGCCAGGGGGTTGCGGGCCCGGGATCATGCGCAGTCGATGCCGGCTTCCGGTACGCGCGTCTAGCCAGTAGTGTGGATCCTGTATCCATTACCCGAGGACCAACTGGCGTCTAGGAGCGACCATGACTCAGCCGGAGTCGAAGGAACTCGGCGTGCCGGGCACGACGCCGCTGGGCGCGTACGTCCCGGCCGTGACGATCGGTTCGATGGTCTTCGTATCCGGCCACACGGGTCGGACGGCGACCTCGCCAGGTGCGCGGGGCGAGGTGGGCGCCGACGTAACTTTCCGCCAGGCGCAAGACAGCGCCCGACAGGCCGCAGCTAACGTCCTCGCCGCCGCCGAGCGGCTGGTTGGCCGTCACCGGCTCGGCTCGCTGATCCAGATGCGCGGTTATCTGCGGGCCGCGCGCGACTTCACCGACCACTCGGCCGTGATGGACGCGGCATCGGAAATTATGACCGACGCGCTGGGCGGCGACGGCCACGCTCGCGCCATCGTGGGGGTGGCGTCGCTGCCCGGGGGTGCGGTGATCGAGATAGAAGCGGTTTTCGGGCTCACCGAGCCTGTTCCCGGCGGCGGCGGCGAGCCGCCCCCGAACCCGTTGTTCTCCGTCTTCTCGACCGAGCGCGACGATCTGCGGCGAACGTTTTCGATGTTCCCGAGCGGGGTGGCCGGCGTCTGCTCCTGGATCGAGGGCGCACCCGCCGGAATGGCGGTCAGCTCGTTTACCTGCGTGTCGCTCGAGCCGCCGCTCGTTTCCATCTGCGTCGACAACACATCGACGACGTGGCCGCGAGTCGCGCGCTCGGCGCGCATCGGCGTGTCCATCCTGAGTTCTCAACACGAGCAACTGTGTCGCATGCTCGCGTCGAGGACGGGTGACAGGTTTTCCTCGGCGTCCTGGAGTGTCACCGACGACGGCGCCGTCTTGCTGCATGGCAGCGCGCTGTGGCTGGAATGCGAGATCCGCAATGAAATCAGCGTCGGCGACCACTCGATCGTCGTGCTGGAGGTCTGCAACTCGCGGCTCTTCGCCGAGGCGTCGCCGCTCATCTTTCACCACAGCAGACTCCGCCCACTGACGGTGACGCAATGATCCCCGGCAACGAACCCGGCCAGGAGGCCCACGTGCAGGAAGACTCGCAGTCCCTTGAGGCACGGATCGCGCGGCTTGAGAACATAGAGTCGCTGCGGCAGTTGCGCATTGAGTACCATCAGCGCACCAATGACGGCGACCTCCATCGGCTCCATGAGCTGTTCTCCCCGGACGGCCGGCTCGACCTCGGCTATTTCGGCACCTACATCGGGCGCGACGCAATCGCGGAAGGCATGGCAGCCATGGGCCATCGTGGGCGCTTCATGGTCAAGCACTTCATGACTGCTCATACCGTTCAACTGGCGAAGGGGGGCTCCTCCGCAACGGGCGCGTGCCACCTCCAGGCCTGCTACGCCCTCGGCGGGACGAGCTATCTCGTCGCTGGGTGCTACCGGGACAAGTACGTCAAGCCCGAGGATGACTGGCTGTTCGCCGAGATGAGCTTCACCGCGTACTTCAGCGTGCCCAGCGCCGTCGGTTGGGCCGGAGACGACCTGCACTGGCTGCATCCGGCGGTGGCTGAGTCGTTCGCGTCGATCTCCGCGGCGACGTAACCTCGGCCGGTCACGGCGGGGACGGAGCGGCCGACTCGGTGACCGACACCAGCCCCGGCTCGGGCTCGCGGAGCGGGAAGTGGCAGGCGGCCTGGTGGGCGGCGCTGCTGAACGGGCGCAGCGGCGGCTCCTCGATCGCGCACAGCTCCTGCGCCCGCGGGCAGCGGGTGCGGAACCGGCAGCCGCTCGGCGGCGCGATCGCCGACGGCAGCTCGCCGACCACGCCCTGGTGCTCCTTGGCCCGTTCGAGGGCCGGATCGGCGACCGGCACGGTGTCGATCAGCCCGCGC
>DASXEZ010000147.1:0-79269 GCA_036489875.1 Solirubrobacteraceae bacterium | reverse complement strand
GGGCGCTGAGGGCTGGAGCTACCAGGACGTGCTTCCCTACTTCCGCCGCTCCGAGGACAACGAGCGCGGCGAGGACGGCTACCACGGCGTCGGCGGGCCGCTCGCGGTCTCGGAGTCGCGCTCGATGCAGCCCCTCGTCGACGTCATGATCGAGGCCGCCACACAGGCCGGTCACGAGCGCAACCCCGACTTCAATGGCGCGCGCCAGGAGGGTGTCGGGCGCTTCCAGCTCACGCAGCGCGACGGGCTGCGCTGGTCGACGGCGGACGGCTTCCTGCACCCGGCTGAGGATCGCCCCAATCTCGAGGTGATCAAGCGTGCCCTTGCCACACGCCTGCTCTTCGAGGGCGAGCGCGCGGTCGGTGTGGAGATCTCACTCGACGACGAGCTGATCGAGATCCGCGCCGAGCGCGAGGTGGTCCTCTCGGCCGGCGCCTACCAGTCGCCGGTGCTGCTGATGCTCTCGGGCATCGGCCCGGCGCAGCATCTGGCCGCGATGGGGATCGCGGCGCGCGTCGATCTGCCGGTCGGCGAGAACCTCCAGGACCACTGCATGGCGCAGCTGAACTACCTGACTGATGAGCCCTCGCTGTTCGGAACCCTGACGCCCGAGAACTTCGAGCTGCTGGCCCAGGGGCGAGGCCCGCTGACCTCCAACTTCCCCGAGGGGGCGGCCTTCATCCGCTCGCGTCCGGGGCTGGATGCGCCCGACGTGCAGTTCCACTTCTGTCCGTCGCTGTTCTTCGACGAGGGCCTCACGGTGCCGAGCGAGTCGGGCTTCTGCTTCGGCGCCGTGGTCGTCAAGCCGACCTCGCGCGGCCACGTCCGCCTGCGCACGCCGCGTCCCGACTCAAAGCCTGTCGTGCTCTGCAACTTCCTGACCACCGACGAGGACCGCTCGAGCATGCTCGAGGGAACCCGGATCGCGCTCGACATGGCCACCAAGCCGGCGCTGGACGCGGTCATCAGCGGGCCCTTCAGCGTCCCGGCCTCGGACTCAGAGGACGACATCATGGCCTGGGCGCGGCGCGCCGGCCAGCCGGTCTATCACCCGACCTCGACCTGCTCGATCGGGCCCGTGGTCGACCCGCAGCTGCGGGTCCACGGCGTCGAGGGACTGCGCGTCGCCGACGCCTCCGTGATGCCGACGATCACCCGCGGGAACACCAACGCTGCGTGCATCATGATCGGCGAGCGGGCCTCCGACCTGATCCGGGGCGCTCGCTGAGAGGGCTCCCGCAGGCTCGGGGAGGCCGCGCGGAGGCGGCGGTCCTCGAGCGGCGAGATCGGTGCGTGCGTGCGCTGTGAGCGACTACGGAGAGATCCTCTGGAGCCCGCCCTCGCCGCGTGACGAGTCGACGCAGGTCGCCCGCTATCTGCGCTGGCTGGCGCGCGAACGCGACCTGACCTTTGCCGACTACTGGGAGCTGCACCGCTGGTCGGTCAGCGATCTCGAAGGCTTCTGGGGGTCGCTGTGGGACTTCTTCGAGGTACGCGCCTCGGTGCCCTACGAGCGCGTGCTCGGCTCCCAGAAGATGCCCGGCGCGCAGTGGTTTCCGGGCGCGCGCCTCAACTACGCCGAACACATGCTCGGGTCAGACGACGACGTCGACACGGTTGCGGTGCTCGCCCGCTCGCAGACACGGGCGCCCTTCGAGGTGACCTTCGGCGAGTTGCGCGAGCAGGTCGCCGCGGCCCGCGTCGGCCTGCAGGAGCTCGGCGTCGGCGTCGGCGACCGCGTCTGCGGCTACCTGCCGAACATCCCCGAGACGCTGGTCAGCTTCCTCGCCGTCATCAGCCTGGGGGCCACCTGGGCTGCCTGCCCGCCGGAGTTCGGGCCGCGCAGCGTGATCGACCGCTTCGCGATGCTCGAGCCGAAGCTCCTGCTCGCGGTCGCGGGCTACCGCTACGGCGAGAAGCCGATCGATCGCCGCGCCGAGGTGGCCGAGATTCGCGCCGCGATCCCGAGCCTCGAGCACTGCGTGCACGTGCCCTACCCCGGCGGCGGCGACGACGAGCTTCCCGCCAGCATCAGCTGGGATCAGCTGCTCGCGCAGACGGCGCCGATGGCGTTCGAGCAGGTGCCCTTCGATCACCCGCTCTGGGTCCTGTTCTCCTCGGGCACGACCGGGCTGCCCAAGGCGATCGTGCACGGGCACGGCGCGATGGTGCTCGAGCACTACAAGAACCACGGGCTCAGCTGGGACCTGCGCCCCGGCGATCGCTTGATGTGGTTCACGACGACCGCCTGGATGATGTGGAACGCGCTCGCCTCCTCGCTGCTGATGCGCTCCTCGATCGTGATGCTCGACGGCAACCCGCAGTACCCCGACCTCGGCGCCCAATGGGAGCTGGCGGAGGAGCTGCGGCCCACGTTCATGGGCGCCAGCCCGGCGCTCCTGATGGCCTGCCGCAAGGCCGGCGTCGAGCTGCGCGGACGCGACCTCTCCTCGATCCGCCAACTCGCGGTCGCCGGGTCACCGCTGCCGCCAGAGGGCTTCGACTGGGTCTATGAGCAACTCGGTCCCGACGTGCTGCTCTCCTGCGGGAGCGGCGGCACCGACCTGTGCACGGGGATCGTCCAGGGCACCCCGCTGCTGCCGGTCTATCGCGGTGAGATGTCGGGTCCGGAGCTGGGCGTCGACGTGGCGGCCTTCGACCTCGACGGCCAGCCGGTCGTCGGCGAGCTCGGCGAGCTCGTGATCCGCGCGCCGATGCCATCGATGCCGCTGGCGTTCTGGAATGACCCCGACGGCAGCCGCCTGCGCGCCTCCTACTACGAGGACTTCCCAGGGGTCTGGCGCCACGGCGACTGGATCATGTTCACCGAGCGCGGCAGCTGCGTGATCACCGGTCGCTCGGACGCGACGCTCAACCGCGGCGGCGTGCGCCTCGGCACGGGCGAGTTCTACCCCGTCGTCGAGGAGCTCGAGGAGGTCCTCGACAGCCTGGTGATCCACCTGGAGGACCGCGACGGCGGTCCCGGCGAGCTGATCCTCTTCGTCGTGCCCGCGCCGGGCGTGGTCGTCGACGACGCTCTGCGGCGGCGGATCGCCGCCGCCCTGCGTGGCTCGCTCTCGCCGCGTCACGTGCCCGACACGGTCGAGGGCGTGCCGGCGATCCCCCGCACGCTGACCGCCAAGAAGCTGGAGCTGCCGGTCAAGCGGATCCTCCTCGGGGTGCCTGCCAGCGACGTCGCCAGCCGCGACGCGCTCGCGGACCCCGGCGCGCTGGACGCCTTCGTCGAGTACGCCGCACGCCGCGCCCAGGCAGCGCAGTGATGTTCGCGCACGGGAGCCGGGGGGTAGGCTCGGGGGTATGGCGATGATCTCGAGCCGATCGCCAGAGGGCGCGCACGAGGCACTGCGAACGCCAGGGGCGCGTGGCGCGTTCGCGGGCCAGCGCCCAAGCGCCGGCGCCGCTGAGCCGGAGCGCTGGCGGATGCGCTCCAAGCGCGACGCACAGGGACTGGCACAGTGGGGCGAGATCCTCGCGCAGACGCACCTGCGCTTCGACGTGCGCGCCAGCGAGCGAACACCGGCGACCTTCCAGGGCGCGGTGACGCGGCGGCGCTTCGCGGATCTGGCGATCGTCGATTGCGGCTGCTCGCCGTTCCTGGGCCGAAGCGTCGCCGGCGGCCGCCCGGCCGAGGTCTTCGGTCTGCAGTTCATCCGCAAGGGTGTCGAGCGCGTACGCGAGCGCTCGCAGGAGATCAGCCTCCGAGCGGGCGACGTGGTCCTCTGGGACGGCCACACGGAGGTCGAGATCGAGGTTCTCGAGCCGTTCCTCAAGCGCACCGTGATCTTTCCGCGCGAGCGTCTGCTCGCCGTCTGCCCGCACCTCGAGGATGTGCGTGCGCTGCCCACGCTGCGCGAAAGCGCGTCGGTGCGGCTGCTCGTGCGCTACCTCGACTCGCTGGCGATCGAGCTCGAGGCACTCGAGGAGCCCGGTCGCGCCGTGGCCGCCGAGGCCGCGCTCGAGCTGTTGCGCGCCGCGGTTGCGCCGAGTGTGCCCTCGAACCGGCTTGCGCGGCGCGCGGCGATGTGCACCGAGGTGCGCCGCTACATCCGCGGGCACCTCAACGACGCCTCGCTCGGACCGGACGCGATCGCGGCCGCGCACGCGATGTCGGTGCGCTCGCTGCACGCGCTCTTCGAGGATCGCGAGGAGTCCGTCTGCGGGCTGATCCGCAGCGAGCGGCTCTCGCGTTGCCGCGAGGATCTCGAGCTCCCAGACGGCGGCTCGGTCGCCGAGATCGCGTTGCGCTGGGGCTTCCACGATCCGGCCCACTTCGCGCGGGCCTTCAAGGCCCACTACGAGGTGACACCGAGCGAGGTCCGTCGCGAGGCGCTCGCTCGCGCCCGCGGCGTCGCCGCCTGAAAGCGTTCGTAGGCGCCTGCACCCGACCGGCGCCGGCATCCGACCGGCGCCGGCATCCGGGGCCGCCGCCGCAGCGCGGCTCAGGCCGGAGCGCCCTCGGCGCTCGGCTGGAGCAGGATCTTGAGGTGGTGGTTGCCGGCGGCGCTCAGCGCCTGGAAGGAGGCCTCCGCCTGCTCGAGCGGTACCGTCGCCGTGACCAGCTTCTCGACAGGCACGGCGCCGCGCGCGAGCATCTCGATGGCCGCGCTGAAGTTGGCTCGCGTGTAGGCGATCACGCCTCGCAGCTCGAGCTCCTTCATGACGATCGGAGGCGCCTCGAGATCGAGCGGCTCGAGCGCGATGCCCACGAGCATGATCCGCCCCGCCGGCCCGACGAGCTCGACCGCCAGGCGCGCAGCGGCGGGGGTGCCGGCGCACTCGAAGACGCAGACCGGCGCGATGCGGGCCGCCGCCGCGGCCTCCTCGAGTGAGACCGCCTGAAGACCGAGCGAGGCGGCCAGCTCGCGCCGGGCGGCGTTACGGGAGACGAGCACGACCTGCTCGTGGCCGCGATCGGTGAGCACCAGCGCGGTCAAGACGCCGATCGTGCCCGCGCCCAGGATCATCGCGGGCGCGTCGCGGGCAACCCCGGAGCGCTCCACCGCCCGCACGGCCACGGCCAGTGGCTCGGTCAACGCGCCGGCGCGGTCATCGACCTCGTCGGGCAGCGTGAACAGCATGCGTTCGTCGACGACGACGTGCTCGGCGTAGCCGCCGGGGCGCCCGGTGCCGAGACCGACGCCATTGGATATCGCGTGCGGGCAGATCTGCTCGCGTCCGCTGCGGCACAGCTCGCACTCGCCGCACTGGCCGAAGGGCAGCACCGTCACACGCTGGCCCAGCCGCCAGGTCGGGACGCCGCCACCGAGGGCCACGACGCGGCCGCTCATCTCGTGGCCCGGGATCGTTCCCTCCGGGAAGAGCTCGGGGACGTCGCGGAAGTGGAGATCCGAGCCGCAGATACCGCAGTAGGCGATCTCTATGAGCGCTTGGCCGGCGTCCGGCTCGGCGCGCGGGCGCTCGACCGCGACGAGGCTGCGATCGGCGGCGACGGCGACGGCTCGCACGCCCTAGCCCCCGCCGTTGCGCATCGACGCCGGCCAGATGCCCTGCTTGCCGGGCGAGAGGATGCCGGCGGGGTCGAGCGCATCCTTGATCGTCTCGCAGAAGCGCCGGTAGGCGTGGTTGTTGAAGGAGTACTGATCGGCGGCCAGATCCATGAAGTCGAGGTGCGCGCGGTACTCGCCATAGCCGAGCTTGCCCGCCTCGACGACGAGCCGCCGAGAGACCTCATAGGCGCTACGCGCCTGCGCCTCGTCCTTGGTGTCGAAGATGACCATCGTGATGTGGGCGAAGCTGCGGGCGTTGATCGGCAGCATGCCGACGATGTAGTCCAGGCCGGCGCCCTGCACCATGCCGCGGAGCAGGTCGCGCAACGCCACGGCGTCGCGTCCGACGAGCGGCGCGATCGGCGAGAACCCGATGTGGCCGCCCTCCTCGCCGCCGTACCACGACGTCATGTTGTTCCACTCGAGGTCCGGCACGCCGCCCTGGATGCGCTCTGCCGGATGCGCGAGGGAGGGGATGTCCTCGGGCGCGCACTTGGAGCCCCAGACGTCGGCGCCGTCGATTCGCGAGAACGCTCGCTTGATCTTCTCGAAGCGGTGATCGACGACGGCCTCGTCGCCGTAGAGCGCAAAGCGCATGCACCAGCGGCCGATCTCGAGCTCGCGCGCCATGCGCTCGATCGCCTCCTCAGGCATCGGTCCCTCGCCGGTCCACCACTGCTCGCGGCGCGAGAGCACCGATCCGAGCAGGATCGTGTTCATCAACTGCGGCACCATCCGGATCGTGCCGTCGAGCATCAGCGCGCGCAGGATGTCGACCACCTCGGCGAGGTCGTCGTCACGCCAGACCCGCAGCCACAGCGGCATGTAGACCTCTGGGTAGGGCATCAGCCAGACGCCCATCTTGGTCACGATCCCGAAGTTCGACTGCATGAAGAGTTGGTCCGCCGTCGGACCGAGGCCGCGCTTGTAGAGGTGCCAGGAGCGGTTGTTGGGCATCGCGCCCATGCCGGTGCGCATGACCTCGCCGTTGGCGAGCACGACCTCCATGCCGCATTGCATCCCCATGTCGACGCCGTAGGGCATGTAGGTCACGCCATGGTCGAGCGTGTTGCCGACGACGCTGCCCCAGCCGAGGTCGGCGATCGAGAGCATGAGCTTGTGCCCGCCCGCCTTGATCGCCTCGTAGAGGTCGAACCAGCGCACGCCGGGCTCGACGACCGCATAGCCGAGCTCTTCGTCGATCTCGAGCACCTTGTTCATGTTGCGCAGGCTGACGATCACCGAACCCTTGACGCGCGGGGCGGGGCCGCCATAGCCGTTGTTGCGCCCGGTGGAGTGGGTCCACAGCGGCACGCCGTGACGCCCGGCGATGAGCACGATGTCGCGGATCTCCTCGACCGTCTCGGGCATCAGCACCGCCGACGCCGTGTAGTCATCCCAGCCGGGGTACTGGAAGGGATCGCGGAAGGTCGCGAGGTCCTCCTCGGAGGTGAGGACACGCTCAGCGCCCAGCGCGCCGGTGAAGTCTCGTAGCGCCGCGGGGATCGACTCGAGCGTCGGCGTCGGCTGCGTGGTGGTCATGGCAGGGCTCTCCTCTCCGGGAAGGTCTCGATCTTCTCGCGCCTTCGCCGATGGCGAGGAGCGGGCGCCAAGCGGTCGCTGGCACCAACCGGCTGGAGTGAATCTACACCGCTGCGATGCCGCCGCGCGAACTCGGCCGGCGCGCGCGACAGATCGAGCGGGCGGGCGCGATCGGGTCGCCGTGCGCCGCTCAGCCGTCGCCGAGGGCGGTCTCGATCAGCGGCTTGGCGAGCGGCGCGGCCGACGTTCCGCCGGCGCCGTCGTTGGGGAGCAGCACAGCTACGACGATGCGCGGGCGGATCTCCGGGGCGAAGGCGACGAACCAGGCGTCGGTGTCGTAGGGGTCATTGTCGAACGTCGGACAGCCGGTAGCCCCGGTCGCACCGGTCGCGCCGCTCGCGCCGCTTGCGCCCGTCGCACCGGTGTTGCATTGGGGCGTGATCACCTGTGCCGTTCCGGTCTTGCCGGCGACGATCACGCCCGGGATCTGCGCGGCCGTGCCGGTACCGTAGGCCACGACGTCTCGCATCAGCGCGCGGACGGTGCGCGCGACGGTGACCGGGATGACGCGCTGGAAGCGTTGCGGGGCGACGATCGCGAAGGTCGGCACGGGCCGGCGGCCGACGAGCGCGATCGTGGCAGCCACGCGAAGCATCTGCAGCGGCGAGGCGAGCACCTGGCCCTGGCCGATCGCGCTGTCGCCGAGCGCGAGGTCTCCGTCGAGGCTGTCCGGAGGAATGCTGCTCTCGGCGGCGATCGAGATCGGCGAGGGGGCGTTGAAACCGTAGGACTGTGCGGCGGCGAGCATTCGGGTCGCGCCCAGACGAACTCCGAGCGGCGCGAAGACCGAGTTGCAGGAGACGGCGAAAGCGTTTGCGAGCGTGCCTCCGCAGCTCTCGCCGTCTGAGTTGTGCAGCGTGAAGCCGTCGATGACGGAGGATGACGCGTAGGGGTACACCGTGTGCGCGGTGCCCAGTCCCGCCTCCAGCACGCCGGTCAAGGTGATGATCTTGAACGTCGATCCCGGCGGCTGGAGCTCCGACAGAGGTCGCCCGGCCGCGGCGAGGATCTCACCGGTCGCAGGATCCATCGCTGCGATCCCGCCGAGGCTGGTGCCGAGCTCTGTGACGGCCTGGGACTGCAGCGCCGGTGAGACCGAGGTGCGCACGTCGGCGCCGCGGCGGGGCGCGGTGGCGGCGAGCAACCGACGACCGCCGTAGAGGACGCCGCCGGGCCGCCCGGCCAGCCGCCGCTGGAACAGCTGCTCGAGCCCGTCAACCCCGACCGGAGTGCTCGCGGGGAACCCGTCCGCGATCAGGGTCTGCCGCTGCGCGGCGGTCGCGGCGCCGACATCGCCGATCAGATTGGCGGCCGAGGGGATCTCGTTGAGCGGGGTGCCGTCGCGCGCCAGCAGGATGCCCCGCGAGGGCGCGCTCTCGACCCGGCGCAGCCGCTCAGCGGCGCGCAGGCCCGGGAACTCGGCGGCCGCGTTCCAGCGGATCACCGCGTCGCCGCCCCCTGGTGCGATCGTCAGCTCAAACTGCTCATAGAGGGTGCGGAAGTCGCGCGTCCGCACGCTCACCGGCACGCTCACGCGGCCGTCGACCTCGGCCGAGGGGCGACCCACACTCGCGCTCGAGGCGGTCGAGAGCTCCTCGTCGCGGCGTTCGATCGCCACCACCCGCGCCAGCGACGGCTCGCCCGGCGAGGCGAGGCTCAGATCCGCGTGAAGCGCGGGCCAATCGCGGCGAGCCCACGCCCGTGCATAACGCTCGGCGAGGGTCGCCGCCGAGGGCGAGCCGCCGGCCAGCACCAGCACGAGCACCGCCACGGCGGCGCCCGCGACCATCAGAGCCGCCGCGAGCACGAGGCCGCGGCGGCGCGGCGCGCGACGGCGGCGCGAGGCGCCGGGCTGGAGCGGGTTGAGACTCACCTGGCCAGCGTATCGGCGGTCGCGATCACCGACTGCAGCTCACGAAGTACGCTCGC
The DNA here is from genome assembly GCA_036489875.1 of Solirubrobacteraceae bacterium. Lineage (GTDB taxonomy): Bacteria > Actinomycetota > Thermoleophilia > Solirubrobacterales > Solirubrobacteraceae > Palsa-513. The sequence goes on along the minus strand of DASXEZ010000147.1, from coordinate 70,210 downwards.
CTCGCTGCAGATGACGACCCTCGATTGGCTGATCCTCGCGGCGACGCTGCTGTTCGCGCTGTCCGGCTACTTCCGCGGCTTCATTGTCGGCGCCCTCTCGCTGGCCGGTTTTGTCGGCGGTGCGATCGCGGGCACCCGGATCGCCGACGCGCTGCTGTCCTCTGGCGCCGCCTCGCCCTACGCGCCGGTGTTCGGCTTGCTCGGGGCGCTCGGCGCCGGCGCGATCCTCGCGCTCGGTCTCGAAGGCATCGGGATGCGCCTGCGCCGTAGCCTCCGCGTGCCCTTCCTCGGGATGCTCGACGGTGTTCTCGGCGCGATCCTGAGCGCCGCCGTGGCCCTCGGCATCGCCTGGGTGGCCGGTGTCGTCGTACTCGCGTTGCCGGGCGGGGGCTCGCTGGACAACGCCGTGCGCGGATCGCGCATCCTGCGCCAACTCGACGAGCTCTTGCCGCCTTCCGGCGTCGTCCTCAACGCGCTCGCGCGGATCGACCCGCTGCCCGCGCTGGCCGCAGGCGATTCCTCAGTCGCGCCGCCGCCCGCCGGCTTCACGACGGCCGCCGTCCTGCGCGCGCAGCGCGGCGTCGTCCGCGTGGTCGGCACCGCCTGCGGGCTGGGCATCGAGGGCTCCGGTTGGGTGGCGGCTCGCGACCTGGTGGTCACCAACGCCCACGTCGTCGCGGGCGAGAGCGACACGGCCGTGGAGCCCGGTGGCCTGCCGCCACAGCTGCCCGCCACCGTCGTGCGCTTCGACCCGCGCAACGACATCGCCGTGCTGCGCGTGCCCGGGCTGAATCGCCCGACGCTGCGGCTCGAGCGCACGCCGGTGCCGGAGACCGCCGGGCTTATCCTGGGCTATCCGCTCGACGGACCCTTCGTCGCCGAGCCGGCGCGCATCGGCGCGACGGCGGACATCCGGACCAGTGATGCCTACGGAAACGGCTCGCTGTCGCGGCGCCTGACGGCGGTTCGCGGGCTGATCCGGCCCGGGAACTCTGGTGGCCCGGTCGTGACGCGCTCCGGGCGGGTGCTGACGACGGTGTTCGCGGCGACGACCAGCCCGGGGCCGCATGGCGGCTACGGCGTGTCCAACGACACGGTGGCGGCCGACCTCAGCGGGCTCCACCGCGCAGTTTCCACAGACGGGTGTACCAGCTGAGTTTGCGCAGGGCGCTACGCTGCGGGCCATGTCGGATCACAAGACACTGGTGATCGCAGAGAAGCCCTCGGTCGGCCGCGACCTCGCGCGCGTGCTCCCGGGGCCCTTCGCCAAGCACGAGGGCTACCTCGAGGGTCCCGAGCACGTCATCACCTGGGCGGTCGGGCACCTCGTGCAACTGGCCGAGCCCGACGAGTACGACCCCAAATTCAAACGCTGGCGCATGGCCGACCTGCCGATCGTGCCCGAGCACTTCAAGCTCGTGGTGCGCGACGAGCGCTCCAAGAAGCAGATGTCAGTGGTGACAACGCAGCTGCGCCGTAAGGACATCAGCGACGTCATCAACGCTTGTGACGCGGGTCGCGAGGGTGAGCTGATCTTCGCCTACCTGTTTGAGAAGGCGGGCTCGAAGCTGCCGGTGCAGCGGCTCTGGCTGTCCTCGATGACCGCCAGCGCGATGCGCGAGGCGTTCGCGACGCTGCGCCCGGCGGCGGAGATGGCCTCACTCGAAGCGGCGGCACGATCGCGCTCGGAGGCCGACTGGATCGTCGGCATGAACGCGACGCGCGCGGCGACGATCCGGCTGCGCTCGTCCTTCGACGGCGCTGTCTCGCTGGGTCGTGTGCAGACGCCGACGCTCGCGATCATCGCGCGTCGGGAGGAGGAGATCCGCGCCTTCGTGCCCGAGCCCTACTGGCTCGTCGATGCGCGCTTTGAGCCCTCCGACGATTCCGCGCGTCGCTACGAGGGCCGCTTCCACGCGGGCGCGAAGCCGCGCCTGGCGACGGAGGCCGAGGCGCTGGCGATCGTCGCAGCGGTTCGCGAGCGCAGCGGCAAGATCACCAAGGTCGAGAAGCGCGAGGTGACCGAGAAGCCGCCGATGCTCTACGACCTCACCTCGCTGCAGCGGGATGCCAACACGCGCTTCGGCTTCTCGGCCCGGCGCACGCTGGGCGCCGCCCAGCGCCTCTACGAGGAGCACAAGGCGCTCACCTATCCGCGCACCAACTCGCGCTTCCTCACCACCGACATGGCCGAGGAGATCAAACCCACGGCTGAGCTCGTCGGGGCGCGCGCCGAGTACCGCGACGCCGCCGCCTACGTGACGGGGCTCGACGTGCTGCCGCTCGGGCGCGTGATCAACGACGCCAAGGTCACCGACCACCACGCGATCATCCCCACCCGCGCCGATCATCCGATCGACAAGATGGACTCAGACGATCTGCGCATCTACGACCTCGTGGTGCGCCGCTTCCTCGCCGCCTTCCATCCCGAAGCGGTGCTCGAGAACACGCGCGTGGAGACCACCATCGCCGAGCACGTCTTCCGCACCCGCGGCAAGGTGCTGCTCGTGCCCGGTTGGCGCGGCGTCTACCTGACGACCGCGGAGGAGGAGTCCGCCGAGGGCGCCGCCGAAGAGGATGAGGGCACCGACCAGGCGTTGCCGCGACTCGAGCAGGGAGAACCCTCGCGCAACCTCGAGATCGAATCGCTCGCCAAGGAGACCAAGCCGCCACGCCGCTACACCGACGCCTCGCTGCTCGGGGCCATGGAGACGGCCGGGAAGCTCGTCGACGACGAGGCCGTGCGGGAGGCCATGAAGGACTCCGGCATCGGCACCCCGGCCACCCGTGCGGCGATCATCGAGCGGCTGATCGACGTCGGCTACGTCGAGCGCGACGGGCGGGCGCTGGTCGCCACCGAGAAGGGCCTCAACGTGATCCGCCTGCTCGGTGAGCACGCGCTGACCTCGCCCGACCTGACCGGGCAATGGGAGCAACGGCTCGGACAGATCGAGCGCGGCGAGGAGAAACGCGAGGTCTTCATGCGCGACATCGCAGGCTTCGCCAAGGAAACAATCGAGGTGCTCGACGAGACGCTCAAGGACGTGCGCATCCCGCGTGCCACGCTCGGGCCGTGCGCCGTCTGTGGGCACGAGATCGTCGAGAACCGCAAGGGGTACTCGTGCTGGTCGCGCGATGACCCGGGCTGCGGCTTCGTGATCTGGAAGAGCAAGGCCGGGAAACAGTTGCCGCTCGCGGTTGCCCGCGAGCTGATCGCCACGGGCCGCACCGAGCGTGCCGTGACCGGTTTCCGCGGGCGCAGCGGTCGCTCGTTCCGAGCCCGTCTGGCGCTGATGCAGACACCCGAAGGCAAGTGGCGGGTGGAGTTCGATGAGCCGTGGGCTCGCGAGGGCGCCAAGCCTCCGGAGGTCGAAGCCGAGGTCGAGGCCGCCACGGCGGTCGTCGCCCAGGCCAGCGCCGCCTGACCGCGTCGAACGCTGGCGGCGGGTCCGCAGCCGCGAGTGCCCCGGGGTGCGGAGCCGACCGCGAGGGCTCGGCGCCGCGGGCGGGTGATGCGGGCGCCCCTGACCCAGCGACGCCCGTAGCGTCGCGCTTTTGCCGAGGTGGTCGTGCGAGCCGCATCCCGTCCCCGTCGCGCGCCACGATAGGTCGATGCCGCTGACCATCGTCACCGGGCCGGCCAACTCTGCCAAGGCGCAGGTCGTGCTCGAGCGCTACCGCCTCGCGTTGGCGCGCGGGCCGATCCTCGTCGTGCCGCGCGCCGCTGATGTCGAGCACTACAGCCGCGAGCTGGCGGCGGCGGGGGCGGTTCTCGGCATCCGGGTCGAGCCCTTCGGTGGCCTGATGCGCGAGATCGCCCGGCGTGCCGGCGTGCCGGCGAGCGCGATCGGCGAGAGCGCCCGCGAGCGGCTGCTGGCGTCCGTGGTCGCGCGCACGCCGCTGGTGGCGCTAGAGCCGGCGGCGCAGGCGCAGGGCTTCGCGGCCGCTCTGGCCGGCTTCGTCGCGGAGCTCGAGACGCGCCGGGTGACGCCACCGCGCTTCGCGAGCGCGATCGCGACCTGGGCGGGTGACTCGGCCCGGCGTTCGCAGTACGGGTCGGAGCTTTCGGCGCTCTACTGGGGCTACCGTCGCGCCCTCGAGCAGATCGGGCGCGTCGATCCCGAGCTGCTCGCGGTGCAGTCGCTCGACGCGCTGCGGCTCGCGCCCCAGCGTTGGGGGCGCACGCCCGTGTTCTGCTACGGCTTCGACGACCTCGACCCGATCCAGCTGGACGCGATCGAGACGCTCGCGCACCACGTCGGCGCCCAGGTCACGATCTCCCTCGCCGGTGAGGCGGGTCGCGTGGCCCTCGCCGAGCGCGCAGGGACGCTCGAGACGCTTCGGCCCGGGGCGGAGGAGGTGATCGTGCTCGAACCGGTCGAGCGCTTCTACGAGCGTCCCGCGCTTCACCACCTCGAGCGCGAGCTCTTCGAGGACGAGCCGGCGCCGCCAGCATCTGCGGGCGACGCGGTCACGCTGCTGGAAGGCGGTGACGAGCGCGCCGAGGCGGAGCTCATCGGCGCTGAGCTCGAGCGCCTGATCGCGGCGGGCTGTGCTCCCGGGGACGCGGCCGTCGTCACGCGCGGCGACTCGAGCGTCGCCGCGCTGGTCGCTGAGGTTCTCGACGCTCGCGGGATCGCGCACACATCAGGACGCCGCGAGCGACTGGCCGACACGGCACTCGGCGGCGGGCTGCTGGCGCTCTTGCGGGCCGCTCTGCTGGCTGGGGACGCGGCCGATCTGGTGCGTTGGCTTCGGGTGCCCGGGGTGGTTGCCAACACCGCCTTCGTCGACGCCTTCGAGGCCGCATTGCTGATCGGCGGCAACCATGACCTGGGCGCAGCGCGCGCCGCCTGGGAGTTCGAGCACTGGCCCCTCGACACGCTCGATCGCCTCGCCGAGGCCGCTGCGCGCGGCGGACTCGCCCTGCTCGAGCGCATCGAGCGCGAGGCCGAATCGCTATTTGCCGCGCCGTGGCGGCGAGAGGCCGCACAGCTTGACCGTTGGGAAGCGGCCGTGCTCGCCTGCTGCCGTCTCACCGTGCGCGAGCTACGCGACCTCGCGCGCGCCGACGGATCGATCGGCCTGGGGGCGGAGTCGATCGCCGCGGCGCTCGAGGGAGCAACCGTCGAGCTGGGGGCCTCGACCGAAGCCGATGCGGTGCTTATCTGCGACGCGCTCGCGCTGCGCGCACGGAGAGTGCGCGCACTATTTGTGGCCGGTCTACAGGAGGGAGAGTTCCCGCGCGCTGCCCGCGAGCAAGCCTTCCTCTCGGCGGCCGAGCGTGTCGAGCTGGCGCAGGCCAGCGGCCTTTTGCTCCCAGCTCCGCCCGAGGCGGAGCGCTACCTCTTCTACGCGCTCTGCTCGAGAGCCACGCGTTGGCTGCGGTTGAGCTGGCACGACGCCACCGACGACGGCGAGAGCGCGGTGCGTTCGCTGTTCATCGACGACCTCGTCGATTGCTTCAGCGCGGAGCTGTTCGAGGAGCGCACCGTGCGCGCAGGCGGCGCGCTCGCCTGGAGCGCAGAAGATGCACCGGTCGCGGCAACGCTGGCTCGCCTGCAGCAGGCGTTGAGCACGCCGCGCAGGCGCTCCGCTGTGATCGGCGCGCTCGGCGACCCCGAGCGGCTGCGGCGCCTTCGCAGCCGCGATTCCTTCTCGCCCTCGGCGCTTGAGAGCTGGTGCGCCTGCCCGGTCAAGTGGTTCGTCGAGCGGGCCCTGCGCGCGCAGGAGCTCGAGCCGGAGCGGATCTACTCCGCGCGCGGATCGGCCGCGCACGACATCCTCGCCGAGGTCTACGCAGCGCTGGTCCTAGGCTCGGAGGGCGCACGCATCGACGCCGCAAGTCTCCCTGCCGCGCTCGAGCTGCTCGAGCAAGCGCTCGCGCTGCCTCGTCCGGCGCTCTCGCCGAACCCGGTTGTGGCCCGCACCGAAGGGCAGCGGCTCGCGAGCGACCTGCGTCGCTACCTTGCTTTTGCCGCGTCCTCCAGCAGCACTCACGAGCCGCGGGAGCTCGAGCTCGCCTTCGGTCTGGAGGATGGGGGCCTGCCGCCGGTCACGCTCGGCGGTGGGGCGCTGGCGTTGAGCGGCCGCATCGATCGCGTCGATGTCGACCCTGCGGACGGGACCGCGCTCGTCTACGACTACAAGACCGGTGGCGGCGTCGAGCCCGCGGCCAGCTGGGTGGAGAACAACCGCCTGCAGCAGGCCCTCTACATGCTCGCAGCGGAGCAGCTCCTGGAGGTCGAGGCGGTCGGCGGTCTCTACCAGCCACTCCGCCGCGAGGACCTACGCCCGCGCGGCGCGCTGCGTGAGGACATCGATCCCGACAGCCGGGTCTATGCACGCGACCGCCTGCCGGCGGCCGAGTTGCGCGAGCTCCTCGAGACGCTGCTTGAAACGGCCAGCGCGGCGGCGGCGCAGCTCGGTGCGGGAGCGCTCGAGCCGCGTCCAGCAACCTGCAAGGGGCGCGGCGGCTGCAGCTACCCCGGGATCTGCCGCGTGGAGGCGCGATGAGCACCGCGCTGACAGCGGAGCAGCGTGCGGCCGTTGCGCGCCGCAGCGGGCCGCTGGCGCTTTCGGCCAATGCCGGCAGCGGCAAGACCAGCGTGCTCGTGGAGCGTTACGTGCTGGCGGTCATCGAGGACGGTGTCGCGCCGTCGCGGATCCTTGCGATCACCTTCACCGATCGGGCCGCCGGCGAGCTGCGCGAGCGCGTGCGCGCTCGACTCACCGACGCCGGCGCACGTGAGGCGGCGCGCGAGAGCCTCGCCGCCTTCGTCTCCACCTTCCACGGCTTCTGCTCACGGATCCTGCGCACACACGCTGCCCTGGCCGGGCGCTCGCCTGACTTCGAGGTCCTCGGCGAGGCACAGGGCCTGGCCCTCCGTGACGCAGCCTTCGACAGCGCGCTGGCGAGCTGGATCGAGCGCCCGGACGCCCTGGAGCTCGCTGCCGCATTTGGCGTCGAGGAACTCCGCCTCGCTATGGGGGGCGTCTACGACGAGCTGCGAAGCCGCGGCGAACGCGAGCCGACGCTGCCGCCGCCACGGCCTCGCCACGACCCAGCAACGGCAAGTGCGGAGCTCGCGCGGGCCGTCTCGACCGTCGCCGCAGAGCTCTCCGGGCAGGCGTCGGGCAAGGCGGTAGCGCGGGCGCTCGGACGGCTCGAGCGCTGCGGCGAGCTCCTCGCGCGGGGGGAAGCGCACGAAATGCCGCAGCTGCTCGAGGAGCTCGCGCTCGGCAATGGCGCGAGCGCACTCTCGAGCGACGCGTGCGCCGCGTATGAGTCGGCTCGGGTCGAGTTCTGTGAGGCCTTCGCGGACCGGTTGGGGGCCGGCGCCGTCGTTGCCCTCGACACGCTGTTACGCGACTTCGGAGCCCGCTACGCCTCGCTCAAGCGTCGTCGCGGCGTCGTCGACTTCGACGATCTCGAGCTCGAGGCCGGCGCTCTTTTGCGCGAACACGAGGAGGTGGCGGCGCTGTGGGCCGAGCGCTTCGAGCTGCTGATGGTCGACGAGCTTCAGGACACCAACGCGCGCCAGATGGACCTCCTGGCGAGACTCGACCGCGACAATCTCTTCACCGTCGGCGACGAGTTCCAGTCTATCTACGGCTTCCGCCACGCCGATGTGACGCTCTTTCGCCAGCGCCGCGACGGCCTAGCCGCCAGCGGAGCGGCGGCCGTGCTGTCGGCAAACTTCCGCTCGCGCGCACCGCTGCTCGACGCGGTCAACGGCGTCTTCGCCCCACGCTTCGGCGATCGCTTCGTGCCGCTGCGGGCGGGACGCGCCGACGCCCCGCTCCCAGCGCCCGCGATCGAGCTCTTGCTCGTCGATTCCGACGGTTGGGAACCACACGAGGAGCGACTCGGCGTCGAGCTCGCGCCGTCGCCGCTGTGGCGGCGGGCCGAGGCGCGGGCGCTCGCGCGCCGCGTCGATGAGCTGATCGCGAACGGAGCCCACCTGCCCGAGGACATCGTCCTGCTGTTCCGCGCCGCCGGAGCGATCTGGATCTACGAGGCGGCTCTGGCGGACCTCGGTCATGCGACGCTCGCGACCGCCGGCGGCGGCTTCTTCGAGCGCCCCGAGGTCGTGGATCTCGTCGCCTTCCTGACCGCGCTCGCCAACCCGCTCGACGATCTCGCGCTGCTCAGCGTGCTCGCCTCGCCACTGTGCGGCTGCTCCTCCGATCAGCTTGCCGAACTGGTGGCGGATGCCCGCGAGGCACGCGTCTCGCTGTGGGAGCGATTGCGGGCCGAGCCCACCGGCTCCCGCGCGGCGTCCTTCGCGGAACGCTTCGCCGCCGCGCGCGGCGATGCGCCGGGCCGCGGGTTGGGTGAGATCGTTGCCGCCGCGGTCGCGGAGAACGGCTTTGACCTCGAGCTCGCGGTGCTGCACTCGCCCGAGCGACGCATCGCGAACGTTCGCAAGCTCGAGCGCCTGGCGCGCGACTTCGAGCAGCGTGAGGGACGAGACCTGCGGCGCTTCGTGACAGCGCTGGCGCGCGGACGCGTCGGGTCGGCTCGCGAGACCGAGGCGCCGCCGCCCTCAGCCGGCACCGGCGCGATCGCTCTGATGACCGTCCACGCGGCCAAGGGACTCGAGTTTCCGGTGGTCTGCTTCGCCGACCTCGGCCACCAGATGCCTCAACGTCAGGGGGCGTTGTTGACCGATGGCGGCCGCGTCGGGCTGCGGCTGCCCACGGCCGAGCACCGCTCGCTGGAGACGCTGGCCTTCGCGAGCCTGCGCGAGGAGCGCGTGAGCGCCGCGCGCGAGGAGGAGGATCGCATCGCCTACGTGGCGATGACGCGGGCGCGCGAGCGGCTGATCCTGAGCGGCGCGGGGCGCTTTGACCTGTGGCCGCAGGAGGGCTCGACCGCGCTCAGCTGGCTGGCGCCGGCGCTGGTGCCCGATCTCGCGCGACGCCTTGCCGAGTGCTCAAGCGCCGTCGAGGACGTCTGGGCCGCCGGCGACGCGCCGATGCGCCTCACGCTCCTCACCGCCGAGCACGCCGAGGAGGTGCTGTGGCCGGCGCAGGGCCGCGGCGGCGGCGCGGTGGCGGTGCCGGCGGACGCCAACCCCGACCCGGTGCCCAACGCGCCACCGAGCGCGCGTGTGGCAGCCCCGAAACCCAGCGTGCTGTCCTACACCGCGATCGCCGAGTACGAGCGTTGCGCCTACCGCTATCACCTGCAGCGTCTCGCGGGACTGGCGGACGTCGCCGCCCCCGGGGGCGGCGGCGAGGGGGCCGCGGCCCGCGGCGTGCTCGTGCACGCGCTGCTCGAGCGCTTCGACTTCGCCGCGCCGCGTGAGCCGACGGCGGCCGAGCTGCAGGACGCGGCCGCGACCGCGGGCGTGGCGCCGGAGGGCGGCCAGGAGGCGGCGGCACTGGTCGCGGCGTTCGCACGAAGCCCGCTCTGTGGACGGCTGGCCGTCGCCCGAGCGGTGAGCCGCGAGGAGCCGTTCGCGTTTCTGCTGGCCGGCGAGGTGCTGCTGCGCGGTTTCCTGGATGCCGCGGCGCTCGAGCGTGACGGCACGCTGCTCGTGGTGGACTACAAGAGCGATCGCATCGGCGAGGGTGAGGACCTGCGCGCGCAGCTCGAGCGCGACTACTCGATGCAACGCCTCGTATATGCGCTGGCCGGTCTGCACTCCGGCGCTGTCGCGGTCGAGGTCGCGCACTGCTTTCTGCGCCGCCCTGAGCTGCTGCTCGCCGAGCGCTACGAGGCCAGCGAGCTTCCGCGCCTTGAGCAGGAGCTCGCGCAACGCCTGCAGCCACTGCGTTCGGGACGTTTCGAGGTCTCGCAAGATCCCCAGCGAGACCGTTGCGGAACGTGCCCCGGGAGGGCCCGCCTGTGCTCTCACGACGAGGCGCTGACGCTGCGCTCGCCCTCGATTGACTGAGGGGTGACTGCTAGGATTCGCGTCCGCCTCAGGTGACCGCAGAGCCGTCGCGCTCACGACACACCCGTCGGGATCCCCCAAAATGCCCAGGATTCGCCAGCCCCAACAGGCCGACGGCCTGTACGACCCACGCTACGAACATGACGCCTGCGGCGTCGCGGTCGTCGCACGCCTGGACAACCGTGCGAGCCACGAGGTCGTGCGCCTGGGTATCGAGGCCGTGTCCAACCTCGAGCATCGCGGCGCCGCCGGAGCCGACCCCGAGACCGGCGACGGCGCCGGTCTGCTGCTGCAGATGCCTGACGCATTCCTGCGCGGCGCTGTTGATTTCGACCTGCCGCCGCTCGGGCGCTACGGCGTCGCCATGTGCTTCCTGCCGACGGATTCCACCGAACAGGCGGAACTCTCCGCGCTGCTCGAAGCGACGGTGGTGGCGGAGGGCCAAGTGGTGCTCGGGTGGCGCGAGGTGCCGACCGACGATCGTCGCATCGGGCCGACGGCACGCGCGTCCCAGCCACGCATCCGCCAGCTCTTCGTCGGCGCCGGGCCGGCCCACGAGGACGACCAGGACGCCTTCGAGCGCAAGCTGTATGTGATCCGTCGCCTCGCGGAGAAGGCCTACGAGGAGCGCATGTACATCGCCAGCTTCTCCTCGCGCACGCTGGTCTACAAGGGGATGCTGATCGCCTACCAGCTCGACTACTTCTATCGCGACCTCTCAGACGAGCGGATGGAGTCCGCGTTCGTGCTCGTGCACTCGCGCTTCTCGACCAACACCTTCCCGAGCTGGGATCTGGCGCACCCCTACCGGCTGATCGCGCACAACGGCGAGATCAACACGCTGCAGGGCAACGTCAACTGGATGCGCGCACGCGAGAGCCAGATGGCGAGCGAGCTCTTCGGCGAGGACCTCCCGAAGGTCCTGCCGGTGGTGCGCCCCGGGGGCTCGGACTCGGCGACCTTCGACAACGTGCTCGAGCTGCTGACGCTCGCTGGGCGCTCGCTGCCCCACGCGGCGATGATGATGATCCCCGAGGCATACCAGGGCCGCGACGACCTGCCGGCGGAGCTCGGCGGCTTCTACGCCTTCCACTCGTGCTTCATGGAGCCCTGGGACGGGCCCGCGGCGATCGCCTTCACCGACGGCCGCGTGATCGGGGCCACGCTCGACCGCAACGGCCTGCGGCCCGGGCGCTGGATGGAGACCAACGACGGCCTCGTGATCCTCGGCTCGGAGGCCGGCCTGCTCACGGTGGCGCCCTCGCGGGTTCGGCGGCTCGGGCGGCTGCAGCCGGGCAAGCTCTTCCTGATCGACGTCGAGGGCGGGCGGATCGTGCCCGACGCGGAGGTCAAGCACGCGGTCGCCAGCCAGAAGCCCTACGGCGCGTGGTTCGACGAGCACTCGGTCCACTTCGACCAGTTCCCACTCGAGCAGCCGCAGGCCCTCGAGCACTCGCTGCCCACGCTGCAGCTCTCATTCGGTTACTCGCGAGAGGACATCCGCGTGACTCTGCCGACGATGGTGCTCGCGGCGGAGGAGCCCATCGGCTCGATGGGCGCCGACATCTCGCTGGCGGTGCTCTCGGACGCCACGCCGACGCTGTTCAGCTACTTCAAGCAGCTCTTCGCCCAGGTCACCAATCCGCCGATCGATCCGATCCGCGAGAGCATCGTGATGAGCATCGGCTCCGGTCTCGGCGCCGAAGGGAACCTGCTCGAGGAGAGTCCGAGCCACGCACACCAGCTGATCCTCGACCAGCCGATTCTGCGCAACCACGAGTTGGCGACGCTGCGGGGGGTCTCCCACGACGTCTTCAAGCCGCTGACGATCGACATCACCTGGCCGGCAGCGGAAGGGCCGCAGGGCCTGGAGGCCGCGATCGCGCGGATCTGCCAGGAGGCCCACGACGCGATCGCCCGCGGCATCAACATCATCATCCTGTCCGACCGCGCGATCGGCCCGCAGCGGGCGCCGATTCCCTCGCTGCTGGCGGTCTCCTCCGTCCACCACCACCTCGTCCGTGAGGGCACGCGCCTGCAATGTGGCCTCGCGGTCGAGACCGGCGACGCGCGCCAGGTCCACCACATCGCGACGCTGATCGGCTACGGCGCGAGCGTGGTCAACCCGTGGCTGATGTTCGAGACCGTGTCCGACCAGGTTGCTCAGGGACTCCTTGTTGACGCAGCCGGTCAGGCGCTCGGTCGTGACGAGGCCGAGGAGGCGGTCCGCAAGGCGATCGGCAAGGGCCTGCTGAAGACGATCTCCAAAATGGGCATCTCGACGGTCCAGTCCTACTGCGGCGCGCAGATCTTCGAGGCCGTCGGGCTCTCGCGCTCGCTGGTCGATCGTCATTTCACGGGCACCGCGTCGCGAATCGGTGGCATCGGCATCGACGTGCTCGCCACGGAGACGCTGATGCGCCACGAGCGGGGCTTCCCCGCCGCCGGCGCTCCCGGGGACCTGCTCCCCGTGGGGGGCGTCTACGCCTGGCGCCGTGACGGTGAGCACCACATGTGGAACCCGGACACGATCGCGCTGCTGCAGCACTCGGTGCGCGGCGGGGGCGAGGAGGCCTACCGCGAGTTCGCGCGCGTCTCCGACGAGCTCGCGACGCAACGGGCGACGCTGCGCGGCCTGCTCGAGATCCGCAGCGACCAGACACCGGTGCCGCTCGAGGAGGTCGAGCCGTGGACGGAGATCGTCAAGCGCTTCGCGACCGGCGCGATGAGCCTCGGGTCGCTCTCGCGCGAGGCGCACGAGAACCTCGCGATCGCCATGAACCGCCTGGGCGGCAAGTCCAACACCGGCGAGGGCGGCGAGGACCCGGTTCGCTACACCGATGAGCGTCGCTCCGCGATCAAGCAGGTGGCCTCCGGGCGTTTCGGCGTCACCATCGACTATCTCGTCAACGCCGACGAGCTGCAGATCAAGATGGCGCAGGGCGCGAAGCCCGGCGAGGGCGGCCAGCTGCCGGGGGGAAAGGTCGACTCCTATATCGGCACGATCCGCCACTCCACGCCCGGGGTGGGGTTGATCTCGCCGCCGCCGCACCACGACATCTACTCAATCGAGGACCTCAAGCAGCTGATCTACGACCTGCGCTGCGCCAACTACATGGCGCGGATCTCGGTCAAGCTCGTGGCTGAGGTCGGCGTCGGCACCGTCGCCGCCGGCGTTGCCAAGGCCAACAGCGACCATGTCCTGATCTCGGGCCACGACGGCGGTACCGGCGCCTCACCGCTGTCGTCGATCTTCGCCAGTGGCATCCCGTGGGAGATCGGGCTCGCCGAGACCCAGCAGACACTGCTTCGAAACGATCTCCGCTCACGCATCTGGGTACAGGCGGACGGTCAGCTGAAGACCGGCCGCGACGTGGCCATCGCCGCGATGCTCGGCGCCGACGAGATGGGTTTCGCGACCGCTCCTCTGATCGCGACCGGCTGCATCATGATGCGCGTCTGCCACCTCAACACCTGTCCGGTCGGGATCACCACGCAGGACCCCGAGCTGCGCAAGCGCTTTGCGGGGACCCCCGATCACGTCATCAACTACTTCCACTTCGTCGCCGAGGATGTTCGGCGGATCCTTGCGAGCCTGGGTCTGCGCCGCCTCGACGAGCTCATCGGCCGCGTCGATCTGCTCGAGCGATCGCATGCGATCGAGCACTGGAAGGGCCTTGGTCTCGACCTCTCGGCGCTGCTGGCGGTCCCCGCGTTGCCGCCCGGGACGCCGCGCAGGCGCGTGCGCGACCAGGAGCCGGTGCTGCTGGATGCCCTCGACTGGGATCTGATCGAGCTCGCGGAAGCGGCGATCGAACGCGGCGAGCGCGTGCAGCTGACGCGGCCCGTGCGCAACACCAACCGCTGCGTGGGTGGCCTGCTGTCGAGCCGGATCACGCGCCGTCGCGGCGCCGCCGGCCTCGAGGAGGATTGCATCAACGTGCGCTTCGCCGGTTCGGCGGGGCAGAGCTTCGGCGCCTGGCTGGCGCCGGGCGTGACCTTCACGCTCGACGGGGTGGCCAACGACTACACCGGCAAGGGCCTCTCGGGCGGGATTGTCGCGGTGCGTCCGCCAGCAGACGCGGGCTACCGCGCCGAGGACAACGTGATCATCGGGAACACCGTTCTCTACGGTGCCACCAGTGGCCGCGCCTTCTTCCGCGGCCTTGCCGGCGAGCGCTTCGCAGTGCGCAACTCGGGCGCGAGCGCGGTTGTCGAGGGCGTCGGCGACCACGGCTGCGAGTACATGACCGGCGGCCGCGTCGTCGTGCTCGGACCCACCGGCCGCAACTTCGCGGCCGGGATGAGCGGTGGCGTCGCCTACGTCTACGACGAGGCGGGCGACTTCACCACACGCCGCTGCAATCTCACGAGCGTGTCGTTCGAGGAGATCGACGAGGGCGACGGGCTCGAACTGCGCGCGCTGGTCGGCGAGCACTCCGCGCGCACGGGCTCGGAGGTGGCACAGCGCCTACTCGCCGACTGGGAGGCGAGTCTCGAGCGCTTCGTCAAGGTGATGCCGAACGACTACCGCCGCGTGCTCGACGCGCAGGCGGCGCTCGACGGCGAGCTGGCCGAGGTCGGCTAATGCTGTGGACCGCCGCGGCGGGGGTGAGCTGATGGGCGAGCTCAAGGGTTTCATGCGGGTCGGCCGGGCGCCGATCCCCGAGCGCGACGCGCTCGAGCGGATGCGCGACTACCGCGAGTTCACGATCACGCGGCCGACCGCCGAGCTGCGCGATCAGGGCGCCCGCTGCATGGAGTGTGGCGTTCCGTTCTGCCATTCAGGCTGCCCGCTGGGCAACCTGATCCCCGACTGGAACGACCTCGTCTACCACGACCGCTGGGAGCAGGCGATCGGTCAGCTCCACTACACCAACAACTTCCCCGACTTCACCGGGCGCCTGTGCCCCGCGCCGTGCGAGGCGGCCTGCGTGCTCGAGATCAACGAGGGCGACGCGGTGACGATCAAGCAGATCGAGCTCGCGATCATCAATCGCGCCTTCGACGAGGGCTGGGTCGTGCCGATCCCGCCCACGTTCGAGAGCGGGCGCCGGATCGCTGTTGTCGGTTCCGGCCCGGCGGGCCTGGCGGCCGCGCAGCAGCTGCGCCGCGCGGGCCATGGCGTCGTCGTGTTCGAGCGCGACGAGGCCGCCGGGGGCCTGGTGCGCTTCGGAGTGCCGGACTTCAAGATCGAGAAATGGGTCATCGAGCGGCGGCTCGAGCAGCTCGTCGCCGAGGGAGTCGAGTTCCGCCTCGGCGTGGACGTAGGCGTCGATGTCGACGCCGACGCGCTGCGCGGGGAGTTCGACGCGATCGTGCTCGCAGTCGGTTCACGCGTGCCGCGCGACCTCGCGGTGCCCGGGCGCGAGCTGCCCGGCACGCACTTTGCGATGGAGTACCTCTACGCACGCAACCGCTGGGCGGCCGCCGAGTTCGGCCCCGCGCCGGCGGCATCGCCCCCGCCCGTCAATCCGATCACGGCAGCCGGCAAGGCCGTCGTGGTGATCGGGGGAGGCGACACCGGCGCCGACTGCGTCGGCCAGGCCGTGCGCGAGGGCGCTCGCTCGGTCGTCCAGCTCGAGTTGGTGCCCGAGCCTCCGATCTCCCGCCCCGACGACCGCACGCCGTGGCCGCTCTGGCCGAACAAGATGCGTCTGTCCTACGCGATGAAGGAGGCCCAGGCGGCCGGCCTCGGTGAGCTCGACTTCTCAGTCGTGACGACGCGGATCAGCGGCGAGGGGAGGGTTCAGGCACTCCACCTCGCGGCGGCGCAGGCGGCGCCACCATTCGACCCGATCGAGGGTACCGAGCAGGATCTGTCCGCGGATCTTGTGCTCTTGGCGATGGGCTTCGTGCACCCTGAGCACGGTGGCGCCGTCGGTGGGCTGGGAGTCGCGCTCGATGGGCGCGGCAATGTCGAGGCCCCGGGGTATGCGACATCCGTTGAAGGCGTATTCGCGGCCGGTGACGCGCGGCGCGGACAGTCCTTGATCGTGTGGGCGATCAACGAGGGCCGCCAGTGCGCGACGGCCGTGGAGCGCTTCCTCGCAACCTTGCCGCTCCGCGCGGGTTAGAACACTGGAGGCCGTGCGCGACGGCGACGTCACGCTGCGTTCGCCGGGCAGGCCTCCCCGGGTGCTTCACTTGACTGAGACATCCGTTCTGGGCTCGTCTCGCCCAGCCTAGTCGCGCCCGATCACGTCCCCGTTCGAAGGAGACCCGCCGATGAAACGCGCCCACCGCCTCAGGATCCTGCCCCTGCTACTCGCCTGCGGGGTGGCTCTGATCGCCGCCGCAGGCGCCTTCGGCGCCGGCTCCCACGGACCCACGGTGGGCATCGGTGACGAACAGCCCACGATGTTCTCGAGTGGCGCCTACAAAGCGCTCGACACCAAGATCGCGCGCTACGTGACGCCCTATGACGTCATGAGCAACCACAGCGTCAACGACCTGCCTCGGCTGCGCCGATGGCTCGCCGCGGCATCGCGCGATCACGTCCAGCCGCTCGTCGCCTTCTATCACTCCGATCGCACGCCCAAGAAGATGCCCAGCGTCAAGGCCTACACGAAGGCCGTCAAGCAGTTCCTGCACGCCTTCCCGAGGGTGAAGATCCTGCAGCCGTGGAACGAGGCCAACCGCGGCACGGTTCGCGAGCGCGGCGACTCATATGTGAGCCCAAGCGCGAAGCAGTCGGCGCAGTACTACCTCGCCCTGCGCGGCGCCTGCCACTCGTGCACGATCGTCGGTCTCGACGTCCTCGACTCCACCGACGTGAAGGCGACGATCTCCTACCTCAACGCCTTCAAGCACGATGTCGGCCATTCGCACCTGCCGAGGATCTGGGGTCTGCACAACTACTCCGACACCAACCGCTTCCATGAGGGCGGCACCAAGGCGGTGCTGGCGGACACCAGCGGCCAGGTCTGGCTGACCGAGACCGGCGGCCTCGCGAAGCTCTCGCCGAGCTTCCCCTTCAACCTCAAGCGCCAGGCGCGCGCGACCTCCTACATGTTCAAGCTGGCCTCGCTGTCGAAGCGGATCACGCGTCTGTATATCTTCCAGTGGACCGGCGGCGTCACCAAGCACGAGGCCTTCGACGCCGGCCTGACCGACGTTCACGGCAAGCCGCGCCCGGCCTACTGCGTGGTCTACGAGAAGCTCCGCAAGAAGAAGAAGTGCCCGTACAAGACGGCCAAGGACTGACCGCCGGCCGGGGCCCCGCGCGCTAAGCTCGCGGGGCCCCGGCCGTTCGGGCAACCGCTGCGGCGGCCGTCCATCAAGGGAGAGCTGTGATGAGCGAGCAGAGCTACGACATCCGCTTGGACGACAAGTACGGGCAGCTCGCGCTGATCGACATCGCCGGCGAAGCGGCAGCGAACGCGCCCTGGTTCAACCAAACGCTCACCAGCGTCAATGGCAGTGTCGTCAGGCTCGGCGTGATCGAGGGCGACTTCCATTGGCATAAGCACGACGACACCGACGAGTTCTTCCTAGTCCTCGAAGGCGAGTTGCTGATCGACCTACAGGATCGCGACACCGTGACGCTCGCGCCCCATCAGGGCTACACGGTTCCGCGTGGCGTCGTGCACCGCACGCGGGCGCCGGTCCGCACGGCGATCCTGATGGTCGAGGCTGAAGGCGTCTCGCCGACCGGCGACTGATCTTCGCACCCGCGCCCGAGCCCGTCCGCTCCTGCGCGATCGTGGAGCCCACCTGAGGGCTGAGCCGGGCGCGTGACGGCGCGATCACGTCCACCGTGACCCCTACTCTGGCCTTGCTTCGCAACAGCGACCTGTGGGAGTCAGGTTAATGCCGCTCTGCTTCGTCGAACCTCATGACGCGATCCGTGTGATCGCCGAGTCGGTGGGCCGCGAGGCGCGCCGCCAGCTCGTCGGCGAGGTCGTTCACGCCTGGGTCGACGAGATTCCCGAGACCGAGCTCGTGACTCACTACGCCCGTGCCGTCGCCGACCTGGACGCGGATGACCTTTCGGTGCTCGCGGCCTGGCACGCCTCGCTCGAGACGGTCGGACAGCCGATCGCCAACACGGAGTTCCTGGTCTCGATCTACCCCTCGCTCGGCGAGTACCGCCGCGAGGCGCTGAAAGTCGCCGCGGGGCTCGGCGGCGAGGACGCCTTCGACGCCGGCGTGACCGAGGAGCAAGCTCTCGACAAGGTGCTCCCGCATCTCTCGCGTTCGCGAGCTATCGAGCTTGCCAACGAGTGCATCGAGCTCTACCTCTGGGACCGCATGGGCACCGCCAACTGAGATCTCAGCCGGCGGCTGACGCGCGCGTCAGCGTGTAGCTCCCAAGGCCGCGGTGGCGCTCGTGATGCCAGGCCATGAACACGACGCGGCTGCGCGCCCCGTCAGCGTGGATCAGCTCGCCGTTGGTGAGCGCCTCGCCGCCGATCCGAAGCGCGTACTCGGACTCCTCGTCCTGCCACAGCTCGACTCCGGCATGACTCGGCACCCCCTCGCCGAGGTAGGTGGTCGAGAGCCGCGGCCGTTCAATCAACGAAGCCACCGGCGGGTCGCCCCGGAAGACGGCCGCTTCAAGCTGCTCATCGCCATGCCCGGCGCCGTCCGCCGCGCGTTGGGCGAGCAGCGCGAAGGAGAGCTCGTGGTCGAAGCTGACCGCGAGTGAGCGCTCGAGCGCCAGCTCGCGCTCGGCGGGCGCCGCGGTGATCGTGGCGAAAGCGTCGAACTCGTGTCCCGCGACGCTGCCGCGTGCCCGGCAGAGCTGGACGCTTGCCCCGCTGTGGAGGCTCGCGGGCTCGCCCAGCCCGTCGAGTGAGAGCGCGTATGAGCCGGCTGACCCGAGCGTCCAGGCGCCGCCGCCGCCCTCCAGCTGCGGTGCTCCCGCGGGGCTCAGCTCCCCACCGAGCGAGAGCAGCGTGCCGGCGCTCGCGAGGGCCACACCCGCGATCTCCGCGGCGGTGTCGGCGAAGGCGATCGTGGTTCGCTCGCTCACGGCTCACAGGCTACGCGACGGGCTGCCCTCTACACTTGTGGACTATGGTCACCGTCGACGAGGTCCAGGACGCGCTCACCAACGTGATCGACCCAGAGTTGGGCCTCGATTTCGTTGAGCTCGGCCTGATCTACGACATCGAGATCGACGCGGGCAAGGTCCACGTCACGTTCACGCTGACCGCCCCTGGCTGCCCGATCGGCCCGGAGGTCGCCGAGCAGATCGAGGAATTCGTGTCCGAGCTCGACGGAGTCGAGTCCGTCGGCTCGACGATGGTGTTCACGCCGCCGTGGACGCCGGAGCGAATGAGCGACGACGCCAAGTTCGCACTCGGCTACTGATGAGCGAGGATCAGGACTGGCGACTGCGGGTTGCCCTCGCGGACGCCGCGGGGTTCCACGGCCGGATGCGCGACGCCCACCACTTCGAACGGGAGCTCGAGCCGCTCGTCGCGCAGGACGTGGTGCTGAGCTACAACGAGGACACGCTCTTCGCCTACGCGAACACCGAGGATGCGATCCGCGAGGTCCGGCGCGCCGTCGAGCACCAACTGGCGAGCGAGAGCATCAGCGCCAAGATCGTCGTTTCGCATTGGGACGACGACCTCGGCGAGGTCGGTGACTGGCACCAGGTCGACCCACCGGAGGACTCCTCGATCGCAGCGCTCGAGGAGGACGAGCGTCATGAGCACGAGCTCGCGCAGCAGCGCGCCGAGCGCGTGGTCACGCGGACCTTCGTCGTCAAGTCGGGCCGGCTCATGCACGACTACTTCGAGGGAACCGCGCAGGCCGAGGCGAAGGAGGCCGGCGTCGAGCTTTCCTTCACCGAGCACCCTCATTTGTTGACCACGCAGATCGCGTTCACGGTCACGGGCCCGGGCGCCAAGGTCGACGATGTGATCGGCGACATGAAGGCACGGGCCGGTGCGTTGACGCGCTTCGAGAGTTTCGCGATCTGATCAGCCGTTGAGCGAGCCGCCCGTCGAGGAGCTCGAGGTCCGCGGCCCGCAGGTGCGCCTGCGTATCCCGCGCGAGGAGGACGCGCAGCGGCTGTTCGAGTTGGCGAGCGACGCTGAGGTGACGCGCTTCTTCTCCTGGGGGCCCTACACCGAGGAGGCGCAGGCGCTCGCCTGGCTGCAGACGCTGCCCGAGCGCCGCGACGAGGGCATCGCGCTCGAGCTGGCGATCGTCGACGCCGATGACTGGGTGATCGGCATCACCGCGGTGCTCGAGATCTCAAGGCGCGACCGCCGCGCGGTGGTCGGCACCTGGTTTGGCCAGGCGTATTGGGGCACCGGCGTAAACGCCGAGAGCAAGGCGCTGGTTGCGCGGCTGGCGTTCGAGGAACTGCGGATGGAGCGTCTCGGTGCCTGGGCGGATGTGCGCAACCCGCGCTCGCAGAGCGCGCTGGAGCGGATCGGCTTCGTGCGCGAGGGGGTGTTGAGGGCGTTTCATCGCCACGGCGACGAGCGTCGCGACGTCGTCGCCTATTCGCTGCTGCGCGAGGAATGGCAGCAGTCGGAGCTTGCCTCGGTGCCCTCGAGCGTCGTCGGCGCGCCCCCTGAGGCGTTCGTCTGCGCGCCGCGATAGGCGCGCAGAAATCCGTTCACGGCGTCTCGCGCCCGGGATCGGGTGCTAGATTCAGCTCCTCTGCGGCCGCCGTTGCGGCGGTTTTGCGGCCCGCAGGCGGGGAAACGATACGGCGATGCCACGATCTATCTGGAGCGGCTCGATCTCCTTTGGCCTGGTCAACGTACCGGTCAAGCTCTACACGGCCGTCTCGCGCAAGAACGTCCATTTCCATCAGCTCCACGACGCCGATCACCGCCGCATCCGCCAGAAGCGCGTGTGCGAGGCCGACGGTGAAGAGGTCGCCTACGAGAACATCGTCAAGGGCTATGAGATCTCGCCGGACACCTATGTCGTGATCGAGCCCGAAGAGCTCGACTCACTCGACCCGAAGCGCTCGAAGACGATCGAGATCGAGCAGTTCG
Source organism: Solirubrobacteraceae bacterium (assembly GCA_036489875.1). Classification (GTDB taxonomy): domain Bacteria; phylum Actinomycetota; class Thermoleophilia; order Solirubrobacterales; family Solirubrobacteraceae; genus Palsa-513. Next base: position 49,335 of record DASXEZ010000147.1, on the reverse strand, counting down.
TCGGGCTGGCCGAGATCGACCCGATCCTCTATGACCAGCCCTATTACGTAGCGCCCGCGACCGGCGCGGGGAAGGCCTACCGGCTGATGCTCGAGGCCATGCGGGAGTCCGATCGAGTCGCGATCGCCCGCGTCGTGCTGCGTCAGAAGGAGCATCTCGTGGCACTGCGCGCAGCGGGTCCGGTGATCCTCATGGAGACGCTCGTGTTCGCCGACGAGGTCGTGTCACCCGACACTCTCGACGAGGTCGCGGCCGGAGCCGAGGTCGAGGTCTCCGAGCGCGAGCTGACCGTGGCACGCCAGTTGATCGAGATGCTCTCGGGGCCATTCGACTCCTCGCAGTACCGCGACGAATACCGTGATGCGGTGCTCGCGCTGATCGAGGCCAAGGTCGCCGGCGAGGAGATCGCCATCGCGCCGAGCGCGCCGGCGCCGGCGGCGGCGCCGGACCTGATGGCGGCGCTGCAGGCGAGCGTCGAGGCCGTCGGGCGCTTCAACGAGCGCTGGGACGGCGATGAGCCGCCGAAGCCCAAGCGTACGCGCAAGACACCCGCGGCGACCAAGAAGCAACCGGCGCAGCCGCGCAAGCGCGCGAGCACGCGCCCAGCGACCAAGAAGTCGTGACGAGCGGGCGCTCCGGCGACCCGCTGAAGAGCTACAGGTCAAAGCGAGACTTCGCGCGCACCCCCGAGCCGCGCGCCGAGGCGGACGCCCGTCGCGCGGTCACGCGCGACAGTCGGCCGCGATTCGTGATCCACGAGCACTCGGCGCGACGCCTCCATTGGGACCTGCGGCTGGAGCGCGACGGCGTGCTGGTGTCCTGGGCAATCCCGAAGGGCATGCCGCAGGAGCCCGGGGTCAACCACATCGCCCCTCACACCGAGGATCACCCACTCGAGTACCTCGACTTCGACGGCGAGATCCCGGCCGGCAGCTACGGCGCGGGCACGATGAGCGTCTGGGACCACGGCAGCTACGACTGCCTGAAATGGGAGCCTCGGAAGGTCGAGGTGGCCCTTCACGGCGAGCGTCTAGATGCTCGTTACGCCCTGTTTGCGATCGGCGAGGACGGAAGCGATTGGATGATCCACCGAATGGACCCCGCTGCCGACCCGGCGCTCGAGCCGATGCCCGAGCGCGTGGTGCCGATGCTCGCTCGGGCCGCGGCGCTGCCGCCTGCCGGCGAGGACTGGGCCTTTGAGATCAAGTGGGACGGGGTTCGCACGGTCGCCTTTTCCGAGCCGGGCAGCCTGCGTCTGCAGAGCCGGAACCTTCACGACGTGACCGCGAGCTATCCGGAACTCTCGCGCCTGGGTCGCGCGCTCGGCTCCCATCGCGCCGTGCTCGATGGCGAGATCGTCGCGCTTGACGCCGATGGTCGGCCGAGCTTCGGAACGCTCGCTACGCGCATGGGCGTCGGCGCGCCGGCGCGGGCAAAGCGCCTCGCTGCGACCTCGCCCGTCACCTACGTGATCTTCGACGTGCTCTGGCTGGATGGGCACTCGCTGATGGCGCTGCCGTATACCGAGCGGCGGCGCCGGCTCGCCACGCTGGCTCTCAACGGTGAGCACTGGCGGGCGCCGGAACACATCGTGGGACGCGGGCGCGAAACGCTGGCGGCGAGTGAGGAGGCCGGCCTCGAGGGCGTGATCGCCAAACGCCTCGACAGCACCTATGAGCCCGGGCGGCGAAGCGCGGCGTGGATCAAGCTCAAGAACGTGCGTCGAGCGCAGCTCCCGATCGCCGGCTGGATGCCGGGCCAGGGGCGCCGGCGAGAGCGCATCGGCGCACTGCTGATGGGAGAGCGGATGCCCGACGGGACGCTTCGCTATGCAGGCCGCGTGGGCAGCGGCATGGGGGAGGGAGAGCTCGAGCATTTGGCCACGGCGCTCGCACCGCTGGAGCGCGAGCGCTCGCCCTTTGACGCGCCGGGGCCAGCCCCCCCGCGCGGCGCCGTCTTCTGCGAGCCGGCGCTGACTGCTGTGGTCGCCTTTCACGAGTGGACGAAGGACGGCATGTTGCGCCAGGCCTCCTTCGAGCGTCTGGTTGACGCTGCTTCACCGCCACCGCCCGATGGGTCGCTGGCGATCGGCGAAGGGCGTGGTCAGCGCGTCGGCGCCCAGGCGGGCGGGCGCGAGCTGACGCTCTCGAATCTCGACAAGGTGCTCTATCCGGCTTCTGGATTCACCAAGCGCCAGGTGATCGAGTACTACGCAGCGATCGCTCCGGCGCTGCTGGCTCATCTGGCCGGTCGTCCGCTCACAGTCGTCCGCTACCCCGACGGCGTCCACGGTAAGGCCTTCTTCCAGAAGCAATCTCCGGCGCATCGCCCGTCGTGGGTCCAGACCGTCCCCGTGGCAACCGCCGGTTCGCGCCGCCACGAGGTGATCGACTACACGCTGGCCGAGGACCTGCCGACATTGGTCTGGCTGGCGAACCTCGCCGCCCTCGAACTCCACGTCCCGCTGGCGCGCACGCCCGCGCTCGAGCGTCCGACGGCGGTTGTCTTCGACCTCGACCCAGGGCCGCCGGCGGGCGTGCTGGAGTGCGCTCACGTCGCGCTGTGGCTGCAGGGCACCTTCGAGCGGCTCGGCTTGGAGAGTTTCGTCAAGACGTCGGGGTCCAAGGGCTTGCAGCTCTATCTCCCGCTCGGCGGCGAGGTCGACTTCGAGCAGACGAAGTCCTTCGCGCACGAGGTCGCGCTGACGCTCGAGCGGGCGGAGCCAGCGCTCGCGGTGTCGCGCATGACGAAGTCGCTGCGGCCCGGCAAGGTCCTGATCGACTGGAGCCAGAACGACATTCGCAAGACCACGGTGTGCGTCTACTCGCTACGCGCGCGCGAGCAGCCGACGGTGTCCGCGCCGCTCGAATGGGACGAGCTGCGCGCTGCGTTGCGCGCCGGCGACGCCGCGGCGCTCTCCTTCGATGCCGCCGCTGTGACCGCGCGGGTGCGTGAGCGCGGAGACCTGTTCGCCCCGGTCCTCTCGCTGACCCAGGCGCTGCCGGCGCTCTGAGGCCCAGGACTCGGGGGTCGCGTCTCAAGGCTCATAGGCCATCTGGCGCGCCGTGCTGAGCGCTCCCGAAACGCCGCTGTCGTGCCGTCCACCGGGGTGCCTACATTGATGGGCAGTGAGGATGCTCTGCTTCATCGAGCCGGAGGAGACGATCCGCGTCATCGCCGACTCGGTTGGCCGCTCGACGCGTCGCGCACTGGTCGGCGAGGTGGTGGCGGCCTGGGTCGACGATATTCCGGAGCAGGAGCTCAGCGTCCACTACGCCAAGGCGGTCGCCGGGCTCGCCGAGGAGGAGTTGCACATGCTCGCGGTCTGGCACTCGAACCTCGAGGTGGGGCAGCCGATCGCCAACACGGACTTCCTGATCGGGATCTTCGAGAGTCTGGGTGAGAGCCGCCGCGAGGCGCTCAAGCTCGCCGCCGGCTTCCGCGGTGAGGAGGCCTTCGACGCCGGTGTGGCCGAGGAGCGGGCGCTCGCCGCGGTGCTGCCGCATCTCTCGCGTGAGGTCGCGACGGCCCTCGAGGAGCGCTGCCTCGAGCTCTACGTGCAGGACCGCCTCGGCAACGCCAACTGAGCGGTGGCTGGCAGTCGCCGCTCGGCGACACACCGACCGCTCTAACGCCGCTCAGGCCTCGCTGTCGGCGCCCAGCATCTCCTTGATCTTCTGCGTCCGCGCGTGATCGGCGCCGTAATAGCGCTCGGTCGCTTGCTGAAAGGCCTGGTTGAACTCCGGGACGATCTCGTTCTTCTTCTCCTTGCCCCAGTTGTAGGACTCGCGTAGCGGGCGCGTGCTGTCTTGGTAGCGCGGCATGACCTCGTCGGCGAAGAGAGCGAACGAGCGCTTGCGGGCCTCGTGGTCGGCCCAGTCGCAGCTCATGCAGAGGAAGGTGCCGAAGCCGCCGGACTGCTCGAGCAGGCGGTCGATCATGTCGGCCGCGTCCTGCGGGGTCCCGATAACCGCCGCTCCGATCGAAACCATCTCCTCCGCGGCTTCGCGCGCGGTCGCGGCGTCGCGTGCCAACGGTAGGTAGGCGACCTCACGCTCATAGTCGATCCACTCCTTCATGCCGTATTCGATCTCGGCGAAGGCCTGCTCGCGCGTGGGCGCGATGTGCCACGGCGCGACGACGCGCCAGGTCGAGCGGTCGGGCTCATGCCCGTTGGCGATCGAGGTCTCCGCGAATACGTTCCAATGCGCGCCGAGCGCCTCGACGCCGCTTTCGACGAGTGTCGAGCCGATCGACAGCAGCGAGCAGCCATGGCGACCGGCCAGCTCGGGGCCGGAGGGCGAGATCAGAGCCGCCACGGCGATCTCGAACGACGGCCGCGTGTAGGGCAGCAGATGCAGCGCGGCGTCGCGCAGTGTGAACCAGTCGCAGTCGCGGTCCACGGGGCCGGCGCCGGCAAGCAGTTCAACGATCGCGCCGAGCGATTCCGACATCCGCTGGCGCAGGGTACGCGGGTCGAAGCCGCGCTGGAAGGCGTCGGTGGCCAGCGCCCCGGGGCCGACGCCTAGCTTGATCCGCCCCCGGGTCAGGTGGTCGAGCAGCACCATTCGCTCGGCGACTGACATCGGGTGGTGATAGCCGAGCGAGTAGACGCCGGTGCCCAGCGAGATGTGTCGCGTGCGCTCGGCGATCGTGGCGATCATCAGGTCCGGGGCGGTGATCAGCTCGGCGCCGCCGGAGTGGTGCTCACCGATCCAGGCCTCGTCGTAGCCGAGCCGGTCGAGGTGTTGGATCAGCTCGATGTCACGCTCAAGGGCGAGCGTGGGGTTGTTGAGCTTGGCGTGATACGGCGCGAGGAAGATCCCGAAACGCATGCCCTGTCCTTTCGCGGGCTCGCCTTTGCCGTTCAGCCGGCGTGATCGAGTCCGCTTTGGCCCCGAGGGGCCCCGGTGGCGCCCTCCCGCGACGTGTCCCGGCCAGCGGCCCCCGCTGCTTCGCGCCAGAAGCTGGCTCGCCGTTCACGTCGTTCGGGCGAGTCTAATCGGGCCCTCGAGCGATTGTCAAATGACCTGGCCACTGACGCCCGATGTGCAGCACGTCCAAGCGACGGCGTGGGCGACGGCAATGCCCTGGAGCGCCCCGAAACGTTGCTGTTTGTCGCTATCGCGCCCTCATTCTCTGGCTTGCGACCGATCCAGACCTTGACCGGTTTTGGCCAAGAGGTCTATACTGTGAAGCGCACGGGCCGCAGCTGAGGGTGGGCCCATCGGACGGGCGGAGGGGATGATCCAAGCCAGTCAGATGAGACGGAGCGCCTCGCGTAGGTGCATGCCTTTTACGCGGTCAGGCTTCCCGCGGCCTCGGGAGGCCCCAGCTCGCGCCGCCGATGGATCGGCGACTTCAGCGCGCGCGCGTGCCCTGAAGGACCTCCTCCCCTGCCGCGTGGCGGCGGGTGCCGGCGCTCGATGGCCGGCTCCCGCCGCTGCCGGCGTGGGGCGGCGCCGGGCTAGGAGCTGACGGTGTCCTCCGGGGCGGGAAGTTCGAACGGTCGCCGGTATGAGGGATCCTCGTGGTCCCAGCGGCCATGCGGGTAGACCTCCGTGCCGCCGAAGCTCGTGCTCGAGGCTTCGCCGGACCACTCCACGACCAGCTCGCGCGCCGCGATTCGCCATTCCCCGCCGCGGCGCTCGACGCGATCGATGTAGCGGCCGCCGCCGATATCGAGACGACCGCTGTCGCGTCGGCGTTGGACAAAGAGGACGTAGCACTCCGAATGCGCGAGATCGCCGTCGATATCGACGCGGATGTTGGTGATGTAGTGGGTGTGGGCGTCCCACTCCGACGCGAGCAGCCCGAGGCCCCACGGCACGAATTTGTCACGCCGTCCGAGGAAGTCGCCGTGATGATCGATCGCGTCCTCGTGGTAGGCCGATGAGTAGATCTCCTCGTCGTGGCGGTCCAGCCCCCGCGCGTAGCGGTAGCAGACATCGAGAATCGCCTGGCGGTCCTGCAGGGCTCGCAGCGCTGCGCGGAGCTCATCGAGCTCGGCTCGCTCATCGTCGGTCATCGCACGCCTCCTCTTCCTCCGTAATCTATGCCGCTGGCCATCTGGCCTGTCCAATTCCTATCCGATTTGCCTGACACGCTCAACGTGAGATCGCGGCACCCGAGCAGAGGGGAGAACTCCACATGGCCGATGTGACAGAACGGCTCGCACAACTGCAGCCGGCCAACGTGGAGGAGCTCACGCGTCTACGTGACGCGGCCTGGGACGCGGGTGACGGGGCGCGGCTCGAGCTGTGCCGACGGCTGCTCGCGGAGCGCTTCGGCGGACTCGAGGCGCTCGCGTTGCCGCCACCGCCGCCGGGCGCCGCCCGACTCGACCCGGCCAAGGCTGCCGCGATCGCGGACTGGGCGACCTCGCCACTCTTCGACGCCGAGGACCGGGCATACCTCGCCTTCACCGAGCAATTCAGCACCTCGGTCGACCACATCTCCGACGAGGAGGTCAACGCGCTGCTCGAACACGCGTCCGAGCAGGAGGTTTTCGACTTTGCCGTAGCCTTGTATGTCATCGAAATGGAGATGCGCATGTCGATCGTCGCGCGCGCCATGCTGACCCCAACGGAGGACTCTCAATGACCACCTCGCGCCTGCCAGCAGCAGTCATGGAGAGCTCCGCGCTGCCACCCGTCTATGAGGAGTTCGCGGCCACGGTGGTACGCCGCGGCTCCGTCGATCCGTTGATCACCGAACTGGTACGGCTGCGCTGTGCGCGCTACCACGACTGCCGGTTGTGTGGGTCGGTGCGCCTTGTCGACGCGGTCAGCGCCGGCATGAGCGAGGAGGTCGTCGCGGCGCTCGGCGATTACGAGCGCAGCGACTTCGACCCGCGCTGGAAGGCGGCGCTGCGGCTAACCGACGCCGTCATCGTCGACCCGACGTCGGTCGATGCGGAGCTCGTCGCGCAACTGCACGAGCACTTCACCGAGGAGCAGATCAGCGAGCTGCTCTTTGACATTGTCAAGTGGAGCTACCAGAAGGCGCTCGTGGCGCTCCGTCTCGAGACGCCGCTCGTCGAGGGCATCGGCGACCTCGTGATCCGCGAGGACGGAACGCTCATCGTCACCGCCCGGGAGGGGCTCGCCACCGCGGTGGCCTGAACGGGTGCGCGGCGCCGATCGGCACCGCGCGGGGTATGGCAGAGTCGATCTCGGGGTCGCGGTGAGGCGCGGCCCCGGCGAAAGGAGCACGGGTGTACAAGTGTGTGTGGATGATCAAGTTTCGGCCCGAACTGGACCCGGAGGTCGTGCGTGAGCGCTGGCGCACAAGCCACGCCGAGCTGGCCCTGAAGATTCCTGGGATCCGACGCTACGTCCAGAACCATTGGGTGGCCGACCCGCTCGGCTCCGAGCGGACCTACGACGGCACCGTCGACTGCTGGTTCGACGATCGCGCGTCCTTCGAAGCGGCCTGGCAGAGCCCCGAGTGGCAGACGCTCATGGAAGACGACGTCACGCTCTTCGATCGCACCGTGATCCCGGCCTTCGAGGGCGGCGCCGTCGAGGAGTACGTGATGCGCTGGGACGCGTCCCCGGACGGACGTCCCTACAGGGCATCGGGCCCCAGCGACGCCGAACGGGCAGCCTGAGACGGGGACGGGGGCTGGGCATGCGTATCACCGACGTAACGGTCGTCATGCACGACCGCCGCTCTCCGCACCTGGACGTGTTCGGATCTCCTGACGGCGATCTGCCGATGGGGGTCCTGCGCATCCACACCGACGAAGGTGTCGAGGGCAACAACTTCGTCAGCATGCCCAGCGCTGGCCCGGCCGAGGTGGCCGGGCAGATTCTCAAGTCGTTCAAGCCCCTGCTCCTCGGTAGGGACCCGCTCGACATCGGAGCGATCTGGTCCCAGATGACGCGCATGAGCCGCTTCGTCGACCCGATGGCGATCGGAACCGTCGACGTCGCTTTGTGGGACATCGCCGGGAAGGTGGCGGGTCTGCCGATCCACCGGCTGCTGGGTAGCTACCGCGATCGCGTCCCGGCGTACTTCTCCTCTGGCCACCACCACGCGCCGGAGCACTATGCCGACGAGGCGCTCTACTGGCGCGAGCAGGGCTGGCGCGGCTACAAGCTGCACCCGCCCCGCGCGCCGTGGGTGCAGGAGGAGCGCGAGCCGGTCGAGAACGACATCGCGCAATGCGCCGCGGTCCGCGAGGCGGTCGGCGACTCGATGGCGCTGATGCTCGACTCCTCCTGGGGCTACACCTATCCCGAGGCGCTGAAGGTCGGCCGCGCGATCGAGGAGCTCGACTTCATCTGGTACGAGGACCCGCTCGGCGTCGACGACATATACGGCTATAAGGAGCTCAAGCGCCACCTCGAGATCCCGATCCTCGCGACCGAGATGACGCTCGGCGGGCTCTACACGCTGCCGGCCTGGATCGTCGAGCGGGCAACCGACTTCGTGCGCGGCGACGTCGCCATCAAGGGCGGCATCACCGGGATGATGAAGATCGCCCACCTCGCCGAGGCCTTCCACATGAACTGCGAGGTGCATTTCGGCTACAGCGCGCTCAACAACGTGGCCAACCTGCACGTGATCATGGCGATCCCCAACTGCGAGTGGTTCGAGGTGCTGGCGTTCACCCGCGCCGGCGACCACGATCTCGAGCACCTCAACTACGGCCTCGCGGATCCGATCGAGATCGACCGCGAGGGCTTCGCGCACGTCCCGGACGGACCCGGCCTCGGCGTCGGGATCGACTGGGAGCGGATCAACTCAGCCAGCAGCGGGGAGCTTCGTTGATGCGCGTCTTCCACCGCCCCACGAGCCGCTCCCACCGCGTCGTATGGATGCTCGAGGAGCTCGGGGTCGACTATGAGGTCACGCTGTTCTCGCGTGCGGACGCGCTCACGGATGAGCATCGCGAGCGCCACCCGCTCGGCCGCGTCCCCGTGCTGGAGATGGACGGGCGCCACGTGTTCGAGTCGGCGGCCCTGTGCATGCACCTCGCGGACCTCTACCCGCAGGCCGACCTGATCCCGCCGCCGGGAAGCTACGAGCGGGCCTGCGTCTACCAGTGGGCGCTCTTTGCGATGACCGAGATCGAGCCAGGCTTGATCGGGTTCAACCGCGCGAGCGACGAGGAGGTTCGCGAGGAGGCGCGCGAGCACTTCCGTCGGGCCACCTCGGTGCTCGAGCACACTCTCGAGGGTCAGGAGTACCTCGTCGGTGGGCGCTTCGGCGTCGCCGACGTGATCGCGGGCTCGGTCGCCGGCGACGGCGGGCCGCGCGGACTCCTCGACGGGCTGCCGAACGTGTCGGCCTGGGATGAGCGCCTGCGCGCGCGCCCGGCGCGCGTCCGCACCGACGCCATCGGCAGCTAGAGCGAGCGCTCAGTCGGCGCGATAGACGCCGTGGCGTAGCGAGCCGACGCGATCGATCGCGATCGCGACGTCGTCGCCGGGCTGCAGCGTGACCTCGTCGGGCGGCACCAGTCCTGTCCCGGTCAGCAGCACCGCCCCCGAAGGATGCGTCAGTTCACGGAAGAGGTAGCCGACGAGCTCCTCGAAGGAGCGGCGCATGGCGCTCGTCGAGATCGTGCCGGTGTACACCGTCGCTCCAGCACGAGTGATCGTGACGCTGATGTCGGTCGCCTCCCAGGTGCGCTCACGAGCGAGCACGATCGTCTCCGAGAGGCCGAGCGCGTCGTCATAGATCTTCGCCTGGGGGAGGTAGAGGGGGTTGTCGCCCTCGATCTCGCGCGAGGACATGTCGTCGCCCACGAGGAAGCCGACGATCTCCGCGTCGGCGCTCACGACCAGGCCCAGCTCGGGCTCGGGCACATCCCAGTTGGAGTCGCGGCGGATCCGAAGCGGCGACCCGGGGGCGGGCACACGCCATGCCGGCGACTTCAGGAAGAGCTCCGGACGCGGCGCTTCATAGACGCGCGAATAGACATCGGCCGCCACCGACTCGCTCATGCGAGCGGCGCGCGAGCGCATGTAGGTGACGCCGCTCGCCCAGACCTCCTGGGTGTCGATCGGGCGCAGATGCTCGATGTCCTCTGCGGCCACCGGGTCGCGGGCGAGCGCGGCGTCGACAGCGGCCTCGAGCGGGCCGCGACCGGCGGCGAGCAACTCAGCAAGCGATGAGGCGAGCGGGTACAGGCCTTCTTCCCCCGCATAGACGAGCGTCTCCTCGCCGCCGAGGAGCACGCGGCGCAGGCCGTATGGCGGGGCGGGATACGTGGCTAACCCGCTCGCAGCAGACTGCGCCGCAACGACGCGGAAGATCGTTTCGAGGGCGGCACGGGGCCTAGGTTAGGAGTCTTGCGGCCCGGCTGTCAAGTGGCCTGGCCAATGAGCAGGCCCCTGATGTGCATCAGGTGCGCAGTCATCGCGGCCTTGGCCAGGAAGGCGTCGTGCGCCTCGAGCGCCTCGAGGATCGCTCGGTGCTCGGCCACCGTCCGCTGGGTCACGCCCGGAGAGCGGCCGCTGAGCGTGCGGCTGCGGAAGGCGAGCGAGCTGATGCGGTCCAGCATCGAGAGGATCAGGGTCGAGCCGGCGGCCAGCTGAATCTGGCGGTGAAACTCGACGTCGAGGCGGATGAAGTGGTCCGGATCTCCCTGCTGCTTGACCATGTCCTCGAAAAGTCGCCGCAATTCGGCCACTTCCTGTTCTGAGATGCGGCTCGCGGCGCGCTCGGCCGCGGTGGGCTCGAGCAGCAGGCGCAATTCGAAGAGGGCGCCGAGGGGGTCCTCATCGATGTCGATCGAGACCGTGGTCGCGTTGGGGGTGCCAGTCGCCGTCGCCTCATCCGCGGTTCGCGCGACGAACGTGCCGGCGCCCTGTCGACTCTCCAGCAGGCCCATGATGACCAACGCGCCGACGGCCTCGCGGAGCGTCGGGCGCGAAACGCCGAGGCGCACAGCGAGCTCGCGCTCGGGGGGGAGTCGGTCGCCGGGAGCCAGTGAGCCCGAGGCGATCAGTGCCTTGAGATGGTCCGCTGCGTGACGAGCCAGCGAGCGTCGGTCGAGCTCTTTGAAGACGTCGGCCTTTACGGCGGGCCCGGCGGGTGGTGTTCCGGCGCTACTCGCGGCCATGGGCTTGGCTCAGCATCACTTCGACGGTGGCTTACTAGGGCAAATGGCTTGACCTATCTCGTTCTGCAGCCTAACATACTTCATTGTGGTTGCCGAACGCTTCCTGGTCACGGGCGCCTTGGGCTGCGTCGGCTCCTGGACCCTACGCGTCCTGCTGGAGGCCGGGCACGACGTCATCGCGCTGAACCGCGGTCTCGGCCTCGAGCGCCTGCGCCTTGTCATGGAGCGCGAGGATCTGGGGGATATTACGTTCGAAGCGTGCGACATCACCGACCGCGAGGCGGTCGAGGCCGTGTTCGAACGCCACCAGCCGACCCGCGTCGTCCATCTGGCCGCGCTTCAGATCCCTTTTTGTCGTGCCGATCCGAGCCGCGGGGCCCAGGTCAATGTCCAGGGGACAGTCAACGTGTTCGAGGCGGTCCGCGCGCGCCGCGAGCAGATCGGGACCCTGGTCTACTCGGGCTCAGCCGCTATGTACTCGACGGCCGACGCCGACGCGGTGGCCCGCGACGAGGGTGCCGCGCCGCACCCGGAGACCCACTACGGCGTCTTCAAGTGGGCCAACGAGAGCACCGCGAAGGTCTACTGGCAGGAACACGGCGTCGCGAGCATCGGACTGCGGCCGATGGTCGTATTCGGTCCTGGTCGTGACCAGGGCCTGACCTCCGCCTCGACCATGGCGATGCGCGCGGCGGCGATGGGCGAGTCCTTCGAGATCCCCCACGGCGGGTCGTCGCTCTTCAACTACGCGCCCGACGCGGCGCGGATGTTCGCCGCGGCTGCTTCCACGCAGATCGAAGGGGCCCTGACCTTCAACATGCCGGGGTCTGCGGTCAGCGTCGAGGACGTGGTGAGCGCGATCCGCTATAGCGTCGTCGACGCCGAGGTCGGCTACACCGGCGATCCGCTGCCGTTCCCCTCGACCTTTGCGACCGGCGGCTACACGGACGTCGCGCCGGTGACCGTCACCCCGTTCGGCGAAGCCGTGGACGCGACGATCAAGCACTTCATCCGCGCGTCGGGCTGAGCGCGACAATCATCAGCGGCGCCGCCAACCGCGGCGCATGCGTGAACACCTCAGAGGAAGGGCGGTACAGCGTGGATACGCAAGCGCGATCAGCCTTCGTCGGCGAGCGCCGGCACGAGCGTGGATCGGCGTCCTGATGGCCGTCCAGAGCAGCGATCTCGCCGCCGTGGCGGGCGCAAACCTGATTGGCGGGCACTGGCAGCCGGGGTCCGGCACCGGCGGCTACGACGTCCTCAACCCGAGCAACCCCAGCGATGTCCTGGCGAGCGTGCAGGCCTGCGACGCGAGTGACGTCGACGCCGCGGTCGCAGCCGCCGAGGAGGCGGCCGCCGAATGGCGCTCGACGCCCGCGGCGGTACGCGGCGCGATCCTCACGCGCGCTGCGGCGGTCATCGACGCAGACGTCGAGGCGATCGCGGCGCTGATGAGCCGCGAGATGGGCAAGCCGCTGCGCGAGGCACGCGGGGAGACCGCCCGTGCCGCCGCGATCCTTCGCTACTTCGGCGGCGAGTGCTGGCGCCCGGTCGGGCAGCTCTACGAGCAGTCGACCACCGGCGCGCCGGTCTACACGATGCGGCGCCCGCTCGGCGTGGTCGCGCTGATCACGCCGTGGAACTTCCCGCTGGCGATCCCGACCTGGAAGCTCGCACCCGCGCTCGCCTACGGCAACGCGGTCGTGCTCAAGCTCGCCCAGCCGGCGTCGCTGACCGGACTCGCGCTCGCGCGCGCGCTCGAGGCGGCGGGGCTCCCGGCCGGTGTCCTCAACGTGCTGCTGGGCTCGGGCTCGATGGTCGGGCCGCGACTGACCAGCCATCCGAGCGTCGCCGCGATCTCCTTCACGGGTTCTGAGGCGACCGGGCAGGGCGTGCGCGACGCCGCCACCCGTAACGGCAAGCGCGTGCAGCTCGAGTTGGGCGGTCAGAACCCGTTGATCGTGATGGCCGATGCCGATCTCGAGCGTGCCGCGGCCGCGGCCTGTGCCGGCGCGTTCTGGTCCGCGGGCCAGAAATGCACGGCGACGCGGCGGATCCTCGTCCAGGATGGCGCCTACGATCGCTTCGCCCAGGCGCTGGTGGCCGCTGCGAGCGCGGTCAAAGTCGGCGACGCGGAGGACCCCGAGACCGTGGTCGGCCCGATCGTCAGCGAGGATCAGCTCTCGGAGGTGCTCGAGGGCGTGGAGCGCGGGCGCGATGAAGGCGCGACTGTGCTGGCCGGTGGCGAGCGCGCGCAGCGGCCCGGGTGGTTCCTGCCGCCGACGATCTTCGAGTCCGCGGGGCCGGAGGCATTCCTCTCGCGCGAGGAGATCTTCGGTCCAGTCACGACGCTCTACCGCTTCGGCACCCTCGAGGAGGCTCTGGCGCAGGCCAACAGCGTCCGCTTCGGCCTCTCGGCGTCGATCTTCACGAGTGGGCTCGCGTCGGCGCGCCAGTTCGTCGACGGCGTGGCTGCGGGCATCGTTCACGTCAACTCGCAAACCGCTGGCGCCGACGTCCACGTGCCTTTCGGGGGCGTCAAGAGCTCGGGCTTTGGCCCGCACGAGCAGGGGCAGGCGGCGGCCGAGTTCTACACCGAGCAGATCACCGTCTACGAGGACATCTAGGTTAGGGCCCGGTCCGGGGGCTGACCGATACGATTGGGCCAACCAATGGCTCAGGAATCATCAGCCAGCACCGCATTCCAGGAGTTGGGTCGCCGTTCGCTCTCGCGCGACGCTGCTGAGCAGCTCAAGCGCGCGATTCTCGACGGCACGTTGGCCCCGGGAGACCGGCTGCCGCCGGAGCGTGAGCTGGCCGCCCGCTTGGGCGTCTCGCGTCCGACGCTCCGCGGCGCCGTCAACGCGCTCGTGATCATGGGCCTGCTCGACAGCCGGCACGGCTCGGGCACCTTCGTCGCCGCCGGCGCCGCCACGGCGGTGCCCGAGAGCGACGGCTCGGCGATCGTGATCGACATCGGCGACTCGCCTCTGGTCGCGCTGTTCGAGCTCCGTCTGCTGTTTGAGCCGCTCGCCGTTCAGCGGGCCGCCGCCCGGATCGAACAGGGCGACCTGGACGAGCTGGCGCGGCTGCTGGAGGAGATGGAGGCCAATCTCGACGACAGCGCCGATTTCGTGCGCATCGACGCCGAGTTCCACGAGATCATCCAGAACGCCTCCGCGTCCCCGTTGATCGTCTCGGTCCTCGGCAGCATCTCCGAGCTCGCGCTGCGCGGACGCACGCTCAGTGGGCGCCACAAGCGCGTTCGCGAGCGCACGGTCGGCGAGCACGCCGTGATCCTCGACGCGCTCAAGCGCCGCGACCCCTTCGAGGCGAGCGCGGCGATGACGGCGCACCTGATGCACATCCGGGCGACCATGATTGGCCAAGCCACTTGACACCAGCGCCGCGCGGCCGCTAGTGTCGAAGGTATGGCCCGGTCCGAAGCTGCGTCGCTTCTTTTCCTGTCTGTCACGGCTTTCGGCCTGAACTTCCGGGGCGCTAGCCGCGTCCCAGGGCTCCCGCGCACGGCTGGCGGCGCCGGTGCGCTCGAAGTGTCAGCGGTCAGGTGGTCCACTCACTCTCGGGCCACCGGAACCCCGGCGTCCGAGCGCGTGCGCGCTCGGACCGCTTGCCCGCACGGAGCAATTCATCAAGAAGCCGCGAGATCGGAGAGGCAGAGGTAATGACGCTCGATGTGAAGTCGGACACGCTCTATGAGCTGATCAGCCCTGACGCGCAGTTGGAGCCGGTCGCTGACGGCTACGGGTTCCTCGAAGGGCTCGTGTGGGACAAGGCTGCCGGCGCCCTGAACTTCAGTGACATCACCAAGAATCGTCGCGGGCGCTGGGTGGCTGCCACGCAGACCGCCGAGATCACGATGGAGCCCAGCAACATCTCCAACGGTCTTGCCTACGACGAGGCGGGCAACCTGCTCGTCTGCGAGCACGCCACCTCCTCGGTCGTGCGCGAGACCGCCGACGGTGAGCGCACGACGCTCGCCTCCCACTACGAGGGCAAGGAGCTCAACAGCCCCAACGACATCGTCGTCGCCCCCGGCGGTGCGATCTACTTCACCGACCCGCCCTACGGCCGCTTCCCGGGCTGGGGCGTCGAGCGCGAGCAGGACATGGACTACCAGGGCGTCTTCATGATCACGCCCGCCGGCGAGCTGAAGCTCGTCGTCGGGGACTTCGAGGGGCCCAACGGACTGTGCTTCGCTCCCGACAACAAGACGCTGTACATCAACGACTCAGCGCGCGCCCACATCCGCGCCTTCGACCTCGCTGCCGACGGCACGCTCACCAACGAGCGCATGCACGCGGAGAACATCGGCAAGGGCGACCCCGCGGAGGGCATCCCCGACGGTATGAAGTGCGACGAGCGCGGCAACATCTGGGTCACCGGACCCGGCGGTATCTGGGTGCTCGGCCCGGGGGGCGAGCACCTCGGCACGATCCAGACGCCTGAGGGCGTCGGCAACCTCGCCTGGGGCGGAGACGACTACCGGACGCTCTTCATCGGCGCCTCGAGCACGCTTTTCCGTCTGGAGACGAAGGTGGCGACCCACCGCGAGCCGCACATGTGAGCACCGCCCGAGCCGTGCGCGCCCTCCGCGGCGCGCCGGTCGCGGCCACGGCCGCGGCGGTCATCTAGGACATCAAGGAGCGTAGAGCCATGCGATGCGGAGTTTCACTGACTGCCATGAACTACTCGGCGTGGCCGGCGTTCGAGCGCTGGGAGGCCACGGGCGAATGGAGCGACCCACCCGTCCCTGACCACGAGGTCGTGCGCGAGGACGTCGAGATCGGGCTGCTCTGCGATGCCCTGGGCTACGACAGCCTCTGGACCGTCGAGCATCACGCCACGCCCTACAACATGGTCACCAGCACCGTTCAGCTGCTGACCTACTTTGCCGGAGCGACCTCCAACGTCGACTTCGGGACGATGGTCATCGTGCTGCCGTGGCACCACCCGGTGCGGGTTGCCGAGGACATCGCGATGCTGCACAACCTGCTCGGCGAAGGTCGCACGCTCACGGTCGGCATCGGTCGCGGCGCCGGGCGCCGCGAGTTCCGTGCCCTCGACATCCCGATGGATGAGTCGCGCGAGCGCTTCCTCGAGTCGCTGGCGATCATCCGCGGGCTGCTCGGCCAGGACGTCTTCTCCTTCGAGGGGACCCACTACAACGTTCCCGAGATGTCGATCCGCCCGCGCCCGCGCGACGGTCAGGCGCTGGTGGATGACATTCACTGCGCCTGGGGCAGCGCCCAGACGATCCCGATCGCGGCCGAGGCCGGCGTGAAGCCGCTGGTGATCCCGCAGAAGGGTTGGGACGCCTACGTCGCCGACCTCGAGGAGTTCAACGGGGTGCGCAGCTCCAACGGCCTCGATCCGGCACAGCCCGTCGTGGCCCTGACGGTCTTCTGCGCGGAAACCGAGGAGGAGGCTGCGGCTGGAGCCAAGCAGTACTTCACGGAGTACGCCGACGCCGCGATCCGCTCCTACGAACTCGCGGGCCAGCACTTCGCGACGACCAAGGGCTATGAGGCCTACGCGGCCAACGCGACGGCGACGCACGATGCGCTCACCCAGAAGATCGGCCAGACCTATTTCGATAGCCACGTCTGGGGAACCCCGGACATGTGCATCGAGAAGATCCGTGCCGTGACCGATCTGCTGCGCCCGTCGGAGATCGTCGCGCTCCCGCGCGTCGGCTCGATGCCCTTCGACGTTGCCTCGGCGAACGTGAAGCTGTTCGCCGAGGAGGTGCTGCCGGCGGTCCACGAGATCGAAGTGGCCGTGTAGTGCAGCACGCGCGCCGACGATCGCCCGGAGCACAGGATGTCAGCGAGATCCGCTGACTATTTGATCGTCGGCGCCGGTTCGGCGGGCGCCACCTTGGCCGCCCGCCTGAGCGAGGACCCCTCGATCGAGGTCATCCTCGTCGAAGCCGGCGGCCGCGCCGATGGGGAGCTCTTCAGCGTGCCGGCGCTGTGGGGCCGCCAGCTCACCAGCCAGTGCGACTGGGACTACATCTCAGAGCCCGAGCCTGAGCTCGATCACCGTCGCAACTTCCTGCCGCGCGGCAAGATGCTGGGTGGCACCTCGTCGATGAACGCGATGCTCTACGTACGTGGAGCTCGCGCCGACTTCGACGATTGGGCGGCGCTCGGCGCCACCGGTTGGGGCTGGGCGGACGTGTTGCCCTACTTCAAGCGCTCGGAGGGGAACACTCGCGGTGAGTCCGAGCTCCACGGAGCCGACGGCCCTCTCTGTGTCTCCGATCGCCGGTCGGAGAACCGCGTCGTCGAGGCGTGGGTCGCGGCGGCGATCGCGGCCGGCTACCGCGCCAACCCGGACTTCAACGGTCCCGACCAGGAGGGCGTCGGCTTCTACCAGCTGACGGTGCAAGACGGGGAGCGCTGCTCGACCGACGTCGCCTTCCTCGAACCCGCGCGGATGCGGACGAATCTCGAGATCCTCACCCACACCCACGTCAACCGCCTGCGGATAGAGGCGGGCCGGGTCAGCGGCGTCCAGATCGACCACCTCGGCGCTCTCGACGAGATCCACGCGCGCGAGGCCGTGGTGCTCTGCGCCGGTGCCTACAACACCCCGCAGCTGCTGCTGCAGTCGGGAATCGGGCCGGAGAGCCACCTGCGCGACTTCGGGATCGAGGTCATCGCGGACCTGCCGGTCGGCGAGAACCTCCAGGACCACCCCGGCGTTCCCCTGGTGATGGCGACCGACGAGGAGACGCTGTTCGGCCTCGGCAGCGGCGAGCACTGGACCCGCTACCGCCAGAGCCGCAAGGGACCGCTGACCTCCAACATCGTCGAGGGCGGCGGCTTCTTCCGTACCGAACCCGGGCTCGCGGAGTGCGACGTGCAGGTCATCTGCAATCCCGCGACGTTCTCCGAGGACGCGCGCGGAGCCGTCGTACGCGACGGCTTCACCATCGTGATCGAGGTGACGCGGCCCACCAGCGTCGGCACGGTGCGGCTGCGCTCACTCGTTCCCACCTCCAAGCCGCGTGTGACCCACAACCATCTTTCGACGGAGCAGGACTGGGCGACGATGCTCCGCGGGATCGAGCTGAGCAAGGAGATCCTCGGTCACTCGCCGGTGGCTGAGATGCAGACCGGCAAGCTGTCATGGCCGCGAGGCGACGGCGAGCAGGAGCTGCGGGAGTTCGTGCGCGCGACTGCGCTCGGGACCTTTCACCCCTCGAGCACCTGCGCGATCGGCGCCGTCGTCGATAGCGACCTGCGCGTCCACGGGGTGGACGGCCTGCTCATCGCCGACGCCTCCGTGATGCCCACCACGATCCGTGGAAACCCCAACGCGGCAGTGATCATGATCGCGGAGAAGCTCGCCGAGCGCATTCGTGCGGGCGACCGCTCAGAGGAGGAGGCAGTTGGCAATGTCAGGCGATAGCGAAACCGCGCGCAGTCCGCTGTTCACCGACACGCTTCAGATCGGCATCGTCGTGCGCGATCTGTACGCGGCGATGGACACCTACGTGCGCGAGTACGGGATCGGACCGTGGGACGTCTACGAGATGAACGCGGACACGGTGACCGAGATGGAGAAGGACGAGCTCCCGTCGCCGCACGAGATGCGACTCGGACTCACGATGGTCGGCAAGGTCCAGTGGGAGCTGATCGAGCCGATCGGGGACGGCAGCATCTATGCCGAGTTCCTGCGTGACCACGGCGAGGGGATCCACCACATCGGCGTGGCCGTGGACAGCTATGCCGACACGGTGGCGCAGATCCACGCCAAGGGCAACGTGATCCTGCAGTCGGGAAATCTGCAGGGTGCCCGCTACGCCTATCCCTCAACGGACCGCGATCTCAAATGCCTGACTGAGATCTTTGATTTTCCCGAGCACCTGTCTTTGACGCCGACCTCGGTCTATCCGGCCTGAGCGGCTGGCGTCCCGGAAAACGAAACCCCCACTGGAGAACGGATGCCCCTTAAGAAGATCGTCGACACGGTGCTCCCGACCACGATGGTTGGCAGCTACCCGCGACCGCACTGGTTCCGCGAGCAGCTGGACGGCCGCGACATTCGCGTGGCGTTCAAGAACGTCGATCACCACGAGGCCTATGAGGACGCGACGGCCTCGGCGATCCGCGACCAGGAGGAAGCTGGGCTCGACATCGTCACCGACGGTCAGATGAGCTACGACGACTACGTCGGCGTGATCGGCTCCTTCTGCTGGTACATGTACGAGCGCATCGGCGGCTTCCAGCCCGCGAAGGAGCCCCACCCCTCGGAGATCGGTGCGGCAGTCCGCACCAAGGAGGTCGAGTTGCTCGCCGACTGGGGCGGCGTGATCAACGACGGCCCCGTCACGCGCGGCCCGATCCGCCTCACCGACCTCTACAAGATCGCCACCGCGCACACGACCAAGCCGCTGAAGGTCTCGGTCGGCGCCGGCCCCGTGAATCTCGCCTGGCACGTGCACTTCCAGCATTACAAGGACGCGCGCGAGCTGAGCTACGCGCTCGCGCCGATCTTCAACGCCGAGATGAAGGAGCTCGTGGCGGCTGGCGCGACGTTCCTGCAGATCGAGGATCTCGGCGCCTGGTTGCCGCTCTTCACCGGCAACGAGGACGACTACAAGTGGATCGCCGACGTGATGACGCAGTGCGTCGAGGGAGTCGATGCGAAGATCGCCTGGCACTTCTGCTTCGGCAACGCCTGGGGCAACGCGCTCTCGGGGATCTTCCCCACCGGCTATCAGACGGTGCTGCCGTATTTCTACGACGTGCCGATCGATCAGTTCGTGCTGGACTTCGCCAACCGCGAGTTGGTCGACGTCGACCTGCTGAAGTCGCTGCCCGAGGACAAGGAGGTGGCGGTCGGCGTGCTCGACATCCGCACGATGCAGATCGAGTCGCCCGAGCAGGTCGCCGATCGCATCCGCAAGGTGATCGCGGTCGTGCCGCCTGAGCGCGTCTACCTGAGCACGGACTGCGGCATGAAGCCGCTGCCGCGCATCGTCGCGAAGATGAAGCTGCAGGCGCTCGTCGAGGGCGCCGCGATGGTTCGTAGCGAGATCAGCTGAGCGAGGTCAATGGAGAGGAGAGGAGCCGATGGCAGACGCTGACTTCATAATCATTGGTGCCGGCTCGACGGGGAGCGCACTCGCCGGGAAACTGAGCGAGTCCTCCTCGGCGAGCGTGCTCTTGATCGAGGCCGGAGGTCCGGCCGAGGGTGAGACCTTCGAGGTGCCCTCGCAGTGGGGTCGCCAGTTCGCGACGAAGTACGACTGGGACTACGTCTCCGAACTCGAGCCGCAGCTCGGCCGCCGGCGCACCTACCTGCCGCGCGGTCGCGCCCTGGGGGGGACCTCGGCCATGAACGCGATGCTCTACGTGCGCGGCGCGCCGGCCGACTTCGACGAGTGGGAGTCGCTCGGTGCGAGCGGATGGGGCTGGAAGGACATGCTGCCCTACTTCATCCGCAGCGAGAACAACGTCCGTGGGGCCTCACCTCTGCACGGCGACCAGGGTCCCGTCGGCGTCGGCGACCGCGTCTCCGACAACCGCCTCGCCGAGGCCTGGATGGAGTCGGCGCTGAAGGTGGGCCTGAGTCCCAACGACGACTTCAACGGGCCCGACCAGGAGGGTGTCGGCTACTACCAGCTCACGCAGACCGATGGCAAGCGCTGCTCCTCATACGCGGCCTATGTGCGCGACCACCTCGACCGCGAGAACCTCACGGTGATGCCGTTTCGCCAGGTCACGCGCCTGCTCTTCGACGGGTCTCGTGTCGTCGGCGTGGAGGTCGAGCACGACGGCGCCGTGGAATCCTTCCACGCCGGGCGCGAAGTGATCGTCTGCGCCGGCGCCTACAACAGCGCGCAGCTCTTGATGCTCTCGGGCATCGGCCCACGCGCGCACCTGGAATCGTTGGGCATCGCGGTCAGGGCCGACCTCCCCGTCGGCGAGAACCTCCAAGACCATCCCGGTGTGCCGCTCGTGATGGCGACCGATGAGGAGACCCTGTTCGAGGCCGCGACCCCGGCGGAGTGGGAGCGCTACCGCGCGAGCGGCACCGGCATCCTCTCCTCCAACGGCGTCGAGGCCGGCGCGTTGCTCCGCACCGTCGAGGGGCTCGACAACTGCGACGTGCAGATGTTCGTGAACCCGTGGCCCTTCATCGGCGACGCGCGCACGGCTCCGACGGTCAACGGCTTCACCGCCGTGGTCGAGTTGTTGCGCCCCAAGAGCACCGGCACCGTGCGCCTGCGCTCCAACGAGCCGACGGCGAAGCCGCTGATCACCCACAACCACTTCGCCGACCCGACCGATATCGAGCCGATCATCCGGGGCACGCGCACCATGCTCGAGCTGCTCGCCACCGACCCCGTCGCGAGCATGGACAAGGGCAAGCTGCGCTGGCCGGAGTCCACCGACGAGGACGGGCTGCGGGCCTACATCCACGCCAACGCCCTCGGCTATTTCCACCCCTCGAGCACGTGCGCGATGGGCACGGTGCTCGACGGCGACCTCAAGGTGCTCGGGATCGAAGGCCTCCGCGTCGCCGACGCCTCGGCGATGCCGACGACGATGCGCGGCAACCCCAACGCCTCGTGCATGGCGATGGGAGAGAAGGCTGCCGACATGATCGCGGCCGAGCACGGGTTCGCTGAGGCCGTCGGCGAGCCGGCGCAGGCGGCGGTCTGAGCATGCGGCACCGGACCCTCGGGCGCACCGGGCTGCGCGTGTCGGAACTCGGCTACGGCGCCTGGGGGATCGGTGGCGGCGGCTGGATCGGAGCCGATGACGAGACCTCGCTGCAGGCCCTGCGGGAGGCGATCGCGAGCGGCGTCAACTTCATCGACACGGCGCTCGTCTACGGCGACGGCCACAGCGAGGAGCTGGTCGGCGAGGTCGTGCGCTCGGTCTCCGAGGACATCCTCGTGGCGACCAAGGTGCCGCCGGCGGATCGCGTCTGGGACATCAAGGATCCGGCCCCCGCCGACCAGCGCTTCCCCGCGAGCTGGGTGATCGAGTCCACCGAGACGAGCCTGCGCAACCTCGGTCTCGACACGATCGACCTACAGCAGTTCCACACCTGGACCGACGCCTGGGTCGACGAGGGCGAGTGGGCGGGAGCGATCGAGACGCTCAAGGCCGCGGGCAAGATCCGCTTCTTCGGTGTCTCGATTCGTCCCTATGAGCCTCGCAGCGCCCTCGCTCTGATCGAGAGCGGTCTCGTCGACGCGATCCAGCTGATCTACAACGTCTTCGATCAGGGCGTTGCCGATGAGCTACTGCCGGCAGCGCTCGAGCACGACGTCGGGATCATCGTGCGCGTGCCCTTCGACGAGGGCGGATTGACCGGACGGCTGCGGCCCGACACGACCTTTCCACCCGATGACTTCCGAAACGACTACTTCGCCGGCGACCTCCTGCGCGAGACCTGCGAGCGCGCGGACGCGATCATGGCCGACCTCGAGATCGAGGAGGACAAGCTCGCCAACGTCGCGCTCCGCTTCTGCCTCGCGCAGCCCGCGGTCTCGACGGTGATCGCCGGCATGCGCAGCCTGACCAACGTGCATCGCAACGTCGCCGCCGTCGACGAGGGGCCGCTCGATCAGACGGCGGTCGAGGCGCTGCTCGCACACCGCTGGGATCGCACCGCCTGAGCGCTGCGCTCAGCGGCGGTCGATTAGGCGCACGGCGCCGAGGGCGACGCTGAAGGCGACGAGCGACTGCACGCCGAGGACGACGGCGGTGCCGCCGGCGATCCCAAGCTTCGGCACGAGCTCGAGGTCGAGCGTCCCGAGGACGGCGACGCCGATCGCCAGCGAGCTCTGCTGCAGGGTGGTGAGCATGCCGGTGCCGGCGCCGGCGAGGTGGCCGGGGACCTCCGAGAGCAGCAGGCGGAACATCGGCGACACCAACAGCGCCTGCCCGGAACCGGTGAGCACGAAGAGCGCGCCGAAGACGAGCCAACTCGGGTGCTGGCGCTCGGCCAGCAGCGCCAGCGCCATGCCGCCGTAGGCGAAGCCCTGCATCACCGCGCCGACCGCCATCACGCGGTTGCCGAAGCGATTCACCAGGCGGGCGGTCTGAAGCGAGGCCCCGAAGAACGCCAACGCGTAGGGGATCAGTGCCAGCCCGGCCGTCAGCGGTTTCAGATGCAGGCCATCCTGCGACACGATCGCGTAGACGAACATGAACCCGCCGAAGGACATGAAGAACGGCAGTGCGATGCAGATGCCACGACGGACGCTGCGCACGCGCACGATCGACGGCGGCACCAGCGGCATGACCCCGCGCGCCTCAAGCGACAGCTCCTTGCGGGCGAACGCGTAGCCGCCCAGCGGCACCAGACCGAGAAGCACCCATGACCACCACGGCCAGCCCAGCGCATGGCCCTCGGTCAGCGGTAGAAGCAGGCACAGCAGCGTCGCGGTGAGCAATACGGTCCCGGGACGATCGATCGGCGACGGCCGATCCGAGCGCGTCTCGGGCACGCGTCGCAGCAGCGCGAGCCCCGCGATTCCGATCGGCACGTTGACGAGGAAGATCGCGCGCCAGCCTGACCCCGCGATGTCGGCCGAGACGAGCAGGCCGCCGAGCGCCTGCCCGACGATCATCGACAGCCCGGCCGTGGCTCCATAGAGCCCGATCGCCCGGGCGCGGCGCTGCTCATCGAGCGACGCGTGGAAGGTCGCCAGAACCTGCGGCACCATCAGCGCCGCCGAGGCTCCCTGCAGCACGCGGGCGACGATCAGCGTCAGGACGTTCGGTGCGAGGCCGCAGAACAGCGAGCAGATCGTGAACAGACCGATCCCGATCGTGAAGAGCCGGCGCCGGCCCAGGCCGTCGCCGAGGCGGCCTCCGAGCACGAGCAGCAGCGCGTAGGAGAGCCCGTAGCCGGAGACGACGAGCTCGAGCGAAGCATCGCTTGCGTGCAGGTCCCGTCCCATCGTCGGCAGCGCGACGTTGACGATGAAGAAGTCGGTGACCGAGAGCGAGAAGCCCAGCAGGAGCACCGACAGCGCCTGCCACGAAAGCCCGGCGGGAGCGTCGGCACGGCGCTCCGATATGAGTGGCGTGGCGACTGCGTCCGAGCGCGCGCCTGACGCCAGGCTCGTCGCGGTCTCTCCCGCCGCGGGCGCCGACACCAACGTATCTTCGCGCATCGACATCATCGTTCCGTCGGCGGCCGCCGCGGCGGCCGCCGACGGGCTGCGCCACGACGTGAGCGCTTCCTCGGGCGAAGGCGGACGGGGAAGCCCTAACCGCTCGCCGCGAGATCGCCGGCGCGAAGCGGCCTGCCGCCCTGGATCACGGCGTGGATCTTGCGCACGTTGGCGATCGACGCGAGCGGGTCGGCGTCGAGCAGGACCAGGTCGGCGAGCTTGCCGACCTCGATGGTGCCGAGGCGCTCGCCGTGGCCGAGCTTCTCGGCGGCGTGCTTGGTCGCCATCGTCAGGATCGCGAGGTTGGGCACGCCCGCCTCCTCGTGCAGTTCCATCTCGCGCAGGGTGCCGACGCCATGGAAGATCGCGCAGACGCCGGAGTCGGAGCTGATCGTCATCCGCACGCCCGCCTCGTGGGCCACGAGCGCGGTCTCCAGCGCTGCCTCCAGGCGCGCGGCGGCGTCATCGCGATCGCGGTCAGACAGCGTCAGCCACAGGCTCTCGGGATCGCTTTGGGCGACGTCCAGGAGCTCCTGGGGGACCTCGCCGGCGTGGGCGCCGAGCCAGGCACCGTCGCGTGCGTGCGCCTCGGCCTCGAACAGCGCGATCGACAGCGGCCAGTAGGCGTCGGCGGCGTTGACCGCCTCGATCACGCGCGCGCGATCCTCGCGCCAGCGCTCGCCGCCCTCGGGCGCGAACATGTGCTCGGGGCTGTCGACTCCGGCCTCGACGGCGGCGAGGATGTCTCCGGCGCTGTCGGCATGGACCGCGGAGGGAACGCCGTGGGCATGGCCGCGCTCGACGATCGCTCGCAGTACCTCCGGCGACATCTTCCCGAGCGGATTGGCCGGGTCGCCGTGGGAGAAGACGATCTTGAGGATGTCGACGCGCTCTTCGGTCAGCGCGCGCTCGGCTTCCGCGCGGGCCTCGGCGACGCTGCCCACCAGACGGTTCATCCACGGCGCGATGAAGGCGCCCGCCGGCCAGTTGAAGTGGGCTCCGGACAGCAGCAGCCGCGCGCCGAGGATGCTCCCGTCACGCTGAGCGGCGCGGGCGTCGACGAGCACATCGGTGCGCCCCCCGAGATCGACGACGGTGGTGATGCCACGTCGCAGGTAGGTGCGGAGGTTCGCGGCGATCAGCTCCCGGCCGCCGGGGGGCACGACGTACCAGGGCGTGCGGTGGCGAGCACCGCTGTCGCAGGTGTGGGCCTGGGTCTCCCAGAGTCCCGGGATGAGATAGCGCCCGCCCCCTTCGATGACCTCAACGGCATCGGCGCCCGCGGCGTCATCGCCGCCGGTGACGGCGACGATCTCCGCGCCGCTGATGAGAACGGTCGCGCCCGCGCGAGCGGGCGCACCGGTGCCGTCTATCACCGTCACGTCGCGGATCGCGAGGCTCAGCTGGGGGATCATGTCCGTCGCCGGCGCGCTGGGAGGATCACGCGGCGGGGCCGGAGCGGCTCAGCGCTCGACGTGGGTGCGGCCCTCGTCGACGCCAACACGCAGGTCACGGTCGTGATCGCCGACGTGGTCGAGCGCGACCGGGGCCAGGGCCTCGATGAAGACACAGCCGGCCTCCGACCACAGCTCGTGCTCCTGGCCGCGGTTGACGACCGCGACGTCGCCCGCCTCCATGCGCCGCTTCTCGCCCTCGACGTCCATCGTCACATCGCCCTCGAGCACGAACATCACCTGCTCGGTGTGCTCGTGCGAGTGACGGCGCACGTGCGTGTCGGGCTCGTAGCTGACGCGGCACAGCAGGACCTGGTCGCCTCCGATCGAGTGCAACAGGACCTGTGGGAAGAGGCGATAGGGCTCGCGCCCGTTCCAGGTGTCGAATGCGGAATGTGACGTCGTCTCGGCCATGCTCTTCTCCTCCGGTTCGCGCACCTGGGCGCTTCGCTGTGGTGGTCGTGGCGGGGACGGCGCGGGGGACTGCGCGGTGTCCCGGCTGCCCTGGCGCGCGGGTGCGACGGCGGGGCTTGCGTCCGCCATGCTAGCGATGCGGTCCGGCAGAGATCAAGTAACCTGGGCTCATGGCCGTGCCCGAGGGCCGTATTTCCCCGCGTTAGCGGTCTCCTCGGGGCCCAGCTTGTGGCAAGCCGCCCAATGATCGGCCAGTATTGGACAGGCCACTTGACAGCTGAGCGTGCTCCTGTTTAGACTTGACCCGCTGCGTTAAGGCGGGTTGAACAACTGACCAGTTGGCCGGTCGCGGCATGCAGCACGCAAACATCCTGAGGGCGGATGAGAGGAAGGCTGTGATGGGGAGATTCAATGCCGTTTTTGCGCGGCGGGTGCTTGTGGCACCGGCCGTCGCGTTGGCACTTGGCGTCGGCGCCTGGTTCGTTGCCGGGTCTCCGGCGGCCGCGAGCAACGGGCCCTCGGCCCACGCGGCCATCGCCGGCGTGACGCAGATAACGAACTTCGTGAAGTACCTGGGCGGCCAGCCCAAGAGCGCCAACCCGAAGCTGTCCCCGGCGCTGATCGGTTGGTCGAGCAACGACTCCGGCGGCACCGTGATCTCGGTCGGTCCGGAGGCCAGTGCGGCTGCTGAGGTCACCGTGAAGTGGATCAACAAGTACGCGGACGGGATCGACGGCCACCCGCTCGAGCTCGACCAGTGCATCGTCAAGAACGCGGAGGAAGAGGGTCTGGGCTGCGCTCAGGGCTTCCTCAACAACAAGAAGGTCAGCCTGGTCACCTTCGGCGCGCTGTCGGTCGGCGCTCAGACGGAGGAGGCGACCATCGACGGCAAGAAGCCGATCATTCAGGGCTTCTCGCTCAACAACCGTGACGTGATCACGCCCAACGAGTACGTCCTGTTCGCGCCGGGTCTGTTCCAGACGGCGCCGGCCTCCGAGTTCGCGAAGGTGTACATGCACGCGAAGTCGGTCGCGGTCATCTATCCCAACGAGGCCGGCCTGAGCGCCAGCGCCGCGGGATTGAAACTGACGGATCAGTACGCCGGGCTCACGACCAAGGTCGTGGCCTTCGATCCGACCACCAGCGACCTGACCGGTGCGCTGACGGCCGCCGGGGCACAGACGGCGGGAATGATCTTCCTCGACGTCACCTCGCCGCAGAACTGCATCGCCGCGGCGAAGGACCTCCAGCAGCTCGGTATCAGCCCGCACAAGGTGATCGGATTCACCGACTGCACCACCACCGCCAACAAGCCGCAGTTCCCGGGTGGCGACTTCCCGCAGTACTACTACTCGCTGTCACAGAGCGGATCGGCCCTCGTCGGCGATCCGACCGGCAAGGCGTTCACCAACGCCCTCGCGGCGTTCGGTGACAAGGCAGATGCCGGCGACGACTGGTACTCCGGCATGTTCGGTCTGATCATGACCGACGCCCAGCTGATGAACAAGGTGGGCTACAACAAGCTGTCGCCCACCGCGATCAGTGCGGCGGCGAAGGCGTTCAAGGGGCCGCTGCTGCTTGGCAGCTCGGTCGAGCACTGCGGCGAATTCAAGGCGCTGCCGGCAGCTTGTGCCGACTCTGTGTACTTCTTCCAGTACCAGGGCAAGGGCAAGTGGGCACATGCCTCGGGCGCGGTCAGCCCGCCGCCGGCCTTCGTGAAGTTGCTGGAGTCGCGTCCCGCGAACTCCGGGTTCCCCGGCTGAGCGATCCCCGATTGAGGCCGCGTCGGCCGCCGTGCCCGCTGGGCACGGCGGCCGGCGGCCGATTCGACTCACACATGACAAAGCCGCACCGTGCTCACCTGATTCCGTTCGACTTCCTCTCCTGGGGTCGCCCGCAGCAGTTCGCGTAGGGCGTGTTGATCGGGCTGTCGGCAACAAACGTCAGTGGGCGCGCGAAGCATCGGCAGGCATAACGAAGAGGACTAAGGAGGGGAAGTGCGAGTGAAACGATCAAGATTGCTACGACCGCGCATCGCGGTCGCAGCGGCTGTCCTCGCCGGCAGCCTGGGCGCCCTTGTGGCGGTCGGCGGCTCCACGGCGACGGCGACCGCAACGCCGCCGGGCGGATGGATCACGAATTTCGTGCAGTACGCCCACGGTAAGCCGGGGGCCGCGAATCCGAAGCTCAAGCCGGCGGTGATCGGTTGGTCAAGCAACAACTCCGGTGGCACCGTCGTCTCCGTCGGCCCCGAGGCCTCGGCCGCGGCCGAGCTCGCCGTGAAGTGGATCAACAAGTACGCGGACGGCATCGACGGTCACCCGCTCGAGCTCGACCAGTGCATTGTCAAGAACGCCGAGGAAGAGGGCTTGGGTTGCGCTCAGGGCTTCCTCAACAACAAGAACGTCGACGTGATCTCCTTCGGCGCGCTCTCAGTGGGTGCGCAGACGATCGACCACACCGTCAACGGTAAGAAGCCGATCATTCAGGGTTTCTCGCTCAACAACTCCGACGTGATCACGCCCAACGAGTACATCCTGTTCGCCCCGGGCCCCTTCGCGGTCTACGGCATCGCCCAGTACGCGAAGCAGTATCTGAAGGCCAAGACGGCGGCGATCATCTACCCGGCTGAGGCTGGACTGATCGAGAACGCTCAGGGCCTGAAGCTGACCGACACGGCGGCTGGGATCACCAGCAAGCTGGTTTCCTTCAGCCCCGATACGACGGACCTCACCGGCGCGCTGACCGCGGCCGGCGCACAGACGGCGGGCTACGTGATGCTCGACATCACCGACTCCGCCCAGTGCCTCGCGGCGGCGAAGGCGGCGACCACGCTCGGGATCAACCCGAACAAGGTGATCGAGTTCGACCAGTGCGACCAGCCGACGATCAAGAGTCAGTACCCCGGTGGCGACTACCCGCACTGGACGGCCCAGCTGTCGCAGTCCGGTGATCCGCTGATCAAGGATCCGACCGGCACAGCGATGTTGAAGGCCTTCACCCAGTTCGGTCAGCAGGCCAACATCAACGACGACTGGTACTCGGGCATGTGGGGACAGATCTTCACGATCGCCCAGTTCATGAACGAGATCGGTTACAACAAGCTCAGCCCAGCCGCGATCACCGCGAAGGCCAAGGCCTTCAAGGGTCCGCTGCTCGAGGGTGGGGCGCTGCTGCACTGCGGGAAGTACCGCTCGGTGCCGGCAGCATGCAGTGACGGCAACTACTTCTTCAAGTACGAGGGCAACGGCGCGTGGAATCGCGTGTCCGGCTGGACTGAGCCGCCCCCGGCACTGCAGAAGGAGTTGGAGCAACGGCCGTTCAACTCCGGGTTCCCGGCAAGCTAGGCCACCAGAACGCTGATGAGCAACGGCAGCCACGCAACGATGTCTCGCTTCATCGATGCGCCGGTGGGTCCTTCGGACTCGCCGGGGCTGACCGTCGCCACTGGCGCGATGCAGGTTCGTAGGGGCCGCGTCGCCGGGGGTGCGGCGGCTGCGGCCGTCTGGGCGGGCGGGGGTGGGAGTGAGCGCTTCGCCTCCGCCCGCTGTGGCTGCGTCGACCGAAGCGGTCGGGTTGGTCGCCGACACCGCGGGGAGGACCGTGCTGGACTTCACCATCGGCTGGGCGCGAGGCTCGCTCAGCTCGGCGCTCGCGCCTGCGGCGGCGCCGGCCTCGAACGCGGAGCCAGGAGGTAGCCCGTGTCTGTCGATCAGCTAGTTCTGTTTGCGCTTCTGGGCCTCGGGACGGGGGCCCTGATCGCGGGGATCGCGATCTCGCTGGTGCTCACCTACCGCGGCGCCGGCGTCATCAACCTGGCGGCGGGGGCGACCGCGATGGTGGTCGGTTTCGCCTTCTGGTCGCTCAAGAACGGCAATTACGGAGTCCACTTCGCGACCGTCCCGGCCCTGATCATCTCGGTCGTCGTCGCCATCCTCTACGGCGTCCTGACCGAGCTCGTGGCGTTCCGCCCGTTGCGAACGGCGACTCCGCTCGCCAAGCTCGTCGCCTCGCTCGGGATCCTGCTGCTCTCGCAGGCGCTGATCCTGCTCGCCTTCGGCGGCACGCCCCAGACCGAGCCCTCGATCCTTCCCTCCTCCGTGGTCAAGATCTTCACGATCGCCGTGCCGGTCGCCCACTTCGTGCTCGCGGGCATCGTCGTCGTGGTCGCCATCGGCCTGACCCTGCTCTACCGCTATAGCCGCTTCGGACTGGCGACCCGCGCCGCCGCTGAGAACGAGGCCTCGGCGCTGCTCGCGGGCCTGCAGCCCAACCAGCTCTCGATGATCAACACCGTCATGGGCTGCCTCATCGCCGGCGTGATCGGCGTACTCGCGGCGCCCCTGATCTCGCTCGACACCGACACGCTCCCGCTGATCGTGGTCCCGGCGCTCGCCGCCGCGCTGCTGGCGCGCTTCACCTCGATCCCGATCGCCTGTCTCGTCGGTCTCGCGATCGGCATGGGTGAGAACGTCCTCTACTACCTCTCGGTGCAGTCGTGGTTCCCGACCGACAATGGCGTGGCGCTTCCGGGCGTCGAGGAGCTCGCGGTCTTCCTGGTGATCCTCGTCGCGATGTTCTGGCGCGGCGCCAAGCTACCGGGCCGCGGTGACATCGTCGAGATACGCCTGCCCGCGGCGCCCAAGCCGGTGCGCGTCCTGCGCCCGGCGTTGATCGCCCTGGTGATCGGGACGATCTGCCTGATCCTCTTCCCCTTCGACTTCCGCCAGGCGCTGACGACCTCTGCGATCGGCGCCGTGCTCTCGCTCTCGCTCGTCGTCCTGACCGGCTTCGTCGGCCAGATCTCGGTGATGCAGCTCGCGCTCTCCGGGGTCGCCGGGCTGCTCGTCTCGCACCTCGCGGGCGACGCGGGCATCGCCTTTCCGTTCGGACCGATCCTCGGCGCCCTCGGCGCCACCCTGCTCGGTCTCGCGACCGCGGTCGGCGCTCTGCGCGTGCGCGGCGTCACGCTGGCGGTGGTGACGCTCGCGGCTGCGGTGGCCATCGAGCAGTTCGTGTTCGTCAACACGACGTGGGGGTCCGGCCTGGCCGGCGCCCCGGTCGCGCAGCCGACCTTCCTGGGAATCAACCTCGGTAACGCCTCGTCCTTCAAGGGCCTCGACGGGAAACTCCCCAGTCCGATCCTCGGGATCGGCATCCTCATCGTCACGATCCTGCTCTGCATGCTCGTCTCGAACATCCGTCGCGCCACGCTCGGGCAGCGGATGCTCGCCGTGCGCTCGAACGAGCGCGCGGCCGCGGCCGTCGGCATCAGCGTGCGCAACACCAAGCTGATCGCCTTCGGCGTGAGCTCCTTCATCGCCGGTATCGCCGGCGGCCTCTACGGCTACAACTTCGGCGGCGTCTCCGCTGACCGCTTCAGCGCCCTCACGGCGCTCAGCGTGATCGCCTTCGCCTACATCGGCGGCATCACGATGGTCTCGGGAGCGCTCGTGGCCGGCTTCCTGGCGACCCAGGGTCTCTCGCAGTACGCCTTCCAGAAGTGGTTCGGGATCTCCGGCGACTGGACGGTGCTCTTCGCGGGCGTCGCGCTGGTCTTCAACCTCGTCTTCTATCCCGAGGGCATCGCGGGCGCGAGCTATGCCAAGAAGATGGCCAAACGCAGGATGGCCGAGCTCGGGATCCAATCCAACTATCCCGCCGACCGCGTCAAACGGGTGCTGCTCTCGCGCATGCCCCCCACGCTGGGCGGTCCGCGGCCCGTCGTCCAGAGCGCCGACGGTCCCGCCGCTGACCCAAGCCCCGAGGTCTCTCCGCTGGTGGTGGACAAATGACCGCGGTGCTCGAGGCGAGCGGGATCGCCGTGAACTTCGGCGGCGTCAAGGCCGTGGACAACGTCGACATCTCCGTGCAGGACGGCCAGCTCGTAGGGCTGATCGGGCCCAACGGAGCGGGCAAGACGACCTTCATCGACGCGATCACGGGCTTCGTGCCGGCGCACGGCCGCGTCGAGCTCGACGGCCGCGACCTCGCCAAGCTCTCGGCCCACAACCGCGCCCGCCAGGGTCTGGTCCGGACCTGGCAGAGCATCGAGCTCTTCGACGACCTCACGGTCGGCGAGAACCTCTCCGTGTCGGCCTACCGGCCCGGACTGCGGGCCACGCTCAAGGAGTTGCTGTGGAAGCCCGAGACCGCGTTCGCCACCGTCGAGGAGACGCTCGAGCTGCTCGGGCTCGCCGACGTCGTCAACGCGTCCCCCAGCGACCTGCCGCAGGGCCAGCGCAAGCTGGTGGGCGTCGCCCGCGCGCTCGCCGCCCGCCCGCGCCTGCTGCTCCTCGACGAGCCCGCGGCGGGCCTTGACACGACCGAGAGCCAGGACCTCGGCCAGCGGCTTCGCAGCGTCGTCGACGCCGGCCTCTCGATGCTCCTAATCGACCACGACATGGGCCTGGTGCTGAGCATCTGCGACTACATCTTCGTGCTCGACTTCGGCGTCATCATCGCCGAGGGAACGCCGGAGGCGATCCGCAGCGATCCCCGGGTGATCTCGGCCTACCTCGGCAGCTCGGCAAGCGAAATCACGGCGGAAGCATCATGAGCGAGACGACCACGCAAGGCCACGTTCTCGAGCTCGACGCGCTCACCGCCGGCTACGACCACGCGGCCGTGATCCGCGAGATGAAGCTCACGGTGGGACGCGGTGAGGTCGTCGCCCTCCTCGGGTCAAACGGCGCCGGGAAGACGACGACGCTGAGGGTGATCTCGGGCCTGGTGCGGCCGCTGAGCGGTCGCGTGCTCTACAACGGCGAGGATCTCGCCTCGGTCTCGCCGCCGGCGCGCGCGCGTATGGGCATCGCCCACGTCCCCGAGGGCCGCGGCATCTTCTTCGGGCTCACGGTCGCCGAGCACTTCCGGCTCTCCCACCGCGGCGAGCGCCTGGACGCCGACGTCGCCTACAGCTACTTCCCGGCCCTCGCCGAGCTGCGCACGCGTCGCGCCGGGCTGCTCTCGGGCGGCGAGCAGCAGATGCTCGCCGTCGGTCGCGCGCTCGCGCGCCAGCCTAGGCTGCTCCTGCTCGACGAGCTGAGCCTGGGTCTCGCGCCGGTGATCGTCGAGCGGCTGATGCCCGTGGTGCGCCAGTACGCGGTCGACAGCGGCTGTGCCGTGTTGCTCGTCGAGCAGCACGTCCACCTCGCGCTCGAGGCGGCCGATCGCGGCTACGTCCTCGCGCACGGCGACATCGTGCTCTCGCGCAGCGCCGAGGTCCTGCGCGGCAACCGCGAGCTGCTGGTCTCGAGCTACCTGGGCGAGAGCGCCGAGCTCGAGGCGGCGGCGGAGCTCGGGGGCGGCTGATGGCCGCCGGAGACACCCCGCCCTTCTCCGTGGGCGAGTACACGACGCCGGGCCTGTCCTTCGCCGAGGATCTCGCCGCCTACCGCGAGGCGGGCGCGCAGGGCATCGGCATCGACGCCGGCCTCAAGCTCGACGGCAGCGAGGAGGCGCGAGCAGGCGATCTGGAGCTCCTGCGCGAGAGCGGACTCAAGGCGACCTTTCTGTTCCCGGCGGTCCCCTCGGTGCTGCCGATGACGCTGATGAAGCTCGGCGACGATGACCCGCAGCTGCGGGTGGCGGCGATGTGCCGCGGAATCCGCGGACTGGCGCCGTTCGAGCCGATCAGTTTCATCTTCGCCACGGGCCCGCTCGGCGACTACGAGCCCGAGCGGGCGCATGAGATCGCGGTCGAGGGACTGGCGACGATCGCCCGCGCCGCCGCCGACGTCGGCGCGCGCATCGCGATCGAGCCGATGCATTCCTCGATCGCCGCCGACTACTCCTGGATCACCAACCTGCCCGACGCCGTGGCGCTGCTCGACGACATCGGCGAGCCCAACACGGGGATCATGTTCGACGTCTGGCACCTGTGGGACACGCCCGGCCTGCTCGACGAGATCCGCCGCCACGCGCACCGCTTCGTCGGCGTCCACGTCGACGACTGGCGCGATCCCACTCGCAACTGGTGTGACCGCCTGCTCCCGGGCGACGGCATCGCCGACGTCACGGGCATCCTCGGCGCCCTGGACGAAGCCGGCTACGACGGCTGGTATGAGCTCGAGGTCTTCTCCGACGACGGTCGTTTCGGCAACGAGTGGGAGGACTCGCTGTGGAAGCTCGACCCCGTCGAGTTCGTGCGCATGGGACGGGAGAAGTTCGAGCAGGCCTGGCGCGATCGCCGCCACAGCGACGCGGTCCGATGAGCGTGCCGGCCGCCGAGCCTGCGCTGACGCTGTGGTGCGGGTGTGTCATCTCCCACGACCTCTACGCGCGCGCGGAGGCCGTGACGGCCGGTGGCTACACCGCGATGTCCGCGCTCTGCGGTGACTTCGCGGCGCTCGAGCGCTCGGGCTCTACCCTCGCCCAGATCGCGGCCGAGTTGCGCGCGCGCGAGGCGCGCGTCAGCGTGATCGACCCCTTCCTCGCCTGGTACCCGAGCTTCAACGTCGGCGACGACGCCGGGCCGCATGCCGATTCGCTCAATACCACCGAGGAGAACATGCTCCGCTACGCCGACGCCGTCGGCGCCGAGTCGATGACGCTGCTGACGCCCTTCAGTGGCGATCCGGCTCCGCGCGACCAGGTCGTGCAGGCGCTCGGCGCGCTCGCCGATCGGGTCGCTGAGCACGGGCTCCGGGTGCACCTTGAGGTGGTCCCGACCTCCCAGGTCCCGGACCTCGAGACCGGCTGGGGGATCATCCGCGAGGTCGACCGGCCCAACGCCGGCCTCGTGCTCGACACCTTCCACCTCGGGCGAAGCGGCGCTGACCCGGCGATGCTCGACGAGATCCCGCTCGAGAAGGTCTTTCACCTCCAGCTCTGCGACGCCTCGCGCGAGCCGGTGGTCGCCGACTACTTCGAGGAGGCGGTGACCTACCGCGACTTTCCCGGCGAGGGCGAGCTCGGCGTTGCGGACTACGTGCGCCACCTCTACCGCGACGGGCGCCTGCCGACCTGCGGCCCCGAGGTCTTCTCGCCCGAGCTCACGACGCTCAGCGCGGCCGACGCCGGGCGCCTGTGCGCGGAGCGGGCGCGCAGCTTCCTGCGCGAGTGCGCGCTCGGCGAGTAGGGCGATAGCCGCGCCGCGAGCTCACTTTTTCCAACCGCCACCGAGGAGATGAGATGCGACGAATCGTCACCGGACTGAACGCCAGCGGGCAGTCGGCGGTGGTCTCGATCGAGGAGGTCGAGGGCATGGAGGTCTGGCACGCCAACACCGCGCAGACGCCGGAGTGGATGGCTGGTCAGGGTCGCCTGCTGTCGTTTGAGCCGCAGGCGGGCTGGGTCAAGTGCCTCTACGTCGAGATGCCGCCCGACTCCGCCGACGACCGCGAGGAGGGGGGCGGCGAGGACGGCCCGGTCAAGGGCCTGCACAAGACCCGCTCGGTCGACCTCGTCTACTTCCTCGACCCCGTGGTCCTCTTGCTCGAGGAGGGCGAGACGCCGATCCAGGCCGGCGACATGCTGATCCAGCAGGGCACGATGCACGACTTCCGAAACCCCGGCGGGACGCCAGCGCGGTTGCTCGGCTTCTCGTGGGGCGTCCCGGACACCGACCCCGACAACTGAGGCGAGCACCATGGAACTAAAGCTTCTGATCGAGCCGCAATTCGGCGCCAGCTACGAGGAGCAGCTAGCGATGGCGCTCGAGGCCGAGCGGCTCGGCTACCCGGCGATGATGCGCTCGGACCACTTCGTCAACACGGCGCCCGGCGACGGGCTCCCCGGTCCCTCGGACGCCTGGGTCGTGCTCGGCGGGCTGGCGCGCGAGACCACGACGATCCGTCTCGGGACGCTCGTCACCTCGATCAACTTCCGCCTTCCCGGTCCGCTCTACGTGGCGATCAACAATGTCGACGAGATGAGCAAGGGCCGTCTGGACGTGGGCATCGGCGCCGGTTGGTTCGAGCGTGAGCACCGGGCGCTCGGGATGCCCTTCGGGCCGATCGCCGAGCGCTTCGACCGCCTCGAGGAGCAGCTCGAGATCCTCACCGGTCTGTGGGCGACGCCGCCGGAGGGGTCCTTCTCCTTCTCGGGCAGCCACTACCAGCTGGTCGACTGCCCGTCGCTTCCGCGCCCCTACCAGGACCCGCACGCGCGGATCATCTGCGGCGGCGGCGGCCTGCGGCGCACGCCCGACTTCGCCGCCCGCTTCGCCGATGAGTTCAACATCGGGCTGGTCGATGCGGCCACCACCCGGGCCGCCTTCGACCGCGTCCGCGCGGCCTGCGAGCGCCACGGGCGCGACCCCGACTCGATCGCCTACTCCGCCGCGACCACCGTGTGCTGCGGCACGACGATGGAGCAGGCGCGCCAGCGGGCCACCAACGGTCACCACACCGTCGAGGAGCTCGCCGACATCGGCGTCGTCGGCACGCCCGATCAGCTGACCGAGATGCTCCTGAGCTACAAGGAGGTCGGCGCGGAGAGCTGCTACCTGCGCCTGCTCGATCACCGCGATCTCGAGCAGATCCAGCTGATCGCGGCCGAGGTGATGCCGCACATGTAGCGCGGCGCGCTGGGGCCGCCGCGAGGCGGCCCCGCGGGCGGCCGGCTCAGGCGCCGGCCGCGCTCAGCCGCGAGAGCTCATCGGCACCGAGCTGCAGCTGCGCCATCGGCACCAGGTCCTGGAGCTGCTCGACGGTGCGGGCGCTGGCGATCGGCGCGGCGACCGTCGGCTGGGCGCGAAGCCACGCGAGCGCCACGGCGGCGTCGGTGGTGTCGTGCTCGGCGGCCACGGCGTCGAGCTCCTCGAGCAGGCCGGTGGTGCGCTCGTCCCACTCGCCGCTCCAGGCGAAGCCGCCGCGCAGCGTGTCGGCCTCCCGGCCCGGGCGGTACTTGCCGGTCAGGAATCCGCGCGCGAGTGAGAAGAAGGGCAGGCACGCGACGCCTTCGCTTGAGCAGAGATCCTGCAGCTCGCCCTCGTAGGCGTCGCGCTCGAGCAGGTTGTAATGGGGCTGGAGCACGCGGTAGCGCTCAAGGCCCTCGCGATCGCTGACCGCGAGCGCCTCACGCAGGCGCGCGGCGCTGTAGCCGGAGGCCCCGAGCTCGCGCACCTTGCCCTCGCGCACGAGGCCGTCGAGCGCCCCGAGCGTCTCCTCGAGCGGCACCGACTCGTCGTCCTTGTGGGTGTAGAAGAGATCGATGCGGTCGGTCTGCAGGCGAGCCAGCGAGGCCTCGGCGCCGGCGCGGATCTGCTCGGCGTCGACGCCGGTGAGGTTGCCCACCTTGGTCGCGACGATCATCTGGTCGCGATTGCCGCGCGAGGCCATCCAGGCGCCGATGATCGACTCCGACTCGCCGCCGCTGTTGCCCTCGGCCCAGACCGAGTAGACGTCGGCGGTGTCGAGCAGGTTGCCCCCGGCCGCTGCGTAGGCGTCGAGCACCGCGAAGGACTGCTCCTCATCGATCGTCCAGCCGAAGATGTTGCCCCCCAGACACAGGGGATACCCGTCGCGCAAGATCCCGTCGTACTCGCTCATCGCCACCCTTCCTCGCGTGCTCGTCTCAAGGTCGTTTCCCCGGCCATGGGGTGATCGGCGCGCGTGCGCGCCAGACCCCCGCCCGCCGGCGCCGACGGTGCCCGTGGGCACCCTGCGCGGCCTGTTCAGTATATCCGAATGCGGTGTTCAGTAGCAGCGATCGCGACCGCAGAAAACGGCTCCATGGAGCCGAGTCTAGGCCGCTGGCTCAGGCGCCGCTGATGGCTCGCTCCGCGCCCTCCCAGTGGCGCGCGCGGAGCTCGTGCTTGAGGATCTTGCCGACGCCGGATTTGGGCAGCGGCTCGCTGCGCAGCTCGATCGAACGCGGCGTCTTGTAGCCGGCGATCTGGGTGCGGCAGTGCGCGATCAGCTCCTCGACGCTCACCTGCGAGCCCGGCGTGAGCACCACCGCCGCGGTCACCGCCTCGCCCCAGAGCGGGTCGGGCACGCCGAACACGGCCGCCTCGACGACGGCCTCGTGGCTCAGCAGCGCCTGCTCCACCTCGACCGAGTAGACGTTCTCGCCGCCGCTGACGATCATGTCCTTGATGCGGTCGACGAGGTAGAGGTAACCGTCGTCGTCGACGCGGCCGGCGTCGCCGGTGCGGTACCAGCCGTCGACGAGCGCGTGCTCGGTGGCCTCCGGCTGGCGCCAATAGCCGGCCATGATGTTGGGCCCGCGCGCCCAGATCTCGCCGATCTCCCCGGCGGCGAGCGCGCCCGCCGAGGCGTCGCGGATCTCGACCTGGACTCCGCGCAGCGGGCGGCCCGCCGACCCCAGACGCGTGCGGTAGGGCTCCTCGCCGGTGCCGCCTAGGCGGTGGTCCTCGGCCGTCAGGAAGGTCAGAGACGGAGCCGTCTCGGTCATCCCGTAGCCCTGGTAGAGCCCGAAGGGCAGGCGCGCGATCGCCCGTGCCTGGAGGTCGCGGCCGATCGGCGAGCCGGCGTAGATCATGAAGCGCACGCCAGTGAGGTCGATCGGGTTGGCCTCGAGTTCGGCCAGCCAGGTGTGGATCATCGTCGGCACCATCACGAGCACCGTGACGCCGTGCTCGACGATCGCCGCGCTGACACCGGCGGCGTCAAAGCGCGGCAGGAACTCGTGCCGGCCGCCCGACCAGGTGATCGCCAAGGTCAGCGACGCGTCGGCGACGTGGAACATCGGCGCCGAATGCAGATAGACGTCGTCCGAGCCGAAGGAGCACTCCATCATGTTGTGGCGGGCGTTGGCGATCAGGTTCCCGTGGGTCAGCACCACGCCCTTGGGCAGGCCGGTCGTGCCGCCGGTGTAGGAGATCGCGGCCACGGTCTCGCCCTCGAGCTCCGGCAGGGGCAGCGGATCGAGCGCCATCAGCTCCTCGTAGGACTCGCAGTCCTCGGGGCAGGGCCCCGGATCGAGGTAGACGAGGCGCTCGAGCAGCGGGCAGCGCTCGCGCAGCGCCCGGGCTGTCTCCAGCAGCGCGGCGTCGACGAACAGGGTGCGCGACTCGCAGTGGTCGGTCATGTAGGCGAGCTCCGCCGGTGCGAGGCGGATGTTGAGGTCGTTGAGGATGCGGCCGTGCGCGGGGACGCCCAGCCAGCATTCGAGGTGTGGGCGCGAGTTCTCCGCGAGCAGGGCGGCCACATCGCCACGCGCGATACCGAGGCGCTCGAGGCCCGCGCCGAGCGCGCCGACCCGTCGCGCCAGCTCGCGATAGCTCACCGGTGTGGGACCGCCGGCGCTCGCGATGCGCTCACCGTGCAGTCGCGCAGCGTGCATCAGGGGCCAGCTGAGGGTGTTCTCCACGTGCCGTAACCTCGGAAATCGGGGACCAATGCGCCGGTGACGGCGCCGCGGCAGGCAGGCTAGGCGAGGGCGGCGGCTCCGTCAACCGCTCGACCGCCCGCCGCACGCCCGCCCGCGCGGGAGTACCGTCTGGGATGGACGTGCGTGCGCCGCGCCCGGCCGCCGGCGAGCGCTCGCGCGGCGTGGCCGCGCCACGATCACCGGGACGGGGCGCGAGCCCCCGTAGAATCCAGCTGTGGCCGTAGTGACCCACACCATCGAGAAGATCCTGCTCGCCGCGCCGCGCGGTTACTGCGCCGGTGTCGATCGGGCTGTGCAGACCGTCGAGCGCGCGCTCGACCGCTACGGGCCGCCGGTCTATGTGCGCAAGGAGATCGTCCACAACAAGCACGTCGTCGCGGAGCTGCGCAAGCAGGGCGCGATCTTCGTCGACAGCGAGCTCGAGATCCCCGAGGGCTCGGTCACCGTCTTCTCGGCCCACGGCGTCGCCCCGACGGTGCACGCCAACGCCACCGAGCGGCAGTTGCGCACGATCGATGCGACCTGTCCTCTGGTCACCAAGGTCCACGTCGAGGCGCGGCGCTTCGCCGCCGACGGCTACACGATCATCCTCGTCGGCCACGACGGGCATGAGGAGGTCGAGGGCACGATGGGCGAGGCCCCCGACAGCATGATCCTCGTGCAGACCGAGGAGGACGTCGACGAGCTCGTGCTCGAGGACCCCGAGAAGGTCGCCTTCATCTCCCAGACCACCCTCTCGGTCGATGAGACAGTCGGGATCATCGCCCGTCTGCGCGAGCGCTTCCCGGCGATCGTCGGCCCGCGCACCGACGACATCTGTTACGCCACCACCAACCGCCAGGCCGCGGTGCAGCAGCTGGCGAGGATGTGCGATCTGGTCCTCGTGATCGGCTCGCGCAACTCCTCGAACTCCCTGCGCCTGGTCGAGGTGGCGCGCGACTACGGCGCCAGCGCGCACCTGATCGACAACGCCGGCGAGCTCGACGAGCAATGGCTGGAGGGCGTTCGCACCCTCGGCATCACCTCGGGCGCGAGCGCGCCGGAGGAGCTCGTGCAGGAGCTCGTCAGCGTCTTCCGCGAGCGCGGCGTGAGTGACATCTCCGAGGTGACGGTCACGCGCGAGGACGTCCGCTTCATGTTGCCCAAGACCATTCGCGCCGCCGCGCCACCGCGCTAGATCGGCTCTGTAGTGACGCGCACGCTGGTCGTATCCGACCTGCATCTCGGGTCGCGGGCCGGCAATGACGTCCTCCGCCGCGAGGACGTGCTCGAGATCCTCTTCGAAGCGCTCGAGGGCGTCGACCGCCTGGTCCTCCTCGGCGACACGCTCGAGCTGCGCCAGGGGAGCGTGGTCGAGGTGCTGGCCCGCGCCCGAACCATGCTCGAGCGTCTCGGGGCATGGCTCGGTGATCGCCCGGTCGTGCTCGTTCCCGGCAACCACGACCATGCCCTGATCACCGGCTGGCTCGAGCGCCGCGAGCAGCCGCTGGCCCTCGAGCAGCGCTGGTCGCCCGCCGAGGCCTCGTTTGCGGCGCAGGCGACCGCGGCGATGCTGGCGCCGGCGCGGGTCGAGGTCGCCTACCCCGGGGTCTGGCTCGCCGACGGCGTCTATGCGACCCACGGCCACTACCTCGATCTGCACATGACGGTGCCCACGATCGAGCGCGTGGCGGTCGCCATCAGCGGACGCATCGCGCTCGACTCGAGCCGCCGCTGGGACGACGTGCACTCACCCGACGACTACGAGGCCGTGATCGCCCCCGTCTACGCCTGGGTCCAGGCCGCCGCCCAGAGCGGTCGCTCATCGGCGACCGTCGAGGGCGGGCGCACCGTCGGAG
The DNA here is from genome assembly GCA_036489875.1 of Solirubrobacteraceae bacterium. Taxonomy (GTDB): domain Bacteria; phylum Actinomycetota; class Thermoleophilia; order Solirubrobacterales; family Solirubrobacteraceae; genus Palsa-513. The sequence continues at coordinate 8,076 of DASXEZ010000147.1, read as the reverse complement.
CCTGGCAGGCGCTGCGCCGGAGCGGGGGCACGCGGGCGCTGCGCGCGCGGGCGCTGCGCGCGCCGGCGCTGCGCGCGCGGGCGCTGCCGCTGGCCTTCCCGTGGCTCGTGCGCGGCGCCAACGCGCTCGGGCTCGGGCCGCTGCGCACCGAGATCTCACTGGATGAGCTGCGCCGCGCCGGCCTGCGCGCGATGGCGACTACCGTTGAGCGACTCGAGATCCCCGCGCGCCACGTGATCTTCGGCCACACCCACCGCAGCGGTCCGCACGAGGGTGATGAGCCCGCCGAGTGGCTCACGCCCAACGGCGTCCGTCTGCATAACAGCGGCTCCTGGGTCAACACCAGAGCCTTCACCAGCCGCGACGCCTCGAGCCCCTACTGGCCCGGCGGCGCGATCCTCGTCGAGGACGGCAGGCCGCCGCAGTTGCTCCGCCTCCTCGACGAGCGTGTGGCTCTAGAGAGCTGAATCTCCGGGCCGCGAAGATGCGACCCGGAGAATTCCTCTGACCCTGGTGCCGGCGCCGAGGTCCGTGAGAAGACCTCAGTCCAGCGAGACCCAGACGCTCTTGGTCTCGGTGTAGGAGTCGAGCGCGTAGCGGCCCATCTCGCGGCCCCAGCCGCTGGCTCCGAAGCCGCCCCACGGGATCGCCGGGTCGACCGGGTTGGCCATGTTCACGTAGACCGTGCCGGCGCGCATCGCCGCCGCGAGCTTGTGGGCGCGAGCGACATCGCGCGTCCAGATCGACGCGGCGAGACCGTACTGGGTCCCGTTGGCGCGCCCGATCAGCTCGCTCGGGTCGTCGTAGGGCAGAAGCGAGAGGACGGGGCCGAAGATCTCCTCGCTGGCGATCTTCATGCTGTCGGCGACGCCGCCGAACAGGGTCGGCTTGTAGAACCAGCCCTCGCCGAGCTCGCCCTCGGTCGCGCGCTCGCCGCCGACGAGCAGCTGCGCGCCCTCGGAGCGGCCGGACTCGACGTAGCGCGAGACGGTGTTGAGCTGCTCTTCGGAGACCAGCGGCCCGAGCTGGGCGGAGGCGTCCATTCCGGGTCCGAGCTTCATGCCCGACATCGAGGCGACGGCGCGCTCGGCGAACTCGTCGTAGCGACCGCGATCGACGTAGAAGCGGGTGAAGGCGGCGCAGACCTGGCCGGTGTTGAAGAGACCGGCCTGGAGGTTGCCGGCGACGGCGGCCTCGAGGTCGGCGTCGGGGAGCACGATGCTCGCCGTCTTGCCGCCCAGCTCGAGCGAGACGCGCTTGAAGTTGCCGGCGGAGGCGAGAATGATCTTGCGCCCGACCTCGACCGAGCCGGTGAAGGAGATCTTGTGGACGTCGGGGTGCTCTGAGAGCGCCGCGCCGGCTTCGGGACCGCCGGTCAGGAGGTTGAAGACGCCGGCGGGCACGCCCGCCTCCTCGATCAGCTGGGCCAGGCGGATCGCCGTCAGCGGCGTCTGCTCGGCCGGCTTGAGGATCACGGTGTTGCCGCAGGCGAGCGCCGGGGCGATCTTCCAGGTGGCGATCGCGAGCGGGAAGTTCCACGGCGTGATCAGCGCGCAGACGCCGACCGGCTCGCGGCGGGTGTACTGGAAGACCCCGGGCACGGTGGCGGGCGGCAGCGTCGCGCCCTCGAGCTTGGTGGCCCAGCCCGCGTAGTAGCGGAAGGTCTCAAAGGCGCTCGTCACGCTCAGGTTGCGTGCCACCCACAGCGGCTGACCCTGGTCGTGGGTCTCGAGCGCCGCGAGCTCGTCGGCGTTCTCCTCGATCAGATCGGCGATCCGCAGCAGCAGGCTGGCTCGCGCCGAGGGCGTCAGGCCCGTCCACTCCTCCGACACGAAGGCACGACCGGCGGCCGCGACGGCCTGGTTGACGTCCTCCTGCCCGGCTTCCGCGATCATCCCCAGCAGCGCGCCGGTGGCGGGGTCGCGGGTCTCGAACTCCTGGCCCGAGGCCGAGGAGCGCCAGGCTCCGTCGATCAACAGCTCGCCGCGTACCTGCTCGATGGTCATCGTCGCCATGTGTCGCTCCAGTCTTGGTCAGGTCCGCTGCCCAGCTGCGACGCAGCCGTTGGCGGTCGATGCGCCGTCAGGGGCCAGTGCCACCACTGCATGCAGGAGCCAGGCGCCCCCCGCGAACGGCGCCAGTCTAGGCCAGTGGTAAGACCACGTCAAGGTATGCTGTACACAGCGGCTGGCCTCACTGCGCTGAGCGTCAGGCGGTGGCAGCGCTCGCCGGTTCCGCGGACTCATCGCCCGGGCGTCGCCCGCGGGCGGCACGCGATCAAGAGAGGGGAGACGCCCATGTACAAGGTGGTCTGGTTCGCCCGCTTCCCGCAGGGCATGGCCAAGGAGGACGCCCGCCGTTACTGGTCCGGCCATCACGCGCCGCTGGCGCTGCGCTCGAGCATCGAGCGCTACGCCCAGAACCACGTCAGCGTTCCCATCCCCGGTGGTGACGAGCCCGGCTTCGACGGCTACTCGCTCGGCTGGTGGAGCGATCTGGACGCCTACGAGGCGACGATGGCGAGCCCGCAGTGGCAGGCCGTCAACGAGGACGGCGCCAACGTCTTCGACATGACGTGGCTTGAGGGAATGAGCGCCCAGGTCCGCGAGCACGTCGTCATCGACGGCCCCGAGAGCCCGTTCAAGGCCGTCTGGGTCTGCCGCTTCAAGGCCGGCATGGACCCCGAAGCCGCCCACGACCATTGGGCCAACGTGCACGGTCCGATCTTCAAGTCGGTCGACATCGACCGCTACGTGCAGAACCACGTGGTCGGCGCGCTCCCGGGCGGTGACGAGCCCGGCTTCGGCGGCTTCTCCGAGTGCTGGTTCCGCGACCGCGAGCAGCTCACGGCGGCGCTCGAGAGCGAGGGCTGGGCGGCGGCGACGGCCGACGGTGAGAACTTCCTCGACTTCTCGCAGCTGTGGGGCGCCTGCCTGGACGAGCGCATCATGCGCGCCGGCGTGCGCGATTTCGCGCAGTCAGCCGCCTAGGCCGAGTCTGACGGAGGCGCCTCGGACCGAGGCGCCTCTGACGCCGACGCCTGGGTCCCCGCTGCGGCCTCGCCTGGCCCGGCTGCCTCGTCCGGCCCGGCTGCCGCGCTCGGCCCGACCGCACCCTCCTTCAGCCGCTTCTCCAGCGTCTGCAACGAGTAGCGCACCTGGTCGAGCTTCTCGAGCACGTCGGCGACGAGCCGCTCGATCTCCTGGGTCTGGTCGAGGGTGCTCTTGGGGTAGTTCACGGCGCTGACCTCACGCGCCTGACGTTACACGAGGCCCGGCGCGAAGCAGACGCCGTCGCAGCGCACGCCGGCGCCGAGCTCGAGCGCCAGCTCGCCGTGGCGGTGGCCCTCGTGCTCGATGAGCAGGTGGGCGCCAGGGTGGGGGACCTCGAGCCGCTCGCCATTGACCACCACCAAGCCGCCCGCGGCCGGCGGGTCGAGCACCGCCCACACCGCGCCGGCCTCATAGGGCCCCGAGAAGGGCTCCGCGAGCCGGTCCTCGGACGGCGGCGCGAGCAGCGCGCCCGGCTCATCGGCCGCGCGCATCGGCTCGAGCGGCTCGAAGTCCACGCCGATGAGCTCGCAGATCGCCTGCTCGCAGCCGGCGTAGTCGCCCTCGCCGTAGTGGTAGTCGGCGAGCGCCCCCTCGGCGTTCCACAGGTAGCGCCCCGGCCAGCCCGCATTCTCGTACTCGTGCCACATCGCGTAGTCGGTGTCGAGCAGGACCGGGTGCTCGATCGAAAGCCGCTCCACCGCCGCGCGCGCGGCGTCCTCGTTCGCGCTCGCGCGAAAGCCCGGCGTGTGCACGGACACCACGACGAGCCCGTTCTCCGCGTAGCGCGCGTGCCAGGCCTTCAAATAGGGCAGCGTCGCAAGCGAGTTGTGGCGGGCGAAGTCCCAGAACTCCAGCAGCACCGCACGGCCGCGCAGCTCGTCGATGCGCAGCGGCGGCGTGTTGATCCAGCGCTCCCCCGGCGGGAACGGCGGCGCCATGATCGTGTCAACCGGCGGGCGAACCAAGCCGACACCGAGGGCCCCACAGGGTCGGGCGCACGCCCGACCCTAAGAGCCGTTAGCCGATCGATCCGATCATTTCCAGCTGGATCAGCCGGTTGAGCTCGACCGCGTACTCCATCGGCAGCTCCTTCGTCACCGGCTCGATGAAGCCGTTGACGATCATCGCCGCGGCCTCGTCCTCGGTGAAGCCGCGCGAGCCCATGTAGAAGAGCTGCTCCTGGGAGATGCGCCCGACCGTGGCCTCGTGGGCGACGGTCACGTTGGGGTTCTGGATCTGGATGTCGGGCCAGGTGTCCGAGCGCGAGCGGCCGTCCATCATCAGGCCGTCGCACTGCACGCGGGCCTTGGAGCCCTGCGAGTTGTGGCCCATCCGCACGAGGCCCCGGTAGCCCATCACGCCGCCGTCCTTGGAGATCGACTTGGCGAGGATGTTGGAGGTCGTGTTGGGGGCCAGGTGGACGACCTTGGCGCCGGTGTCCTTGTGCACCTTGCCGCTGGCGACGCCGACGTTGAGGTGGTCGGCGCGCGCGCCCTCGCCGAGCAGGAACGAGCCCGGGTAGAGCATCACGTACTTGGCGCCCATCGAGCCGCCGACCCACTCGACGGTGCCGTGGGCGTCGACGACGGCGCGCTTGGTGTTGAGGTTGTAGACGTCCTTGGACCAGTTCTGCACGGTCGTGTAGCGCGCCTTGGCGCCCTCGTGGACGAAGATCTCGACGACGGCGGAGTGCATCGAGTTGACGCTGTAGGTCTGCGCCGTGCAACCCTCGATGTAGTTCACCTCGGAACCCTCGTCGGCGATGATCAGGGTGTGCTCGAAGGTGCCCTCGCCGGCGCCCTCCATGCGGAAGTAGGCCTGCAGCGGCAGGTCGCACTTGACCCCCGGCGGGATGTAGACGAAGGCGCCGCCCGACCAGACCGCGCCGTGCAACGCCGCGAACTTGTTGTCCTGCGGCGGCACGCACTTCTTCATGAAGTACTTCTGGACGAGGTCGGGGTACTCGTTGACCGCGGTGTCCATCGAGCAGAAGAGGATGCCGAGCTTGGCGTACTCCTCCTTGAGGCCCTCATAGACCGGCTCCTGGCGCCAGACGCCGACGACGCCGGCGAGGTGCTCGCGCTCGGCCTGCGGGATCCCGAGCGCCTCGTAGGTGTCCTTCATGTCCTGGGGCACGTCGTCCCAGGAGTCGAAGCGCCCGGTGGTGGGCGGGGAATAGAGGGTGAGCTCGTCGAAGTCGAGCTCGGAGAGGTCGACGCCCCACTTGGGCATCGGCTTGTGCTCGAAGATCTCGTAGGACTTCAGGCGCTTCTGCGCCATCCAGTCCGGCTCGCCCTTGATCCGTGAGAGCTCCTGGATCACCTCGCGCGAAACGCCGCGCACGGAGACAAGCTCACCGTTGTCGTTCTCCTGGATCGGGCTCTTGGCGGGGATGCGCTTCGCTGTGGTTGCCATCTAATACCTATTCTAGCGGTCGGGATCGATAGGCCCCGTCGGGTGCATGCACCCGACGGCGGGACGGCGCATGCGCCGTCCCGGGATTCGGCGCATGCGCCGGATCCTCATTGACTTGCGGAGACTGGCCAGCTGGTGTCGCCCGTCAGCGCGTGACGCACGACCTTGAGCGACAAAAGCGCGCATTTGCGGCGTGTCGCGGAGACGTCGATGCCGAGCAGCTCGAGCATCCAGTCGGCGTCGAGCGCGCCGGCATCCTCGACGGGCATGCCGATCAGCTGCTCGGAGGCCATCGAGGCGGCGGCCTGCGAGATCGCGCAGCCGTGGCCCTGGAAGCGCAGGTCGGCGATGCGGCCGTCCTCGTCGACGGCGATCTGAACGCCGAGCTCGTCGCCGCAGAGCGGGTTGACCTCGTGCGCCTCGTGGTCGTGGGGGTCGAGCTCGCCGAAGTTGCGCGGGCGCTTGTAGTGCTCGAGGATGAAGTCACGGTAGAGGTCGTCCATCAGCCCGCGAAGACCTCCTGGGCCTCGCCGATCGCCTCGATCAGGGCGTCGACGTCGGCGGCGACGTTGTAGGGGCCGAAGCTCGCGCGGGCGGTCGCGGCGACGCCGAGCAGGCGCATCAGCGGCTGCGCGCAGTGGTGGCTCGCGCGCACGCAGACGTTGCGACGGCCGAGCAGCTCGCCGACGTCGTGGGGGTGGATGCCCTCGAGGGCGAAGGAGATCACGCCGCCGCGCTCGCTCGCGGCCGGCGGTCCGAACACGCGCAGGCCGCCGACCGCCGCCATGCGCTCGAGCGCGTAGGCGGTGAGCGCCTGCTCGTGGGCGCGGACGTTGTCCATGCCGAGGGCGTCGAGGTAGTCGAGCGCCGCGCGCAAGCCGATCGCCTGCGCGATCATCGAGGTGCCGGCCTCGAACTTGAAGGGCAGCTCGTTCCAACTCGAGGACTGCTCCTCGACGGTCGCGATCATGTCGCCCCCGGAGAGGAACGGCGGCATCGCCTCGAGCAGCTCCGCGCGCGCGTGGAGCACGCCGATGCCGGTCGGGCCGAGCGCCTTGTGGCCGGTCCAGGCGTAGAAGTCGGCGTCGATGGCCGCCACGTCGACCGCCAGCTGGGGCACCGCCTGGGCGCCGTCGATGAGCACCAGCGCGCCCGCGTCGTGGGCGCGGGCGACGAATGCCTCGACCGGGTTGATCGTGCCGAGGACGTTCGAGATGTGGGTCAGGGCGAGCAGCCTGACGTCGCCGCGGGCGAGCTCGGCGTCTAGCTGATCGAGCGACAGCGTGCCGTCCTCGCCGACGTCGAGGTAGCGCAGCTGCGCGCCGGTCGCCTGCGCGGTGAGCTGCCAGGGGACGATGTTGGAGTGGTGCTCCATCTGGGTGATGAGGATCGCGTCGCCCGGACCCAGGTTCGTGCGACCCCAGGAGTAGGCGACGAGGTTGATCGCCTCGGTCACGTTCTTGGTCAGGATCGTGGTCGCGGCCGGCCAGTTGACGAAGGCCGCGATCCGCTCGCGGGCGACCTCGAAGAGCGCGTCGGCCTCCTGCGCCAGCGGGTAGACGCCGCGGTGGATGTTGGCGTTGTGGTTGGCGTAGAAGTCGGTGAGGGCGTCGAGCACCGCGGCCGGCTTCTGCGAGGTCGAGGAGGAGTCCAGGTAGACGAGCCGGTGTCCGCCGATCTCACGTCCGAGGATCGGGAAGTCGGCGCGCACGTCGAGTGCTCCGACCGCGGCGGGGTGAAGCTCGCTCACGCTCATCGCGCGAGCGCGTAGCGCTCGATGTCGTCGGCGGCCGCCGCGAGCTTGGCGCCGATGCGGTCGCGGATCTGCTGCTCGAGCGGCTCGTCGTCGAGCTGCACGATCAACGGCTCGAAGAAGCCCTCGACGATCACCCGCACCGCATCCGGGCGCGAGAGCCCGCGCGTCTGCATGTAGAAGATCAGGTGCTCGTTGAGCTCGCCGACGGTGCCGCCGTGAGAGGCCGAGACATCGTCGGCGCTGACCAGCACCGAGGGGATCGCGTCGAGCTTGGCGGCGTCCGAGAGCATCATCGAGTGAAACTGCAGGTAGGTGTGGGACTGCTGGGCGCCGGGGTTGATCTTGATCAGCCCCTCGAAGCTCGCCCGGCTCTCGCCGGTCGCCGCGCCGCGCCAGTGCACGTCGCCGCCGGAGGGGCCGGTCTCGTGCAGGTCGACGGCGAACACGTCGAGGTGCTCCTGCGCCTGGCTGAAGAGCAGGCCGCGGAAGGCCATGTCGCCGCCCGCGCCGGCGACGACGATCTCGTCGTGGTGGCGGATCAGGGGCCCGCCGAGCAGCGCAGGCAGCCAGTGGCAGTAGGCGTCGCGGCCGATCTCGACCACGGCGGTCGAGGCGTCGGCGACCTCGCTCGGCCCCCAGTCGGTCAGGTGGGCGAGGCGGCAGCGGGCGCCGTCCTCCAGGTAGAGCTCGAACTGCCCGGCGTGCAGCGACTGGCCGGTGAACTCGCTGGCCGCGAGGTCGTACTCACGCAGGCGGATGTCGGAGGTGGTGTCGACGATCGCCAGCGTGTGCGCGTACTGGGCGCTGCCGGCGGCCGAGATCTCATAGACGATCTGGAAGGGCTCCTCGATC
>DASXEZ010000113.1:0-11671 GCA_036489875.1 Solirubrobacteraceae bacterium | reverse complement strand
GCTGGTCTGGCTCGGCACAGCGTGCGCCCTCGGCACGATCCTCGAATACCGTTCCCACGTGGATGTGTTCGGGGATCTCGCAAAGCTGATTCCGGGCGCGCACGTCCATGTTCCGCGACTGCGCGCCCACGTCGCCGCGAGCGCTCGGATCTCCTTTGGCGGCCCAGCTAAACACGGGCTGGCAGATGCAACGATGCTCGACGCCGCGGTGCCGATCGCAGCGGTCTTCCTCCTGCGAGCGAGGGAGGTCTGGCACCGCATCGGGTGGGGGGCGGCGCTGATCGTTCTGATCGCGGGTTGCGTCGCCACCCAGGAGAAGACCGCGCTCATCCTGTTGTTCGTCTCGCTCGCTGCGATCGTCGCTTACAACCCGCGGCGCTACAAGCGATGGTGGCCGCTCCTGATCGTCGCGGTGCTGCTGATTCGGATCGCCTCGCCACACTCGATCTCGGAACTGATCTACCAGTTCAAGGACATCGGGGGCTCGAACTCGACATCCGGACGGACGACGGACTATCCGGCGGTCGCCCCCTTCCTCAACACCCACCTTCTGTTCGGCCGCGGCTTCGGCAGCTACGAGCCGCATAAATACCGGATCCTGGATGATCAGATGCTCGGCTTCCTCATCGAGATCGGGGCCGTCGGCCTCATCGCCTACACCGCGCTGATCCTCACGCCCGCCGCCATGTGCGTGCGACGGGGACTGCGGGGCCTCAGCCTGGAGGACGACCTGCTCGCGGCGCTCAGCACCGGCTTTCTCGCCTTCTTCGTGAGCAACTTCCTCTATGACTCGTTCTCGTTCCGCCAAGGCCCGTATACCTTCTTCTTCCTCGCGGCGCTCGTCGCCGCGGCCGTCGGGCGCCAAACTGGCCACACACCGGTTCAGCGCGGTGACATTGGAATCCGCGGGGCCGAGGCACCGCCGGCGTGAGCCGGGCCTTCAGAGCGCAACAGCAGGGAGGAGATGATGCATGATCTTGCGATCGTGGTGACCGCCATGAACGAGGCGTCATGGCTCAAGGCGCTGTTACCGACGATCGGGGACCACCACGGCCCGATCGACTTCGAGGTCGTGGTCGCCGATGTCGAGTCAACCGACGAGACCCACTCGGTCGTCGAGCGGTTCGACTTTGCCCGCGCGGTCTCCGTGATCAACCGAGGTTTCTCCCACGCCAACAATGTCGCCGAAGCGACGACCGACGCACGGTACGTGCTCTTTCTCAACGCCGACACCGAGATCGTCGACGGCACCCTGTCCGATCTCGTGCGTGCGATGGATGAGCGACCGGAGGTGGGGTTGGCCAGCGTCCGGCAGCTCACCTCCACCGGCGAGACCTACCCGACGATGCGGCGTTTCGCCACTCCTGGTCGCCGGCTCGCCGAGGCGCTCGGCAGCGAGCGCTTTGCCGATGGTCTTGGCCAGCGGTTACTCGACATGCGGCGCTACGAGGAGGAGACGGCCTGCGATTGGATGACCGGGGCGTTCATGCTCGTTCGGCGGGAGGCATTGGACAGCGCCGGAAGACTGGATGAACGATTCTTCTTTACGGGGGAGGAACAGGACCTCTGCATGCGGCTCCACGCTGCCGGCTGGGAGATTCGCCACCTGCTTGAGTTGACGATCGTCCATCACGCGGGAAAACGTGGAATCGACGTGCGCTTCGCGCAACAGCGTGCGTTCGCCGAGATGCAGCTTGCAGCAAAGCATTTCGGCCCGCTCCGCCTGCGCGCGTTTCGCGCCGCGCTCGCGCTCAACCATGGTCTGCGGCTGATCTCGTTGTCCGCCGCGCAGCGGCGCGCCAACTGGGCAGCGCTCCGCGCCACATTGGGACGCGTCGGCTCGCCGTTTGCCGAGCCACCGGTGACCGCACTGCCGGCGGGACAGGTCACGCGTGCCCGCGCGAGCAGCCCGACCTGACATTCGGCGGCTCAATACCGGAATCCGATCACGCGCTGGAGCTCTGACCTGATCCGGCGCAGGTCCTCGGCGCGAGCGAAGGCCCGAGTCTCGCTCTCGATTCTCGGATAGCCCTGAGCCCAGCCTCCGTACCATCCCCACAGGTAGTGGATCCCGGCGAGCGCGTAGGGCGCCCGCGTCGAGCGCCGCACCGCCCCGAGCACGACGGCGAGCGGATGTGCTCCGTAAGCCCAGGCACACAGGCCCCAGCGCCGGTAGGCGCGCAGCCGGCCGTCGTGGGCGCCGGTCGGTCGCAGATGCAATGTGTCCCCGCCGGTGGCGGCGAAGCTGGCCGTCCGCCATCCCGCGGCCCGCGCGCGCAGGTCGTCGAACGTGTCCCAGCCGAGCTGGGTCGGCAGCGGCGTGATCTGCTCGTAGCAGGAACGACGGTAGAACTTGTTCGGGCCGCGGACGTGCTCGGCGGGGTGCTGCTCGCGGCGCCGCGTCCCACCCTCCTCGACGGCGAGATAGGAGCCGGTGATGCCGAGGCCCGGGTCTGCTGTGAGCCGATGGCGGACGTCGGCCACCAGGGTGTCAGAGAGCGCAAGGTCGCCGTCGATCTTCGCCACGACGTCCCATGGCTCCGCCAGCGCCGCGACGCCGGAGACGAACGCGCTGAGCTCGGGCGCGTCGGCGAGCCGGTCTGATACCGCCGGCCGGCGCTCGCGAGAGAGCACCTGAGCCGTAGCCGGGTGGCGTCGGGCGAATTCCGCGGCAAGAGCATTGGAGTGATCAGTGGACCCGTCGTCGACCAGGATGACCTGATCGGCGGGCTCGGTTTGGGCGTCGAGCGACGCCAGCAGCCGCGGCAGGTGCTCGGCTTCGTTCTGGAAGCTGATCACCAGCGCCACCCGGAGCGGAGTCCCGCTGCTCACGGTGTGCGGATCTCCGTCGGATGTTGCGCGCGCCGGGCGGCCCCGGAGCGCCAGCATTCGGTCCTTGGAGGGGCGTGCCGGGTCCAAGCCGACGATCGCGCGGGGGTGGCGGCGGTAGAACCGCGCGGCGCTGCGCATGTGCAGTCGCGTCGGCCGACGCGCGAATCCGACGCGGCTGGCAGCGCGGTGCTGATGATAGGCCAGCTGCTCCGGGTCGTAACGGACCTTCCACCCGCCAATTCGCATGCGCGTGCACAGGTCGACATCCTCGAAATACAGAAAGTAGCGCGGGTCAAAGCCGCCGACCTGCTCAAAGGCGCTGCGTCGGACCATCATGAAGGCCCCGACCACCCACGGCACCTCCTCGGCCTGTCCGGGCCGCAGGGCGCCGATGTCGCGTCCGGTTCTGCGCCGCTGTAGCAACTGCCGCGGTGTCGGAATCTGGCGCGCGGAGTCCTGGGCCGTTCCTCTGGGCAGCATGAGCGCCGGTGCGGCCAGACCGACGCGATCGTCCTCAAACTGCCGCTCGAGTGCGAGCATGAGCGACGCGTCACGGACATGGACGTCGGGATTGAGTAGCGTCACGAGCTCCCCACTGGTCCGGCGAATCCCTTCGTTGGCCGCCGCGCCGAACCCATCGTTCGCCGTCCGAGCCAGGACATCGAAGCCGTATGAGCGGGCGACCTGGACCGAGTTGTCCGGCGAGGCATTGTCGACGACGAGCACTCGGCTGAACGTCCCCGGGGCGAGATCCTCGGCAAAGCCCCGGAGGTCTTCGGCACTCGCGTAGCTGACGATGACGCACTCCATCAGGCCGCCAGTCTCCGCAGCTCGGCTGCAAGCACTGCCCCGACCTCCGGCGCTCCGGCCGCGACCTTCCGGCCGCTGGCCAACTCGGCGGTGCGGGAGATCTCGGCCTCGGTGATCCGCTCGTCGAGCGCCACCACCAATCGAAGCTCGGCGAGCTTGTGCAGCAGCTGCAGCTGGTGGTCGTCGACGTGCTCGTGATGAGTGGCCAGCCGGGGCAGGATCATCGGACGCTGTCCCACCGAGATCGCTGCGCCGACGAACCCTGCCCCGCAGTGGCCGATGACGAGCTCTGCTCCCGAGAGCTCTCGCTGAAACTGGGCTCGATCAAGCCACGGCCGCACCTCGATCTCCTGGCTCTCGGTCTTCGAAACCCCGAGCTGAGCAACGATCGGGCGAGGCAGGAGGCCACGCGCCACCGCGTCCTCGACCATCCCGAGCAATCGCGGGAACGGCTGCGTATGCGTGCCGACACTGAGGAAGGTTCCCACACGCCCGGTCGACGGCGCCGGAACGACATGGGGCAGCAGCATCGGTCGGCAGACGTGCGGATTGGTGTACGCGGGGGCGAGGTCAGGCCACTGCACGAGCCGGCTGTCGGCGAAGCGGTTGACGACGCGACCGGTCGCGCTGGGCGACGTCACTCGAGCCATCGTCTCGGCGAACACGACCTTCGCGCCGAGTGCCCGCGATGCCGCCACGAAGGTGAGCACGACCCCCGCACCCGAAGTCAGCACGATACGCGGGCGCAGGGCACGCGCAAGCCCGATGGAACGCCGGATGTTGCGCAGGTCGCGGTTGCGCTGGTCGAACGGAGGGAGCGTGAACACGGTCTCGCCCGACGCCCGTAGGGTCTCCGCACGGGGGCCGGGCACGGTCACCCACGCGCGATCGTCGCGAGGGATGAGCCTCCTCGCTTGATCGAGGAGTTCAATATGGCCTCCGCCGGAGGCCGCAAGCACGACCAACGGGCGAGATCGGCCGGGATGAACGGGCGGAGGCGCCATGACGAGACGGAAGGCTAACGGGCCTCCGCAACGGGGTGGGGTTGGGGCTCAGGAACCCGTGGCGACGTGATCTGGGTTCGGATTGATCCCGAAGTACGGCACCGCCCAGCCGACGATCTTCTGGAACGCGGGCGCGGCGACCGAACCGCCGTAGATGTTCCCGCGCGGGTCATCGACGACGACCGCGACGACGAGCTTCGGGTTGTTGGCCGGGACCATCCCGATGAACGACGCGACGAACTGGGTCTTGGAGTATTTGCCGTCGACCGCGACCTCCGCGGTGCCGGTCTTGCCCGCCAGGTCATAGCCGGGAATCGCCGCGCCCGACGCGGTGCCGCCATCGGCGAGCACGCCGCGGAGCATGTCGCGGATCTGGGCCGCCGTACCGGCGGAGACGATGCGGTGCCCGCGCGGAAGCGACTGCGGCTGTCCGCCGATCGCCTTGACGATGTGCGGGGCCCGCAGGACGCCGCCGTTGGCGATCGCCGCGTAGGCATTGGCCATCTGCAGTGGGGTCACCGCCTCCCCCTGGCCGAACGGGAGGTTGAGCATCGAGACCCCGTTGTACTGGCTCGGGTTCAGGATGTAGCCGTCCGCCTCGCCGGAGAGATCGGAGCCGGTTGACCGGCCGAGGCCGAAGCGATGGACCCAGTAGTTGAAGCGATCCGGGCCGAGCTTGGCGCCGATCAGGTCGGCGCCGATGTTGCTGGAGTACTTGAGGATCTCCGAGGTGGTGTAGTCGACGTAGCCGTGGGACTCCGCATCGGTCACCACCTTGCCGTAGGCCTCCAGTTGCGGCGGGACGGTGAACTCCGTGCTCGGGGTGATCAGGTGGTCCTGCAGGGCGCCTGCCACCGTGATCGCCTTGAACGTCGAGCCCGGCTCGTACGTGAACGACACCGCGTGGTCCTGGATCGCGTTGTCGATCGTCGAGACCGGGGCGCCCGCGTACGGGTCGTTGTCGTTGACCCGTGGCCAGTTGCCGTCGGCGAGGATCGCACCCGTCTTGGGTTGCATGACGATCGCGGTCGCGAACTTCGGCTGCCATTCGCGGCCGACGCCGGCGAGCACCTGCTCGACCTCGGACTGCAGCGGCGAGGAGACGGTCAGCTGCAGCGACCTGCCCTGGGTGACGGGGCGGACCGTGCGAATCGAGATCGGCTCGCCCGTCGAGGGATTGTCGATCACCTGGCGCTTGCCGTTCACGCCCGACAGCAGGTGGTTGAAGCGGTACTCCAGGCCTGAGACGCCGGTGCCATCGCCATTGAGGTAGCCGAGCACCTGCGAGAGCTCCCATGGCCGGGTGTACACGCGCTTGGTGTCCGGCTCGACCGAGAGCCCGTTGATCGGCTTCCCGTCGACGGTCAGCTTCATCGCCTGCTGCGCCACCTCGGGCGCGACCTTCATCGCGACGGGTGAGTAGCCGCCGGCCTTCGCGTCGGTGAGCGTCAAGAGGATGTCGTGCGCCTTGATCCCGAGAACGGGCGCCAGCGCATCGGCCATCGCCCGGGCGTCATGGTCGCGCGCGATCAGGTACGGGTCCGCGATGACGTCGTCGACCGACTCCGAGAGCGCGAGCGGGGTTCCGCTCGTGTCGGTGATCTCGCCACGCTGGGCGGGGACGTTCTCGCTCTGGACCTGCTCGTTGAAGGCGGCCTGCTTGAGCTGATCGGACTGCACCCCGCCCAGCCAGAGCGCGCGGACGAGCGCGATCGTCAGCAGGCCGATGAAGACGACGAACAGCCAGCCGACGCGGCGATCGATGACCTTCATGCCGCGGGAGCGGCCACCTAGGCCCCTGAGCTCGACTGGACCTCGGCGGCGCGATGCGTGGCCAGGGCGCCCGCCCGGACCTCGAACGCCGCCGGGTCCGGCTGGTGGATGTTGGAGAGCGCACGGCGCAGCTCACCGCTTTCGCCGTTCAGGAACACCGGGGTGTAGGCCGCCGGCATCGACAGGCCCATCTGCGCCGCCTTTGACTCGATCCGCTGAACGTCGGACATCTGCGACACCGCGTTGGCCAGGCGCTGATCCTCGCTCTGCAGCTGTGCGGCACGCACCACCCCGTGCCCGAGCGAGGCGTTGAGCTTGAGGATCTCCACCTGCGAGGCAACGATCCCGACGAGCAGCACACCGAGCAGCGGAATCCAGATCCGGCTGCGGATCAGGCGGTCGAGCAGCGAGTGGTCGGGCAGCGATCGCGCGAACGCCAGCGCGCGATCGCGGAGCGGCAGGCTCGGTGCTGAGCTCCGTCGCGTGGCGGTGACCCGCGCGCTTCTGCGCTTCGGCGCTGCGGTGCGCGGGGCGGTCCGCGTGGAGCGTGAAGTGCGGGCAGGAGCCGACGGGCGCGCTGAAACCGACTGGCGGGTGGGCGCCTTGGGGCGGGTGGGGGTCGCGGGGCGGGCGGGCCCTGAGACGCGTCGCGGCGCGCTCGGGGCCGTCGCGCCCGCGCGCGGCGTGCGGTGGGCGGGCCGCGGCGTGGAGGGGTGCGGCGAGCTCGAGCGCTTGGAGCCCGAGCCATCGCTCGGGCGGGCTGGGCGGGCTCTCTTCCGGGCGGCGGGCGTCACGGCCGTGGGCGTCATGTCGAGGGGACCTCCAGCTTGCGGGCGGCGCGCAGATGAGCGGACCGGGAACGTGGGTTGTCGGCGATCTCACCGGGCGTCGGGGCGATCGCCCGGCGGGTGAGCAGCTCCGCCTCCGGCTCACGGCCGCAGACGCAGATGGGCAGCTCGGGCGGGCAGATGCACCCGCGGGCGCGATCCACCAGGAAGCGCTTGACGATTCGATCCTCGAGCGAGTGGAAGGAGATCGCGGCGAGGCGCCCGTTCGGCGCGAGCAGCTCCCAGGCGCGGGGCAGCGCCTCGGTGAGCTGGCCCAGCTCGTCGTTCACGGCGATTCGCAGCGCCTGGAAGGTCCGCTTGGCGGGGTGGCCGCCGGCGAAGCGCGCAGGTGTCGGCACGGCGGAGGCGATCAGGTCGACCAGCTCCTGAGTCCGCGTCAGCTCCGCGCGCCTGCGCTCACGGACGATCGCACGCCCGATCTGGCGCGCGTACCGCTCCTCTCCGTACTGGCGCAGCAGCCGAACGAGGCGGCCCTCGTCCCACTCGTTGACGATCTCCCGCGCGGTGAGATCCTGGCGCGGATCCATCCGCATGTCGAGCGGCGCGTCGTAGGCGTAGGAGAAGCCGCGCTCCCAGGTGTCGACCTGCATCGAGGACATTCCGAGGTCGAGGTAGACGATGTCGGCGCGGACCCGTTCGTCTCGCAGGAGGTCCAATGCGGTGGCGAAGTCGGCGCGGATGAACCGGGTGGCGCAGTCGACCTCCGCGGCCAGCTCGGCGAAGCGCTCCTCGGCGGTCGGATCGCGATCGATGCCGATCAGCGTGCCGGCCGGGCCGATCCGGTCGGCGAGCAGCCGCGCATGCCCCGCGCCGCCCACCGTGCAGTCGACCGCGGTCTCACCGGGACGCGGATCGACGACCTCGATCAGCTCGCCGGCGAGAACCGGGACGTGCGCTCTGGTCATGTCAAGCAGTGTCGCCAAGGCTCGCGAGAAGGTCGGGGAGTCGGTCCAGACTTGCCTGCAGGCTGCGCGTGTGAGCACTTCGGTCCAGCACCTCGAGGTACTCGCCGGAGCCGAGCACCGTGACCTCCTTGGAGAGGCCCGCGTAGCTGCGCAGGAACTCCGGGATCATCACGCGGTGGGCTGAGTCCAGGTCGGTCTCAAACGAGTTGGCGTTGAGGAAGCGCTTGAGCTCGCGGGCCTTGGGAGCAGCGGGATTCATGCCCTCAAGCACCGATCGGGAGTACTCGTCGTACTCGGCCGGCGTCCAGATCGCGACCGCGCGCGGCGCATTCGCCTCGACGATCTCGGGTGAGACCGCGAGCACCACCCCACCGGCGAGCGACGCGCGGAAGCGCGACGGGATCGTCAGCCGGTATTTCGCGTCGAGCGAGTGTTCGTAGGTGCCGCGGAACGTCAAGCGAGTGCATGAGACGAGGGAAGTTTTGGCTCCAGATCGCTGGGCGGCCGGGTGGGAGGAACCCTCCGCCCAGACCTGAAGCGGGGCTCACAGTAACCCACTCTCTCCCACAATGCAACCCATCGCCCATTGTCCCTCCCACTCCCCCGCCACGCGACCCCCCAGGACGCCGATTCGGCCGTGCTCACTGGGCATCTGGCACTCCGCCGACCGTGCCCCGGTTCCTGCCGATCGTGCAAGCGACGCTGCATCCCGTCGCTCCGGGCGCCGAATTGCACTCCGGGGTCGCTTCCGTCCGCTCGGTGTGCGTCGCGGTGGGAGACGGTGGGAGGTCCGTCGCCCGAACGGCAGGAGGTCCGGGGCGGCGGCGTGGGCGGCCGGGCGGGCAGCGGGGCGGCACCTTTCCCCACCCCCTGCATCCTCCGCGGCCGCGTGGGTGATCGGCCACGCCCCGGGCACAGAATCTCGCAACCGACCGACGCGGCCATCGCGCGAGCGAGATAAATGCCCCCGTGGGACCCAGAGATCGCACCCCGCCACGCGTCCCCGGCCGCCGACGACCGGGGCGTCAGCGGCAGGCCGTCCGGCCGCGCCTCAGCCGCCGACTCAAGCCTCAGCCACCGACCCGAGCCTCAGCCGCCGCCAACCGACCCCGCCGCGTCCCCGGCGCGCGCCGGGAGCGAGAGGACGATCCGGCCGCCGCGCGCCACCGGCGCCGCGGCGACCGACCCGGCGTGGGCTTCAGCGATGGAGACCGCGATTGCGAGGCCGCGGCCGCACGCGCCGCGGCCGGCGCGCGGTCGGCGGGCGAGATCGGCAACCGGTGCGGGCAGGCCCGGCCCATCGTCGTCGACCGTGATCCGCGCCCGTCCGCCCCGCAGCTCTCCTCGCACCCGGACGTGCCCGCCGCCGTGCTCGACGGCGTTGCAGACAAGGTTCCCGAGCGCCTGCGCAAGGCGCAGCCGGTCGCCCCACACGACCGCGGCGGTCCCGTCCCAGGCGCCTGAGACAGCGGCTCCGGCCGCCTCGGCACGCCCCGCGGCGGCGGCGACCGCCTCATCGACCAGCGACCCGAGCGCAACTCGCTCGAGCATCCCGGGACGGGCCCGACTGCGGGCCGCCGACGCCGCGCCGACGGTGGCGTGCATGAGGTCCTCGAGCGCGAGTCCCGCCCTTCCGAGCTCGGCCTGGAGCGCCCGGAGCCGAGGCGGCTCGAGGTCACCGGCGCGGGCGCAGAGCTCGAGCCCGAGCCGCACCGCCGTGATCGGCCCGCGCACCTCGTGGCAGGCCCGCGCGATCGCCTCCCTGCGCGCCCTGCGATCACGCCAGAGCGCCACGACGGCCAGGGACGACGCCGCCGCCAGCGCCCAGCCCGCGAGCGGCACCGTCCCAAGCGCCCGGCCGGAGAACACGAGGGCCGCCGTCATCCCGCCACCCGTGGCCCGTCCTCGGCGCTCAGCGGCCCGTCGCAGAGCCGGTAGCCGACGCCCCACACGTTGATGACGAACGCCCGGCGCCCGGCCGACAGCTTGCGCCTGAGGCGATGGGCGTGGGTATCGAGGGTTCTGGTGGCGACCGGATTCCGGTAGCCCCAGACCTCGCGCAACAGCTCGTCGCGCGTGAACGTCCGCGTCGGTACGGACGCCAGCATCCTCGCGAGACCGAACTCCTTGCCGGAGAGGTGGATGAGATCGCCCTCCAGCCAGACCTGCCGGCTCTGCGGGTCGATCTCCAGCGTCCCGACCCGGATCCGGCCGGTGCCCGGCCGCAACGTGCTCCGCCGCAGCAGCGCCGCGATCCTCGCGCGAAGCTCGTGGTATCCGAACGGCTTTGACAGATAGTCGTCCGCGCCGCGCGAGAGCCCGCGCACCCTGTCGATCTCCGAGCCCCGCCCCGAGAGCACGAGCACCGGAAGGTGGGGGTCCAGCCCCGGGTCGGCGCCGTCGAGACCTCGGAGCTCAGCGAGCAGATCGAGTCCGTCGCCGTCGGGCAGGTGGAGGTCGAGGACCGCGACCGCGAGCTCACCGCCGCGGATCTGGCGGCGTGCGTCGGCGAGCGTCGGGGCCTCGCGCGGCGTGTAGCCGTCCGCGGCCAGGTTGTCGGCGAGGAACCGGCGCGTGAGCTGATGGTCCTCTACGATCAGGACCGTTGGGGAGTCGATGGAGGCCATGTTCGGTAGAGCCTCCGGCGCGCTCAGATCCACCCCCTGCAACATCGCATTCAGGGGAGGGGCCGGGCAGGAGTTGGCCATATGATGCCGACGCCCCATGCACCGACGCGGCAACTACAGCTCGGGTGACGACTTCGTCCTCGAGTACGGCGAACTGCGGTTCACGTTCAACGAACGTGACTTCGCCGAGCGCTGCGAGCAGGCCGCGCGCAAGCTGGGGTTCCTCGCCGACACGGTCGAGGAGGACGAGGCCGAGGACCTGATCAACCTCGTCGTCAACGGCGAGGTCACCGACCCGGCGTCCGCGCTCGGCGAGCACGTCAACGAGTGCTGGGCCGAGCTCGTCGGTCCGTCCGAGCGCTCGCTGGTGCACTGGCTGCGCCGCCTCATCTTTCGGGGCGCATGGCTCGACCAGCGGGTCAAGGAGGGCGAGCTCGACATCGCATTCGACGAGGACGCCCAGGGCTTCGTCTACGTCCAGCCCGACCGCGGTGGCGAGCCGATCGAGCTCGCCCCCGAGCCGAGCTGGAACCGCGTCGCGTACGTGCGTCGCTGAGGCCGTCCGTCGGCTCTCGAGGCCGGACGGCAACGCTCGGCCTCATCCAGCAACACGTTCATCCATGCGGCCAGAAGGGCCAGCCGATCCGCACGCCATGCGGCCATTTCGCCCGCTTGCGCGTTTCGGTGAGATTGTTATTCTGCAAATTGCAAACGCATTTCTCATGCGGCACGAGCCAGTGCAGAATGCGAATGGACTTCACCTCGGGGAGCGGGGTGTGGTCGAATCCGGAGGACGAGAGGGCGCCGACGGCGTCGGAAAGGACCGTGGCCTGAAAGGAGCAGGGGTGAGTCCACTGGAAACGTCTGGTTTC
>DASXEZ010000094.1:0-52654 GCA_036489875.1 Solirubrobacteraceae bacterium | reverse complement strand
ACCTGATCCACGACCGAGAGGCCGTAGCCCTCGAGCGCGTGGATCTTCTTGGGGTTGTTGGTGAGGATCCGGATCGAGGAGAGCCCGAGGTCGGCGAGGATCTGGGCGCCGATGCCGAAATCCCGAAGGTCGGCCGGCAGTCCGAGCCGCTCGTTGGCCTCGACGGTGTCGTAGCCCTCCTCCTGCAGCTTGTAGGCACGCAGCTTGTTGAGCAGGCCGATGCCGCGCCCCTCCTGGGCGAGGTAGAGCAGCACGCCCTCGCCCTCCTCCTCGATCATCGTCAGCGCCGCGTGCAGCTGGCCGCCGCAGTCGCAGCGCTCGGAGTGGAAGACGTCACCGGTGAGGCACTCCGAGTGCACGCGCACGAGCACGCCGTCCTTGCCGGCGACGTCGCCTTTGACGAGGGCGACGTGGTGCTTGTCGTCGACCAGCGAGCGGTAGCCGACGGCGTCGAAGCTCCCGAACGCGGTCGGCAGGCGCGTCGCGACGACGCGCTCGACGAGCTGCACCGAGCGGCGGCGGTAGACGATCAGGTCCTTGATCGTGATCATCTTCAGGCCGTGCTTGGCGCAGTAGACGGTGAGGTCGTCGACGCGTGCCATGGTGCCGTCGTCGTTCATCACCTCGCAGATCATGCCCGCGGGAATCAGCCCCGCCAGGCGCGCGAGATCGATGCTCGCCTCGGTGTGGCCGGTGCGCTCGAGCACGCCGCCCGGCTTGGCCTTGAGCGGGTTGACGTGGCCGGGCTGGACGAGGTCGTGCGGCCCGCTGCGCGGGTCGATCGCGACCTGCACGGTGTGGGCGCGGTCGTGCGCGGAGACGCCCGTGGTGACGCCCTCGCGAGCCTCGATGGTGACCGTGAACGGAGTCTGCAGCGCCGACTCGTTCTTGGCCGTCATCAGATCGAGCCCGAGCTCGGCACAGCGCTCGGGCGTCAGCGCCAGGCAGACGAAGCCGCGGGCCTCCTTGGTCATGAAGTTGATCGACTCCGGCGTCACGAACTGGGCCGCCATCACGACGTCGCCCTCGTTCTCGCGGTCCTCGTCGTCGCAGACGACGACCATGCGGCCGGCGCGGATCTCCTCGAGGGCTTCCTCGATCGTCGCGAAGGGGCTCTGGGATTCGCTCATCGGACCGCCACCAGTCGCTCGAGGTGCTTGGCAAGGATGTCGACCTCGACGTTCAGCCGACGCCCGGGAGAGGCCTCCCCGAGCGTCGTCGCCTCACGCGTGGCGGGAATCAGGGCGACGGTCAGCCGCGCGCCGTCGAGCGCCGCCACGGTCAGGCTGACGCCGTCGAGCGCGATCGATCCCTTCTCGACGACGTAGCGCGAGAGCTCATCGTCGATCTCGATCTCGATCTCCCCCGACTCGCGCTGCGAGAGCACCTCGCCGACCCCGTCGACGTGGCCGAGTACGACGTGTCCGCCGAGGCGGTCGCTCATGCGTAGCGGCAGCTCCAGATTGACGCGCGAACCGACGTCCAGGTCGCCGAGCGTCGTGCGCCGCAGCGTCTCCGCGACGACGTCGGCGCTGAAGCGGCCCTCGCCGACCTCGCGCGCGGTCAGGCAGGCGCCGCTGACCGACACCGAGTCGCCCGGCGAGAGCTCCGCCGCCAGGGGCGTTGCGATCTCCAGCGAGGCGGCGTCGGTGCTCTCATCGCGCGTCAGCGCGACGACGTCTCCGACGCCTTCGACGAGCCCGGTGAACATCACCACTCCTGCAGGCGTGCCGAGATCAGAAGGTCTTCGCCGACACGCTCGCAGTCGAGCGTGAGCGCGCTGATCGCCTCGGCGATGCGCTCGACTCCCTCGCCTTCGAGCGGATCGCGCGCACTACGTCCGCCCAGGAGCATCGGCGCCAGGAACAAACGCACCTCGTCGATCTCGCCGGCGTCCAGGAACGCGCCCCCGAGGTGCGGGCCACCCTCGAGGAGGATCGAGGCGATCCCGAGCGACCCCAGCTGGTCGAGGCCGGAGCGCACGCGCGCCGGCTCGTTCTCGCCGGTCGCGACGATGACCTCGGCGCCGGCCGCGACGAGCGCGTCGCACTCGGTGCGCGGCGCCGCGCGCGAGACGATGACGATCAGCGGCACCTCGGCGGCGATGCACACGAGTTGCGAGGTGATCGGCAGCCGCGCCAGCGAGTCGAAGACGACGCGTCGCGGCTGGCGGTGGACGTTCTCGACGCGCGCCGTCAGCTGCGGGTCGTCGGTCAGCGCCGTACCGATCCCGATCACGACGGCGTCGACGGAGGCGCGCCAGTGATGGGCGCGCTCGCGGCTCTCGACACCCGAGATCCACTTGGAGTCGCCGTCTCGGGTGGCGACCTTGCCGTCGAGGGTCATCGCCGATTTGAAGAGGACCCAGGGGCGGCCGGTGCGGGCGTGCTTGCGGAAGGCCTGGTTGAGCAGTCGCGCGTTGTGGGCGAGCTCGCCGTCGGCGACCACGACCTCGACACCCTCGTCGCGCAGGATGCCCAGACCGCGTCCGGAGGCCTTGCTGGTCGGGTCGTCGCTGGCGACCACGACGCGCCTGATCCCGGCCGCGAGGATCGCATCGGTGCACGGCGGCGTGTGGCCCTGGTGGCAGCAGGGTTCGAGCGAGACGTAGAGAGTCGCCTCGGCGAGGTCTGACTCACCGCAGGCGGCGATGGCGTTGACCTCGGCGTGGGCGCCCCCGATCTCGTCGTGCCAGCCCTCTCCGAGCACGCGCCCATCGATCGCGATCACGGCCCCGACGACCGGGTTTGGGTTGGTCCGCCCGACCCCGTTGCGCGCCAGCTCGATCGTGCGTTCGAGGTGCGCGCGGTCGGTTTCGGTGCACGTTTGCATGGATCTGAAGCATACGGCGACGGCGTCGCCAGCCGGGAGCGTCAGTGCCTGGCGCCGCCGTGGCGCTTGCGCCTGGCGTGAGCGTGGCCGCGGCGCTTGGCGTGGTGTGCGGTGCAGGCGCCGCCCCTGAGGTGGTAGATGTCGACCAGCGGGCCGGGGCGCGAGTAGTCGGCCGGGTAGTAGTCGAAGGACCAGTCGAAGTTGAACCCGACGTCGGTCTTCCCGTTCTCGAGCGGCGAGACCGTGAGCACGCGCTTTCCCGCCTTGGCGAGGGCGCGGTAGTAGGCGACGGCATTGGGTACGGCCTTGGGATCCGCGAGTGCCCTCCCCTCCTCGGTCGAGCCGGTCACCACGTAGCAGTAGCCGTCGCGCTGGTAGAGCCCGACCAGCGCCGGCGACAGCGTGCGCTCGTAGTCCTCGAGCTTGACCTCCTTCCCGGCGTCCACATAGAGGATCCCGCGGCGTCCGCGGTGCGTGAGGAGGTCCGGTAGCGCCGTCCACGGCTTGGTCCAGTTGTCAGGGGGCTTGGCTCCCTTCAGCACGATCGGCTCGACCACGATGTGCGAGCGCTTGGGGACGTGCTTGAGCAGCCACGCCCGCGCGATCGCGCGCGTGTCGGGTCGCGAGTTGACGATCCCCGAGTGGACGCTGTAGAAGCCGCCCTGGACGCAGAGCGCGGCCGCGAGGACCACGAGCACCGCCGCCTGGATGCGCGGACGCCCCCGTGCGAGGAGCTCCGCGAGGCTCACCGCGGCGAAGGCCGCGAGCAGGCACACGAGGGGGATGATCGGCATCACCCAGCGACCGAAATAACGCCCCTGGAGTCCCATGAAGGCCAGGTAGCCGAGCGCCGCAGGGACCAGCGCGGCGAAGGTCCACCACCAGCGTCGAACGAGCAGCGCGAGGGCTCCGAGCACCGCTGCGCCGCCGGGAATCCAGCCGACGCCCCACGACAGCGACCACAGGTAGTAGAGGACGCCGCTGCCGTGGGTGAGACCGAGCTTGCCGTTGCCCTCGCCGGACTCGTTGGACTGCTGGGCGAGCTGGTTGAGGAACCGGTGGAAGTCGACCACCGAGTAGGGGTTCGCGGCGACGAAGGCCGCGAGCGCGATCACCCCCGCCAGCGGCAGCCACAGAGCCACGAAGAGGCGCCGGCCGGCCTCCACGCTCGAGAACGCGGCGACGATCAGGGGGACCACCACGATGCCACCGGTGTACTTCGTGGCGGCGGCGAGTCCGAGCCCCAGCCCGGCGATGACGAAGTCGCGCTTTCGGCCCAGGCGCGCGATCCCGGCGCTACCCCACAGCGACAGGCAGACCGGGGCGAGCGTCGGCGAATCGTTGAGCGCCAGCTTGCCGTAGAAGACCGGCAGGAAGGCGACCGCCATGATCGCGCAGGCGATCAGCCCCGTACGACGGTCGAACAGGCGGGCGCCCGCCAGATACAGCAGCCAGACGGCGATCGTGCCCAGGGCGGCCGAGGCCACGCGCGCAGCGATCCAGATCTGCGTGGAGTCGCCCGAGCGATAGAGGCGATGTGCTTGCTGCGTGCCGAAGGCGAGCTTGAAGATGGCGGCGAGCACATAGGTGTAGGCGGGCGGGTTGGCGAAGTAGCCGCCGGGATCGAGGTTGCCGTGGAGCATCGCGATCGCGAAGGGCACGAAGTGCTGTGCCTCGTCGACGTTGTAGGACCACGGCAGTCCGCTGCCGTTCCCCCACAGGCGAAGCCCCGCCGCGACCGCGACGACGATCGCCACGGCCACCCCGTAGCGGGGGTCGAAGCGGCGCTCGTGGGGCTCGGCCAGCGCCCAGCCCCGTCGGAGCGGCGCGCGTGGGCGCGACCCCCGGCGGCGCCAGCGCTCGATCAACAGTTCGCGTACGCGGCGTAATACGGCGTATGGGCGACCATCACGAAGCCCGCCGTCGGCACCTGCACGAAGGGACTGTCGTTGGGGTCCGCAAGCCCGTAGCGCGCGACCGCGAGCGCGAGCGGGTAGATCGCGACGCCGCGCTGCATGCGGTTGTAGAGGCCGTCCTGGCCCTTGCTCTTGAGGTAGAGCGCGTAGCTTCGGTCGACCACCTGGTCGCCGTCGAGGTTGAGGATCAGCCGCACGTCGGGCACCAGCTTGTGGTCGGGCAGTGAGATCGGTCCGCAGCCGAGGTCGTGCTTGACCTTGGGGTTGTGGAGGATCGCGACGAGCTGCGTCTGGCCGCTGTTGCGGAAACCGAGCTCGGTCTCGATCTTGCCGACGCTCAGCGTGCTCGCCGCCAGGTAGACGCCGATGAAGGTGAGCACCAGCGCTCCCAGCGCCCATACGCGCCGCAGCAGCCCACGCTCGAGCATCGTCCAACCGCTCAGCGCGAAGGCGCAGAAGATGAGGATCATCACCGCCGGCATCAAGAGGTAGCGATCGATCACCGAGAGTCCGGCCGCGGCGAGGAGGACGAAGGTGCCGATGCCGCTGAAGAGCACGACCACGGGCGCGACCATCCGCCGCGGGACGAACCAGGCGCTGAGCACGATCCCGCCGATGGCGCCGGCGACCACGGCCGACTTGGTCAGCGTGATCAGGTAGTGCATCAGCGTGCCCGGCAGCTGCGAGAGCGGGACGGTGCGCCCGAGCGCGACCGCCGTGTCCTGCGTGGAGTGCAGGGAGTGCAGCGGCTGGCCGGTCACGATCCAGTCGAGCGCGACCCAGATCACCGGGCCGGCCGCCGCGATCGCCGCCCATTCGAGCAGCTGACGGCGACTCGCCTTGGGGACGCACCAGAGCCAGTAGAGGCCGGCGAGCAGCCACGCATCGGGGCGGATCAGCTCGGCGATGAGGAGCACCGCGAAGACCAGGGTGCCGCGGCGCGGGCGTTCGATCTCGAAGGCCGCCGCCCATACGATCGCCGCGCAGTAGGTCAGGTCGACGTAGCCGCGGGCGGCCAGGAACATGAAGTTGAAGCGCGTCATCAGGAGCGCCACGGCGGTGGCGGCCACGATCGGCGCGAAGGCGGTTCGCGTCAGCCGGTAGACGCCCCAGACGAGCAACATGAACGAGGCCACCGCGCACAGCACCGCGAGACGCTGCTCGGCATTGGCGAAGATCGCCATCACCACGCCCCAACCGACGGCGAGCGGGTGCTCGGTGGGGCCGTCGAAGACGGTGAAGGACGGCAGCTGCCCGTGGACGATCTCGCGGCCCCAGAGGAGGTAGTACTGGGTGTCGTAGATCGGATAGGTCGGAATCAGCAGGAAGCCGATCAGCGCGGCGAGGCAGAGCGCGAGGAAGGCCGCCTTGGCCCAGCGCGCCGGCGGAACGGCGGCGAGGCGCGTGCGCAGCGACAGCGGCGCCAGGGGCGCCCCCCGGGCACCGAGACACTGGCTCAACGCGCCGCGCCCGCGGTCCCCGTCGCAACGGCAGACGGCGTCCGCACGGGCGGGATGATCGGTCGGGCTCTGAGCATCAGAGGGGCGCATCCGCGGAGCGTGAGCGTTCGCCTACCGGGATCGTGGCCGCTCGCTCTGGGATACTGGGCGGCCAGTTTACGGCACCGTCGTGGACGGAAACGCAAGGCCGACACGATGAAGCTGATCATCCAGATCCCGTGTAAGGACGAAGCCGACCAGCTACCGGCCACGCTCGCCGACCTCCCGCGCGAGCTGCCGGGCTTCGACACGATCGAGGTGCTGGTGATCGACGACGGCTCGACCGACGACACGATCGCGGTGGCGCGCCGGCACGGCGTGCAGCACATCGTGCGCCTGACCAACAACAAGGGCCTGGCGAGCGCCTTCCAGGCCGGCATGGACGCCGCGCTCAAGCTCGGCGCCGACGTCGTCGTCAACACCGACGCCGACAACCAGTACCGCGGCTCAGACATCGCCAAGCTCGTGGCACCGATCGTCGCCGGCCAGGCCGACATGGTCATCGGCGACCGCGACGTGGTCTCGATCGCTCACTTCTCACCGCTCAAGAAGCGCCTCCAGCGGCTCGGCTCGCTGATCGTGCGCGCCGCCTCCTCGACCGGCGTTCCCGACACCACCTCCGGTTTCCGCGCCTACAACCGCGAGGCCGCGCTGCAGATCCTGATCGTCTCGCGCTTCACCTACACGCTGGAGTCGATCATCCAGTCCGGCAAGCAACTGGTCGCCATCGATCACGTCCCCGTCGCGACCAACCCCCAGACGCGCGCATCGCGGCTGTTCCCGTCGATGTGGTCCTACGTTCGCCGCAACGCGATCTCGATCTTCCGCATCTACGCCCAGTACGAGCCGCTGCGCGTGTTCCTGACCGCCGCGGGGGTGCTGCTGCTGGCGGCCGGGGCCGTCTGGATCCGCTTCATCGTCGCCTACGCCGACGGCAAGGGATCGGGCCACGTGCAGTCGCTGATCCTCGGCGCCGTGCTCTTCAACGCGGCCGTCGTGGTCGCCGCGCTCGGCGTGATCGGCGACCTGCTCAGTGCGCAGCGGACGATGATCCAGCGCACCCACGAGCGCGTGCGCAGGATCGAGCTGCAGCTCGGGATCCCGCCGTCTCACTACGAGGCGGTCACGCCACCGCCTCCGGCGACGGGCGGTGACGCCACCGAAGCCAGCTCGGCCAACGGTGTGCGCGAGGCCATCACCCGCGAAGACGCGCTCGCCGCGAGCGAGGAGGGCGGGCAATGACTTCGGTCACTCGCTCGGCCGACGGCACCGTCACCGGCAACACCTACGACAAGTACAACGCGCGCAACCCGATCGCGCGGCTGCTCCAGAGCGGCTTCGAGCGCAACCTCGAGGATCTGCTCGCCTCGACGCAGGCGCAGTCGCTGCTTGACGTCGGCTGCGGCGAGGGCGTGCTCACGCAGCGCTGGGCCAACGAGCTGGCGCCCCGACGCGTCGTCGGGATCGACCTCGACGACCCTTTGCTGGCCGCGGAGTGGGCGCGCCGCACGGCGCCCAACCTCACCTACATCCCCCAGCGCGCCGAGAGCCTCCCCTTCGCCGACGGCGAGTTCGACGTCGCGACCGCGATCGAAGTCCTCGAGCATGTGCCAGACCCCGCCCACACGTTCTCGGAGATGGCGCGCTGTGCTTCAGGCCACGTCCTCATCTCGGTCCCCCACGAGCCGCTGTGGCGGGCTGTGAACATGGCTCGCGGCGCCTACTGGCGTGAGCTCGGCAACACTCCGGGCCACGTCAACCACTTCTCCAAGTCGGCGATCGTGTCGCTCTGCGCGCGCCACGGCGACGTGATCGAGACGCGCTCGCCGTTCCCCTGGACGATGGTGCTCCTCCGCGTCTGAGCGCGGACGAGCAGGGGTTCGGCGGAGCATCACGATGGCAACTGATCGGGCCGGGCGCTCGTATGCCAGCGGCGCGCGGATGCTCTCGATCGGGATCGCCTCGACCGGCGTCCTGACGCTCGGTTACTTCGCGATCGCCAGCCATCTTCTGAAGGGCAAGACCGGGCAGGGCCAGTACTCGCACCTCGACGTGCTGTGGTCGGTGATGTTCGTGATCATCAGCGTGATCTACCGCCCGATCGAGCAGCTGCTCTCGCGCACGATCGCCGACCACCACGCCCGCGGCATCGCGGCCCTTCCGATGCGCGTGCCGATCACGATCCAGGGCAGCTTCGCGCTGGTGTTCCTGGCGGTAGCGCTGCCCCTGCACGACCTGCTCGCAGGCCACGTCTTCTACTCGCAGACCCTGTATTGGATCTTCGTGGTCGGCATCGTCGCCTACGCCGCCAGCTACTTCGCCCGCGGCTGGCTCGCTGGCCACCGCTACTTCGCGCTCTACGGCGGGCTCGTCTTCATGGAGGCCGCCTCGCGGATCGCCTTCGCGATCGCGGCGGCGATCGGCATCACCCATGGCCAGTCGGCGATCGGCCTGGGGATCGCCGCGGCGCCCTTCGTGTCGCTCGTCGTCGTGCCCGCCGCCTTCGCCCGCCAGGCGCAGCGCAGCCCGAGCGCGGCGGTGGTCGAGCTCGCCGACGCCGGCCTCGAGGGCCCCGCCGCAGAGGGCATCGAGGAGGCTGTCAGCGACCTCTCGATCCGCCGCGGCAGCGGCTTCGCGATCTCGGTCGCCGGCATCCAGCTGGCCGAGCAGACGCTGTTGAACGCTGCCGTGCTGACGGTGGCGGCGAGTAGCACGCATCCGGGCGACGCGCTCCCCGGGATCGTCTTCAACATCCTCCTGATCACGCGGGCGCCGCTGCAGCTCTTCCAGGCGATCCAGACCTCTCTGCTCCCCCACCTCGCGGGACTCGAGGTCACGCAGGGGCGCGCGGCGTTCGCACGAGCGATCCGCCTGACGGTGCTGGCGATCGCCGCGTTCGCGGTCGCGGTCGCGGTCGGTCTGCTGGCGATCGGTCCGTTCGTGCTCCACCACCTCTTCCACAACACCGTGCACTACCAGCGCCTCGGGCTGGCGTTGATCGGAGTCGGAATGGGCCTTCACCTCTCCTCGGGCGCCCTCAACCAGGCCGCGCTCGCGCGCGGCCAGGCGACGCAGGCGGCCGCGTGCTGGCTGTCGGCGGCGGTGATCTTCGTCGCCTGGATGGTGGTCGGCGTCGTCGGCAACCAGATCCTGCGCACCGAGGTCGGCTACTGCGGCGCGGCCGGGCTGCTCGGGCTGATGCTGCTGGCGCTCTACCGCCGCGGGTCGCCGACAGCCTCGGCGAGCGCGACGTAGGCGCCGGCCGGATCGGCCGAGCCGAAGACCGCGGTACCGGCGACGAAGACGTTGGCGCCCGCCGCCTCGCAGCGCGCGCCGGTGTCGGTCTCGATGCCTCCGTCGACCTCGACGGCGCTGCCGCGCGCCAGCAGCGGCACCAGGCGCCGCAGTCGCTCGATCGAGCTCTCGATGAAGGTCTGCCCACCCCAGCCCGGGTTGACCGTCATGCAGAGCGCGAGATCGACCTTCTCCGCGACCTCGGCGAAGACCCCCAGCGGCGTCGAGGGACAGACCGCGAGCCCGGCGCGAAGGCCCGCCTCGCGGATCTCAGAGAGCGCGTAATCCAGATGCGGCGTGGCCTCGGCGTGGATCGTGATCCCGCCCGCGCCGGCACGAATGAACTCGGCGATCTGGGACTCCGGGCGCTCGATCATCAGGTGCACCTCGATCGAGCCGCCGGCGCCGTCGACGAGCTCGCGCAGCGCGCTCACCACGAGCGGGCCCATCGTGATTGGCGGCACGAAATGACCGTCCATGACGTCGACGTGGATCACGCGGGCGCCGGCGTCGAGCACCTCCTTGACCTGCTCGCCGAGCCGCGCGAAGTCGGCGGCGAGAACCGAGGGGGCGACCCGCGGGACGTCGAGCAGCCCGGTCATATCTCTCGCAGCATGCTGTCGCCGCAGACGTTGCACATCACGATCGCGGTGCTCGCCATCCGCACGATCGTCGAGTGCTCGCCGCAGTTGGGACAGACGGAGACCAGCTCGAAGCGGTGCAGGCAGTAGACGCAGCGGTAGCGCCCCGGCAGGTTGGTCGGGCGCAGCCACGGCTCGCCGCAGTGCGGGCAGGGCGGCCCGAGGTCGACCGCCTCGCTCATCGACTACTCCCGCCCGAGCGCGGCGATGAAGAAGCCGTCGCTGCCCTGCACGCTGCCGAGCGCCAGCAGCTGCTCGCGCGCCCGCGGGTGCGCCCACGCCGGGTGGCGCGTCTGGAGGTCCAGCATCCTGAAATCGGGGTTGGCATCGAGGAACACTCCGATCTGGCGCTCATTCTCGGCAGTCGAGATCGTGCACGTCGAGTAAACCAGCGTCCCCCCCGGCGCACACGCAGCCGCCGCCGCGGACAATAGCCGGGCCTGCTCCTCGGCGAGAGCGTCGACGCTCTCGGCGCTCGCGCGCCAGCGCAGGTCGGGATGGGAGGAAAGCGTGCCAAGACCCGAGCACGGCGCGTCGAGCAGGACGCGGTCGAAGCGCTCGGAGCCTCCCCGCGGGCGCGTGGCATCAGCGGTCTCCACGGTCACGATCGAGGCACCCATGCGCTCCGCGGTGGCCGCCAACGCGGCGGCGCGGCCGCCGTGGCGCTCGACCGCCACGACCGCGCCCTCGTTGCGCATCAGCGCGGCCATGTGCGTGGTCTTGCCGCCAGGGGCGGCGCAGAGGTCGAGCACGCGCTCGCCAGGCTGGGGGTCGAGGCAGTGCGCGACCAGCATCGAGGCGCGCGACTGCGGCATGAAGGCACCCTCGGCCCACAGCCGCGAGCCGTGGGCGTCGAAGGGCTCGAGCGTCAGCACCGACTCCGGCGGATCCTCGCCGGGGCGAGCGACCACACCCCCAGCCTGCAGGGCGCTCACGAGCGCCGCGGCGTCGACGCGCAGCGTGTTGGCGCGCAGTGAGCTCTCGGCGGGCTCGTTGACCTGGCGCAACAGCGCCCGCGCCTGCGCGGCGCCCAGGGCCTGCCACCACGACTCGACGATCCACAGCGGCATCGAGTGGCGCAGCGAGGCTCCCGCGGGGTCCTCATCGTCCAGTTGCGCGAGCAACCCCGGGCCCTCGCGGGCGGCGCGCCGGAGCACCGCGTTGACCAGCGCGTGCCCGCGCGCCGGCTTGGCGAGCTCGACGGCGTCGTTGACGACGGCGTGGGCGGCGCTCGAGGCGAAGCAGAGCTCGAAGCAGCCGAGCCGAAGCGCGGCCAGCAGCGGCGCGTCGATCCGTGCTGCGGGGCGCCCGGACAGCTTCTCGATCAGGTGATCGAGGGTGAGCACCCGTTGGACCGCGCCGTAGGCGAGGTGCTGGGCGAGCGCGCGGTCGCGGCCGTCGAGACCGGCCCCCGCCTGCTGGAAGGCGCGATCGGTGAACGCGCCCTGCTCGAAGGTCCGCCGCAGAACCAGGTAGGCGGCGGCGCGCGCCTCAGAGGGCATGGCCGCGCAGGTATGACCCCGCGTCCATCGCGCGCCCGCCCGGCGGTTTCACGCGCAACAGCTCGAGCGCTCCGGGCGTCGCCCCGAGCAGTAGCCGCCCGTCGCGGGCCACCAGCTCACCGGCGGCCACGGACTCCTCGCTCAGCCGGGCGCTCTGCACTCCGAGCCCGTCGGCGAGGCGGGCCCCGATATGGGGATGAAGCGCGCGCACGCGGCGCTCGAGCGCGGCCGCGGGCTCGGCGGGGTCGAGCAGGCGGTCGGGCGCGGTGATCTTCTCGGCGTAGGTCGCCTGGGCCTCGTCCTGGGGCACGTAGTCGCGGGGCTGCTCGAGTGCTTTCAGCAGCAGCTGGGCGCCGAGTGCGGCCAGGCGCTCACTCAGGGTCCCGAAGTCGTCATCGCCGGCGATCTCCACGCCGGCGGCGGCGCACACAGGCCCCGCATCGAGCTCCGCGACGAGCGCCATGATCGAGATGCCGGTGCGCGAGTCGCCGGCCATGATCGCCCGCTCGATCGGCGCCGCTCCGCGCCAGCGCGGCAGCAGCGACGGGTGCACGTTGAGGATCTCGTAGCGCGAGAGCAGCGGCTCGCGCACCATCACCCCGTAGGCGCACAGGACGACGGCGTCGGGTTCGAGCGCCGCGATCTGCTCGGCCGCGTCCCCGAGCCGCTCCGGCACCGCGACCGCGATACCGAGCTCGAGCGCGGCCTCCGCCACCGGGGAGGGCGAAAGGCGCCGACCCCGCCCCTTGGCCGAGGGCGGCCGCGTGACGGCGAGGACGGCGTCGAGCTTCGGCGTGGCGGCGGCGAGCACCTCCGCGGCGAACGCCGAGGTACCGATGTAGACGGTGCTCACTCGTCGCGCTGGAGCTCGCGCCAGGCCTTCATCGCCTCGCGCTTGGAGGCCCGATCGGTGCGATCGAGCATCAGCACGCCGTCGAGATGGTCGATCTCGTGCTGGAGCACGCGCGCCTCGAGCCCGGAGGCCTCGATCGTCCGCGGCTCGCCGTACTCGTCGAGGGCGCCGACCCGCACGTGCAGGTTGCGCTCGACGTCGACGCGGATCCCCGGGATGCTCAGGCAGCCCTCCTCCATCGTCTCGGTCTCGGCGCTGCGCCATTCGATCCGCGGGTTGATCACGGCGGCGGTCGGGCTCTCGGGCTCGACGCGGTAGACGAGGACCCGCGCCAGCGTGCCGACCTGGGTCGCGGCGAGACCGATGCCGAGCGCGTCGTCCATCACCCCGCGCATCCAGTCGACCTCCTCGCGCAGGCGGGAGTCGAACTCGCTCACATCAAGTGCGCGCGTGCGCAGGACCGGGTCTCCGAGCCTGCGGATCCGCGCCAACGCAGCATCGCGCCGAGCCCGCTCCTCGGGGGACTCGGGCTCCTCTTCGATCTCTTCGACCTCGCCTTCGAGGACGTCTTCAGCCATGAATCCAGTCTACGCAGCGGCGCTACTGCGGATCGACGTCGACGCTGACCGCAACGTCGCGCCCGAGCGGCCGCGAGACCGCCTCGCCGACCGCGGCGACCGCGGTCAGACGCTCCGGCGCCTTGATCACGATCTGCGCGCGCTCGCGCCCGCGCAGGCGAAACAGCGGCGCCGGCCCGAGCACGGAGGCGTCGGGCAGCTCGAGGCGGCCGCGCAGCTCGCGCGCCGCCGCCAGCGCGACCTCCGCGCCCTCGCTCGAGCAGACGATCCGGATCAGCTCGCCGAAGGGCGGGTAGCGCAGCGCACGGCGGCGTTCGAGCTCGCCGGCGAGGAAGCCCTCGCTGTCGTGCTCGGCCGCGAAGCGGATGCTGCGCGCGTCGGGTGCGAGCGTCTGCACCAGCACGCGCCCGCCGGCACCGTCGGCGCCGCCGCCGCGGCCGGCGCGCCCGGCGAGCTGCGCCACGAGGGCGAAGGTGCGCTCCTCGGCGCGGAAGTCGGGGAAGCGCAGCGTCGCATCGGCGTCGAGCACGACCCCGAGCGCGACGTTGTCGAAGTCGTGGCCCTTGGCCACCATCTGGGTTCCGATCAGGACTCCCGCGGGGGCGCGGTCGAAGCGTGCCAGCACCGCCGCTGCCCGTCCCTTGGCGGCCGCGACGTCGGCGTCGAGGCGAAAGATCGGATAGTCGCCGCCGCCGAGCGCAGCCTCCAGCTCGTGCTCGAGGCGCTCGGTCCCGAAGCCGTGGCGGGCCACGCTGCGTGAGCCGCAGGCGTCGCAGCTGACGGGCATGCGCTGGCGGTGACCGCAGTGGTGGCAGCTGATCGCGCCCTCGGCGCGGTGCAGCACGAGCGCCACATCGCACTCCGGGCAGCCCCAGACCTTGCCGCAGGAGCGGCAGGAGACGAAGTTCGACCAGCCGCGGCGGTTGAGCAGCACGATGCCCTTGCCGCGCGCGCTGCGCAGCTCCCCGAGCGCCGCTGAGGTCTGCTCATGCAGCGCCCCGTGTACGCCGCACATGTCGAGGACCTCGACCTCGGGCAGCCGCCCGCCGTCGGCGCGCTGCGCCAGCCGCAGGCGGCGCATCGCGGCGAAGCTCTCCGGCCGTGGCGTGGCGCTGCCGGCGACGAGGACGGCACCGGCGAGGGCGGCACGGCGCGCGGCGACGTGGCGCGCGTCATAGCGTGGATCGCCCTCGTGCTTGTAGGAGGAGTCGTGCTCCTCGTCGACGACGATCAGGCCGAGGTCTGCGATCGGCGCGAACACCGCGGAGCGCGGCCCGACGCAGATTCGCGCCTCGCCGCGGCGCAGGCGCATCCACTCGTCGTAGCGCTCCCCCGCCGAGAGCTTGGAGTGGGCGACGGCGACGGTGTCGCCGAAGCGCTCGACGAAGCGCGACACCGTCTGCGGCGTGAGCCCGATCTCGGGGACGAGCACGATCACGCCACGGCCCTGGGCCAGCGCGGCCTCGGCGGCGCGCAGGTAGACCTCGGTCTTGCCCGAGCCGGTGACGCCGTGCAGCAGCAGCGATTCGTGACGGCGGCGCTCGATCGCGTCGGTCAGCTCGGCGAGGGCCTCGCGCTGCGCCGGTGCGAGCTCGAGCACGCCCTCGCGACGCGCGCCGACGCTGAGGTGGACCGGGGTGCGCGCCCGCGGGCGACGGGTGAGCCGCAGCAGGCCGCGCTGCTCGAGGCGGCGCAGCGTCCCGTGGGCGGCGCCGGTCTGGGCCGCCGGTGTGCCGCCGTCGCGAGCGATCCGCTCGAGCACCTCGCGCTGGAGCGCGGTGAGGCGAACGCCCGAGCTTCGGGCCTCAAGCCCGGCCGCCGTCAGCTCGGCCACGAGCTGCTCGAGACCGCGGACGCCGGCGCCGGCGCCCGGTGGCAGCACCAGCGACAGCGCGCGGGCCGGCGTCGAGCAGTACTCGAGCGCGATCCAGCCCGCGAGCTCGACGAGGTCCTGCGGCAGGTCGGCCTCGATCGTGCTTCGCGGCGCGAGCAGGCGCTCGCTCGCCACCGCGCTGGCGTCGCTGAGCCCGACGACGACGCCGAGCAGCTCGCGCCGGCCGAAGGGCACGAGCAGCATCGAGCCGACGGCGACGCGCTCGCGCATCTCCTCGGGAAGGGCGTAGTCGAACGGCCCACGCAGCGCGCGCGCGCTCGTGAGCGGCTCGACCTGAGCGATCGCAGCCACGCCCCGGACACTAGCCCGGGCTGCGGTCGTCTTTCGCGCCGTGGTTCCGCCGCCGGCGGTCGGCACCGAAGCCGCGCTCGCCGCGCCGGCGCGGCTAGCCCCTAGTGGCGGGAGCGGCCCGCCTCCGGACGCTCGCGACGGCGCTCGGAGCCGCGCTCGACGAAGTCGATCACGAGCGGAACGCCGTCGAGCCCGTAGCGCTCGCGCATGCGATTCTCGATGTAGTAGGCGTAATCGCGCGTGACGCGCGAGTGCGAGTTGACCTGGATCGCAAAGCGCGGCGGGCTGGTCCCGATCTGCGCCATGTAGAGCAGCTTCAGGCGGTGGCCCTGCTTGGCGGGAGGCTGGCGCGCCTGCACCGCCTCGCCGAGAAAGCGGTTGAGCTCGGGGGTCGGCAGGCGTCCGGCGCGGCGGTCGCCGAGGGTGATCGCCTCGGTCAGGACGCGCGAGACGTTGCGGCCGTTCTCGGCGGAGGCGGTCAGCACGCGCGGGCGCTGGCGCAGCTTCTCGGCGACGCGGCCGCGCTCGTATTCGAGGTCGAGCATGCTCGAGTGGATGTCCCACTTGTTGAGCACGACGAGCGTCGCGCAGCCGCTTCGCATCGCGAGCTCGGCGACCCGGAGGTCCTGGGCGGTGACGCCGTCCTGGGAGTCGCAGACGACGATCGCGACGTCGGCGCGCTCCGCGGCGCGTTGCGAGCGAAGCGTCGTGTAGTACTCGACCGACTCGCTGACCTTGGACTGGCGGCGCATGCCGGCGGTGTCGACGATGACGATCGAGCGCCCGTCGACGATCAGCGGCAGGTCGATCGCGTCGCGGGTCGTCCCCGCCTGGTCGGCGACGATCACGCGCTGCTCGCCGACGAAGCGGTTGACCAGCGAGGACTTGCCGACGTTGGGGCGCCCGATAACCGCGAGGCGGATCGTCTCCTCGTCACCTTCGGGCTCGGCCTCCGCGGGCGGCAACATCTCGACGATGCGGTCCAGCAGGTCGCCGGTGCCGAGTCCCTGGGCCGCCGAGACCGCCACCGGCTCGCCGAGTCCGAGCGCGTGGAACTCGGCGGCCAGCGGGATGTCGGCCACCGTGTCGCACTTGTTCGCCGCGACCAGCACCGGCGTGTCGCCGCGGCGCAGCAAATCAGCGATCTCGTGCTCGCCGGGCCGCGCGCCGGCGCGGGTGTCGACGACCAGCAGCGCGAGGTCGGCGTCGGAGATCCCGGCCTGCGCCTGCTCGCGGATCGAGCCCGCGAGCGGGTCCTCGTCGGCGAAGTCGACGCCGCCGGTGTCGATCAGCGTGAACGTGCGCCCGTTCCACTCGCACTCGAGCTCCTTGCGGTCGCGCGTGATCCCCGGGCGCTCGTGGACGATCGCCTCACGCGAGCCGCTGAGGCGATTGACGAGCGAGGATTTGCCGACGTTGGGGTAGCCGACGACCGCGACCTTGACGATCCGCTCGGGCGCCTCGAGCACCGGCTCGCTCATGACGCCGCCGCGCCCTGGCGCTCGCCCACCAACGAGACGATCAGCTCGATCATCTGCCCGGCGTCACGCCCGTCGCTGTCGAGCACCACCGCGTCGGGCGCCTCCTCGAGCGGCGAGTGCTCGCGCTCGCGATCACGCGCGTCGCGCGCCACGAGGTCGCGCAGCACCTCGACCGGGTCGGCGTCGAGCTCGAGGGCGCGACGGCGCGCGCGCTCGCTCTCGCTGGCGGTGAGGAAGACCTTGAGCTCGGCGTCGGGGGCGACGACGGTGCCGATGTCGCGGCCCTCCGCCACCCAGTCGCCGCTCGCGAGCAGCTCGCGCTGGCGCTGCACGAGCGCCGCGCGCACGGCGGGGTCGGCGGCCACGATCGAAGCGCGGGCCGAGACCTCGGGGCTTCGGATCGCGCTCGTGACGTCGCGGCCGTCGAGCAGGACGCGCTCGCCGAGCGAGACTTCAAGGGAGGCCGCGAGCTCGGCGGCGCTGTGAGAGGGGTCCTCGATGCTCGCGAGCGCGACCGAGCGATACATCGCACCGCTGTCGAGGAAGGCGAAGCCGAGCGCCCGCGCGAGCCCGCGGGCGACGGTCGACTTGCCGGCCCCCACCGGGCCGTCGATCGCAACGATCATGCAGTGGACCATAGCCGCGCGCCCCCGCCGGGCCGGGCCGGACTCAGGTCGCGGCGGCGCGGCGCAGCAGCTCGAGGTCCGAGAAGTAGCCGGGGTAGGTCTTGGCCACGCAACCGGGGTCGGCGATCTCGATCCCCGGCGCGCGCAGGCCGATCAGGGCCAGGCTCATCGCCATGCGGTGGTCGTCGTAGGTCTCAAAGCGGGTCGGGCGCACGGCGCCGCCGAGGACCGTGAAGCCATCCTCCTGCGCCTGCGCCTCCAGGCCGGCGCGGCGCAACTCGCGCACGAGGTCGCCGATCCTGTCCGTCTCCTTGGCGCGGATGAAGCCGACGCCGCGCACGCGGGTCTCCCCCTGCGCGAAGGCCGCCACGGCGGCGAGCGTCTGGGCGGTGTCTGAGATGTCCGACAGATCGGCGTCGATCGCGTGCAGGCCGTCGCCGCCGCCGCTGACCGTGATCGCGCCCGGTCGCCGCTGCACGCTCGCCCCCATACGCTCGAGCAACTCGACGAAGGCGACGTCGCCCTGGATCGAGCCGCCGCCGAGGCCCTCGACGGTGACGCTGCCGCCGCAGATCGCCGCGGCGGCGAAGAAGTAGGCGGCGGCGCTGGCGTCGGGCTCGATCTCGAGATCGGCCGGGACATAGCGCGAGGGCTCGACCGCGAGGCCGTCGACCCTGACGCCGAAGGCGTCCATGACCGAGGCCGTCATGCGGACGTAGGGGGCTGATACCAGTGGCGAGCTGAGCTCGACCTCGATGCCGCGGGCCATCAGCGGCGCCGCCAGCAGCAGGCCGGAGAGGAATTGGCTCGAGATGTGGCCGGGCAGGCGGACGTGGCCGCCGGCGGCGGGGCCGGCGACGGCGACCGGCAGGCGTCCCGGCTCGCCCAGCTCCTCGACGCTCGCGCCGAGCTGCGTGATCGCCTCCAGCAGCGGCTCGAACGGCCGCCCGCGCAGCTGCGGGTCGCCGTCGACCAGCACGCGCGCGCTGCCGAGCGCCGCGGCGGGGAGGATGAAGCGCGAGGTCGTCCCCGACTGACGCGCGTCGACGCGGGCGTCGCTGGACGGCCGCCCGTGGCCGGTCACCGTCATGCGCGCCGCGCGCTCATCGAGCTCGACCTCGGCCCCGAGCGCGGCCACGGCGCCGGTCATGGCGGCGGTGTCCTGTGCGAAGAGGGCGCCGCGGAGCGTGCTAGTGCCGTGCGCCAGCGCCGCGCACAGCA
This sequence comes from Solirubrobacteraceae bacterium, assembly GCA_036489875.1. Classification (GTDB taxonomy): domain Bacteria; phylum Actinomycetota; class Thermoleophilia; order Solirubrobacterales; family Solirubrobacteraceae; genus Palsa-513. The sequence goes on along the minus strand of DASXEZ010000094.1, from coordinate 34,026 downwards.
GCGCGCGGTTGGTGATCGACTTCGACCCGGGCGGGCGGACGCTGGCCTGCGGCGGCGCCTCCAGCGGCTCGATCGCGAGCGCCTCAGGCACGGGCGACGGGGATCTCGAGCGCTTCGATCAGCGCGCTCGCCCGCGCTGCGTGCTCCTCGCCGCGGACCCACAGAGCCACCACGCCCTGACTGCCGTCGCGCGAGGGCGAGAGCGCGATGTCAACGATGTTGATGCCGGCGTGCCCGAGCGCCAGGGCGATCTCGGCGACGACGCCGGGGCGATCGACGACGGCGGCGCGCAGCTCGTGGACGGCGCCGCCGACGAGGCCGGTACCCAGCAGCGCGTCGCGGTCGCGCCGCGCCGCTTCGTTCCAGCGCTCGATCTCGGCGCGATCGCCGCTCGCGAGAGCGTCGCGGACCGCGCCCAGGCGCGTCTGGGTCTCGTCGATCAGCGCCACCAGGGCGTCGCGGTTCGAGAGGTAGATGTCGGGCCAGATGGTGGCGCTGGCGCCGGCCACGCGGGTCGCGTCGCGGAAGCTCGGGCCGGTGGCGGGGACGTCGGCGCCGTCGCCGAGCGCGCGCGCGGCCTGGGCGACGAGGACGTTGGCGAAGACGTGCGGCAGGTGCGACACGCTCGCCATCACGCGGTCGTGGAGCTCGGCCTCGATCGCCGTGGGCTGGGCGCCGATCCCGGCGATCGCGCGGTGCAGGCGCTCATAGAGCGCGCCCGAGGTCGTAGGTCCGGGCGTCAGGTACCAGGTCGCCCCGTCGAAGAGGTCGGCGCGCGCGTGCTCGACGCCCGAGGTCTCAGCGCCCGCGAGTGGATGCCCGCCGATGAAGCGCGGGTCGCTGCGGTCGGCGACCACCACGCGCTTGGTCGAGCCGACGTCGCTGACCGCGCAGTCGGGCCCGGCCGCGGCGAGGACCGCGTCCAGCGCCCCGCCGAGCGCGCTGACGGGCGCCGCCACGAACACCAGCTCCGCCGCCGCGACCGCGCTCTCGGCGCTCGCGGCCATCTCCTCGACGGCGCCGCGCTGCAGCGCCGCCGCGCCGACGGCGCCGTCGGGGTCGAAGCCGATCACGCTCGCCTGCAGACGCTCGCGCGCGGCCAGCGCGATCGAGCCCCCGATCAGGCCGACGCCGACGACGGCGATCCTCACGCGTGCGTGAATGCCTTGCCGGCGACCGCCGCCGCGCGCTCGACCGCCGCCGCATAATCGGCGAACTCATCGGCGCGGAGCGCCTGCGGGCCGTCGCAGATCGCTTCCTCCGGATTGGGATGGACCTCGACGATGATGCCGTCGGCGCCCGCCGCGGCCGCCGCCAGCGAGAGCGGCAGCACGAGGTCGCGGCGCCCGGCCGCGTGGCTGGGATCGACGACCACGGGCAGGTGCGAGAGCTGACGCAGCACCGGCACCGCCATCAGATCGAGCGTGAAGCGGTAGGCGGTCTCGAAGGTGCGGATGCCGCGCTCGCAGAGCATCACCTTGTCGTTGCCCTCCTTGAGGATGTACTCGGCCGCCATCAGCAGCTCCTCGAGCGTCGCCGAGAGGCCGCGCTTGAGCAGGACCGGGCAACCACTGCGGCCGACCTCGGCCAGCAGCGTGTAGTTCTGCATGTTGCGGGCGCCGATCTGGACGACGTCGGCGACCTCGAGCACCGCCTCGATGTCACGCACGTCCATGAGCTCGGTGACGATCGGCATGCCGTACATCTCCTTGGCCTCCGCGAGCAGGCGCAGGCCCGCCTCGCCGAGTCCCTGGAAGGCGTAGGGCGAGGTGCGCGGCTTGTAGGCGCCGCCGCGGAACATCGCGGCGCCGGCGTTCTTGACCACCTCGGCGGTCTCGAGCACCTGCTCGCGCGACTCGACCGTGCAGGGGCCGGCGATCATCGCGAAGTGCTCGCCGCCGATGCGGCGACCGCCGATCTCGAAGACGGAGCGCTCGCCCCCGCCCATCTGGGCCGAGGACAGCTTGTAGGGCTTGAGGATCGGTACGACCTGCGCGACGCCGGGCACGCCTTCGAGCTCGAGCCGCTGCACGTGCTCGCGGTCGCCGATGGCGCCGATGAGCGTGACCTCGTCGCCCTGGGAGACGTGGGCGCGGGCGCCGACGCTGACGATGCGGTCGATCACGTGATCGATCTCATCCTGCGTAGCACCGGGTTTCATCACGATCATCATCTGGAGGGTCCTTTCAAAGTTCGCCTGGAAGCTTAGGGGGGAGCCCGCGACGCGCTTGCAAGCTGGCGTTCGCGGGGAGTTGGAGGAGGCGCCCGGGCCCTTGAGGCCGCTCTTGCCGTGGCCACGCGCCCGCTCGCGGCGGGCGCAGGTCCGGACGCCTAGCTAAATCGCCAGGACGAGCCGGTGTAATACGCGTAGGCAGCGACCGGGGTGGCGCTCACGGCGCCGGAGTTCTCGAAGCGGTCGTCTGACATGCGCATCTAAGGCAATGTGTAGCAGATCCCCGGGCGGCTGGCGAGGGGTGTTTATCTGACCCTGAAGGCCAGCACGCACTCCCCGTCGCCGAAGCGCTCGACCAGCGCCTGGACCGCCATTCCGATCGACGGCTCCTCCTGCGCGTCCCCTCCGAGCAGGCGTCCGAACACGCGCGGACCGTCCTCGAGCGCGACGCAGAGCACGTCGTAGGGGATCAGGGACTCGAACTCGGGCAGGTAGGCGCGGCGGTAGCGCACCCAGCTGTGGACGCTGCCGGCGCCGCTCAGCGGCTGCCAGGAGTGTTCGGCAATGCCGCAATGGGGGCACACCGGCGCGACCGGGAAGCGCGCGCGGGCGCAGCCCTCGCAGCGCTGGAGCATCAGCCGGCGCTCGCGCAGGCCGTCCCAGTAGGGGGCGTTCTCGCGCGTGCGCGGCGGCAGCAGCGCGGCCCCCTCCCCGCCCCCAGGGAACTCGCGCAGATCGAGCTCGAAGGCGCCCTCAGCCGGCATGGCTTGAGTAGATGATCGAGTCCCCGAGCGTGCTCGCCCACTGCGCGACCTCGAGGCCCGGGATCTGGCGCCCACCGGCCTGCCCGCGCAGCTGGCGCACGATCTCGAGCGTGTGACCCCAGCCGTTGGCGTGGCCCTCGGAGAGGTGACCGCCGCTGGTGTTGACCGGGAGCTCCCCGCCGAGCTCGATGCGACCGCCGGCGACCCAGTCGGCGGCCTCCCCCGGCGCGCAGAAGCCGAAGCGCTCGAGCGTCCACAGCACCTGCGGCGTGAAGCCGTCGTAGCAGTGCAGGCTGCCGACGTCTGACTGCGTCACCCCGGCGCGGCGGTAGACGGGCTCGGCGGCGCCCAGCGGCTCGGGGTCGAAGACGCCGGCCTGGTTGACGCCCAACCCGGCCGCGCCGAAGATGAACTCGTCGGGGGAGGCGTGGAGGCCCTGGTAGCCGAGCACGTGCACCGGCGCGCAGCGCAGGTCGCCGGCGCGCTCGCCGCGGGTCAGGATCACCGCCACGGCGGTGTCGACGGGGACCGAGCAGTCGTAGAGACGAAGCGGCTCGACGATGAACCGCGAGCCCTCGTAGTCGGCCTGGGTCATCGGCTCGCGCATCACCGCGAGCGGGTTGAGCGCGGCGGCGCGGCGCTGCGCGAGCGCCACCGCCCCGAGCTTCTCGGCCTCGATGCCGTAGCGGTGCAGGTAGCGCCGCGTCGCCATCGCGGCGCCGCCGACCGGCGCCGCCAGTCCCGCGTAGGGTGTCTCCGCGTGCGGGCCGCCGCCCTCGCGCATGCCCTCGAAGAAGGCGACGTGGGTGGTGGTCCCGATCCGCGTGAAGGAGCTGTTCTTGAAGGCGCCGATGCACAGCGCGCAGTCGGCGAGGCCGAGCTCGAGCGCCATCGCCGCGTTGGCGATCACCGTCGAGCCGAAGCGCCCGTGGCTCCAGGTCTGCATCGCGTAGCCGACGCGCAGGCCCAGGAGCATCGCGAGCTCGTCGTAGTCGAGGCCCCGCGGTGAGCCGATGTGGACGAGCAGCGCGTCGATGTCGCCGCGCTGCAGGCCGCTGTCGGCCAGCGCCGCCGCGAGTGCCTCCTGCGCGATGGCGGCGACGCTGCGCTCCTCCATGCGCCCGAAGCCGGCGGTGCCGATGCCGGCGATCGCCGCCTTCTGGCCGGCGCCGCTCACGCCGGCCAGGGGTCCGCGGCGCCGTCGTCGGCCCCGAGCGCCGGCGGCGGGCGGCGGATCGTCCCGGGTGTGCGCGCGAGCTTGATCGGGATGCCGGCGCTTCGCACCCCCGGGATGCCGGTGTCGACCACCATCTCGCGCGCGAGCGCCTGCTCCTGCTCGATCACCTCGGAGAGGTCGCTCACCAGGCTCGCGGGGATCCCGAGCTCGCGGCAGAGCTCGATCCAGTGCGCGGCCTCGCGCGCCGCGAACAACGGCTCCAGCTGCGCCGATAGCTCGGCCCGGTGCTCGAGGCGCGTGCCGTTGCTGGCAAAGCGCGGGTCGCCGGCGAGCTCGCCGACCGAGAGCGCGTCGCAGAGCTTGGCGAACATCGTGTCGGTACCGACGCCCATGTAGAACTCGCGGTCTGAGCCCCGGAACATGCCGTAGGGCGCGAGGAAGGCGAAGTCGCCGCCGAGCTTGCCGGGCAGCTGCCCCGAGCCCGTGTAGTCGGCGATGAAGTGCGTGATCAGGTGCAGCGAGGAGTCATAGAGCGAGGTCTCCAGGTGCTGGCCGTGACCCGAGCGGTCGCGTTCGCGCAGGGCGAGCGCGATCCCGTAGGCGGCGTGCGCGCCGGTCACGAGGTCGATCGCCGAGGGACCGATCCGAACCGACGGGCGTCCCGCCTCGCCGGTCACGCTCATGTGGCCCGCGTAGGCCTGCAGCAGCTGGTCATAGCCCGGGTGCTCGCGCAGCGGGCCGCTCTGCCCGAAGCCCGAGATCGAGCAGTAGACGAGCTGCGGCCGCTCCTTGGAGAGCTGCTCATAACCGATCCCCAGGCGCTCGGCGACACCGGGCTTGAAGCTCTCGATCACGACGTCGGCCTCCGCCGCCAGCGCGTGCACGGCGCTCTGGCCCTCGGGCGACTTGAGGTCGACGGTGATGCTCGCCTTGTTGCGGTTGAGCGCCGCGAAGAGACCCGTCTGATCGCCGGCGGCGCCGAAGCGCGAGACGCCCCAGCGGCGCGAGCTCTCCCCCTCCGGCGGCTCGACCTTGACCACCGCCGCGCCGAAGTCGCCGAGCAGCATGCTCGCCGTCGGGCCCGCCATCGCGGTCGTGAAATCGAGCACGCGGACGCCGGCCAGCGGCGGCTGCGCGCCCTCAGCCACCGGGCGCCTTCGTCGGCGCCTGCCACGCCTCGCCCGCCGCCTTGGGGTGGCGGTACTGGTGGCCCTGCTCCGGCAGCTGCGCGTCGATCTCCCCCAGCTCCTCACGCGTGCGCCGCCAGCGCTCGAGCAACTCGTCCTCGCGCCCATAGTCGAAGGGGTCGGCGATCTGGCGCTCGAGCTCGCCGCCGGGCTCCGGTCGGTTCGCGAGCAGCCAGTCGATCGTCGTCGCCATCGCCTCCTGCGCGCCGACCGGGTCGCGGTAGCCGAGCTCGGCGCGGATCGCGCCACTCTGGGTCATCCGGTGACCGCGCACGTGGCGCCAGAGCGGGTGGCAGGGCCACGCGACCTCATAGGGCATGTCCACGAGCTCGAGCTCGTGGCCGAGGTAGCGTGCGATCCACTCGATCCTCTGGCGCATCGTGTAGGCGTTCTCATCGGCGACCGAGTAGCGACGCCCCGCCGAGCGCTCCGGCTGATCGACCGCCAGCAGCACCGCGGCGGCCGCGTTGGCGGTGTAGATGCGGCTGTCGAGCTTGAGGCCGCCGTCGGCGATGGCGAAGCTCGCACGTCCGTCCAGCACGCGGCGGATCACCGACCAGTCGTAGGGACCCGGGGTCCGCGGCCCGTAATTGAGCGGGTATCCGATGTAGGTGGCGCTGTAGCTGCCCGCCGCGTGGTGGTCGAAGACGGACTGCATCGCCTCGACCATGCGCAGGCCGAGCTTGTCTGCGCCCTCGGGGCCGGCCTCGCGGACATAGACCGTCGAGGTGTCGGCGAACAGCGCCGGCCTCACGGAGGCGCTCCAGCGCTCGTCCCCGTCGGGCGCGAAGAGGCCGGTCGCGCCACCGACGGCGATCAGGCGCTCGGTGCGCCCGGCCAGCACGTCGGCCACGATCCGCAGGCGTCCGTACTGCGCGACGACGAGCTCGAAGGTCTCGGTGCCGAGGCCGCGCTCGAGGCCCTCGCGGAAGTGGGGATCCTCGTGGATGTGGCGCACACCCGGCACGGCGAACTGCACCTCGTGCTGGCCGCCGTGGAGGATCGTCACCTCGTAGCCGCGCTCGTGCAGGCCCTCGACCACGAAGGGCCCCGTCGGCCCCGTTCCCCCGATCACCAGCGCCCTTGCCAAAGCCACCTCCGTCGGTCTGAGTGAGAGCCGCCGGCACGGCTGCGCCGGGACTGTATCCGGCGCGCGCAGACGCGGTTGACTGGGCCGGGGTGATGTTCTAGCTTGGAGCGCACAGAGCCGCGGTCCGGATCGACCCAGTGGCCGCGGGTGTCGGACCGCCAACGCTCGAGCGCCGGCCCGCTCGCTCGCTCCATCTCCCAGGGTCATCCGGGGCAACAAACCCCAGAGAGGACACCACGATGGCGGTTACAGAGCAGACGGACCAGGCGTGGGAACGCGTCCAGGAGTTCATCTCCAACCCGGGCAAGCTCCTGATCGACGGCGAGTGGGCGCCGGCCGCCTCCGGCCGCACCTTCGAGACGATCAACCCAGCCACCGAGGAGCGCCTCGCCGAGGTCGCCCACGGTGAGAAGGAGGACATCGACCGCGCCGTGCGCGCCGCGCGCAAGGCCTTCGAGTACGACTCGCCGTGGCGGCGGATGAAGCCCTCCGCGCGCGGCAAGCTGATCTGGCGGATCGGAGATCTGATCGAGGAGAACCTCGAGGAGCTGGCCCTGCTCGAGGCGCTCGACAACGGCAAGCCGCGCAACGTCGCCCGCGTGGCCGACGTGCCGCTGGCGGCGGACCTCTTCCACTACATGGCCGGATGGCCGACCAAGATCCTCGGCGACACGACGCCGATCTCGGCCCCCGGCGACTACCTCTCCTACACCCTGCGCGATCCGGTCGGGGTCGTCGGCCAGATCATCCCCTGGAACTTCCCGCTGCTGATGGCGGCGTGGAAGCTCGGCCCGGCGCTCGCCACCGGCTGCACCGTCGTGCTCAAGCCCGCCGAGCAGACGCCGCTCTCGGCGCTCTACCTCGGCGAGCTCATGCTGGAGGCGGGCCTGCCCGCGGGCGTCGTCAACATCGTCACCGGCTTCGGCGACGCCGGTGCGGCGCTGTCGGGCAACGACGACGTCGACAAGGTCGCCTTCACCGGGTCGACCGAGGTCGGCAAGCTGATCGTCGGCGCCGCCGCGGGCAACCTCAAGAAGGTGTCGCTGGAGCTGGGCGGTAAGTCGCCCAACGTCGTCTTCGCCGACGCCGACATCGACGCCGCCATCATCGGCGCCTCCAACGGCATCTTCTTCAACCACGGCCAATGCTGCAACGCGGGCTCGCGCCTGTACATCCAGGACTCGGCCTTCGACGACGTCGTCGCCGGTGTGGCCGAGCAGGCCAAGAAGATCAACGTCGCCCCGGGCCTTGAGTCCGAGTCGCAGATGGGCCCGCTGATCTCCGACGAGCAGTTCGAGAAGGTGCTCGGCTACCTGCAGTCGGGCGCGGATGCGGGCGCCGAGGCCGTCGTCGGCGGCGGTCGCTTCGGCGATCGTGGCTACTTCGTCCAGCCGACGATCCTCACCAACACGACCGGCGACATGAAGGTCGTGCGCGAGGAGATCTTCGGCCCGGTCGTCTGCGCGATCCCCTTCTCTGACCCCGAGGAGATCGTGCCGGTGGCCAACGACACCAACTACGGCCTCGCGGCCGGCGTGTTCACGCGCGACATCAGCAAGGCGCACCGCACGGCGGCGCGGCTGCGGGCGGGCACGGTCTGGATCAACACCTACCACGTGTTCGACGCCGCGCAGCCCTTCGGCGGCTACAAGGAGTCGGGCTGGGGCCGCGAGATGGGCCACCAGGTGCTCGAGAACTACCTCGAGACGAAGGCCGTCTGCGTAGCGCTCTGATTGATGGGGGCTGCGCCCCGGAGGATTTCGCGTACAGCGGCGCGGCGGCTGGGTCTCAGCCGCCGCGCTCGCGGGCTCAGGCGGAGCGCTGCAGCCGGCTGCTGAGGGCCGTCGCACACTGAGCGCAGTAGCGCTCGCGCAGGACGAAGTCGCCGCGGCAGCGCTCGAAGTGCGCGCCGAGTGATTGCAGCGGCACCTCGCGGCTGAGCGTCTGCGTGGCGCCGCAGCCCGCGCACGGGTCGCTGGCTTCGGTGTCCGGGCTGGATGTGCGCAGGCGCTGCGCTCGCAGTTGCTCGCGCTCCTGGGAGGTTTCCTGCGGCGCGCCGGCCACGACTCCGTAGCTCGCGCGGGCGGCGGCCTCGCTGACGAGACCCATGGCGATGTCGCGCTCGACGGCGGCGGGTTCGCGCTCGAGCGCGTCGCCGAAGCCGGCGCCGCCGGGAGAGCGCGCGAACAGCACGTCCCCGGGCGCGAAGGCGGTGAGCGACTTCGCCGGGAGCGCCTCGAGGGAGCCGCCGTCCAGCTCCTCGGGGCCGCTCGGCACGCGACCAGCCGCGAATAGCTCCCCGACGTTCGATCCGCGCCGCACGAGCTGGCTCGCGGGCGCCCCGGGTCGACCGCCGGCCAGGCCATGCCCGGCGGGCACCGCGACGCCCGAGGAGCGCGTGATGAGGCTCCCGGCGTGCTCGCCGAGCTTGTGCGGCGTGACTGCGAACTCGAGGCCCGCGCCGCCGCGGAAGCGCCCGGCGCCGCCGGCGTCCCGAGCCTCGCGGCGGTAGAGCTCGAGCACCGGACCGCGACTCTCGAGCGCCTCGACGTTGGCGATCCGCGAGCCCATCGAGTGAAAGACGCCGCCGCTGTCGATCCCGTCGGTGAACGTGCGCGCGCCCCCACCGCCGCCGAAGCTCTCCGAGAGCAGCGCGATCACGCTCGAGCCGCCGGGCGCGGTGGCGGCGACGGTCGTCCCGCAGATGCCCGGCGACCACGTCGCCTGCGCCTCTGCGCGCTGGCGCTCGGAGCCCAGCAGCATCTGCGCGACGGCGTTGGCGACGACGTCCTGGGCGCTCAGCGCCGCCATGATCGAGGCCATCGACACCGCCGCCGGGCTCGCGGCGCTGACGAGCGACGCCTCGGGCACCTCGATCCGGCAGAGCGCGGAGAGACCGCCGATCGCCCACGGCAGGTCGTGGCAGAGGAACGTCAGCAGCACCCCGGCGACCACGCCCTCGAGCGCAGGCCGGGCGCAGTTGATCGGGCCGGGCGCCTGCGGCGCCGTGCCGGCGAAGTCGAAGCGGAGCTCCGCGCCCGACTTCTCAAGCAGACAGCGGATCTCATAGATCTCCTCGCTGACGCCGTCGTGATCGTGGAATCCGCGTGCCAGCCAGCTGCCGTCGGGGATCTCGAGCAGCCGCGCCGCGAGGACGCGCTCGACGTAGGCGATCATGCCCTCGGCCGCGGCGTGGAAGAGCTCGAGGCCGTAGCGCTCGATGAGCTCGGCGATCCGCATCTGCGTGGTCTTCAGGGCGGCGACGCGGGCGCGCATGTTGAGCGCGTTCTGGTCGGGCGTGCGGCTGTTGCGAAGTAGCGCGCGCTCGATGTCGGCGCGCGGCTCGAAGTCCTCGACGAGCTTGATCGCGGGGAACAGCGGCGCCTCGCCGAAGCGCTCGCGCGCGCCGGCGACGAAGCTGCCGGGGACCGGGCTGCCGACATCGGAGTCGTGCATCACCACCCCCGACCAGGCAACCAGCTCTCCCTGCGAAAACACCGGCATCGCGAGGATCCCGTCGTTGGCGTGAAGCGCCCCCCACCACGGGTCGTTGGTGAAGAACATGTCGCCCGGGCGGATCTCAGACGCCGGCCACTCCTCGAGCACGAGGCGGACGAAGCCATCGATCGTGGCCCCGTGATGCATGATGTAGACGCCGCAGCACAGGCCGCGCCCGTCGGCGGTCATCAGCGCCGCGTTGAGGTCGTAGGCCTCGTAGATGATCGGCGCACCCGAGAGCCGCGCCGCCATCCGGCCCTGCTCGTCGTTGATCGCCCACAGACGGTGGCGGATCACCTCGAAGGTGATCGGATCGAGCTCCGCCACGTCGCTCAGCCGGGCCTGGCCGACAGCCTGCTCTCGTCGAGGATCGGGTCACCGCGCAGCTGGACGTCGGCGGCCAGCGCCGTGGCGCAGCCGGGGCAGTAGAACTCGCGCAGCACGAAGTCGTCGAGGCAGAGGTGGTTGTGCCGACTGATCTCGATCAACGACCGCTCGCGCATTCGCGAGGAGAGCTTGTGGTCGTGCTCGTAGGGCCCGTAGCGGTAGTGGCAGATGTTGCAGCGCAGCGAGCGCTCACCGTCGTGCTCGACCGCCTCGACGGAGTCAGAGACCGGGTGCAGCACGACGCCCTCCTCCACCTGGCCGCCGCCGGCGTCTCCCTCCAGCGCCTTGCCCTGCGCGAGGCGCTCGGCGCGCTGGCGCTCGCGCTCCTCCGCCGTGGCCGCCTCGTCGACCTCGCCGCCGGCGAGCACGACGCCATAGACCGAGCGCGCGGCGTCGAGCGACACGAGACCCTCGCCGACGTCGTGCGCGACGCTCCCCGGCTCGCGCCGCAGCGCGTCGCCGTAGCCCGCGCCGCTTGAGATGATCCCGATCAGGACATCGCCCTCGTCGAGCATCTCAAACGACTTAGCCGCGGGCACGAAGACCTCGGTGGCAGCGATCTCCTCGGGCGTTCCGGGAACCACCCCGGCCGCGAACAGCTCGTAAATGTTGGAGCCCCGCAGGACGACGTTGCGCGAAGCCGCACCCGGGGAGGCCCCCGAGAGGCCGCGACCGGCGGGCAGACTGATGCCCGAGCCGATGTTGTTGATCCCGGCGGGGCGGATCGGCAGCTTGTGCGGGATGGTTGCGAACTCGACCGCGACGCCGCCGCGGAAGCGTCCCGGGCCGCCGGCGTCCTCGAGCTCGCGGCGGTAGATCTGCAGCACCGGAACGCGGCTCTCCACGGTCTCGGCGTTGGCCATGCGCGAGGCCATCGAGTGGAAGATGCCGCCGCTGTCGATGCCGTCGGTGAACGTCCGCGCGCCGCCGCCGCCGCTGAAGAAGTCGGTGATCGCGCCCACCGACGGCTCGCCGTCGGGGTTGGGAGCGATCATCAGCGTGCCGTTTACCCCCGGCGTCCAGTTCGCCTGCGCCTCCTCGCGGTAGCGCTCGGAGCAGAGCATCATCTTCGCGAAGGCCTGCGCGGCGACGTCCTGGGTCGACAGCGGCGCCATCGTCGAGCCCATCGAGACCCCGGCCGGGCTGAGCGCGTTGTTGAGCGTGCCCGGCTCGGAGACGATCTCGACGATCCGCCGCAGGCCGGCGATCGCCCACGGCAGGTCGTAGCAGAGGAAGGTCAGGACCACCCCGAGGATCGCGCCCTCCATGCACGGCCGCGCGCAGTTGATCGAACCGGGCGCCTGCGGCGAGGTGCCCGTCAGGTCGACCACGAGGCGGTCACCGGTCTTCACCACACGCACGCAGATCGGGTACATCGCGTTGTCGTTGCCGTCGTGGTCGTGGTAGCCCATCGAGTACCAGTCCCCGTCGGGGATCTCGCGCAGGCGCGAGCGCACGATCCGCTCGACGTAGTCGATGATCCCCTCCTGCGCGGCGCGGAAGACCCCGAGGCCGTACTCGTCGATCAGCTCACCGACGCGCTGGTAGGTGGTGCGCAGCGACGCGACGCGAGCGCGCATGTTGAGCGCGTTGAGCTCGGAGGTGCGGCTGTTGCGCAGATATGCCCGTTCGATGTCGCGGCGCGGCTCGAAGTTCTCCACGAGCTTGATGCCGGGGAACAGCGGCGCCTCGCCGAAGCGGTCGGCGGCGCCGCTGACGAAGCTTCCGGGCACCGGGCTGCCGACGTCGTCGTCGTGCATCACGATCCCTGACCACGCGACCAGCTCGCCCTCCCAGAAGATCGGCATCGCCAGGATCCCGTCGTTGGCGTGAAGCGCCCCCCACCACGGGTCGTTGGTGAAGAACATGTCGCCGGGGCGGATCTCCTCGGCAGACCAGCCGTCCAGGATCTGGCGCACGAACTCGTCGATCGTGGCGCCGTGCTGGAGGATGTAGACGCCGCAGTAGAGGCCACGGCCGTCGGCGGTGACGAGCGCCGCGTTGAAGTCGTAGCCCTCGTAGACGATGAACGAGCCCGACAGCCGCGCCGCCATCCGCGCCTGGTCGTCGTTGATCGCCCAGAGGCGGTGGCGGATCACCTCGAAGGTGATCGGGTCGAGCGCAACCTCGCGCGCTTCGCTCATTGCGACACCTCCAGGCGGCCGTTGACAGGGGTCTCGCTCGCCGCGGCCACCGGGCCGAGGCTGATCGTCATCAGCGGGTCGACCTGCGCGCGGAAGTCCGGTGGTACGACGACGCTGTCGCCCATCCGCTCGATGATCGCCGGGCCCTGCACGACGTTGCCGGCGCGCAGCGCGTGCCCGTCGTAGACGCGCGTCGCGATGAAGCCCGAGGGCTCGAAGTAGGCGCTGCGCTCACCCTTCAACGCGGCGGCGGCATCAGGGCCCTCGAGCTCGTGCTCGGGGAAGGCGACCGGCTCGATCGCGCGCGTGCCGACGACACGATGAAGCTCGACCTCGTTGCCGCCGCCCAGCAGCAGCGCGCCCTCGCCATAGACCTGCCCGTAGCGCTCGATGAAGCGCTCGAGGATCCGCTCCCCGGCGCCCTGATCGAGCGTGCCCGCGTCAACCTCGACCTCGAGCGCCTGCACCTGCTGGCGGAAGCGCACGCCGATCGTGCGCGCCAGCGTCACCTCTTCGAGCGCCGCACCCTCGGCCGAGAACTGGCCATTGACGCGTGCCTCCAGTGCGTCGAAGCGGGCGGTCAGGGCGTCGAGGCTGTCCTTGGTGAAGGGGGTGCCGACGACGCGCGAGGCCTCCGCGGTATGGGTGATGTCGCAGGTCAGCATGCCCTCGGCCGAGAACACCGTGGAGTCGGCGAGCACGAGAATCGCCCGCACGCCGATGTCGTGCCCGTAGAAGACGGCATGGGTCGGCCCGGCGCCGCCGTAGGCGACCAGGACGCATTCGCGCGGGTCGTGGCCCTGCTCGATCGTCGACTTGCGGATCAGGTCCGCCATCTGCGAGTTGATGATCCGAAAGACACCGACGGCGACCTCCTCGGCCTCCATCCCGAGACGCTCGCCGAGGCGGCCGAGCGCAGCCAGCGCCAGGCCGCGGTCGAGGTGCATGCGCCCGCCGAGGAAGTTGTCGCCGTCCAGGTAGCCGAGCACGAGGTCGGCGTCGGTGACGGTGGCCTCGAGGCCGCCGGCGCCGTAGCAGGCGGGTCCCGGGCGCGAGCCGGCGCTCTGGGGCCCGACGCGCAGCAACCCGCCCTCGTCGAGCCAGGCGATCGAGCCGCCCCCCGAGCCGATCGAGTTGACCAGCACCTTCGGCATGCGCAGGCTGTACTGGGCGACCACCGGCTCTGACTCCAGCGGCACCTCGCCGCCGAGGATCAGCCCGACGTCGAAGGAGGTGCCGCCGACGTCGGTGCAGATCACGTTGCTCTCGCCGTAGAGGCGGCCGAGGTGCTGGCAGCCGAGGATCCCCCCGGTGGGCCCCGAGTCGAGCGTCACGATCGGCCGCGACGCGGCGTCGAGCACGGAGGTGAGGCCGCCGCTGGCCTGCATCACCAGCAGCGGGGGCACGAGCCCGTCCTCGCGCAGGCGCGACTCGAGCTGCTCGAGGTAGCCGACGACCTTGGGGCCGACGTAGGCGGTGATCGCCGTCGTCGCCGTGCGCTCGTACTCGCCGAGCACCGGCGCCACCTCGTGCGAGTAGGCGGTGAACACGCCAGGCGCGCGCTCCGCGAGAATCTCCTTGATCCGTCGCTCGTGGGCGTCGTTGACGAAGGACCACAGCAGCGACACCGCGATCGCCTCGACGCCGTCGGCGAGCAGACCCTCGACGGCGTCGATCACCTCGTCCTCCGACAGCGCGACGATCACGTCGCCGTCGCGGTCGACGCGCTCGGTGACGCCGCGGATCAGTGAACGCGGCACGATCGGGTCGGGCTTGCGCAGCCGCGAGGAGTGCACGACGTCGCGCTCGGAGAGCCCCGCGACCTTCGCGTAGACCTTGCCGATGATGATCGCGTCCTCGTGCCCGCGGGTCGTGATCAGCCCCGTGCGAGCGCCCGTGCGCGTGAGCATCGCGTTGGTCGCCTGAGTCGTTCCGTGCACGAACAGCTCGGTCGCGGCGAGCAACTCCTGGCGCGTCATGCCCAGCTGCTCGGCGTTGACAGAGACGGCGTCCAGAACCGCGTCCTGCAGCGAGCCGGGGGTGGTCAGCGCCTTGGCGACGCGGCGGGCGCCCTGCTCGTCGGTGACCACGCAGTCGGTGAAGGTGCCGCCGATGTCAACGCCGATCCGGTATCTCAAAGTGCTCTCTCCTTGCGCTCGCGGCTACTGATCGGCGCGCTCACGGCTCGCCCAGAAATGGCTGGTACTCGGGTTCGACCTGAAGTCCGAAGGCCTGGATCATGCGAGCGACCGCCTCGTAGAAGGCGCACAGGAGCACGAGCTCCACGGTGGCCTCGGCGCCGACGACGCGCTCGAGCTCCGCGAAGGCCTCATCGCTGAGCGCCACGTCGTGGATCTCCTCGACGGCGCACAGGGCGGCGCGTTCGCGCTCGTCGAAGCGGTCGCTGCCGCGCCACTGCGCGAGCGCGAGCACCTGCTCGTCGGGGACGCCGTTGGCCGCCGCCATCGCGCGGTGGTGCGCCCACTCGTATTCCGACGCCGTCAGCTGCGCGGTGCGCAGGATCATCAGCTCCCGCAGCGCTCGCGGCGTCTGCGCCTCGTAGCGCAGGCCACGCGCGAGGCCGGCGTAGGCGCGCAGCATCAGCGGTGAATGGGCCAGCACGCGGTAGAGCGAGATCGGGTCGCGATTCTCGGCGGCGAAGGTCGCGAAGACCTCGGCGGTGACCGGATCGGTGGCCTCCTTGGGCACCAGCGGCAGCCGCGGCACGCTCAACCCGCCTCGACCCAGCGCAGGTGCTCAGCGATCGCCGCGCCCAGCTCGATCGGGTGCTCGAGCTGCATCATGTGCGGTCCTTCGAGCTCGACGAAGCGCGCGCCCGGCACGCGCTCGGCGATCGCGCGCGTACGCGAAACCGCCGAGGCCGCGTCCGCGCTGCCCGCGAGCGCGGTGGTCGGCACCGTGATCTCCCCCAGTCGCTCGAGCGCGTCATGCCCGCCGATCGCCCGCCAGCCATCGGCGAAGCAGGCCGGATCGAGCGCCAGCAATGTCCGCCGCGCGTAGTCGACCGCCCACTCCTGCGGCGTGCGCGCCAGGAAGGCGGGCGTGAACCAGCGCTCGAGCGTCTCCTGGAGGACCCCCTCCATCCCGTCGCGCTCGGCCGCCTGCGCGCGAGCCTCCATCGTCGCCGGGTCGGACTTGGCGCCGGTGCAACACACCATCAGCGAGCGCACGCGCTCGCCATGGCGAAGCGTCAGGTGTTGAGCGACCATGCCGCCCAGCGACACGCCGACCAGATCGAGCGGCGGCTCGTAGGTCGCGGCGACCTCGTCGGCGAGGCTCGCCATCGTCGGCGGCTCGCTCGCGCGGGGCCGCCCGCCGAAGCCCGGGAAGGTGTGCTTGGCGACGTTGACGGCGGGAAGCGGCATCGGCTCCCAGCAGCCGGCGTCCAGGCCGATCGGCGTCAGCAGCACGAGCGTCACGGCGCGCAGTATTACGCGCCTTCAACCGATTGAGCATGCTGGTAAGGCCGGTTGCCCCCGTGCCGCCCCAGCAACTACGATGTGGGCACTGTCCGCGTCGTTGCGAGGTTCGACATGGCCGTAGCCGAGATCGAGGATTTCAACCCGCCGTATCTGCACCCGGCCTACGTGGCGACGCTGCGACGGGCGCCATCGAAGCGCCTGATCGAGGTGCCCCACGACTGGTTCCACCATGCGCGCGGGCCGGTCTGGGGGCGCGTGCCGGTGCGTCCGGGCGACAACGACCTCACCAAGCAGCACGCGGGCCGGCCGATCGGGCAGACGATCACGCTGAGCGGTCGCGTGCTCGACAGCGACGGCCGCGGCGTTCCCAACACGCTGCTCGAGATCTGGCAGACCAACGCCTCCGGCGCCTACGTCGATCCCGCCGATCCGGGCTTCATGTCGCTCGATCCCAACTTCACCGGCGCCGGGCGCACGATCACCGACTCCGACGGGGGCTACCACTTCCGCACGATCAAGCCCGCCGCCTATCCAGGCGACCTGGGGGCGCTCTTCCGCCCCGCCCACATCCACACCTCGCTGTTCGGCCCGCTGCTCTCCCATCGGCTCGTCACGCAGTGCTACTTCGAGGGCGACCCGCTACAGGACCGCGACCCGATCCTGCAGTCGATCCCCGATCAGCGCGGCGTCGAGCGCCTGCTCGCGCGCTTCAACTCCGCTGAGACCGAGGTCGGCGACATCGACTCCGCGCTCGCCTACGACTGGGACATCGTCCTGCGGGGCCCGCGCGCGACGCCGATGGAGAACGACCACTGAGCGCCCCCACCGAGCGTGACGACCCGCTCGCGGGCGTGCCGAGCCCGTCGCAGACGATGGGCCCGCTGTACGGCTACGCCCTGATGTTCGAGGGCAGCAACGAGGCGGTCGCGCCCGACAGTCCCGGGGCCGTGCGCATCGAGGGTCTGATCCTCGATGGCGATGGGGTGGCGCTGGCCTGGCCGGAGGGCTACATCGAGGTCTGGGAGGGCGAGCAGATGGCGCGCGGGCGCACCGATGACTCCGGTCGCTACAGCGTCGTGGTGCGCAAGCCGGAGCCGACGCCGACAGCGGACGGCGCGCTCGCGCCGCACCTGAACGTGGCGATCTTCGCGCGCGGGCTGCTCAAGCAGGTCGTGACGCGGATCTACTTCCCCGACGAGGAGGAGGCCAACGCGGCCGACCCGGTCCTCGAGCTCGTACCGCCCGAGGACCGCGAGCTGCTGGTCGCCGTGCCCGAGGGCGACGGGCTGCGCTTCGACATCCATCTCCAGGGCGAGCGCGAGACGCCGTTCTTCGCCTTCTGAGCTGATGGCTGAGCGGCGCATCACGGTGTTCTCGGTCGGCGACGTCTTCCCCGACGTCCCCGACGGACTGGCCTCGTTCGCGCCACTGCGCCCGCTGCTCGAGCAGGCCGACATCGTCTTCGGCAACTGCGAGGGCGTCTACTCGGACCGCCCGAGCCGCGCCCCGAGCCACAAGCACTTCAACGGCGCTCCGCGCGAGTGCGGCGACTTCCTCGGCCAGGTGCCCTTCCACGTGATGAGCGCCGCCAACAACCACATGATCGACGGCGGCTACGAGGGTCTCGCGGACACGCTCGAGCTCCTGCGCTCGCAGGGCATCGCCACCACCGGCGCCGGCATGGATCTCGCCGAGGCGACCGCGCCGGCTATCCTCGAGCGCGACGGCCTGCGGATCGCCTTCCTCGGCTTCTGCAGCGTCTACCCGGTGGGCTATGAGGCGCGGCCCAACCGGCCCGGCATCGCGCCGCTGCGCGTACGCACCTACTACGGTGATCCGGACCCGAACTTCTGGGAGCCGGGGATCGACCCGCTGATCGAGACGGTCCCCTTCGCGGAGGATCTGGCGCTCTACCGCGAGACGATCGCCGCCGCGCGCGCCCAGGCGGATTTCCTCATCGTCGCGCCGCACTGGGGCTACTCGAGCTGGATGGAGGTGCTCCAGGACTACGAGCTGCAGCTGGCGCGCGACGCCGTCGATCACGGCGCCGACGCCGTCATGTGCTGCCACCACCACGCCCTGCGCGGCGTCGAGATCCATGCCGGCAAGCCGATCTTCTACGGGCTCGGGGCGCTGATCCACCACTTCAACTCGATCAAGGTGACCGGTGCGGACCGCGCCGCGCGCGAGGCCCGCTTCGGCGAGCGCTCGTCGTTCGCGCAGGCCGAGGAGTTCCCGCTCTTCCCCTTCCGCGTCGACGCCCGCAAGACCGGCATCGCGGTGCTGTGGTTGGGCGCGGGCGGAGCGCTCGAGACCGGCTTCGTCCCCGCCCACATGCTCCCCGACGGGAGCACCGAGCCCCTGCGCGTCGATGACCCGCGCGCCAGTGAGGTCGCCGACTACCTGGAGCGCCTCAGCGCCCAGAGCGGCTTCGCCACCCGTTTCGAGCGCAGCGAGCTCGACGGCTGGATGCTGCTTCAGATCTCCTGAGGAGCGCGCCCGAAGGCGAAGCTCGGGTCGGCGGCGCGGCAGGGCGCCTCGGGGAGGCCGAGCTCACGGCGGACGATGTTGGTGCCGCGCACGATCGCGACCATCTTGTAGAAGGCGATCCGCCGCGTCATCCCCTCGCGGCCGAAGCCGCAGTCGCTTGAGACGATCAGCCGCTCGGGCTCGATGTGGCGCAGGGCGGTGCGCAGCAGCGCTGCGACCTGCTCCGGGCTCTCGACCTGGAGGTTGCGGTGATCGACGACGCCGACGGCGACCTTCTTGTCCTTGCTGATCGCCTCCGCGATCAGCTCCAGGTCCATGCCGCCGTTGCTCGCGCACTCGAAGGTCAGGACGTCGACGTCGAGGGAGTCGAGCGCTTCGAGCGCCGGGCCGTAGGACTGGTGCTCGGCGAACATGCTCTGCTGGGCGGTGTTGCCCCAGCAGCTGTGACACCACACCTCGGTCAGCTCGCGCAGGCCGCGCACCGTGTTGTTGAAGACCTCGACGAAGAAGGCCACGTCGAGCTCCTCGACGCCCGGGCGGCGGCGGACGCTCGCCAGGTGGACGTTGGGCTCCTCGAGCTGGAGCGCGGCGCAGCCGGACAGCGCGACCTCGGTCAGCTCCTCGCGGATCGCGTCGCTGAGCGCCATCACGAGCTCGGCGTAGCTGTCGTAGAAGTCGTTGCCGACAGACAGCCCGAGCACCTCCGGGGTGATCGTCCCGAACTTGACGGGGCGCTCGGTGAGCTCCTGGGCGACCTTCCAGATCTCTGCGTACTGGAGCTCGCCGCGCGCGATCCGACCTGTCACGCGCGGCAGCACACGCGACTCCATGGCCTCGAAGATGATCGAGCCCTTGCCGCTGCCGTAGCCGATGCGCTCGGGATAGTCGCGGCCGCTGAAGCCCTCCAGGCGGCGCGCCGGGTAGAGGAACCAGCTCTGGCCGCCGACGTCGATGTCGAAGTGGCAGTCGCCGTCGGTGACGACATCGATGCCGGCGCGCTCCTGGTCGCGCAGGTGCGAGCTGACGGCGTCCTGGTACTGCTCGCGGTAGCGCGAGTCGCCCATCCCCTCCCGGAAGCTGCGCGGGCCGAGGTTGAGGTCGAACCAGTCGGGCCTCGGGATCGAGCCGGTGATCGTCGTCGCCAGCGGCCTCCCGGCCGTCGCTTTCAGCACCACACCTCCTGGGCGGTCTCGACGACGAGACGCAGCTTCTCGACCTGCTGCTCGTAGCTGAGGTCGTTGCCCTCCATCGTCGAGGCGAACCCGCATTGGGGCGAGAGGCAGATCTGCTCGAGCGGAACGAAGGCGCTGGCCTCCTCGATCCGCCGCTTGAGCTCGTCCTTGGTCTCGAGCTCGCCGCGCTTGGTCGTGACCAGCCCGAGTACGACCATCTTCCCCTTGGGCACGAAGCGCAGCGGCTCGAAGCCGCCCGAGCGCTCGTCGTCGTATTCGACGAAGAAGCCGTCGACGTTGAGCTCGCTGAAGAGGGCTTCAGCGACGAAGTCGTAGCTGCCGGCGGCCGAGAAGGAGGAGCGGAAGTTGCCGCGACACATGTGCGTCGTGATCGCCATCCCGGCCGGCTTGTGGGCGATCACATCGTTGAGGCGGCGGATGAAGGTCAGGTGCAGCGTGTCGGCATCGTCCCCGCGCGCCGCGATCTTCTCGCGCAGCTGCGGGTCGTTGATGGAAGCCAGCGAGGTGTCGTCGAACTGGAGGTAGGTGCAGCCCAGCGCGCCGAGCCGTCGCAGCTCCTCGCCGTAGGCGGCGACGATGTCGGCCCAGAACTGTTCGAGGTCGGGGTAGGCGCCCTCGTCGATCGCGGCCCGCCCGCCGCGGGCGTAGATCATGTTGACCGAGGGGATCGTCTGCTTGGGCACCGCCGTGGTGGTCATCGAAGCGAGCGTCGAGAAGTCATCGCCGAAGATCGTGTGGTCGAGCGAGACCTTGTCGTTGACCCGCAACGAGCCCTGAGCGGAGACGATCGTGTCGCCGTCCAGCGTATGGAACTCGACCGCCTGCACCTCGCTTGGCGCCCGTCCGATTCCGCCCAGCTGGTAGATGAAGTCCATGTGCCAGGACTGGCGGCGGATCTCGCCGTCGGTCGCGAGCGCCAGCCCGACCTGCTCCTGCATCGCGACGGCCGAGCGGATCGCCTCGTCCTCGACGGCGCGGAGCTCTGCGGCGGTGATGGCGCCGGCGGCGAAGCTCTCGCGCGCAGCCTTGACCTCCGGCGGGCGCAGCAGGCTGCCCACGTGGTCGGCGCGAAATGGCGGGCTCGTGCGCTCGGTCAACTTGATCTCCTGTCCGTGGTAGGGGTCGGTCGCAGCCGCAGACATTACGATCCGCGCCGTGTCGATGCGAGGAGCGCCACCCGCGAAGCGCCCGGCCGCGAAGCTGGTGCGCCCTTGAGCACCGACCGGCGTCTGGAGCGGTTTGCGGCGATGCTGCGCGCCCGCCGCTTCGATGAGACCTTGATCGCCCACGCCGAACTCATCACCGGCGTCTTCCACGTCTCGATCGGGCAGGAGGCCACCGCGGGCGCGCTCGCCGCCGAGCGCGAGCAGGGCGATCTGATCACCCTCAACCACCGAAACCACGGTGCGCTGGCGGCGCTCGGGTGCGATCTGGCGATCATGTACGGCGAGATCCTCGGCCGCGACGGCGGTCCCCAGCGCGGCCGCGCCGGCACGCTCCACCTCGCCGACGCCACGCGCGGGGTGCCGTACACGAGCGCCATGGTCGCCGGCGGCCCGGCGCTCGCGGTCGGAATGGCGCTGGCGCGCAAGCGACTCGCGCAGCCGGGCATCGTCTTCGCGTTCCTGGGCGACGGCGCGCTCGGCGAAGGGGCGATGCACGAGAGCCTGAACCTCGCCGCGCTTTGGCAGCTGCCGGTGCTGTTCGTGTGCGAGAGCAATTCCGCCTCGGCCCCCGGGCGGGCGAACGCGATGCAGGCCGCACCCACGCTCCACTCGCTCGCCGCCGTGCACCAGATCCCCGCTCGGGCCGTCGACGCCGGCGAGGCCGAGGCGATCGCCGCCGCGATGCGCGAGGACGTCACGGCCGTCCGCGAGGGCGGTGGACCGCGCTTCATCGAAGCACGCACGCCGCCGTGGCCCGGCAACGCGAGCTTCCTGCCGAAGCTCGTGAGCGGCCCTCTCGACCTGCGCGACGCCGCCGCCCCGCAGGCCGCTCCGGGATGGCCGGAGCTTGACCCGCTTCTGCGCGAGGCCCGTGCGCTACTGGCGAGCGGCGTCGAGCTCACGCGGCTGCTCGAGCTCGACGACGCGGTTGCCGCCACCGCGGCGGAGTCCTTTGCGACCGCGGCGGCGGCACCACCCGCTCCGGCGGCCGCGGCCTTCGAGGGGGTGTGGGCTTGAGCGAGGTCATGCGCTATCACGAGGCGCGTGCGCGAGCACTCCGCCGCGAGCTCGACGCCAACCCCTCGCTGCTCGTCCTCGGCGGCTCGGTGTCGCTTCCCTTCAACCCCGGCGATGGCCTGCTCGCGAGCCATCCGGACCAGATCCTGCTGCCGCCGATCAGCGAATTCGCGACCACTGCGGCGGGAATCGGGGCGGCGATCGCGGGCCTGCGCACGCTGGTCCCGATCTCGACTGCGAGCTTCATGTTCTACGGCTGGGCGCCCGTCGTCAACGAGGCGGCCAACGTCCGCTATCTCTCCGGCGGCGCCGCGAGCGCCCCGGTCGCCTTCCACATCATGGCCGGCTCACGCCGGGGTGGCGGCGCGCAGCACGAGCACACCGCGCAGGCGATGCTCCAGAACGTTCCCGGCCTACGGGTGATCGCGCCCGGCACGCCCGCCGGCGTCGACGCCGCCTTCCATGCCGCTCTCACCGGCGAGGACCCGACGGTGATCATCGACCAGATCCAACTGGGCGACTATGAGGGACTGGTCCCTGGCGAGCCTGCCGAGATCTCGGGACCGACGCTTCTGCGCGAAGGCGCCGGCGCGATGATCATCTCCTACTCGCTGACGCTCCAGCACGCCCTCACCGCCGCGGAGGTGCTGGCCGCAGACGGCACGGAGGTGTCGGTGCTCGACGTGCCGACGCTGAACCCGTTGCCCGTCGAGGCACTGATCGCGGCGACCGGGGATCACCGGGCCCTGCTCTTCGTCGATGAGTCGCGCGCGGGCGCGAGCCCGGCGAGCCACATGCTCGCGCGCGTGCTGCAGGCGCGACCCTTGAGGCGCGCGCGATTGCTCTGCACACTCGACGCGCCGGCCCCCTTCGCGACGCACCTACTGGATGAGATAGCGCCGACGCCGGAGCGCATCGCCGCCGAGGTGCGCGTGCTGCTCGCCGACCTCGCCGCCGCGCATTAGGCTCCGCCGCGTGCACGACCACGATCACGGCCCAGGTCACGACCACGGCCACGACCATCCCGAGTTCGAGCTGATCTGCTTTTTCTGCGGCCGCGATGCCGCGCACGACCACGTGATGCTCGGCGCCTTCTGGGAGCGCGCGCACGGCGTCGATCACGAGCACTGGCCCGCTCACTCGAGCTGCGTGCTCGAACACATGAGCGAGGCGACGCGCTCGCGGGGAGGCGCCTTCATCGAGGCGACGGGCGGCGGCGATGGCTGAGCGGCTCGCCGGGAAGGTCGCGCTGATCACCGGCACCGCCGGCGGGCAGGGCCGCGAGGCCGCGCTTCTCTTCGCCCAGGAGGGTGCGATCGTCGTCGGCTGCGACCTCAAGCGCGAGGAGGCCGAGGAGACCGTCGCGCTGGTCCACGCGCGGGGCGGCGAGATGACCTCGATGGGGCCCGTCGACCTCGGCGACTCGGCCGCGGCGCGAGACTGGGTGGAGCAGGCCGCCGCGCTCCACGGCGGCTTCGACATCCTCTACAACAACGCCTCCGCCCCGCGCTTCGCCTCGATCGCCGAGATGACCGACGAGGAATGGCGCTTCACGGTCCGCAACGAGCTGGACCTGATGTTCTACACCTGCAGCGCCGCCTGGCCCCACCTGCTGGAGCGCGGGGGCGGCTCGATCATCAACACCGGCTCGATCTGCGGCATCAGCGCGCTGGCCCAGACGCCGGGCTCGATCGCCCACGCCGCAACGAAGGCTGCCGTGATCGCAATGACGCGCGAGCTGGCGCTCGAGGGCGGCCCGCACAACATCCGCGCCAACGCGATCAGCCCGGGCATCATCGAGAGCCCCGCCACCGCCGCGCAGCTCGAGCAGCCCGGCTTTCGCGAAGGTCACCTCGAGAGCCTGATGCTCAAGCGCATCGGGACCCCGGGCGACGTCGCTGCCGCAGCGCTCTTCCTGGCCTCCGACGAGAGCAGCTGGGTGACCGGCACGAACCTCGTGATCGACGGCGGCTTCAGCGCGCACTAGCGGCCGGCGCTTCGCGCCGGTGATCGCTCCCGTTCGCTATCGGCGTGCGAGCAGCCACCGCCGCGCCGGCGCCGGGGCTCGCGTCGAGGATCGCACGACGAGCTGCGCCGGCAACACGACCGGCGCCTGCGCGGCGGCGTAGGTTCCGGCGATCCGTCCGAGCAGGAGCTCGGCGGCCCGGCGCCCCATGTCGTGGTGGGGGATCCGCACCGTGGTCAACGGCGGGTCGAAGCGGTCGGCGAAGTGCATGTCGTTGAAGCCCACAACGGACAGGTCGTCGGGTGCGCGCAGCGCGCGCCGCGCGAGCAGCTCGTAGCAGCCGAGCGCGAGCAGGTCGTTGCCGGCCATCACCGCCGTGAAGCGCGTACGTGCGTCGAAGAGGTCGCGCAGCGCCTGCGCTCCCGCGTCCTCGGTGAACGATCTTGCGAAGCGCACGATCGCGTCGTCGCGCTCGAGCCCGTGGGCGGCGATCGCCTCGAGGTAGGCGTCGTAGCGCTTGACGCCGGTGGAGATCGTCTGAGGACCGGCGAGGTAGGCGATCTGGCGGTGCCCGAGCTCGACCAGGTGCGCGACCGACTGCGCGATGCCGGCGCGGTCGTCGCCGACGACGGCGGGCGTGCCCGCCTCGTCCTCGCGGTTCAGCAGCACCAGGGGCGTCTGCGGATCGTCGAAGAGCTGCTCGGTGAGCGTGGGCACCGCGGAGATCCAGCCGTCGACCTGGCGCAGGCGCAGCGTCTGGACGACGGCGCGGGCGCGCACCGAGTCGTTGTCGGTGTTCGCGAGCAGCGCCGTGAAGCCGGCTGGGGACAGGGCCTCCTCGATCCCGCGCACCATCGGCGGGAACAGCGGGTTGGTGAGGTCGGGCAGGATCACCCCGATCGTCATCGAGCGGTTCGTCTTCAGGCTGCGCGCGATCGCGTTGGGCCGGTAGCCCATTTCGCTGGCGACCTCCGTGATGCGCAGCGCGGTGGCGTCGCTGACGAGGTGGCGGGTGTTCTCGTTGAGCGCGCGCGAGACGGTCGCCGGATGGATACCGACGCGGCGGGCGACGTCGCGCAAGGTCGCTGTGCCGTTGGACGGCGGTCGATCACCGGCGCTCGGCATCGCCGCGTCATCGTACAGCGGCTCCCAAATCGCGCACGAGCAGCACACGGGACCGCCCCGCCGGCCCGGTCAGGGCCGCCCAGCCGCTCGGCCTCCCCCACCTCCGCGCTGGCTCACCTACGCCGCACACGCGCTCGACGACGCGCCGCGTCCTTCAGCCGCCGACTCGCGTCCGCTCAGTCGCCCAGGAACGAGCTCACGAGCTCGAGCGTGCGATCGATCTCCTCGACCTGCGGGATGTGCCCGCAACCCTCGAAGATCTCAAGGCGGCTGCCGGCGATGCGCCGCGCGTACTCCTCGCCGTAGACGGCCGGCATGACGCGATCCTCGCTGCCGAAGAGGATCAGTGTCGGCGCCTTGACGCGGTGCAGTCGCTTGGCGGTCCCCTGGTCGGGGATCGGCCACAGGAACTTGCCCGAGCAGCCCTGCGCCCAGACCAGCGCCGCGACGATCCCGGGGATCAGCTCCGGGTCATCGGGCATCGCGAAGAAGGCCTTGGCGACGTCGCTGTCGGGGTTGGCGAAGAGGTAGCCGGGGACCTCCTCGGGCTTGGCCGCCGTCAGCTCGAACACCGTCGGCGGGTGATCCTCGAGCCACAGACCGGCCGGCGCCAGCAGCACGACCTTCGAGAACAGCTCCGGGAAGTGCGCCGCGAGGTCGGCGGCCATCATGCCGCCGAAGGACTCGCCGATGACCGGCGCGCCGGCGATGCCGAGCGCGCGCACGAGCTCCTCGTAGATCAGCACCAGGTCGGCGAAGTTGTCGACCTTGTCGATCGCGTGGGGATCGGAGGGGTGCGTGCCCGGCAGCTGGGGCGCATAGACGGTGTAGTGCTCGCCGAGGCGATCGAGGAACTCGCCCCAGCGCAGGCCGCCGGCGGCGTGTAGGAACAGCAGCGGCGGCCCGCTGCCGCCGACCTGGACGTGTATCTCGAGCTCGTCGTTCCAGACGCTGCGAACCTCCTCGCGCGCGGCGCCGGCAACCCCTGCCTCCATCTGCATCCCTCCCAGTCTGCTCTGCGCTTCGGCCGCTAGGCGGCGCTGGCCTGCGGCGTTCGCGCGCCGATCCCGGTGGGCCACCAGTTGTGCTCCCACCCCTCGTCGTCCCAGATCCCGCGCAGGTGCGGCAGCACCTCCGAGGTGAACAGGCCGATGTTGTAGTTCACGAGGTCGTGTGGCATCGACCCGCCGTGCAGCATCACGAGCAGGTTGCCGATGCGGTACTCCTTGACGAACTCGGCGATCTGCTCGCGCACGGTCTCGGGTCCGCCGACGATCGCGGCCTGGGTGTCGGCGAGCTCGCGGAAGCTGATATCGCGCAGGTGCCCGGCGATTCCCATGTCGCTGTGGTCGCGCAGGATCGCCTCGACGCCGCGGATGTCGGTGTAGCCGGGGAGCGAGAAGCCGCTCTGGGGGACCGAGCCGAAGGAGTTGCGGAAGTGCGACTGCAGGTGCTCGCCGTAGATGCGCTCGGCCTCGGCGTCGCTCTCTCCGACGCAGACGACCTGCATGAAGGCGAGGCGGTAGGGGTTGCGGTCGCGCCCCATCTCCTCGGCCATGTCCCAGAAGCGGCCGAAGATCCGCGGGCCGGTCAGCTTCGGGCCGAAGTGGCTGAGGTAGGTGAAGACCTCGTCGTGGCCGAGGATCTCCTTCAGCGTTCCCGGCGAGCCGCTGCCCGGGATCCAGAACGGCGGATGCGGCTGCTGCAGCGGGCGCGGCCAGATGTTGACGATCGGATAGCGCGAGTACTTGCCGTTCCAGGCGAACGGCTCGGTCGCGCTCCAGGCCTTCTCGAGCAGCGCGCGGCCCTCGCGGTAACGGGCTCGCGTCTCGATCGGGGGGACGCCTCCGTTCTGGTTGGCGTCGTAGCTGAGACCGACCGGCAGCCCCGCGATCAGGCGCCCGCCGCTGAGCGTGTCGAGCATCGCGTATTCCTCGGCGATCCGCAGCGGCTCGCGCGACTTGCCCAGCGAGCGGCCGAGAACCGTGATCGCGGTGTCGAGCCCCTCGACCTGGGTCGTGTGCGCCAGGATCGAGGCGATCAGGTTCGGGTTCGGCGAGAGGTCGTAGGTGGTCTGGCTGTGCTCGGTGACCATCACGCCGTCGAAGCCGCTGCGCGCCGCCAGCAGCAGCTCCTCGACGTGGGAGTGCAGCGAGTAGTACATCGTCTCGGGCTCGACGAGCTCGAGATAGGGCGTCGTCACGACCGAGTCGTAGCGCTGGGCGAAGTCCGCCGGCAGGCCTCGGTAGGCGGCCTGTCCGCAATAGAGAACCTTCACGTTCGTCCCTCCCCGGCCGGACCCGGCCGCTCGCCCTCAGTGCCCCCACACGCGCCGGTAACAGCTCGTCCCTCGAGCACGTTCACCGCCCGGCGGGCGCCAACAATACACCGCCGCAGAGCGCCCCAGGCCGCAGCGGGCGTGGTGCTCAGGCTCCGGCGACGCTCGGCGCGAGGCCGTCGGGGACCGGGCCCGGCTCGCTCTCGAGCTCGAGATCCGAGGCCTTGGCCTGCACGCTCAGCATCGCGGCGAAGTCCTCGTCGCCGTAGCCCTCCTCGATCAGCTCGGCGACGAGCGCGCGCACGTGTTCGACGACCGGCACGCTGACTCCCAGCTCCCCGGCGGCCGCAAGCCCGAGGTCGAAGTCCTTGAGCAGCAGCGTCGCCGTGAACGAGGGCGTGTAGTCGAGGGTGACCAGCGCCGGCGTCTTGTAACGCGAGAACATCGAGCCCATCACGCTGTCGTTGAAGAAGGCCAGGAAGTCGGTGCGCGAGATGCCGCCCTTCTCCGCCAGCACCGTGATCTCCGCCAGGGTCTGGGCGACGATGCCGAGCGCGAGGTTGTGGCAGATCTTGACCAGCCGGGCGCGGTCGCCCTCGCCGACGTAGGTGGCGCCGCGACCGAGCGCCTCGAGGATCGGCCGCGCCTCCTCCCAGGCCTCCTCGGGCCCGGACACCACCACCGTCAACTTGCCGGCGCGCACGACCGAGGGATTGCCGCTCACCGGCGCCGCGAGCAGCGCCGTGCCGACCGCCCGCCCGTGGGCGCGCACCGCCTCGGAGGCCTCCGCGGAGACTGTCGAGGAGTCGATCAGGATCGCGGGAGCGCGGTCGCCGCGCGTGAGCAGGCCGCCCTCGCCGATGGTCACGGCCTTCAGGTCGTCGGAGCCCGCGACCATCGTGAAGACGACGTCGCAGTCGGCCAGCGCCGCCGGGGAGTCGACGACGGTGGCGCCCCGCTCCTCGAGCGGATCGCACTTCTCGCGCGTGCGATTCCAGACCGCCACGTCGTAGCCGGCCTCGAGCAGGCGGACGATCATCGGCGAGCCCATCCGGCCGACGCCGATCCAGCCGATCCGTCCGTTCAACCCTTGCTCGCTGATCATTTGGCTCCTTGCATGACTAGGGGATCTCTACGAGCACCTTGGCGACGACGTGCTCGCGCACCGCATCGTGGGCTTCCTGGATGCGCTCGAGGGGGAAGCGCAGCTGCGGCATCGCGCTCAGCGCGCCCGCACGAAGCGCAGCGCTGACGCCTTCGACGGCCTCGGCGCAGGCCCGCTCACCCATCGTGTAGACGAGCACGAAGCGGACGGTCGCGTTCTTGACCATCAGCGCGCGCGAGCCCTCGATCGGGCCGTCGGGGGCGCCGTAGGAGGCGATCTCGCCGCCGGGCGCGATCGTCTCCGCGTCGAGGGCGAGGTTCGCCGCGATCGCCACCTCGATGATCTTCGCGAGCCCGCCCGGCGCCCACTCGGCGATCTGCGCGCCGGCGCCCTCACCCTTGTAGTTGACGACCAGTTCTGCGCCCGCGGCCTGCGCGAGGCGAGCCTTGGCCTCGGAGCTGACGGTGCTCGCGACGCGCGCGCCGGCGAAGCGCGCGAGCTCGACTGCTGCATGCCCGACGGCACCCGCGCCGCCGGCGACGAGGACCTGCGCGCCCTCGATCTCGCCGTCGGCGTGCAGGCAGCGGTGAGCCGTCATCGCCGGGATCCCGAGTCCGGCGCCGAGCTCGAGCGTGGCCGAGTCGGGCAGGGCGACGGCGCGCTGCGCCGGCAGCGCGATCCACTGGGCGGCAGCGCCCTGCGCGCGCTGCCACTGGCAGAAGTGGAGCCACACCCGCTCGCCGACGCGCTCGGGCGCCACGCCCGCACCGACCTCGACGATCTCGCCGGCGCCGTCCTGACCCGGCACGACGCGCTCGTAGGGCGGGTTGAAGGTTCGGCCCGCCTGCGAGCCGATGTCGGTCGGGTTGACGCCGTAGAAGCGCACACGCACGAGCACTTCGCCGGCTGCCGGAACGGGCCGTGGCAGCTCCAGGAGCGAGATTTCGCCGGCTCTGGGGCCGCTCGTTTCGTACTGCGCGGCGGTCATCGTCTCGGTGCTCACAGCCTCAGCCTAACGGCCCGCGTGCGAAGCTGTCCTCGCCACGACGCTCTGGACTGCAATCGACTGCAAAGGTGCTGAGAAATGGGTAAGACATTTGGACTCACGACCGTCGACTGGGAACAGCGCGTCGACATCGACCGGTTGCGCCGCGAGCGCCTCGCGCGGATTAAGGGCCTGCTTGCGGAGGCCGAGGTCGGGGCGCTCCTGTGCTTCGACATGGCCAACATCCGCTACATCACGGCAACCCACATCGGCACCTGGGCGATGGACAAGCTGGCGCGCTTCTGCCTGCTGCCCCAGGGCGACGATCCGGTCATGTGGGACTTCGGTTCGGCCGCTCGCCACCACGAGATCTACTGCCCGTGGCTGCAGGGCCGCTCGCCGGCGGGGATCTCGACGATGCGCGGGGCGATGTCACCGGCGTCGGGGCGCGCCGAGGACGTGGCGGGAAAGATCCGCCGCTCACTGGAGGAGCGCGGCCTGCTCGGTGAGCCGCTCGGCGTCGACGTCGTCGAGCCCGTGGTGCTCTTCGCGCTGCAGCGCGAGGGGATCCAGGTGGTCGACGCTCAGCAGCTGATGCAGGAGGCGCGCATGATCAAGACGCGCGATGAGATCACGCTGCTCGACACGGCCTGCATGATGGTCGACGCCGCCTACGAGGAGCTCTACCGCGCGATGCGGCCGGGAATGCGCGAGAACGAGTGCGTCGGCCTCGTCGCCAAGACGCTCTACGACCTCGGCTCCGAGCACGTCGAGGGCGTCAACGCGATCTCCGGCGAGCGCTGCTCACCCCACCCGCACGTCTACTCCGACCGCGTCCTGCGCCCCGGCGATCCCGCCTACTTCGACATCCTCCACTCCTACATGGGCTACCGCACGTGCTACTACCGCACCTTCGCGGTCGGCAGCGCGTCGCCGGCCCTCCTCGACGCCTACAAGCGCTGTCGCCACATCCTCGATTCGGCGATTGCCAAGATCCGCCCCGGCGTCAGCACCGACGAGGTC
This sequence comes from Solirubrobacteraceae bacterium, assembly GCA_036489875.1. Lineage (GTDB taxonomy): Bacteria > Actinomycetota > Thermoleophilia > Solirubrobacterales > Solirubrobacteraceae > Palsa-513. The sequence goes on along the minus strand of DASXEZ010000094.1, from coordinate 3,815 downwards.
GTCTCGGTCTGGCCGAAGGCGGAGGAGTTCGGCTTTCCCAACGAGGAGGCCGCGTTCGCGCTGCAGTTCGGGCACGGCGTCGGGCTCTCGATCTGGGAGAAGCCGATCATCTCGCGGTTGGTGTCCCTCGAGCACCCGGAGGTGATCCAGGAGGGGATGGTCTTCGCGCTCGAGACCTTCTGGCCCTCGAGCGACGGCTGGTCGGCGGCGCGGATCGAGGAGCAGCTGGTGGTGACCGCGGACGGCTGCGACGTGATCACGCGCTTTCCGGCCGAGGACCTGATGATCGCCGGACGCGAGCATTACTACACCGCCCACGGACAGCTGCCGGGGATCCGCGAGATCGACTCCTCGAAGAACTCGCCCGAGCCCAGTCCCGACGGCGCCGGGGCGGCGGTGTAGCCGCCGGACTCCCGAGCCGCCAACATGGCGCCATCGACCGACGGCCGACAGCCGACAGCCGACGCGAGGCTGCTGCGACGCCGACCTCGACGAAGGGCGCTCTACGCGCGCGTTCGACCAAGGAGCGGGTGCGCGGCGACGCCCCGCTGCTACGCCGACCTCGACGAAGCGCGCGCTCTAGGCGTCCGACCAAGGAGCGGGTGCGCCGCTCTACCGCCGCCGCAACCACGGGGACAAACCAGGTGTGCCCGGCGGCGCCGCCCGATCGCTGCCGACCGTCCCCCGTCCACATCGGCGTCGCCCCAGCGGCGGCCGCCGGGCTCCCATAGAGTAATCCGCCTAATGGTTAGGCACGTTTCGGTTGTGGCCGGGGAAGCGAGCCCCGGCTGAGCATGGACATCGAGCGACCCACCGTCGAGGTGCCGGCGGACCAGGCGATGGCTTGGTCGAGCGACGCCTTCGCAGAGATCCTGCGCCGGCTCGAGCTGCCCTACCTGAGCCTCAATCCCGGCGCCAGCTACCGCGGGCTGCACGACAGCATCGTCAACTACCTCGGCAACGAGCGCCCGCAGATCCTGCTCTGCCTGCACGAGGAGCACGCGGTCGCGCTGGCCCACGGTTACGCCAAGGTCACAGGCGAGCCGCTGGCGGTGGCCCTGCACAGCAACGTCGGCCTGATGCACGCGACGATGGCGCTCTACAACGCCTTCTGCGACCGCGTGCCGATGCTCGTGATCGGCGCCACCGGGCCGCTCGACGCGGCGCTGCGACGCCCCTGGATCGACTGGATCCACACCTCCGCCGACCAGGGCGCCCTCGTCCGCTCCTACGTCAAGTGGGACGACCAGCCGACATCGGTGCCGGCGGCGCTCGAGGCGCTCGTGCACGCCGACCTGATCACGCGCAGCTACCCCTGCGCCCCCGTCTACGTCTGCCTGGACTCGGCGCTCCAGGAACAGCCGCTCGAGCGTCCGCCGGCGCTCCCCGACGTCTCCCGCCACCGCCCGCCGCCACCGCCCTCAGGCGACGCCTCAGCCGTTCGCGCCGCCGCCGCCCTCCTGAGCGCGGCGGAGCGCCCGCTGCTTCTGATCGGGCGCGTCAGCCGCGAGCAGACCGACTGGGACGCCCGCGTGGAGCTCGCCGAGCACCTCGGCGCGGCCGTGCTGACCGACCTCAAGGTCGGCGCCGCCTTCCCGAGCGACCATCGCCGCCACCCCGTCGCGCCCGCGACCTTCCTGCCGGCGGCCGCCGCCGAGCTGCTGCGCGCGGCCGATGTCGTGCTCGCCCTGGACTGGGTCGACCTCGGTGGCACGCTGGCGAGCGCCTTCGGCGAGGAGTCGCCGGCGGCGTCGGTGATCTCGGTCAGCGCCGACGCGGCGCTCCACAACGGCTGGAGCAAGGATCACTTCTCGCTCGCACCCACAGACCTGGCGATCAGCGCCCACCCCGACCGCTTCGTCACCGAGCTGCTCGCCGAGCTCCCGGAGCTCGCCCTCGGCGAGCGCGCGGAGTGGCTGCCGGCGCGCCAACCACTCACGCCGCAGGCGCCGGCCGGCGAGGAGATCACGGTCTCCGCCCTCGCGGCGGCGCTTCGCGAAGCCCTCGCGGGCTCGAGCAGCTGCCTGATCCGCGCCCCGCTGGGTTGGTCGGGTGAGGACTGGCCGCTCACCGGGCCGCTCGACTACCTCGGCCAGGACGGCGGCGCAGGGCTCGGCTCGGGCCCGGGCATGGCCGTCGGCGCCGCGCTCGCGCTCGAGGGCTCCGGGCGCATACCGGTCGCGGTGCTGGGCGACGGCGACTTCCTGATGGGCGCGAGCGCGCTGTGGAGCGCCGCCCGCTACCGCCTCCCGCTGCTGGTGGTGATCGCCAACAACCGCACGTTCCTCAACGACGAGATCCACCAGGAACGGGTCGCCCGCGCCCGCGAGCGCCCGGTCGAGAACCGCTGGGTCGGGCAGCAGATCCGCGACCCCGACCCCGATCTCGCGGCCCTCGCGCGCTCGCTCGGCCTGCGCGGCTTCGGGCCGATCACCGCCCACGCGGAGCTCGCGGAAGCGCTCGAGCAGGCGCTCGCGGCGCTCGCCGCCGGCGAGGCTGCTGTGATCGACGTCCACGTGGCGGCCGGCGACTACCCGGGCGCCACCACCAAGAGCCAGGATTGACCAGCCGCGGCTGGCGTGGATACACCGACAAGGAGAGTGAGCGCAGTGAGCGACACGCCGGTTGACAAGTTCGCATCGCCGATCCTCGGAGAGGAGAACAAGCTCAAGCTCGTCATGTTCGGGATCAACCTGCGCGGCGGCGTCACCCTCTCCGACGTCGAGGGCAAGATCGAGGCGACCTGGGAGGAGAACGTCCGCCTCGCCCGCCACGCCGACCGCATCGGGCTCGACGGGATCGTCCCCGTCGCGCGCTGGCGGGGTTACGGCGGCTCCGCCAACCTCGGCGACCGCTCGTTTGAGACCTTCATCTGGGCGACCGGCCTGCTGGCCAACACCGAGCGCATCCAGGTCTTCGCGACCTTCCATGTGCCGCTCGCCCATCCCGTCCTCGCCGCCAAGATGGTCGCCACCGCCGACCACGTCTCGGGCGGTCGCTTCGGCCTCAACATCGTCGCCGGCTGGTACACGGCGGAGCTCTCGATGTTCGGCCTGACCCAGCGCGAGCACGACGAGCGCTACGAGGTCGCCGACGAGTGGGCGCAGGTGCTCAAGCAGCTGTGGACCCAGCCGGGCGAGAACGACTTCCACGGCCAGTACTTCGAGGTTCCCGCGGGCGTGCTCGAGCCCAAGCCGCTGCAGAAGCCCTACCCGGTGATCATGAACGCGGGCACGAGCCCCGCCGGGCGCGCCTTCGCCTCCAAGCACTCCGACGTGATCTTCGCCGGCCTCACCAACGCCGAGACCGCGCCCGCGCAGATCGCCGAGATCAAGGCGGGCGCGCGCGAGCGCCACGGTCGCGAGATACGCGTCTTCGGCCGCGGCCACATCGTCTGCCGCGACACCGAAGCGGAGGCCAAGGCCGCCTACGACTACGTGCACCGCCAGGTCGCCGACTACGAGGGCGCGGCCAACGTCACCGGGATCAGCCGCGAGCACTCGCAGAGCACCGACTGGACGATCGACGAGCGCCGGCTGCTCGAGGGCATGATCGCCGGCTTCTGGGGAATCCCCATGGTCGGCACCCCCGACCAGGTCGCCCAGCAGCTGATCGACCTGCACGAGGCCGGCGCCGACGGCATCGCGATCTCCTTCGTCGACTTCGACGAGGGCCTCGCGCAGATGGAGACCGAGATCCTGCCGCGGCTGGTGCAGGCGGGCGTGCGGGCGCCGCGCTCCTAGGCCCCTCGGGGTGGTTGTTCGGTGGGGTGCATGCACCCCACCGGCGGACGGCGCATGCGCCGACCGCGGGTT
>DASXEZ010000135.1:0-2935 GCA_036489875.1 Solirubrobacteraceae bacterium | reverse complement strand
CTGGCGCTCTCCCGGCGGTGGTCGACACTATGCGCTGCGCAGTCTCAGGCCTCGCCGAAACACAGGCCTGACGAGATCTCCCTCCCTGGGAAAGAAAAAGAAAACAACCTCACCACGCAACAACCAGAGGTTGTCCTATGAGCGAGCCGGCGGTGCAGCTCGGGGGACGCCTGTGCGTCTGCGTCGGCGCCGGCGGCGTCGGCAAGACGACCGTGGCGGCGGCCCTCGCGCGCGCGCGCGCCAACCGCGGTCAGCGCGTCGTCGTCGTCACCATCGACCCGGCGCCGCGCCTCGCGCAGGCGCTTGGGCTCGAGGAGCTGACCGGTGAGCCGCGCCGGGTGGCAACCGGGGCCGGCGAGCTCTGGGCGATGCGGCTGGATCCCAAGCGCACGCTGGATGAGCTGATCGTCGGCCTGGCCGCCGACGAGGGCGTGCGCGAGCGCGCGCTCTCCAACCGCATCTACCGCGAGCTCTCCGGGGCAGTCGCCGGCTCGCAGGAGTTCAGCGCCGTCGCCAAGCTCTACGAGCTCGACCGCGACGGCGGCTTCGATTCGATCGTGCTCGACACTCCGCCCTCGCGCAACGCACTCGACTTCCTCGACGCCCCGGCGCGGCTGATGCGCTTCTTCGACGGCCGAGCGCTGCGCGTGCTGATCGCCCAGGGCGGGCTCGCCGGCCGCGCGAGCGCGCCCTTCCTGGGCATCCTCGGGCGGCTCACCGGCGCCGGCGTGCTGCGCGAGATCGCGGCCTTCTTCACCGCCATCGGCGGCATGGTCGACGGGCTCGGAGCGCGCGCCGCCGCCGTCGAGAAGCTGTTGCGCGACCCGGCGACGACCTTCGTGGTCGTCACCTCGCCGCGGCGTGCGGTCGTCGAGGAGACGATCGCCTTCGCGAGCGAGCTGCGCGAGGCGAAGCTCACGCTGGCCGCGCTCGTCGTCAACCGCGTCCATCCGGCGGGCTCCCAGGCGCCGCCCGCGGGCGCCCTGGATGAGCTCCTCGGCGAGAGCCTCGGCGAGCTCGTCCGCCAAAGCGTCGATGAGCGCGACGCGCGTGCACAGGCGGACGGCGCCGGTCTCACCCGTCTGGCGGGGACCTTCGCAGGCCTCCCCACCGTCACCATCCCGGAGCTCGAGGGCGAGCTCGAAGACCTCGCGGGGCTCGAGCGCCTGGCGCTCTACCTGGAGCCGCGCCCGGGCTCGAGCGCGGTCGGCTCGCCCTCGGTCGCGCAGTAGTCGTCCTCGGGGTAGGCCGAGTCGAACCAGTCGCCGGGATCCAGCGTCTGCTGAATCGGAGCCTCTGGCGCCGCGATCATCGGCTCGACCTCCACCAGCATCGAGTCGGCGAGCGTCAGCAGGTCGGGCGAGAGATGCCCGCAGATCACATCGCGCAGCAGGGCGCGTAGGTGCTGCTCGATCTCGGAGGCCAGCGCGACAGCGTCGCCGCCGACGTTGACGCCGGCGATCAGCGACTGCTCGAGGGAAATGGCATGAGCGACCCGCTCGGTGGCGACATCGCGAAGCTCGGGCTGCGCGCAGAGCGCGGCGATGCGCCCGGCCAGGCGGCCGCTGCGCACACCCTCGGGCTCAAGCAGCGCCCGCAGCGCGAGCAGGTTGTCGGTCAGGCCGCTGAGCGGGTCGTCGCGCTCGAGGCCGAGCTCGAAGCGCTCGAGCGCCCAGGCCAGCTCGCCCTCGGCGGGGCGCCGGCGCGTGACCAGGCTCGTGAACGCGCGCAGCTCGTCCTCCTGCTCGGGCGCGATGAAGAGATGGCCGTCGGCGCGACCCCCACCCGGAATCGGCAGCGCGCGCCAGGCCGAGGGCTGGGCGCGGATCCAGGCCAGCGGCGCGAAGGCGACTCCGGGGGTGTAGAGCCGCAGCGCCGTCTGCAGATCGCGCAGGGCGCCGAGCGCCTCCTCGATCGCGCCCGACGCACGCGGAACGACCAGTGCGACGACGGTGGCCGGCACGCCGTGGCGCCGCCAGGCGGGATCGGGAGGGAGCACGTCAAGCTCGGCAAGCGGAGCGAGCATCACGCCGTCGCTCAAGGCGATCTCGGGCGAGAGGCAGCCGACCCCCTGCAGCAGCGCGAGCACTGCGAGCTCGCCGGCCTCCTCGGTCGCGGGGCGAAGCTCGCGGTAGGCGGCCTCGAAGCGTTCGGTGCTCAGCTCGAAGTCCTCGCCGCAGCGGTCGAACACGCGGCGGGTGAAGCAGCGCAGGACGTCCTGGAGGATCGGCACGCCGCCGCGCTGACCGGCCGCGTGCGCATCCAGGTACTCCTCGAGGCCGTTGTGCGAGGAGAGCGCCATCTGCGCTTCGGTCGCGGCCGGGAGCGTCAACAGCTGCTCCCAGTGGCGATCCACGAACTCGCCGGTCAGGGGCGCGTAGCAGAACAGGCCCGGGCGCGACCGGCGTGCGCCCTCCTCCACGACCTCGAAGCCGATCTCGTCGCCTCCCGCGACCTGGCTAGCGAGTGCAACGCTCGCCTGCGCCGCGAAGGCGAGCAGCGAGGCGTGGAGCTGGCGAGACTGCATGGGGCGCGATTCGCCCGCCGGAGCGGGCATCCTCCCCGCGCACCGGCCCTTGCAGCGGCCGCGTCAGGCCGCGACGACGGCTACGACTTCGCGCAGCCCCGGCGCCTGCGAGACCTCTTCGCAGAGCCAGCGGCGGCCGTAGTTGCGCATGCTGTCGATGATCGGCAGCAGGTCGAGGCCCTTCTGCGTCAGCGAGTACTCGACGCGAGGCGGAACCTCGGGGTAGGTGTGGCGCTCGACGATCCCGTCCTCCTCGAGCGCGCGCAGTCGCAGGGACAGCGTGCGCGGGCTGATGCCGCACAGCGACCGCTCGAGTTCACAGAAGCGGCTACGCCCCTCCGCGAGGTCGCGAACGAGCAGCAGCGTCCACTTCCCCCCCACCAGCTCGGTGGTGTGACAGACGGGGCA
>DASXEZ010000130.1:0-94205 GCA_036489875.1 Solirubrobacteraceae bacterium | reverse complement strand
GACTCCGGCGCTGTGGTTCGACATGGCCGGTGCGGCGCTGCTGGCGGCAGCCAACCCGCCGCTTGACGCCGCGCGCCTGGACATCGTCCCCTCGAGCCTGTGGGGGCGCGCCGAGAGCGCGCGCACGCTGGCGCGCTCGGTCGCGCAGGCGCTCGGTCCGCTGGTGTTCAGCCTCCTCGCCGACCTGATCGAGGGCATCGCGCCCAAGCCCGCGCCGATCGGGACCCACACCGGGGGCGTCCCCGCGAGCAGCGCGACGGGCCTCGAGTTCAGCTTCCTGATCCTGCTCGTGACGGTCGCCGGCGCCGGCTGGTTCATGCTTCGTGCTCGCCACACCTACGTCCGCGACGTCGCCAGCGCCGCGGCCTCGCAGGCCGCCTACCCCACTCCGGCGCAGCCGGCCTAGGTTTCAGCTGAGGCGCCGGCGGACCAGCGCCAGGCAGAGTGCGGCGAGGAGCAGGGAGAGCACGAGGTATACCGCCAGCTCGAGCCACTGGATGCCCCAGTAGTGACTGGGTGGCTGGTAGGTCACCGCGAGGTGGAATTTCCTCGAGAGCTGGGCGACGCAGGCGTTGAACCCGGAGGGCCCCGCCTGGGTGGCGCCGTGGCCGCTGGCGCCGCCGGCGACGCGGCGAGGAGGAGATCCGATCGTGGGGCATACGCGCACGATGAAGGCGTGCAGGGTCTGCGCACTCTGGGTGTGCCCGGCTCTGTCGACGATCGCGCTCGAGATTGGCCACGAGTTGGGGATGACCGGATTGCCCGACGTGAAGGTGACGACGCCCGAGGGGCTCGCGATGAAGCCGAGGTCGCCGCCGCGATCGAGCGCGGCCGCTCCGTGGACCGGGGAGAGGAGGTGGGGGCGGACCCAGCGGGTGATCGCGAACCTGGCCGCGATGAAGCCGACGAGCGTGGTGGCCATGGCCGGAAGCGTTCGACGGGTCAGGATCCCGGCCGTGACACCGAGGGCGAAGGCGAAGGCGGCGTAGCCGATCGGCACGATGTTGCGCGCGTCGAACACGCTCCACGCGAACTGATTGGCGTTGACGCGGTCGATCGGGTGAAACCACCAGGTGGCCATCAGGCTGAGCAGGCCGCTCGCGGCCACCGCCGCGCAGCCGACGAGTCCGAGCTTGCAGATCAGCCAGCGGGAGCGCGTGACGCTCTGCGTCCACGCGAGTCGGAAGCTCCCGGCCTCGAGCTCGCGGGCGATGAGCGGAGCCCCCCAGAAGATCCCGATCAATCCCGGCACCACGAACAGCAGCGCGGTCAGGGCGTTCTGCAGCGGACGGTCGGTGTGGATGAAGCTGGCGATGGCAGTCCCGCAATCGCCCTGCGCCTTGCAGTTGGCGATCGTCGAGTTGTAGAGGTGGACGATCTGGGGGCCGCTGATCGCGAGCACGATCGCGACGATCGCCAGGGCGGCCGCGGCCACCGCCGCCTGGAGTCGGAACTGGCGCCAGCTGAGGCGGATCATGGCTGCACGCGCGCGAGCGCCGGCCGGCTCGGCTCGGGGTCGACGGCCCGGGCCATGTAGGCGAGCACGAGGTCCTCGAGGCCGATTGCCTCGACTGCCCAGCGGGGATCGTGGATCGGGCCCTCGCAGCGCACGAGCAGAGTGCTCTGGCGGTCGGTGTGGCTTGACTCGATCGCCTCTTGATCGGCCGGGAGGCTTTCGAGGTCGCGGCGGGCGCCCGTGAGCCGGTGATGAGTCGCGAGCAGATCATCGACGTCGCCCGCGAGCTGCACGCGAGAGGCGACGAGGACCACGAGGTGGTCGCATACCCGCTCGAGGTCGGCGACCAGATGCGAGGAGAGCACGACGCTGAGCTCATGCTCGGCCACTGCCTCCATCAGATGCTGGAGGAACTCGCGTCGCGCGAGGGGGTCGAGGCTGGCCACCGGCTCGTCGAGGATCAGCAGCTGCGGGCGCTTGGCGAGCGCGAGGGTCAGGGCCAGCTGGGCGCGCTGGCCGCCGGAGAGCTTGCCTGCCCGCTGGCGCGGATCGAGGCCGAGCTTCTCGACGCGGGCGCGCGCCATGCCCGCGTCCCACGCGGGATTCAGCCACGCGCCCAGGCGCAGGTGGTCGGCGACGGAGAGGCTCCCGTAGACCGGTGTGTCCTGGGCGACGAAGCCCACGCGTCCGAGCTGCTCGACCCCGGCGGCTGGAGCAGAGCCGAGCACCTCGAGCGCGCCGGCGCTGGGCGAGAGCAGGCCCACGGCGAGATTGAGGAGCGTCGTCTTGCCGGCGCCGTTGGGGCCGACGAGGCCGACGACGCGGCCGGCGGGGACGCTGAGCGTGCAGTCGCTCAGGGCCCAGCGTCGCCCGTAGCGCTTGCCCAGCCCGTTCGCCTCGAGCACGGTGCTCACGCTACGACCTCGAAAGCGACGGTCCGAAAAGTGTCGCGGAAGAGCGCCTCGATGCTCTCGTCGTCGAGTCCGGCAGCGCGCGCCTTGGTCAGCCAGCGCTGGAGCTCGCGTCGCAGCGGCGCGTGCGACGCCAGCGTTTCGTCGCTGAGCGTGCGCGTCACGAAGGTCCCGACCCCCGGCCGCGCTGACACCAGCCCGGCGTGCTCGAGCTCGCGGTAGGCCTTCAGCACGGTGTTGGGGTTGATCGCGAGCCGGGCGACCACCTCCTTCACGGTCGGTAGCTGGTCGCCTTCGCGTAGGAGCCCCAGCCGCAGGGCCTGGCGCACCTGCTGCACAACCTGGAGATACGGTGAGACTCCCGAGCGGGAGTCGAGATGGAACTCGATCATGTTTCCTCACTTGTACTAGGCAACTAGTACAACATAGTGCTAGATGATTGTCGTGTCAAGGACCGAGTGGCTCTCGACGTGTGCTCGCGGCGCTACGCTTGCCTCGTGAGCCTCCGGTGAGCGCTGTCGCGCTCGTGTTCGCAGTCCTTCACGTGCACGCCGGTGCTCTGGCCTTCGGCCTGGGCGGCGGACTCGGCGGTCGTGGCCTCGGAGGCGGCGGTGCGGTGGGCGTCGTCCTCGTCGTCGCGATGTTGGGACTGCGTCTCTACATGCGCTCGCGCGGCGGCGGACGCGGCGGACGCGGTGGGCGCGGACGCGGGCCCTGGTTCTGAAGTTCCGCGGCGCGCGACGGGGTTGAGACTCGCCGGCTAGGGCGCTGGCGCTACGGCGCTGCGACAGGCTCGGTCGCGGCGATGGTCGCCGCCGCCATCACGAGCCCGAGCACCAGGAAGGGGTCCTGATCGGGGACCGTCGCGTGTTCCTCAACGCCGGCGAGCAGGCTGTCGATCCATTCCAGCGCGGGCCCGACCGGGCCGGGGTCTGGGTCGCGGCAGACGTTGCGCGCCAGGGCCACGCCGGGCAGCGCCTTCGCCGGTTGTAGCGGCGGCGCCGATCCGGTGATCGCCCCCATGGCGTTGGACAGGTAGGCGCTGATCCGCGCGAGCCGCCCGCTCACTGCTCGTGCCTGCGGCAGTCGCGGCGGCCGCGCCGTGGGCAATGTCCCGGCCTCGAGGACCCCGGCCATGGTGGCGCCGGCCACGGCCTCGCGCTCGCTCATGTCGAGTCCCGCGTATGCCGCGATCCGCATCGTGTGGAAGAGGCCGCCGATCGGGCGCCCGTAGGGCATGTCGGAGGCGAAGACGATGCGCTCGGCTGGGACCCGCGCGAAGAGCTCCAAGAGGTCGGGCGCGGAGAAGGTCGAGGTGTCATAGAGGATGGCCGGGTGCTCGGCGAGGCGCGTGGCGAACATGCCCTGGTCGGCGATCCCCGCGTGCGCGAGCACCAGCGTCACCTCCGGGTAGCGAAGCGCCAGATCGGCAAGCGCGTCCATCGGCGGCATCCCGCGCCCGGCGTGGATCAGGATCGGCACGGCCGCGTCGCGCGCCACGTCGAAGATCGCCGACGCCGTCGAGTTGCCGAAGCCGAAGGACTGCGCACGCGGGTGCAGCTTGATGCCGCGCGCGCCCAAGGCCAGGCAGCGCTCGGCCTCACCGATCGGGTCATCGGCCGGGTCGAGGCGGCAGTAGGGCACGAGCCGGCCGTCGGCTTCCCGCGCCCATGCCAGCACGCGGTCGTTGGGCATGCGGTAGGCCGGTTGGCGCTCGGGATCGTGGAGCGGGAACACGCACGCCCGCGCCTGCGGGCTGAGCAGGTCGAGGTAGGCGAGCAGCTCCCCGACCGCGAGCTTCTGACCGTCCTCGTCGAGGCCCAGGTGGGTGTGGGCGTCGAGCACCAGCTCGCGCCTTGGCAACAGGACCTCGAGCTCGGCCTCGAGCGTCGCGTAGGCCGAGTCGATCGGGGCGGGTGCCATCACCCCCATCCTTTCATTCCAGCCTGCCCGTCCGTCGCATGGTGGTCGCTGCCGCAGCCGACGATGGGCGTCGGCCGAGGTTCTGAGCGCTACCGTGCGGGCGTGCCCAAGCGCGCGAGCCGAATCTTCGGGCCCGGGCCCTTCATCCTCGGTCTCGTCCGCGATCAGGCGCGCTGGTCCGGCGGCTTTCCGTTCGAGTTGCCGGCGCTTTCGACCATCGAGGCACTCTCGCTCGATCGCGCCGTGACGCTGCTCGCCGGCGAGAACGGGGCCGGCAAGTCGACGCTGCTCGAGCTCGTCGCGCAGGCCATCGGCTTCGCGCCGCAGGGCGGTGAGCTCGAGCGATCCGGAGAGCTGCCGCCGGTGCCGCGGGCCGTGCTGGGGGGCGCGCTCACGCCGCGGCTGACGGGGCACCGGCCGCGCAACGGCTACTACCTGCGCGCGGAGAGCTTCTTCAACGTCGCCGAGTACATCGATTCCGGCCACAAGTTCGCGCCGGATCTCTCGCTCTACGGCGACACGCCGCTGCACCAGCAGTCCCACGGCGAGTCCTTCCTGGCCCTCGCCGCCAACCGCTTCGGCGGCGGAAGCATCTACCTGCTCGATGAACCCGAGGCGGCGCTGTCGGTGAGCGGCGCGCTGGCGTTGATCGCGATCGTCGTGCGCGCCGCCCGCGCCGGCGCGCAGTTCGTGATCGCGACGCACTCGCCGATTCTCCTGGCCTGCCCGCAGGCGTTGATCTATGAGCTGGGTCCCGCCGGGATCGAGGAGCGCGACTACGACGACCTCGACGCGGTGCGCCTGACGCGCGGCTTTCTCGAGGCTCCCGAGCGCTACCTGCGCGCGGCGCTGGAGGACCCCGGAGCCGACTGAGCTCGGCGGGCGAGGCTCAGGCGGGGAGCGCTTCGGCGACCACGGTCTCGGTCCAGTCGATGACCGTCGTGGGCCTGACGATGTGGCGCTGGAAGCCCAGCTGCTTGGGGTCGAGCCCGAGCGCGAGGCCGACGAGCTGGGGCAGGTGCAGCACGGGCATGTTGAGCTCGCGACCGACGACCGCCGCGGCCACCGGCTGCTGCAGGTCGAGGTTGAGGTGGCACAGCGGGCAGGGCGTCACCACGCAGTCGGCGTCAGCATCGACGGCGTCGCCGAGGTGACGTCCGGCCTGCTTGAGTGAGGCCGTCTTGTTCATCGTGATGATCGGGAAGCCGCAGCACTTGTGCGAGCCGGCGTAATCGATCACGGTGCCGCCGAGGGTGTCGATGACCTGCTCGAGATAGGTGTGACGCGGGTGCTCCTCGTCGATGCCGATGCGGCTCGCGGGACGCACGATGTAGCAGCCGTAGAAGGGGCCGACGCGCAGGTTGGTCAGCGGCCGGCGGACCTTGCGTTTGAGGGTGTCCAGCCCGATCTCCTCGACCAGCACCCAGAGGAAGTTCTTGTTGGTGACGCCCTCCTCGTAATGGAGGCCCTCGGAGGACAGCGTCGAGTTGATCTGGGCGCGGTATTCGGCGCTGGCGTCGAGGCGCTCCTGGCACTCCGACTGGGCGCCCTGGCAGGTCGAGCAGATGTTCATCATCAGATCGCCGTCGGTCTGCTGCGCCATCGCGAAGGTGCGCGCGTTGAGCGTGTCCGCGAGCTCCTGGTTGTGCTCGGCGATGACGCCGGCGCCACAGCAGTTGGCGCGGTCGAGCTCGATCAGGTCGATGTCGAGCAGCGGCGCGACCGCCGCCATCGCTCCGTGCAGCTCGGGTGTGAAGCCGCGGCTCACGCAGCCGGGCCAGTAGGCGACCTTCATGCCGATCCCTCCACCTTGGTCAGCTCCGACTCCTGCGGCGTCGGATCGTTGTCGGCGTCGGTGCCGCTGACGTAGAGGTTGAGCTCGTAGCGCTGCGGCTTGCTCTCGATCTTGTCGAAGATGGCGCGCAACTCCTTGGAGGCCTTGTGCGGGTGAAGCAGCGCCTTCCGGGGGGTGATCTTGCCGCGCAGCATGCCGCGGATGGCGACCGGCAGCGAGGCGATCAGCTCGGGAACCGCGCGCGGGTGGAACTTGCCGCCGTAGGAATCGGGCAGCAGGTCGGCCTCGTGCAGGAGCCCGTTGCGGCGGATGTTCTCGACGAAGGCGTGCTCGTGGCGGTAGCCGTTGTTGCGGTCCTCGATGTGGAAGTCGGAGCCCGCGATCCGGCGCAGACGCATGATCTGACCCATCGGATTGACGCCCTTGGGGCAGGCGTCGACGCACTTGAAGCAGTGCGTGCAGGTGTAGAGGCCGTGCGGGTCCTCGGCGAGCGAGCGCAGCCGCTCGTCGTGCTCAGCGTCGCGCGGGTCGCCGACGAAGCGGTAGGCTTTGGCCAGCGCCGCCGGACCGGTGAACTCGGAGTCGACCTCCATCGCCAGGCAGTCGGACACGCAGGCCCCGCATTGGATGCACGCCATCGACTGCGTCACATCGACCATCGCCTCGCGGTCGACGAGATACTCGCGCTCGGGTACCGGCTCGCGGCCGAGCAGCCACGGTGTCACCGACTGGATCTTCTTCCAGTGGACCGCGTCCATGTCGACGATCAGGTCCTTGATCACCGGCATGTTGCCCATCGGCTCGACGGTGATGACGTTGTCGCTCGAGCGTGCCAGCGCCTCATCCAGGTGGGTGTGGCAGGCGAGCCCGGGCTGGCCGTTGATGCGCACGCCGCAGGAGCCGCAGATCGCGGCGCGGCAGGAGCAGCGGATCCCGATCGAGCCGTCGAAGCGGCCGCGGGCCTGGAGGATGCCTTCGAGTACCGAGCGGTGCGGCTCGAGCTCGACCGTGTGCTCGTCCCAGTAGGGCGGCTCGCCGGACTCGGGATCGAAGCGGCGCAGGCGAAGGGTGAACTCGCTCATGTGTGGTTCTCCTGGGGGCACGGTGCGAGCGCCATCAGTACTTGCGCTCCTCGGGCTGCCACTGGGTGATCGTCACCGGTGAGTAGGACACCAGCGGGCTTGCGCTCTCCGAGTCCATGCTGATGTCGATGTGCTTGAGCCACTGCGCGTCGTCACGCTCCGGGTAGTCGGTGCGGAACTGGGCGCCGCGGGATTCCTTGCGCTCGAGCGCGCCGATCACGATCGTCTCGGCGGTGTCGATCATGTAGCCGAGCTCGATCGCTCCGAGCACATCCTGGTTGAAGACGGTTCCGCGGTCGTCGATCGCGGCGGTGGTGGCCTCCTCCTTGAGGCGGACGACGACCTCGAGCGCTCGGCTCAGCCCGGCCTCGTCGCGGAACACCGCGACGTGCTCGTTCATCGTGGTGCCGAGCTCCTCCTTGATCTCGGAGATGCGCCGGCCGCCGGCGGGGCGGGCGATGATCGCATCGATCATCTCCGTGTCGCGGCGCAGGGGCGCGTCGGAGACAGCGGGCATCGCGATCGAGCGCGACCGCGCCGCGGCGTGCTCGCCGGAGCGGCGGCCGAAGATCAGGGTGTCGAGCAGCGAGTTGGCGCCGAGGCGGTTGCCGCCGTGGACGGAGACGCACGCCACCTCGCCGGCGGCGTAGAGGCCCGGGATCGACGTGCGGCCGTCGATGTCGGTCTTGACCCCGCCCATGATGTAGTGCTGACCCGGCTGGATGATGATCGGCTCGCGCGTGATGTCGACGCCGGCGAAGTCGCGTCCGATGTTGACGATCTCGCGCAGCGCCTCGAGCGTGCGCTTGCGCGGCACGACGGTGATGTCGAGGTAGATGCCCTTGCCGCCGGGGCCGACGCCGCGGCCCTCGTTGATCTCGATCTGCTCGGCGCGCGAGACGACATCGCGCGAGGCGAGCTCCATCTTGTTGGGGGCGGTCTTGGCCATGAAGCGCTCGCCCTCGCTGTTGAGCAGGTGAGCGCCCTCGCCGCGGGCGCCCTCGGTGATCAGGAAGCCGTTCTCGGCCAGCGTCGTCGGGTGGTACTGGATCATCTCCATGTCCATCAGCGGCGCGCCCGCGCGATAGGCCTGGGCGATGCCGTCGGCCGTGCAGATCAGGGCGTTGGTCGTGGGCCGAAAGCACTGTCCGGCGCCGCCCGAGGCGAGGATCACGTTCTTGGCGCTGAAGGTCTCCATGCGACCACTGCGGATGTCGCGGGCGACGACGCCGACGCAGGTGCCGGAGTCGTCGATGATCAACGAGGTCGTGAACCACTCCTCGAAGCGCTCGACGGTCGAGGAGTGCTTCATCAGCTGCTCGTAGAGCACATGCAGGATCGCCTGGCCGGTGATGTCGGCGACGTAGGCGGTGCGTGCCATCGAGGCGCCGCCGAAGGGGCGCAGGTCCATCTCGCCGGTCTCGTTGCGATGGAAGGTGACGCCGATGTGTTCGAGGTGCATGACCTCGGCGGGGGCCTCGCTGCACATCACCTCGATCGCGTCCTGGTCGCCGAGGAAGTCGGAGCCCTTGACGGTGTCGTAGGCGTGCGAGCGCCAGTCGTCGTCGACGCTGATGGCGGCGTTGATGCCGCCCGCCGCAGCCACCGAGTGCGACCGCACGGGGTGGACCTTGCTCATGATCGCGACCGATACGCCTTCGCGCGCAGCGGCGAGAGCTGCCCGTTGCCCGGCGAGGCCGGCGCCGATTATGAGGACGTCATGCTCTGGCATTGGAGCCCGGACTCTATAGGGCGGCTGACGGATTCATCGCTCTGTGGATCCGCGGCAGCGTCAGCACGCCGCGCAGAATGCCGTCGGAGTCGACGGCCAGGATGGCCCCGAGCCGGCGCAGTCCATCCGAGCGCAGAGCCGCCTCGAGCGTGGCCGAGGAGTCGATCCGCCACGGCGGCGAGTCGATGCTGATCTCCGCCGCGGTCAGCGCCGGGCGCCCGTCGCGCAACTCGTGCTCGACGCGCTCGGCCAGCAGTAGCCCGCGATAGCGCCCGTCGGTGTCGGTCACCGCCAGCCACGGCGCGGCCTCGCGCCGGAGGTAGTCCTCGGCGTCCAGCAGTGTCGTCTGCGAGGGCACCGTGACGGGCTCGCGATCCATGATGTCGGCGACGGTGACGTCGCGGATCAGCTTGCCGACCGAGGCCGCCGCCGCGGCCTGGCGCGCGGTCTGTGCGAGGAAGATTCCGATCAGGACGAACCACAGGCCGCTGCCGATGTAGCCGTCGAGCGCGAGCGCGAGACCGCCGATGACCACGATCACGCCGAACGCCTGACCGAGCCGGGCGCACGCGAGCGTGGCGCGGTTGGGATCGCCCGTCAGGCGCCACACCAGCGCACGCGCGATCCGGCCGCCGTCGAGGGGGAAGGCGGGAAGCAGGTTGAAGCCGAGCAGCACGGCGTTGATGAGCGCGAGCCATCCGAGCAGCACCAGCACCGCGTTCGGGTGGTGAAGACCGGAGGTCAGCAGCGCCACGTCGAGGAAGTGGGTGAGGCTGCCGAAGCCGAGACCCGCGAGCAGGCAGAGCACGATCACGATCGCGTTCACCAGCGGCCCGGCGGCCGCGAGGCGGAACTCGGCTCCCGGTGAGGGTGTCTCACCGCGCGTGCGGGTGAAGCCGCCGAGCGCCCACAGGTCGATGCCCTCGATGTCCATCCCCTGGTGACGCGCCACGAGCGCGTGTCCGAGTTCGTGTCCGACCACCGTGGCGAAGAACAGGAGCGCGCCGCCGACGGCCACCGCGAACGCCTCGCCGCTGCTCGGCAGGATTCCCGCGAAGTAGCGATCGAGCGCGTAGATGACGAAAAAGAGGACCAGGAACCACCATCGGCTGACGCCGATGCGGATCCCGAACAGCTGCCCCAAGCGGAGCGTGTCGGAGCCGCGCATGGCTCAATCCTACGGTGAGTACCGGTAGCATCGCGCTCCCCACCGCGAGCGAAAGGAACCCCCCGTTGGCCGACGAGAAGACTTTGACCGCATGAGTGCGCCCACGAAGGTGGCCGTCACCGGAGCCGCCGGCCAGATCGGCTACGCGCTGCTCTTTCGGATCGCCAGTGGCGCGATGCTCGGGCCACAGACCCAGGTCCACCTGAGCTTGCTGGAGGTCCCGCAGGCCGTCAAGGCGGCGGAGGGGACGGCGATGGAGCTCGACGATTGCGCCTTTCCGCTACTGGCCGGAATCGACATCACCGATGACCCGGCCGTAGCCTTCGACGGCGTCAACATCGCCCTGCTGGTCGGAGCACGTCCGCGTGGTCCCGGCATGGAGCGCGCCGATCTGCTGGAGGCGAACGGCGGCATCTTCAAGCCCCAGGGTGAGGCGATCAACGAACACGCGGCCGACGACGTGAAGGTCCTGGTCGTGGGCAATCCGGCCAACACCAACGCGCTGATCGCGATGTCACACGCACCCGATGTGCCGCGCGAGCGCTTCACCGCGATGATGCGCCTCGATCACAATCGCGCCAAGGGCCAACTTGCCGCGAAGGCCGGCGTCAGTGTTTCCGAGGTGACGAACATGACGGTGTGGGGGAATCACTCGGCGACGCAGTACCCGGATCTGTTCCACGCGAAGGTCGCGGGATCGAATGCAGTGGAGGTCGTTTCCGACCAGGCGTGGCTCGAAAGTGACTTCATTCCCACCGTGCAGAAGCGCGGAGCGGCCATCATCGACGCCCGCGGCGCCTCGAGTGCGGCCTCGGCCGCGAACGCCGCGATCGACCATGTGCACGACTGGGTCGCCGGCACACCGAGTGGCGATTGGGTCTCGATGGCGGTGCCCTCTGACGGTTCCTACGGCGTGCCGGAGGGTCTGCTCTGCGGCTTTCCGGTGACGACCGCGGGAGGCTCCTACACGATTGTCGAGGGCCTCGAGCTCAACGACTTCGCGCGCGGGCGCATCGACGCGACGGTGGCTGAGCTCGGCGAGGAGCGCAGTGCCGTGCGCGAGCTCGGACTGGTCGCCTGAGCCGCTCTTCGCGGGTCTTTTGAGCCGGCCCCAGGGCCGGCTGCGGCGGCAGATGCTTGGCTTTGCGGCGATCAACGGAGCGGCGCGGGCGGGCGCGGGGGGAGCGCGCCCGTTTGCGCCCGCGGTGTACCCGCCGCCGGACTAGGCGGCGGCGTGCCAGCCGCGATCGCGCTTGACGACCTTGCCGTCCTTCTCGAGGCCCGGCAGTACGCGATAGAGGTAGTTCTGCTTGATGCCCATGGCGGTCGCGATCTCAGGGATCGTGATGCCCGGCTTGGACTTCACCAGCTCCAGCGTCTGGAGCGCCCGCGTGCCGGAACCGCGCGGACGTCCGCGACGTCCGGTCGTGCTCGACCGCCGCGCGCGGGAACTGCTGCGCGTGCGCGTCGTCTTTGTCGCTGCCGCCGGGCGTCCGCGACGCGCCGTGCGTGGGGTGGCCGTGGCCGCAGCCGCTCCGGGGATCCCGGCGAGCGCGGCAGAAGCCGCCTCGAGCTGGCGGTACTCCGCGACCAGCGGTTCCAGCTCGCGCAGGCGGGCTGAAATCTCGTCGCGCTTCGTCTTGAGAAAATCACTCACAGATAATCCTCGCTGTCTACATCGGTTAGTGGGCAGTGCCACTTGCACCACCACGTCACATAATGACAGCTGCTGGCGCGTTACGAGCGCCGCTGGTCGTGAAGTTGCGTGAATCCGGCTAGGCGGAGGGCGCCGCTGGTGTGTCAGCGCCGGGCCCGGTTTGCGGCCGTCCACGCGTGTAGAACCAGACGCCGCCGCCGATCAGCAGGAGCACCACGACGACGCCGGCCGCGATGTAGCGGAGCGTGTGATGTAGCGCCTTCTTCTTTGCGTAGATCACAGGAATGTGGTGGTGCAGGAGGTTGTCGACAAGCTGTTTGTCGTCGCCGGCCGGGTAGGAAACGAGGGGCCGCGAGCCGTTCACGAGGGTGACCCTCACATGGTGGTGCGTCTTATCGACGGTCGCCGCCGTGACACTCTTGGAGCTGCCTTTCTTGGCAGCGATCTGGCTCAGCAGAGTGGAGTAGGACTCAGTCGGGGCCGGCGCAGCCGCGATCGCCATGGGCGTGCCCGCGAGCAGCCCGGTCAGCGCCAGCGCGATCAGTGGGTAGCGGAGCCGGCCCATGCCCGGACACTATCGCCGCCGCGGCGGTGGCGTCGCGGCGAGGCCTCGTCCTCAGGCGTTTTCGCGCTCGAGCAGATCGCGCAGCGTGGCCAGCGAGCGGTCGGCCTCGCGCTGTGCCAAATGACCCATCACATGGCGGCTGGCGAAAGCGCCGAGCGCCCCGAGCGGCGTGTCGAACTGATTCTCGTAGTCAAAGCGCGTGCCCTCGGGAACCGCCGTCAGCCGATACTCGATGCGCGCGTGCGTGCGGGCCGGGCCCCGTCCCTGCCAGCGCGCGTAGCTCGGCTCGTGGCACTCGACCAGCAGCCAGCGCACACGGATGTCAGCCCCCCGCAGGTGCAGCGTCTGTTCCATGTGTGAACCCTCACGAACGGGCCCCGGCGAGGCGTCGCGCAAGCCGCGGTGGATCGTCACCCACTCGCCGTAGCGGTGGGCGTCCATCACCACCTCCCAAACCCGCTCGGGCGAGGCGGCGATCACGATCGAGCTCTCGACCGTGCTCACCGAACCCCCAGCGGCTCGAGCTCCTCCCACTCGCGCAGCGCGTGCTCGACGGCGGCGTCGAAGCTGTGCAGTGGGACGGCGAAGGTGGCGCGGGCGGGCTCGTCATCGGCGATGAGATCTCCGTGGAGGCTGCCCATCAGCGGCGCCAGGAGCTCGAGCTGCTCGCCGCTGACGCGGGCCGCGAAGGCGCTCGAGAGGCGGTCGAGGCTCAGGGGCAGTCGCAGCAGCGGACGACGTAGGAGCAGCAGCGCGGCGATCCGCTCGATCATCTCGCCGTAGGAGAGTAGCTCCGGACCGGCGATGTCGAATGCCGCTCCGCCGACGCCCGCGCCCTCGGCCGCGGCGACCAGGTAGGCGATCGCGTCGCGCTCGTCGATCGGCTGGGTGCGGTGGCGGCGCCAGGGCGGCAGCGGCACCATCGGCAGGCGCTCGATCACGCGCACGATCGCGCGGAAGGAGCGCGAGCGCGCGCCGATCACCAGCGAGGCGCGCAGGGCGACACTGTCGGGCACCGCCGCGAGCAGGATCTGCTCGACCTCGCCGCGGCTCTCCAGGTGCGGCGAGGTGCGACCGCCGCCGTGGCGCAGGCCGCCGAGGTAGACGATCCGTCGAACGCCCGCGCGTGCCGCGGCGGCGGCGAATTGCTGGGCCGCGGCACGGTCACGCTGCGCGAAGCCCCCGGCGAGCGCCGGCTCCATCGAATGTACGAGGTAGTAGGCGATCTCGACGCCGTCGAGGGCGGGCGCGAGTCCGGCGCCGCTGAGGACGTCTCCGCGGACGAGCTCGAGCGGCAGCTCGCCGGCCACGCGGGCGGGATCGCGTGCCAAGCCGCGCAACTCGTGCCTGCCCGCGAGCGTCCGCGCGAGGGCGGCGCCGACCGCGCCGCTGGGCCCGGTTATGAGGATCCGCATAAGCGCACTGTAGAGCGGCGAGGCCCTGGCGCAGGCGCCATAGCGCACGCGCCGAGTCGCGTCCAGCGTGCTCCCCGCAAACTGCGCGTATTGCCGATGCTGACGTCGTAAGCTTACAATAGTCTTGAAAAGAAAGCGGCGATTTGCAGGGCTTTAGTGCCGCGTCGGATGTTTTTAGCGGGTATTGCGAAAAGCCCCCTGGTGCTCCGTGACGGTCCTTGCTTTGATCCTTCCTGGTCGCAGCATCGACGACGGAGGGACGCCACTCGTGGCCCGTAGCACTGCACGAACGCCTCGTTGCGAGGATTGCTTCTTCATGCGCAACCTGCTCTGCGCCCTGCCGGAGCCGGAGCCGTGCGCGACCTTTCGCCCGGACCACCCCGACGGTCTGCGCCCGCCGCAGCAGCTCCGCTTCGTGTTTCGCAGCGAGCGCCGAACGCGTACCGCGTGGGCCTTCCCGAGCGCGCAGGAGCAGGCCGCGATACACGCCTAGGCGTCCGCCGCGCCCGCGCGGTTGACGCCCCGAGCCGGCGCATGCTTTGATGCCAGGCGCCGTCGACTAGGCTCCGCAAGGGAGCCGCTCCGCTGAGCGCGGCACGGCCCCCCGCGAGCTCCCTTGTCCATCCGCCTCACAATCCTGGGCAAGAGCCCGTCCTGGCAGGACCGCGACGGCGCCTGCAGCGGTTACCAGGTCGAGGTCGACGGGCAGCGACTGCTGCTCGACTGCGGCAACGGCGTCTTCGGGAAGCTGCGCCGCCACGGCGACTACGAGCGGATCGACGACGTGCTGCTCTCGCATCTGCACGCCGACCACATGCTCGACCTGGTTCCCTTCGCCTACGCGCTGACCTACGGGCCGCCGCTGCGCACCGAGCGCCCGCGGCTGCACGCGCCCCCGGGCGCGCGCGACGCGCTGCGGCGGCTGTGCGGTGCCTGGGGCAGCGAGACGCTGATCGAGAACGCCTTCGAGCTGACCGAGTACGACCCCGACGCCGAGCTTGCGCTCGGCGCTCTGCGCGTGCGCTTCCGGCTCGTTCCCCACTACGTCCCGAGCTATGCGTCGAGCCTCGACGACGGCGGCAGGCGGCTCGTCTTCAGCGCGGACTGTGGGCCCAACGACGCTCTTGTCGAGCTCGCACGCGAGGCCGAGCTGCTGCTCATCGAGGCGACCCTCGCCTCGCCTGATCTCGAGGACCGCGCCCATCTCACCCCGGGCGAGGCGGGCGAGATCGGCGCGCGCGCGGGTGTCAAGCGGCTCCTGCTGACGCACTTCTCCGACCTCCTCGATGCGGGCAATGTGCGCGCCGCGGGAGAGCAGGCTTTCGGCGGGCCGGTGTCATTGGCCGTCGAGGGCGACTCCTACGACCTCTGATCGCAGCGCGGCGGTCTGCTGAGCCGTTCGACGTTGTAACCGTCGTTTGGCTGGCGTATGCTCCGCGGCGGCGACGGGCGGCACCCCCCGCTTCCCGCCGCCAATCGGGCGCGCCGGCCCTATCTCTCTCCTGGGCCGGGCCGGTCGCGGCACGCGGGTCGGACGGATGGCCTTGCCGCGACCGGCGCCCGTCTTTTCGGGCGTCGGAGCCCTCCGATAGGGCAGCGGCGACGGCGGCGGTGAGGAGGCTATCCGCGCTCGCGCTCCGGCTATAGTGAGCCGCGATGGCACGGACCGGCCAAGGGCTCGGGGAGCAACTCGCCGGAGCCGCCGGCGAGTCGGGTGGCGGACGCCGATCCAAGCGGCGGGGCCGCTTCGTCAAGGTCATCGTGCTCGGCGGCGTCGTCGCGATCGCGATCCGCCCGCAGGTGCGAAACCGGCTGCTCGACGCGCTCTTCGGTCCCGAGGAGCAGTTCGACTACGAGTCGCTGACCGAGCCCAGCGCGCCCGCCATCGACCCCGATGACCTCGGCGCGGGATGGCCCTCGACGGCCGGCACCGACGCTGACGAGGAGGAGGGGCCGTCGTGGACCTTCACCAACGAGACCGACTGGGGAGCTGCGATCGCGCCCGTCGCGGACGCTCACGCGCGGACCCAGGAGGAGAGTGAAGCGGCGCCGCCGGCGGGCGAGGAGGAGCCGGCTCCGGATGAGGGACCGCTGACGGCCTTCGGCGTCACCTCCTCGGTTGCGGACGTCGCGCCGGCGTCCCCGGAGGAGGCCGCGCCGTATCAGTACGACTCGCGAGAGGAGGACCCGCCCACGCCGGGCGCCTACGCGCCGTCGTATGAGCCGCCCGCCTCGGTGCCGATCGACGAGCCCGCCTACGAGCCGCCGCCGTCGTCTTACGAGCCGCCGGCAGAGGAGCCGGCTTACGAACCGTCGCCGGCCCCGGCTTACGAGCCGCCGGCAGAGGAGCCGGCCTCCGAACCGCCGCCGGCCCCGGCGTACGAGCCGCCGTCGAGCTCGGCTAATGAACCCTCGCCCTATGACCCGCCCGCAGCGCTGGCCTACGAGCCGCCCAGCCATGAGCCGGCGGCGTCAAGCACGTATGAGCCGCCGGCGACCCCGGCCTATGAGCCTCCGCCGAGCACCACCTACGACCCGCCGGCGCCCTTCCAGGACGATCCCGATCTCGAGCCGCAGCCGGCTGAGGCACCCGACGAAGGCCACCGTGAATACGACTGGGGCGTCCCTGCCTCTGAGTCGCCTGTCCGCCCCGTCCCCGAGACTGCGCCCTTCGCGGAGCCCGAGCCGCAGCCGCCGGTCGAGGCGTCGTGGGAGCCGGCCAGCGATCCGGTCCACCCCGAGGGCGAGCCCGGAGGGATCCTCGGCTCCGCTGACACCGCGGGCGAGCAGCAGGGCGAGCCTGCTGGCGCGGCGGAGCCCACCTGGACGAGCGACCAGAGTGAGGAGCCGCGTGGAGAGGCCGGCGCCGAGGAGAGCTCCGCGCCGGGCGCAGGCGAAGACGGCGCTCCCGAGCCCTCCGCTAGCGAAGGCCAAGCGTCCGAGTCGGCCGCGAGCGAGACGGGTTCGCCCGAGGCCGCCGCGGGCGAGACGGGTGTGCCGGAGTCCCCCGCCGAGGATCACCCGTCTGTCGAGCCAGCGATCGGCGAGGCCGGCCCGCCGCCGCGCGGTGGCTGGTGGCTCTCGCGCCGCCGCCGCGGGTCGGGCTCCGAGCCTCCGCGCTGGGACTGAGCGGATTCGCCGGCGCCCGCGCCGCTGCAACTCGCGAAACGCCGCCGCGCCCGCAGCCCGCACCGCCGTCGCGCCAGCACCCGCCGACACCGCACCCGCCGGCACCGCCACGCGCCGGCACCGCCACGCGCCGGCACCGCCACGCGCCGGCACCGCCACGCGCCGGCACCGCCACGCGCCGGCACCGCCACGCGACTCTGAAACGCCCCGTCGCTAGTCGCTGAGCTTCGGCGAGCGCCACGGCGTCGCCAGCCGCCGCGCGAACTCGCCCGCCAACTCGTCGATCGCGAGGCGCTCCTGGGCGAGCGAGTCGCGGTCGCGGACCGTGACGGTGCGGTCCTCGAGGCTCTGGTGGTCGACGGTGACGCACCACGGCGTGCCGATCTCGTCCTGGCGGCGGTAGCGGCGGCCGATCGAGCCTCCCTCGTCGTACTCCGCCTGCAGCGACCCACGCAGAGAGTGGTGGATCTCGTGGGCGAGCTCGGGCTGGCCGTCGCGGCGCATCAGCGGCAGGATCGCCACCGACACCGGCGCCAGCCGCGGGTGCAGGCGCAGCAGCGTGCGCGTCTCGCCCTCGACCTCCTCCTCGTCGTAGGCGTCGACGAGGAAGGCGAGCGTGGCGCGGTCGGCTCCGGCCGCCGGCTCGATCACGTGGGGCACGTAGCGCTCGCCGCTCTGCTGGTCGAAGTACTCGAGCGTCTCGCCGGAGAACTCGGCGTGCTGGCGCAGGTCGAAGTCGCCGCGGTTGGCGATCCCCTCGAGCTCAGACCAGCCGATCGGGAACAGGTACTCGATGTCGCTGGTCTGGGATGAGTAGTGGGAGAGCTCGTCGGCGTCGTGCGGGCGCAGGCGCAGGTGATCGGCGCGAATGCCGAGCTCGAGGTACCACTCGCGCCGCGCCGCGGTCCAGTACTCGAACCACTCGCCGGCCTCGGGCGGCGGTACGAAGAACTCCATCTCCATCTGCTCGAACTCGCGCGTGCGGAAGATGAAGTTCCCGGGCGTGATCTCGTTGCGGAAGGACTTGCCGACCTGGGCGATCCCGAACGGCGGCTTCTTGCGCGCGAACTGGGAGACCGACTTGAAGTTGAGGAAGATCCCCTGCGCGGTCTCCGGTCGCAGGTAGATCGCCGAGCCCGTCTCCTTGACCGGTCCCACCGTGGTCTCGAACATCAGGTTGAACTCGCGCGCCGCGGTCAGGTCGCAATCCTTGAACTCGCCCGGGTGCATCGACGGCTTGCGCCCGCAGGCGAGCTGGTCGAGATGATCGGCCCGGAAGCGCTGCTTGCAGGTGCGGCAGTCCACCAGCGGGTCGGTGAAGTTGGCGAGGTGGCCGGAGGCCTCCCAGGTCCGCGGGTGCTGGAGGATCGCCGAGTCCAGGGCGACCACGTCGTCGCGCTCGCGCAGCATCGAGCGCCACCACTCCGACTTCACGTTGGTCTTCAGGAGCACGCCGTAGTGGCCGTAGTCGTAGGTCGACCCGACGCCCCCGTAGATCTCCGAGCTCGGGAACACGAAGCCGCGCCGCTTGCACAGCGAGACGATCTTCTCCATGGTCACGACGTCTTCCACGGGGGCGGATGCTAGTGGGTTGCCTCGGAATCCTTGGCCGGGGCGGCGCCGATTCCGCTCACGCGCCGGGGGGCGGGCCACCGGTTTCGCCCAGCGCCCTGCCTATACTCAGCACCCCGATGCCGATCTATGAGTACCGCTGCACCAAGGGCCACACCTTCGAGGTGCTCCAGTCGATGAGCGACGATCCGCTGACCAAGTGCGAGGTCTGCGGCAGCCCGGTCGAGCGCGTCCTTCACTCCCCGGCCGTCCACTTCAAGGGATCGGGTTTCTACAACACCGACTACGGGACCAAGAAGCGCCAGCGCGAGCAGAAGAGCTCGACCGCCGAGTCGGGCAGCTCCTCCTCGAGCTCCGAGTCCTCCTCGAGCTCCGAGTCCTCCTCGAGCTCCTCGGAGTCGGGCTCGAGCACCACCGAGAAGAAGACCGACTCCAAGACGCCCTCCGAGAAGTCCAAGCCGACCTCCTCGAGCTAGTCCTTTCCCACGACTGGGTGCATGCACCCAGTCGCCGGGTGGTGCATGCACCACCCGGGGTTCCGGTGCATGCACCGGAACCTCACGAGTTCAGGAAACGCCGGACATCGGCCTCCTTGGCGGCGTTGGTGATGGTCAGCACGTCCTCGCCGCCATAGACCTCGCCGCCGGTCGGCTCGAGCAGCGCCGTGTGGGCGTTCCCGTTGAGCTCGAGCGAGGCGAGCACGGCCGCCAGCGTGCCCGCGCCCATGTCGGTCTCGAGCGCCTGTGGCAGCGCCCAGGAGATCCACGGCAGGTGGATGAAGCCGGTCAGGGAGAGGATCTGGCTCTTCATCGCCAGCAGCAGCTTCTGCTGGCGCAGCTCGCGCGTGAGGTCGGTCTCGGAGGGGTTGCAGAGGTTGTGGCGGGTGCGGGCCAGCGCGAGCGCCTGGGCGCCGTTGAGGTGGTGGGTGCCGTTGGTCAGGCGCAGGGTGAAGCCGCCCTCGCGGAAGCCGCCGCTGATCACCGAGACGACGCAGCTGCCGGTGTAGTCGACACCGCCCATCGCGTTCACCAGTTGCGGGAAGTGGGTGAAGTTGATGAGCAGGACGTGGTTGACCTTGACCGCGAGGAAGTCCTCGACGGTGCGGATCGCCAGCGCCGGGCCGCCGTAGTAGTAGGCGGCGTTGATCTTCGCGAGGCCGTGACCGGGGATGTCGACGAGCGTGTCGCGCGGGATCGACAGGCGCGCCGAGTGGCCGCCGCCGGTACGGATCAGCATCATCGTGTCCGAGCGGCTCGGGCCGCCCGGGTCGGCGCCCGGCTCCTTGGAGCCCGCGGGGCGCGCATCGGAGCCGAGCACGAGGATGTTGGTTGCCGAGAACGGTGGCAGCCCGCCGCCCGCAAGGGCCGCCGCGGCCGAGGCCGGGATGCCCTGGGCGCTCAGCGAGCTGATCACGAAGAGGACGATCGAGACGCCGACCCAGGCGACCAGCGCGGCCAACACCCAGCGGATCGCGCGCAGCCATCGGGGCCGCCTGCGGCGGGGGCGCCGCCAGCGCAACAGGCGCCGGGGACGTGGCGGCGGCGCGCCCGCCGCGTCGAGCGTGCGCAGCTGCGCGAGCCCGGCCTGCGCGTCGAGCGGCCGGTGCCACGGGGGGTGCAGTGTCGCCCGGTAGCGCTTGTACTGCGGGCGCTCGTCGTCGGGGCCTTCGGCCATGGGGCGCCGTCTATAGTGGCGAAGGTGCCGACCGAATGCGTCATCGGCGTCGATCTGGGCGGCACCAACCTGAAGGCCGCACTCGTCGATGAGACGCTCACGCAGCGCGCCCGCGCGGCGCGAGTGATCGCCGGGCTGGGGCGCGAGGAGCTGCTCACCGCGCTCGCCGAGGTCGTCAACGAGCTGCGCGAAGGGTCCGAGGCCGAGGTCGAGGCGGTCGGGCTCGGCATCGCCGGGCTGATCGATTCCGACAGCGGCGTGGTCGCCTCCTCGACCCATCTGCCGATCGTCGGCGTGCCGATCGCCGACGTCGTCTCCGAGCGTGTCGGGCTCGCGGCGCTGGCCGACAACGACGCCAACGTCGCGCTGCTCGCCGAGGTGCGCGAAGGCGCCGCCGCCGGCGAGCACATCGCGCTGATCGTCGCCCTCGGCACCGGCGTCGGCGGCGCGATCGCCTTCGATGGTGAGATCTTCCGCGGCGCCCACGGCGCGGCCGGCGAGTTCGGCCACATCGTGCTCTCGCCGGACGGGCCGGCCTGCGGGCCGGGCTGTCGCAGCCGTGGCTGCCTGGAGGCGCTCGTCTCCGGCAGCGCGCTGGCCCGCGACGCCGCCGCCGCGGGCCTGCCGGCCGACGGTCCGGCGGTGACCGAGCTCGCGAGGGCCGGTGACCCGACGGCGCTTGCGCTTCTGAACGAGCTGGGGGAGTGGCTCGGCCTCGGGCTGCTCTCGCTCGCCAACTCCTTCGGGCCCGACGTGATCGTCGTCGGGGGTGGCGTCAGCGCCGCCGGCGAGCTGATCCTCGAGCCCGCCCGGGCGATCGTGCGCGAGCGCGCGCCCGAGCTGATCGGAGAGGTCGAGATCCGCCGCGCCCACTTCGGCGCCCACGCCGGCATGCTCGGGGCGGCGATCCTCGCCCGCGAGCACGCGGCCGCGAGCGCCCTCGGCGCACCTCCGAAGGGGGGACGATGGCCGGACGCCTGATCGTCTGCCCGACCCCGATCGGCAACCTCGAGGACGTCACCCTGCGCGTGCTCTCGGCGATGCGCTCGGCCGACCTCGTCGCCTGCGAGGACACCCGCCACACGCGCAAGCTCCTCGACCGCTACGGCGTCACGGCGCCGCTGATCTCCTACCACGAGCACAACGAGCGCGAGCGCGCCGGCGAGCTGGTGGCGAAGATGCGCAAGGGCTCCGTCGTGGCGCTGGTCTCCGACGCCGGCATGCCGCTGGTCTCCGATCCCGGCTTCGTGCTCGTGCAGGCCTGCATCGCCGCCGGCCTCTCGGTCGAGGTGCTGCCGGGGCCGAGCTCGGCGCTGGCAGCGCTCGTCGCCTCGGGGCTCCCGTCCGAGCGCTGGCGCTTCGTCGGGTTCCTGCCGCGCAAGAAGGGCGAGCTCGAGCGCACGCTGATGGGGACGCCCGAGACGCTGGTGGCCTTCGAGGCGCCCCAGCGGCTGGTGGCGACGCTCGCCCTGCTGGCGGCCGGCGACCCCAAGCGTCCCGTCGCGGTCTGCCGCGAGCTGACCAAGCTCCACGAGGAGGTCCGCCGCGGCAGCGCCAGCGAGCTGGCCGCCCACTACGAGAGCGAGCCGCCGCGCGGCGAGGTGGTCCTGGTTGTCGGCGCGGCGTCGCCGGGGGCCGGTCTGCCCGACGCCCAGGAGCGCGCGGTCACGGCGCTTCGGGCGTTGGTCGAGGCGGGAGCGCGCGCGCGGCCGGCGGCCAAGGCGCTCTCGGAGCTGACCGGGGTCCCCGCCAACCGGCTCTACCGGGCGCTGACCGAGACCGGGGAGTAGCGCCAGGGCGTCTGGCGCGCCGGCGCGGGCGCCAGCGGCTCGCGGGTTCGCAGCTGGCGTCGCGCTCCTGGCGCGTCGCGCCCTGCTGCCGGCGCCCGCGGCTCGTGCTGCCGTAGCCTGCAAAGCGCGATGTCCTCCTTCTACATCACGACCGCGATCTCATACGTCAACGGCGTCCCGCACCTCGGGCACGCCTACGAGGCGATCGTCACCGACGTGCTCGCGCGCCATCGCCGCCAGAGCGGCGCGGACGTCTTCTTCCTGACCGGGACCGACGAGCACGGCGAGCCGATCGCCGACGCCGCCCAGGCCGAGGGGATCCCGCCGCAGGAGCTCGCCGATCGCAACGCCGAGCGCTTCCGCTTGCTGATGCCCCAGCTCGAGATCTCCAACGACTTCTTCATCCGCACGACAGACGAGGAGCACAAGCTGCGCGTCCAGGAGGTGCTGGCGCGCGTGCACGAGCGCGGCTATACATACAAGGGGCTATATGAGGGCTGGTACTGCCCGCGCTGCGCCGACTTCAAGGTCGAGAACGAGATCCTCGACGGCAACCGCTGCCCGATCCACGAGACGGCGCTCACGCTCGAGCAGGAGGAGAACTGGTTCTTCCGGCTGTCGGCGTTCCAGCAGCCGCTCGAGCAGCTGTTCGCGACGCGGCCGGACTTCGTGTTGCCCCAGCACCACTACAACGCGGCGTCGTCGTTCATCGCCTCCGGCCTGGACGACATCTCGCTCTCGCGCGCCCGCCTGAACTGGGGGGTGCGCGTGCCCTGGGATCCGTCCCACGTCTTCTACGTCTGGTTCGACGCCCTGCTCAACTACTACACGGCGCTCGGCTACGCCCGCGAGGGCGAGGACCTGACCGATCGCTACTGGCCGAGCGCGCATCACGTGATCGGCAAGGACATCCTCAAGTTCCACACCGTGTTCTGGCCGGCGATGCTGATGGCGGCCGACATCGAGCCGCCGCAGCAGGTCTTCGTCCACGGTTTCCTGCTCGCCGCCGACGGGCGCAAGATGAGCAAGTCGCTGGGCAACGTGCTCGACCCCTTCGAGGTGCTCGAGACCTTCGGCGCCGACGCGCTGCGCCACTACCTCTGCCGCGAGGTCAGCTTCGGCCAGGACGGCGCCGTCTCGCGCGAGGGCTTCCAGGCCCGCTACGAGGGCGAGCTCGCCAACGAGTACGGCAACCTCGCGAGCCGCACGCTGAACATGATCGGGCGCTACTGCGACGGCGTGATTCCGCAGGTCGCGACCGACCCGCAGCTTCGCGCCGACTTCGACGGTCTCTTTGCCCGCGTCGACGAGCTGCTGGCGCGCGCTGAGCTCTCGATCGCGCTCGAGGAGATCTGGCAGCGCGTGCGCCGCCTCAACCGCTACGTCGAGGAGAGGACGCCGTGGGTTCTCGCGCGCGAGGAGGAGCATGCCGGCGAGCTCGCGGTCGTGCTGGCCTCACTCGCCGAGGGACTGCGCGTGGTCACGATCGCGCTGGCGCCCTACCTGCCGGTCAAGACGCGGCTTTTGCTCGACGCGCTCGGTACCACCTCCTACGACGGCCCGCGGGAGTTCGCGGCGGCCGGCTCGGGCGCTCGCACCGCCGCGCTCGAGCCGCTCTTCCCGAAGGCCTCCTGACCTGGCAGCGCACGCCTTCGTGATCGATTCCCACACCCACCTCGACGTCTGCGAGCCCCCTGATGAGGAGCTCGTGGCGTCGGCGCGCGCGGCCGGTCTCACGCGCCTTCTCACCGTCGGCACCGACCCCGACAGCTGCCGCGCCTCGCTCGCCGCCGCCGAGCGCTTCGAGGAGGTCTACGCCGCGATCGGCTGCCACCCCAACGTCGCGCAACTGCTCGACGAGACGCTGCTGCGCGAGTTGGCGGCGCACCCGCGCTGCGTCGCGATCGGGGAGACCGGCCTTGACTACTACCGCGACCGCGCCCCGCGCGAGCTGCAGCAGCGGGCCTTCGAGGCGCAGATCGAGCTGGCGCGCGAGTTCGACAAGCCGCTCGTGATCCACACCCGCGAGGCCGGCGACGACACGCTCGCCACCCTGCGCGAGCGCGCCGAGGGCGTGCGCGTGATCCTCCACTGCTTCTCGATGCCCGAGCGGCTGGCGGAGTGCCTGGACGCCGGCTACTGGATCTCCTTCGCCGGCAACGTGACCTATCCGAAGTCCGAGCAGCTCGCCGCCGCGGCGGCGGAGGTGCCGCTGGGGCGCCTGCTGGTCGAGACCGACGCGCCGTATCTGACACCCAAGTCCCGTCGCGGCACCCCCAACGAGCCGGCGCTCGTCGTCGAGACCGCAGCCTTCGTCGCCGCCGCGCGCGGGATCGAGCTCGAGGAGCTGGACGCGGCGGTGAGCGCCACCGCCGCCGAGCTGTTCGGGTGGTGAGCGCTCCGACGCAGCCGAGCCTGCGCCGCCTGGCCCAGTTCGCCGTCCGGCCGCGCCGCGAGCTCGGCCAGAACTTCCTCGTCGACTCCAACATCCTGGGTGTGATCGAGCGCGCCGGGGAGCTCGGCCGCTCCGACGTCGTGCTCGAGATCGGGGGCGGCCTCGGTGTCCTCTCCGAGCACCTCGCCGCGCGCGTCGCCCACGTCCACGTCGTCGAGATCGACCGTGCGCTCGAAGAGGCCCTGCGCGACGCGCTGGATCCCTTCGCCAACGCGACGCTGCACTTCGCCGACGTGATGGAGCTCGACCTCGCGGCGCTTGCGCCGGCGCCCAACAAGCTGATCGCCAACCTGCCCTACGGCGTCGCCGCGAGCGCGCTGATCCGCTCGATCGAAGAGCTCCCGGGCCTTGGGCGCTGGGTCGCGATGGTCCAGCGCGAGGTCGGCGAGCGCCTCGCCGCTCCCGCCGGCGGACGAAGCTATGGCGTCCCGAGCGTGCTCTGCCAGCTGGCCTGCGAGGTCAGGGTGCTGCGCGCGATCTCGCGCAGCGTGTTCTTCCCCGTGCCCAACGTCGACTCGGTACTGATCACGCTGGATCGGGTGGGCGAGGCCGCACCACCACCGCTCGCCGCGTTCGTCCGGGGCGCCTTCGCCCACCGGCGAAAGGCGCTCGCGCGCTCGCTCTCGCTGAGCATCGGCGCCGACCGCGAGCGCGTACGCGAGGTGCTGGTGGCGCTCGGGCATGCCGCGGACGTGCGCGCCGAGGCGCTCTCGCCGCTGCAGCTGCGCGCGGTCTGGGAGGCGCTGTGAGGGCGGGGAGCGCTCGGTGACCGACACGGGGGCGCGATGAAGGAGCTGGCGCCGGCCAAGATCAACCTCAGCCTGCTGGTGGGGCCGACCCGCGAGGATGGGCGCCACGAGCTCGCGAGCTTGATGCAGTCGATAACGCTTTGCGACGAGCTCACGCTCAGCGACGGCGAGCGCGACGAGGTGATCTGCCCAGGCGTCGAGGGCCCCAACCTCGCCGCGAGCGCCATCGCCGGCTTCCGCGAGATCACCGGCTGGGAGGGCCCGCCGCAGCGGATCGAGATCCTCAAGCGGATCCCCGTCGCCGCGGGTCTGGGGGGCGGCTCCGCCGACGCCGCGGCCGCGCTGCGCCTGCTCATGCGCCGAAGTGGTCGCGGCGGGGAGCCCGGGGCGCTGCTCGAGCTCGCCGCGCGCCTGGGCTCAGACGTCCCCAGCCAGCTGCGGCCGGGGCGCTGCCTCGTGCGGGGCGGGGGAGAGCTCGTGCAGGAGCTGCCGGCGGCGCCGCCGTTCGGGATCCTCTTACTGCCCTCCCGCGCGGCGCTCTCGGCGGCGGCGGTCTACGCACAGGCCGACCGCCTGGGCTCGCCGCGCTCGGCGGCGCAGCTCGCGGCGAGCGATCCGCTGGAGCTCATCGGCGTCAACGATCTGCAGCCGGCGGCGCTGACACTCGAGCCGACGATCGCGCTCGCGCTCGAGCACGCCCGCCTCGCCGGCGCCGATCATGCCTTCGTCTCGGGCTCGGGTCCCACCGTCCTCGGCCTGTTCGCGGATCCGGTCGCCGCGGAGCGCGCCGCCGCGACGCTGGTGGGCGAAAACGTCGACGCGTTGGCGGCTACGCCGGTAACGGCCCCCGGTTAAGCGACAATTGCGCGACCCGTGAGCAGACTCGACATCAGTTACCTGGTCGCCGGCTTCTGCGGAGTGGTGGGCCTCGCCGCCTTCGTCGGGTGGATCGTCGTCCCCGCCGTCGGCTCCTACCAGCGCACCCGGGAGCGCCTCGTCGCCGTGGTGCTGTCTCTGTACGTGCTCGCCGCGATGGTTGGTCTGGGCCTGCTCGGGGCCGCCGGCTTCGTCTGGGTCTGGGGCCGTTACGGATAGCGCCGCGAGCACGGGCGCCCTGGACCTCGCCGCTCTCGAGGAGATCACGGCGGCGCTCGAGTCGGGCGCGGGCCTGCCCACCGTCGTGCGCGCCGCCGCGCGAGCGCTCGACGCGAGCATCGTCGTGCTCGACCGAAGCGGCCAGGCGCTGGCCGTCGCCGCGCGCTCACCCGCGGATGAGCAGTCGCTGCTGGCCGACGGCGACGGCGTCGACACGATCGAGCTGCGCGTCGCCGACAGCGACGTCGGGCGCCTGCGCGTGCGCGCCCGCGGCGAGACCAACAGCGGACTGCTGCGCCTGCTGAGCACGCTGATCGCCTCCGAGGTCGAACGCGTGCGCGCACCGGAGCTCGCCTCCGAGGAGGCGGCGGCCGCCTTCGTCTCGGCGCTGCTGGCGCGCGAGCTGAGCGAGCGCGAGGCGATCCTCGCCGCGGCCCGCGAGGTCGGGTTGCGCGAGCTCGAGCGGGGAGCCTGCGTGCTGATCGTCCACGGCCACCCTCAGGCCCCGGCGCAGGAGGGCTGGCGCACGCGGCTGCGCGCGATCGCGGCGCGCGCCGCGCGGGCGAGCGTCGCCAGCGCCGTGGCGGTGCTCTCCGAGCGCGAGATCGAGGCCGGAGCCGAGGTCGTCGTGCTGCTGGCGGGCGCCGATGAGGCCGCCGCCCGGCGCGCCGCCGAGGCGGTCCTGCGCGATCTCGAGGCGGGCATGGCCGGTTTCGAGTTCGTCGTCGGCCGCAGTCGCGCGGTGAGCGACCCCGTCGAGCTGCCGCGGGCGGCCGATGAGGCGCTGCTGGCCGCCAACGTCGCCGAGGGCGACACCGAGCGTCGCGTGCTCGCCTTCGAGGAGACGGGCGCCTACCGGCTGCTGCTCTCGGCGATGAGCGAGAACCCCGCCGAGCTCCAGCGCTTCTACGCCGAGACCGTCGAACCGCTGGTGGCCTACGACGAGCAGTACGCGACCGACCTCGTCGCCACCGTCGAGGCCTTCCTCGAGGCCGACGGGAACGTCGCCGGGACCGCCCAGCGGCTGTTCACCCACCGCCACACGATCCGCTACCGCCTCGAGCGCGTGCGCGAGCTCTGCGGCCTCGACGTCGGCTCGAGCGACGGCCGCGAGAAGCTCTCGCTCGGCCTCAAGGCGATGCGCGTGCTCGGGATGAGCGGCGCCGCCGCGCCCTCCACCGAGCCCGGCCACGCCGGCGGCCGCGTGCCGCGGCGCTAGCGAGGCGGCACGCCTTCGCGCTCGCCCCGTGCGGGGGCCCAGGCTGGGGGGCAGGGATTCGAACCCCGATAACCGGCGCCAAAGGCCGGGGTCTTGCCGTTAGACGACCCCCCAACAGCTGCCGCCGCAAGTGTAGTTAGGCTCACGGAGATGTCTGGACCGACCGTCGTCATCCTCGCCGGCGGCTCCGGCACGCGGATGCGCTCGGCAACTCCCAAGCTCGCCCACGACCTCTGCGGGCAGCCGCTGCTGGCGTGGAGCGTCAACGCCGCCCGCGCCGCCTTCGCCGAGGCGACCCCGGTCGTGGTGGTGCCGCCCGGGGACATCTACGCTGCCGTGATGCCGGAGGGCGTCACGGTCGCGGTGCAGCAAGAGCCGCTCGGCACCGCCGACGCCGTGGCCGCCGCCGAAGCGGCGATCGAGCGCGACGCCACCGTGATCGTGATGTCGGGAGACGTGCCGCTGGTGGAGGCGCAGCTGCTGCGCGAGCTCGCGCAGACCCACGCCGCCGCCGGCGCCGCCGCGACGATGGTCACGGTCACGCTCGAGGACCCCTCGGGCTACGGCCGCGTGGTGCGCGAGGAATCCGGCGCCTTCGTCCGCGTCGTGGAGACCAAGACGGCCGGCGACGCGAGCGCCGCCGAGCTCGAGCTGCGCGAGGTCAACGCGGGTATCTACGCCTTCGCCGGCGCGGCGCTGCTCGACGCGCTTGCGCAGGTGGGCGCCGAGAACGCCCAGGGCGAGCGCTACCTGCCGGAGGTCCTGACCGTGCTGCGCGGCGCCGGCGAGACGGTCGCCACCCACGCCGCCAGCGATCCCGTGATCGTCCTCGGCGTCAACGACCGCCGCGACCTCGCGGCGCTCACCGCCCACGCCCAGCAGCGGATCCAGGCCGCCCACATGCTCGCCGGCGTGACGATCGTGGCGCCGGCCAGCACCACCATCGAGGTCGCCGTGCAGATCGGCCCCGACACCGTGATCGAGCCGTGCACGCAGCTGCGCGGACGCACCGTCGTCGGCTCGGGCTGCACCATCGGCCCCCACAGCACGCTGATCGACTCGAGCCTGCGCGACCGCGTCAGCGTCCTTCACTCCCACCTCCTCGGCGCCGAGCTCCACGAGGGGTGCAGCGTCGGTCCCTTCGCCTACCTGCGCCCGGGAGCGCTCCTGCGCGAGGGCGCGAAGGCCGGCACCTTCGTCGAGGTCAAGAACTCAGACATCGGTGCCGGCGCGAAGATCCCGCACCTGTCCTACGTCGGCGACGCCGACGTCGGCGAGCAGACCAACCTCGGCGCCGGCTCGATCACCGCCAACTACGACGGCGTCGCCAAGCACCGGACGAAGATCGGCGCGCGCGTCCACGGCGGCGTCGACACCTCCTTCGTGGCCCCGGTGAGCGTCGGCGACGACGCCTGGACGGCGGCGGGCTCGGTCATCACCGGCGACGTTCCCGCGGGGGCGTTGGCCGTCGCCCGCGCGCGCCAGCGCAACGTCGAGCGCTACGGCGAACGGCGTGGGAAATGAAAAGATTCCCGGCGGAGATCGGCGCATGCGCCGATCTCGGGTTGGGTGCATGCACCCAACCCATCTAGACTAGGGGGAGTGAGCGTGACCGAGTCGCAGCCGTCGATGACGTTCCTGCCGATCGACTACGACAAGCGACTGATGCTTTTCGCGGGCCGCGCGACGCCCGAGCTGGGCGCCAAGATCGCCGCCAAGCTCGGCGTCGAGCTCGGGCCGATGACGCTCAAGACCTTCTCCAACGGCGAGGTCTATTGCCGCTTCGGCGAGTCGATCCGCGGCGCCGACGTCTTCATCGTGCAGTCGACGAGCGGCAACGCGCAGACCGGCCTGACCGCCAACGACGCGCTGATGGAGCTCCTGCTGATGATCGACGCCGCCGTCGGCGCCTCGGCGCACCGCGTGATCGCCGTCGTGCCCTGGTTCGGCTACTCGCGCCAGGACAAGAAGTCCGCGCCGCGCGAGCCGATCTCCGCCCGCCTGGTCGCGCGGATGCTCGAGTCCGCCGGCGCCGACCGCGTCCTGACGATGGACCTCCACGCCGGCCAGGTCCAGGGCTTCTTCTCCAAGCCACTTGACCACATGACCGCCCGCTTCATCCTCGCCCAGCACTTCAACGACCTGCACCTCGAGAACCTCGTCGTCGTGGCCCCCGACGTGGGCCGCGCGAAGCTCGCGCAGAAGTTCGCCGAGAAGGTCGGCGCCGACCTCGCGGTGATGACCAAGGAGCGTCCGGCCCAGCAGGTCGCCGAGATCGGCTACGTGATCGGCGAGGTCGCCGGCAAGACGGCGGTGATCATCGACGACATCATCGACACCGCCGGGACCCTGTGCGCGGCCGCCGAGACCCTGATCGATCACGGCGCCGCGAAGGTCTATGCGGCCGCCACGCACGGCGTCTTCTCGGGCCCCGCCTATGAGAATCTGGCGCGCGGGCACTTCGAGCGGATCGTCGTCACCGACACGATCCCGACGCCACCGGGGGCTCCGGAGAACGTCTACGTGCTGCCGTGCGCGGACATCCTCACCGACTCGATCCGCCGCATCTTCACCGACGGTTCGGTGAGCGAGGTCTTCGGCGGCGAGAACCAGCTCTTCTGAGGCGCCGTGCTGCTGGAGGAGCTCGCGGGTCGGCTAGAGCTGAGCGACGAGGAGACGCTCGCCATCTTCGAGCTCGACGCGCTCGGCGCGATCGCCGGTGAGGTCGATCACCGCCCGGAGGTCGAGATCCTCGGCGCGCTGACCGCGGAGGCGCAGGAGCGCCTCGGGCCGGGAGCGCTGGCGCGCTGGCTGCGCGCCGGGCAGGCGCCCGCGCGTCCGCTCGATCTGCTGCTGGCGGGGGAATTCGGGGCCTTCGAGGACGCGCTCTCGCGGCGCGTCGACGAAGTCTCGACGTGAGTCGCCGCCTGCGCCGGCGCCTGTGGATCGCGCTCGGAGTCCTCGTCTTCCTCGGGATCAGCTTCGAGCTCGCGCGCTGGCTCTCGCTCGAGAACGTCGAGCGCCAGAAGGTCATGGCGCTCCTGGCGGCCGAGGCCCACGGCAGCCGCAGCGCGATCCTCGCCGACCTGCACGACTGCACCCCGATCTGCCAGGCCAACGTGCGTTTTGACTCGGCCCATCTCAAGCGTCCCGGCAAGGTGCAGATCCTCGCCTACACCTCGCCCACCTCCTACTCCCTGACCGCCAGCTCAGGCCTCACCCGGGTGGCCTGGAAGTCCTCGCTCCAGGTGCTTCCGGTCGTGCAGTGCGTCACTGTCGCCCGCACCGGCAATGTGATCTCCGGACTCACCATTACGCTGCTACGCGTGAGCCGGCCGCTGCATCCGACCACCGCAGATTGCTGAAGGGCCGCCGCCTCGCCAGCGCCCTGACCTTGCTGGCCACCGCGGCCGGAGCGCTGCTCCTGACGGGTGTCGCCGGCAGCGCCCAGGGCGTCGCGGAGCTGGCCGCCGCGAGCGAGGCGCCGACCCCCGGCGCGATCTATGACTCGGGACCGAGCGGGCGCTACCTGCTCGCCGGCACGTGGCTCTTTCGCCACGACGTCGCCGGCGCCCACTTCGAGACCGCCAGCTCCACCGCGGGCTGGAGCGCCGTCGCCGTCCCCAACGCCTGGAACGCCGGCAACCAGACCGCCGCCGGCTACGCGCCCTCGGTGGCCTGGTACCGCAAGGACTTCGTGCTGCCGTCGCGCTCGCCGGGCGACACCTGGATCGTGCGCTTCGAGTCCGTCAGCAACAGCGTCACGATCTGGTGCAACGGCCACGAGATCGGCTCCCACACGGGCGCCTTCCTGGCCTTCGAGGTGGCGCTCCCGGCCGCTGACCTCAACCGCTCGGGCGTCAACCGGCTCGTCCTGCGCGTCAGCGACGCCCATTCCCTGACCGACCTCCCGCCCGCCAATCGGACCGGGCCCGGAGCCGTGGTGGGGGGCTGGTGGAACTACGGCGGCCTGCTGCGCGAGGTCTACCTGCGCCGGGTCCACGCCGTCGACATGCAGAGCGTGCAGGTCCTGCCGCACCTCGCCTGCGCGAGCTGCGCGGCGCAGATCAGCTACTCCGTCGTCGCCCACAACTACGCGGCCAGCCCCAAGCGGGTGACGCTCACCACGAGCTTCGGTGGGACCGCGGCGGCGCTCGGGACCGAGTCGATCGCCCCCGGGCAGAACGCGACCTTCACCGGCTCGCTGCGCATCGCGCACCCGCAGCTGTGGTCGCCGGCCTCGCCGCACCTCTATGACGTCACCATCGACGCGAGCACCGCCGGCGCGCGGCTGCAGAGCTACACGCTGCAGAGCGGGATCCGCTCGCTCACCGTCACCGGCGGCCACCTCTACCTCAACCACGTGCCCGTCCACCTGCGCGGCGTCGGTCTCATCGAGGACTCCGCGAGCGCCGGATCGGCGCTCTCGCCGGCGGCGCAGCAAACGGCGCTGCTCGATGCCAAGGCGCTCGGCGCGACGATCGTGCGCTCGCAGTACCCGCTGTCGGCCTACGAGGAGCAGCTCGCGGACCAGCTGGGAATCATGCTGTGGTCGGAGATCCCCGTCTACCAGGTCCACGACAGCGAGCTTCAGGCGGTCACCCCGGGCGCGCTTGCGCTTTTGCGCGAGAACATCCTCGAGAACGGCAACCACCCTTCGATCATCGCCTGGTCGATCGCCAACGAGCTCGACCCCGTCGCGGATGACGCCCAGAGCAGCTACATAGCCGACGCGGTTGCGGCGGCGCACGCGCTGGACCCCACGCGGCCGGTCGGCCTTGCCTACCAGGGCTATCCCGGGCTCGGGTGCCAGGCCGGCTACAAGCCGCTACAGCTGCTCGGGATCAACGACTACTTCGGCTGGTACCCCGGGCCCGGCGGCGACATCGCCGACCCCAGCCTGGTCGGCTCCTACCTCGACGCCGAGCACGCCTGCTACCCCCACCAGGCGATCATGATCAGCGAGTTCGGCGCCGAGGCCAACCGCTCCGGGCCGATCGACGAGCGCGGCACCTACGAGTTCCAGAGCCAGTTCATCTCCACCCAGCTGGCGGCGATCGACGCCGCGCCGTGGCTCAGCGGCGCGATCTACTGGGCGCTGTCTGACTTCCTCGTCAGGCCCGGTTGGAGCGGCGGCAACCCCTACCCGACGCCGCCGCTCTTCACCAAGGGACTGATCGGCTTCACTGGCACCCCCAAGCCCGCCTGGAGCGTCGTCCAGCAGGCCTATCAGAGCACCGATCAGTTCGGCTGAGCCGGCGCTCCCCGGCGGCCGCGACGCCCGGTCCGCTACCATCCCGACCCGTCATGGCTACACGCAGCAAGCTCACACGCCTTGAGGTTTCCGCGCGCACGCCGGAGGGCTCGCGCTCGGTACGGCGGATGCGCCGCACGGGCATGGTCCCGGGCATCCTCTACGGCCATGGCGACAACGTCACCTTCGCCGTCGAGGCGCGCGCCCTGCGCAACGCGCTCGCGGCCTCCGGCGCGGTGCTCGAGGTCTCCATCGACGGAGCGACGCCGACCCCGGCGGTGCTCAAGGATGCACAGCGCCACCCGGTTCGCGGCGACACCATGCATGTCGATCTCGTCCGCGTGCGCCTCGACCAAGCGATCCAGGCGACCGTCGCGGTCGAGCTGGTCGGGGGCGACGAGTCACCCGGGGTCCGCGAGGGCGGAGTGCTCGAGCAGGTCACCCACGGCGTGCAGGTCGAGGCGCTGCCGACCGCCATCCCCGAGTCGATCAGCCACGATGTCTCCGCGATGGTGATCGGTGACACGCTGCTGCTCTCGGCGCTGGACGCGCCGGAGGGCGTGACGCTGCTCGGCGAGCTCGATGAGATCGTCATCGCGACGCTGTCGCCGCCGCGGCTGCGGATCGAGGACACCGACGAGATCGAGCAGGAGACCGAGCTCGTCGGCGAGGACGGCGCCGAGGCCTCCGACGAGGAGGGCGCGGCGGAGGAGCCGGCCGACTCGGCGGGCTCAGACGACGGCGAGTAAGCCGCTGCGCTTCTCGCGCGCCCCCGCCGTTGACTGGCTGGTGGTCGGGCTCGGTAATCCGGGCCGGGAGTACCAGGGGACCCGCCACAACATCGGCTTCGCGGTGACCGAGGAGCTGGCTCGACGCTGGGGCCTCGACCGCGTGCGTGAGCGCTACCTGGGCCGGTTGCGCGAAGGCCGCGCCGGTGCCGGCGGCCCGTCGGTCGCGTTGCTCGAGCCTCAGACCTACATGAACGACGTCGGCCGAAGCGTCGGCCCGGCGCGCGGCGCCTACCGGCTCGAGCTCGACCATGTGCTGGTCGTGCACGACGAGATCGACCTGCCCTTCGGCGAGATCCGCAGTCGTGTCGGCGGCGGCCTCGCGGGCCACAACGGCCTCAAGTCGCTGCGCCGCGAGCTCGGCGGCCCCGACTTCGCGCGCGTGCGCATCGGCGTCGGGCGGCCGGAGTCGACCGATCCCGAGATCGTCGCCGCCTACGTGCTCGCGCGCTTTCGCGAGGACCCCGCGCAGGTCGCGGATTTGATCGAGCGCGCCGCCGACGTCGCCGCAGCTATCGTCGCCGACGCGTGAGCTCGCTCGCACCGCTGCTTGACCACCTCGCCGAGAGCGAGGAGGGCCTCGCGCTCGCCCGCGATGGCGGCGAGGCCTTCTGCTCCTCGGCGCTGCGCCCGTTCCTGATCGCGGCGCTGCTCGCGCGCGACCCGCAGCGAGCGGCGGTCGTCGTGGCGCCCGACGATCGCGCCGCCGGCGAACTCGCCGCCGACCTCGCGGCCTGGCTTTCACCCCGGCGCGTGCGCTTCTATCCCTCGCGCGGGGTCACCTACGAGTCCCACCTCACGCCGCCGCCGCACCTCGTGGGGCTTCGCATCGCGGCGCTCGACGCGCTCGGCGCGGGGTCGGCGGCGGTGCTCGTGGTCTCCGCTCCGGCGCTTTCGGAGAAGGTGCCCGATCCGGCGCTTCGCCCCCGCTCCTTCGAGCTCGCGGTCGGCGACTTGCTCGACCTCGACGAGTGCGCGGCGACGCTCGTGGAGATGGGCTACGAGCGCGTCGCGCAGGTCGACGACCGCGGTCAGTTCGCGCTGCGCGGCGGACTGCTCGACCTCTTTGCCGCGACCGCTGAGCGGGCCGTGCGCGTCGAGCTCTTCGACATCGAGATCGAGTCGCTGCGGACCTTCTCCACCTTCACGCAGCGCTCGCTGGAGTCAGTCGAGCGCATCGAGGTGGCGCCGGCCGCGGAGCTCGCGCTCGAGTTCCGCCCGGCCCTGCTCGAGGGCGAGGAGCGACCCGACATCGCCGAGCTGCTCCCGCTCGAGCGCTTCCGGCCGCTGCTCGAGCTCGTGGGGGAGGAGGCGGCGATGATCGTCACCGCCAGCGACGAGGTCGCTCCGACGCTGCGCGAGCACTGGGCCGACGTGACCACCGCCTTCCACGACGAGCGCGCCCACGACCTCTACGTCGCCCCCGAGGAGATCGAGGCGCAGCTCGAGCAGCGGGCGCGGATCCGTCTGCTCTCGCTGGCCACCGGCAGCGGCGTGGAGTTCCACGCCCAGGCCGTCACCGGCACCGCGCGCTCGCTGGCCGAGGCGGAGTCGGAGCTCGAGCGCGACCTGCGCTCGGGCTACCGCACGGTGATCGCCTGGTCGCGCCGTGGCGATGGCGAGCGCGCCGCCCACAACCTCACGCGCCTGATCGCCAGCTGGATCGAGGACTCCCCGCCGCAGGACCGCCTGA
This sequence comes from Solirubrobacteraceae bacterium, assembly GCA_036489875.1. Lineage (GTDB taxonomy): Bacteria > Actinomycetota > Thermoleophilia > Solirubrobacterales > Solirubrobacteraceae > Palsa-513. The sequence continues at coordinate 59,083 of DASXEZ010000130.1, read as the reverse complement.
CCTTCGCCCAGGCGCACCTGCGGGAGGGCTTCGTCGCCGCCGGCCTGCGCCTGGCGGTGGTCCCCGACCAACTGCTGTTCCATCGCCGCCGCCGCCAGCCCTCACGCCCCACGGTCGGTCGCCGCGGCGCCCTGCGCTCGTTCACCGACCTCTCGCCGGGCGACTACGTCGTCCACGAGGACCACGGCATCGCGCGCTTCGCCGGCTTCGACACGCGCACCGTCGCCGGCGTCACGCGCGACTACCTGTATCTGGAATACCAGGGCGACGACCGCGTCTACGCGCCCACCGACCAGTTCGCCAAGATCTCGCGCTACGTCGGCGCCGGCGGCGAGCACCCGACGCTCTCGCGTCTCGGCGGCAGCCGCTGGGACACGCTCAAGGCGCGCGCCCGCCACGCCGCCCAGGAGCTCGCCGGCGAGCTGCTGTCGCTCTACGTCGAGCGCCGCCGCCGCGAGGGCCACGCCTTTGCCGCCGACGGCGACTGGCAGCTCGAGTTCGAGCAGCGCTTCCCCTACACCGAGACCCCCGACCAGCGCGACGCGATCGAGGCCGTCAAGGCCGACATGGAGGAGCCGCGGCCGATGGACCGCCTGATCTGCGGCGACGTCGGCTACGGCAAGACCGAGGTCGCGCTGCGCGCCGCCTTCAAGGCCGCCGCCGACGGCAAGCAGGTGCTGGTCCTCGCCCCGACCACGATCCTCAGCCAACAGCACTTCGGTACCTTCCGCGAGCGCCTGGCCGACTACCCGTTCACCGTCGATCAGGTCTCGCGCTTTCGCAGCGCCGCCGAGCAGCGCGAGGCGCTCGAGCGCTTCGCCGCCGGCAGCCTCGACATCCTGATCGGGACCCACCGCCTGCTCTCGCGCGACGTGCGCGCCAAGGACCTCGGCCTCCTGGTGATCGATGAGGAGCAGCGCTTCGGCGTCAAGCAGAAGGAGCGCCTGCGCCAGCTGCGCCTGCGCGTCGATGTGATCGCGATGTCGGCGACCCCGATCCCGCGCTCGCTGCAGATGTCGCTGGCCGGGCTGCGCGACATCTCGGTGATCGAGACCGCCCCCCAGGGGCGCCGGCCGGTTCGCACCTACGTCGGCGAGTACGACGAGGCGCTCGTGCGCCAGGCGCTCGAGCGCGAGCGTGTGCGCGAGGGCCAGGCCTTCTACCTGCACAACCGCGTCGAGACGATCGACGAGGTCGCGGCGCGCCTGCGCGGGCTGTGCCCGGGGATGCGCTTCGAGGTCGCCCACGGCCAGCTCGAGGAATCCGAGCTCGAGTCGCGCATGATGTCCTTCCTGCGCGGCGAGGCCGACGTGCTGGTGTGCACCTCGATCATCGAGTCGGGGATCGACATCCCGGCGGCCAACACCCTGATCGTCGAGCGCGCCGACCACTTCGGGCTGGCCCAGCTCTACCAGATCCGCGGGCGTGTCGGGCGCAGCCAGGAGCGCGCCTACGCCTACATGCTCTACGACGCCTCGGGCTCGCTTACCCCGGAGGGGGCCCAGCGCCTCGCGGCCCTCTCGGACTTCACCGAGCTCGGTTCCGGCTTCCAGATCGCGATGCGCGATCTGGAGCTGCGCGGCGCCGGCAACCTGCTCGGCGACGAGCAGTCCGGCCACGTCGCCGCCCTCGGCTTCGAGCTCTACATGCAGATGCTCGATGAGGCGCTCGCGGCCGCCGAGGCCAGCGAGGGCGACGGCGCCGGCGCCGTGGAATGGGAGCCGGTCCGCCTCGACGTCGACATCGACGCCTACGTCCCGGCGGAATATGTCGGCTACGAGCAGGCGAAGATCGATCTGCACCGCCGCATCGCCGGCGCGCGCGAGGTCGCCGACATCGAACTCCTGCGCGAGGAGCTCCAGGATCGCTTCGGCGAGCCGCCCGAGCCGGTCGAGAATCTGCTCGCGCTGGCGCGGGCGCGGATCAAGCTCGGCGCCGCCGGGGCGCGTGCGGTCGCCGTGCGCGGAGGCCGGCTCAGCGTCTCACCGGTGGAGCTCGACCTCGCCGCGGTGCGCGAGTTGCGCGAGCGCCTGCCGGGCGCAATCTATGAGTCCGGCCGCTCCCAGGTCGTCGTGCGCGTGGCCGAGGAACCGCACGCACGATTCGCCGATATTCGTGCCGCCGCCGACGCGATCCTCGCGGTCAGCGGCTTGCAGGGGTGAGATATCTGCCGCGTGCCGTCGAGGGGATTCGCTAGCATGGGCGACCAGTTGTTCCCGAAGCTACGCATCGGCATGGCGTTCAGCGCCGCGATCGCCACCGCCGTTCTCGTCGGCGCGTGTGGTGGAGGCATCCCCGGGGACGCCGTGGCAGTGGTTGGCAGCGCGCCGATCACCAAGGCCGCCTTCGCGCACTGGGAGGTCGTCGCCAACGACGCCAGCCAGGCCTCGACGGGCGCCGCGGCGCCGCCGATCCCGGTGCCGCCCGACTACACCAACTGCATCAAGACGCTCAAGAAGACCGGCAACACCGCCACTGAGACCGCCGCGCAGCTGAAGGCGCTCTGCGCCGAGCAGTACCAGTCGCTGGTGAGCGAGGTCATCAACTTCACCGCGCAGGCGCTGTGGATCGAGGGCGAGGCGAAGGACCGCGGCGTCAAGGTGACCCCGGCCCAGATCACCAAGTCCTACGACCAGCAGCGCTCCAGCTCCAAGCCGCCGCTGAAGACGCAGGCGCAGCTGAACACCTTCCTCGCCAAGTCCGGCCAGACCAAGGCCGACCTGATCTGGCGCACGAGGCTCAACCTGCTCGCCACCGGGATCCAGCTCCAGGTCACCAAGCAGGCCTCGAAGGTCTCGAGCAAGCAGATCGCGCAGTACTACCAGAAGCACCACTCACAGTTCGTGATCCCCGAGACCCTGGATCTCCATCTGATCGAGACCAAGACCCTGGCGACCGCCGATCAGGTCAAGACCCTGCTCGAGAGCGGACAGACCTATGCCACGCTGGCGCCCAAGGACTCGATCGACCCGACGAGCAAGGCCGCCGGCGGCAAGATGACCGGCGTGCGTCCGGGCCAGCTCACCGCCCAGCTCAACGCGGCCGTCTTCAAGGCGACGGCGGGCACGCTGACCGGACCGATCAAGACGCCGTTCGGCTACTACGTCTTCACCGTCGACAGCGTCGTCCCGGGCAAGACGCAGACGCTCAAGGAGGCCACGGCCACGATCAAGGCGACGATCTCGGCCACCGCCGAGTCGACGGCCAACGCCCAGCTGCAGAGCGACTTCACCAAGAAGTGGGCGGCGATCACCAAGTGCGCCACCGGCTACATCGTCGCCTCGACGTGCTCCAATGCGCCGAAGACCGGTTCGACCGGCTCCAGCGGCGCCGCCGGCTAGCCGGCACGATGGCCTCAAGCGGGCCGAGCGCGCTCGAGCGGCTTGACCAGCTGACGCGCCGCCTGCGGCGCGAGTGCCCCTGGGACCGCGAGCAGGACGAACGCTCGATCGTCGGCTACACCGTCGGCGAGGCCTACGAGCTCGCGGACGCCGCCTACGCCGGCGACGACGAGAAGCTGGTGGACGAGCTCGGCGACGTCCTCTTCCAGGTCCACTTTCTCTCGCTCCTGCTCGAGGAGCGCGGCCAGGGCGATCTCGCGGCCGTCGCCGATCACTGCACCGAGAAGTTGATCCGCCGTCACCCGCACGTCTTCGGCGAGGTGAGCGTCGAGGGCGCCGGCGATGTGGTGCGCAACTGGGACGAGATCAAGCGCGTCGCCGAGGGCCGCGGCGCGGCCGGGCTCTTCGGCGATCTGCCGGAGAACCTGCCCGCGCTGTCCCTGGCGGCCAAGGCGCTGCGCCGCGCGGAGGGCTCTGGCGGCCCCGCGCCGTTTGCGGCGGTCGCTGAGTCGCTCGCGCGTCTCGAGCGAGAGAGCGGTCGGGAGGAGAACTTCGAGGTCTTCGGCGACCTCCTCTTCGAGTTGGTGCGCTGCGCACGCTCGCTCAACATCGACCCTGAGATCGCCGTGCGCGTCGCCACCACGCGCTTTCGCGACGGCGTCGAGGGTTTGGAATGATGGCGGCCGTGAGCGCGATCGAGTCAATCCACGCCCGCCAGATCTTCGACAGCCGCGGCAACCCGACGATCGAGGTCGAGCTCGAGCTGGCCGGGGGCGCGCGCGGGCGCGCCGCGATCCCCTCGGGCGCCTCCACCGGCGAGTTCGAGGCGACAGAGCTGCGTGACGGTGGCAGCGCCTATGGCGGCAAGGGCGTCAGTCGCGCCGTCGCCAACGTCAACGGCGAGATCGCGGCCGAGCTGGCGGGCCGCGACGCCGGCGATCAGGAGGCCCTCGACCGGGCGCTGATCGCACTCGACGGGACCTCCAACAAGTCGCGTCTGGGCGCCAACGCCGTGCTCGGCGTGTCGTTGGCCGCCGCCCACGCCAGCGCTGCCGCGCGCGGTCTGCCGCTGTGGCTTCATCTCGGCGGCGCCGATGCCCACACACTTCCGGTGCCGATGATGAACGTGCTCAACGGCGGCGCCCACGCCGACAACTCGGTCGACTTCCAGGAGTTCATGATCGTCCCCGTGGGGGCCTCGAGCTTCAGCGAGTGCATGCGCTACGGAACCGAGGTCTTCCACTCGTTGCGCAGCGCCCTGCACGCGCGCAAGCTCGCCACCGGCGTCGGCGACGAGGGTGGCTTCGCGCCCGATCTGCCCTCCAACGAGGCGGCACTCGAGCTCCTGGTGGAGGCCATCGAGGCGGCCGGCTACCGGCCCGGCGAGGATGTCGCGATCGCCCTGGACCCCGCGACCAGCGAAATCCACTCAGAAGCGGGCTACGTGCTCGCCAACGAGGGACGCACGCTCGACGCTGCGGCGCTCACCGACTACTGGGCGCTCTTGGCCGGGCGCTACCCGATCGTCTCGATCGAGGACGGCATGGACGAGGAGGACTGGGCCGGCTGGGGCACCCTCACGAGCCGCCTGGGCTCCGGGATGCAACTCGTCGGCGACGACATCTTCGTGACCAACACCGAGCGCCTCGCGCGCGGGATCGAGCAGGGCGTCGGCAACGCGATCCTGCTCAAGGTCAACCAGATCGGGACGCTGACCGAGACGCTCGAGGCGATCGCGATGGCTCGCGCCGCTGGCTACGCGACCGTGATGTCGCACCGCTCGGGCGAGACCGAGGACGTCACGATCGCGGATCTGGCGGTCGCCACGGGCGCCGGTCAGATCAAGACGGGCGCGCCCTCGCGCGGCGAACGCGTCGCCAAGTACAACCAACTCCTGCGGATCGAGGAGGCGCTGGGCGAGCGGGCGCGCTTCCCCGGCCGGGCGGTATTTCGCAACTGATGCAGGAGCGCGGCGGGCGGAGGCGAATCCGTCCGCAGTGGCCGTTGTCTCACAGCCGTCGCGACGGGCTGCTCCCGCCTCCGCGGCGGCGCGACGCTCGAGCGCCGCGGAGCGCCCCCGCACCCGCAGGCAGGCCCCGCCGGCACGGATCCGCTGGGACCGGATCGCCCGTGTCGCGATGCTCTTCACTCTCGTGGTGCTGCTCTACCTCGCGATCTCCCCGATTCGCTCGCTCATCGCCGACTTCCACCTGTCGGCGCAGCGCCAGACGCAGCTGCGCCAGCTCGAGCGCCAGGGCGCAGCGCTCGAGCAGCAGGAGCACGCGCTGTCGCAGCCGGGAACGCGGTCGGTGGAGGCACGCAACCTTGGCCTCGTGCGTCCGGGCGAGCGCGAATACGTCGTCTACGGCCTGCCGGACAACTAGCCGACGCGCGCGCGGGCGCGCCTGAGATGCTGGACTACACCCGCTTTCGCTGGGAGGACGGCGAGCGCCGCCTCCGTGACGTCCCGCCGGCCTCGCGCCGGCCGGTCGAGCGGGTCGTCGAGCAGACCGTGGCGGAGCTGCGTCGCCGCCTCGGCTCGGCCTTCACGGCCCAGGAGCTGGTCGAGCTCTACGAGGGCTCAGAGGCGTGGACGATGGCGCTGGCGGTGCGCGTCGCTCCGCGCGAGCCGCTCGCGTGGGAGCACTGGGTTGCCGACGCCGCCTTCGCGCGCTACGTGCGCGGCGCCACCGACTGGCAGCTGCACTCCTGACCGGTCGCGCGGGCCGGGGTGCCCGGCGCCGGCGCGATCACTCCGCTCGGCGGATGATGATCTGGTCCTCTTCGACCGTGACCGAGACGGGCCGGTGGCCGGCCCAGTGCTCCGCGTAGACCGGGTCGTCGGCGACGGCGGGGTCAAGCCACAGGCCGTAGCCCTCCTCGCCGTGATCGAAGGTCCCTTCGAGCGGCCCCTCGGAGGCGCGCCCGCGACGTGAGCGGACGCTTCGGCGCGAGCGACGCTTGGGCGCCGGCTCATCGCCCTCCTCCTCCGCCCGCGCGGCCTCATCGACAAGGCGCTGGGCCTCGGCGGCCGCCTCGGCCTCGACGCGCTCGCGCTCGGCCTCCTCGAGCTCGGCCGCGATGCGGGCGTCGTCCTCGGCGCGCAGATCGATGTCCTCGTCGAGGTCGACGCTGGCCGCGCCCGTGGCCGCGGCGTCGTCGTCGAGCAGGCCGCTCTCGCGCTTGAAGGTCGCGATCTGCTGCACCGTGACGTCCAGCTGGTGGGCAACCCAGGCGTCGGTGCGGCCCTGGCGGGTCCAGGTGCGGATCTGGTTCAGATGGGGTCGCAGAGATTTACGCGGCATACGCGGGCCGCAGACTAGCGGAAACTCCCGCTGGCCCCTTTGCGCCCTCTCGTTGCGGCGCTTGCATTTGCGCTGCGGACCCGTAGATAATGCGCAACCTGCGGCGGTAAGGAGAGGGAGTGGAATGCTCGTCCTGACGCGAAAGTCGAACCAGAGCATCATGATCGGAGACGAGATCGAGATCTCCGTGCTCTCCGTGATGGGCGACAAGGTACGAATCGGGATCCAGGCCCCGAGAAGTGTTCCGGTCTACCGCCGCGAGGTCTACGTCGCGATCCAGCGCGAGCGCGAGGACGAACTCGCCGGCGGCGAGGTCCCCGGCGGCGAACTGCCGCTGCCGGGCGCTTAGCGCCTACTCGAGAATCAGGTAGAGCGCTCGGAACATCACGAGCGCGACGACCACCGCGGTCGCCACCAGCATCAGCGAGAGCAGGATGAAGCGCGAGCGCCCCTCGCGGATCGTGCGCGCGGCGCGGCGCTTGGCGGCGCGGCGCTCGGCGGTACGCCGCAGCGACTCGCGGGTCTCGCGGTCGAGCTCGCTCTCGGCCACGAACGCCCGCTCGAGCTGTCTCAGGCTTTGACGCATCCTCACCGTTCAAGCGTAGCGGGAGCCGCCGGCGTAGTGGTTGGGTTTGCCACGGCAGGTGCCTAGAATCAACTCACGATGTCACGGGCCGATCTGTACGTCGTCTGCAAGAACCCCGACTGCGGCGCCGAGGTCAGTCCCTACATCACCGAATGCCCCTACTGCGGCACCCGCCTGCAGAAGCGCGCCCCCAAGCTCGACAAGGCGCTGAAGCCGACCGGGCGCGCCCGGCGCATGCCGACACCGTCGCTGGGACGCCTGCGCCCCGGAGAGATTCCCGGAATCCGCGCCGACAGCCGGCCCTATGCGACAGGCGTGATCATCCTCGTGACGGCCGCCGTGTGGATCGCGACGCGGGCCGGCTGGCTGTCGGCCAGCAGCTGGGTCGTGCGCGGTGAGTTCCACGCCTCGACGCAGTGGCCGCGGCTGATCACCGCGCCCTTCACCTACTTCTACAGCAACGGCGCCAACCTGACGGGAACCGGCGTCTACCAGTTCGCAACGCTGTTTGCGATCGCGATCTTCGGCTGGCTCTTGGAGCGCCGCCACGGTCCGCTGGCCACCGCGGGGCTGTTCCTCCTCGGGGCCGTCGGCGGCACCTACGTCGCCGTGCTGGCGCAGAACGGTTCGCACGCCGATCTCCACATCGCCGGCGCCAACGGCGGCGCGCTCGCGCTGCTGTGCGCGTGGGCGGTCCCGGACCTGTTGGCGCGGCGCGGTCGCCGCGATTACGACGGCGACCTGCTCGGTACTGGGGTCATCGCGCTGGTCCTGCTCGCGATGCCGCTGGCGCGCCCCGAGGCCAACCCGATCGCCGGCGGCTTCGGCGTCCTCAGCGGCTACCTCGGCGGGCTCGCAGTGGCGCACCGGCGCGCCAAGTAGTCCGCTCGCCCGCCCTATGATGGGGGAGATGGCGTTGCCCAGGCGCACGTACACCGCTGCCGAGGTCGACGCCGCGGTCGCGAATCTCGCCGACCCCGAGCGCTTCGACCACGCCACCGAGATCGTGACGCACGCCGCTCCGAGTCTCGCGGGGGTGCTCGACCGGGCGCTCGCTGAGGGCGGCTGGTTCGGGGCCGCCCACGAGGAGATACTCGAGCGCGCGAGCGCCGAGGCCGACCCGAGCGAGCGCGTGGCGGCGTTGCGCGCGCTGATCGGCGAGCAGACCCGCGTGGGAATGCTCGTCGGCGTCGCCGTGGGCTTCGAGCTCGCGAGCGAGCTGGCCGCCGCATCTGACCAGACCCTGACGAAGGAGAGCTGACGCAAATGGAAATCCGCTTCCTCGGCCATTCCGCCTTCGAGCTCACGCACGAGGGCGTCACGGTGCTCATCGACCCCTGGCTGACCGGGAACCCCAAGGCCGCCGTCAGCGCCGAGGATGTCGCCGCCGACGCGATCGTCCTCACGCATGGTCACGGCGACCACATCGGCGACACGGTCGCGATCGCCCAGCGAACCGGCGCCGACGTCATCGCCATCGTCGAGATCGCCGGGGAGCTTTCGACCGAGGGCCTCGAGAAGGTTCACAACCCCAACCTCGGCGGCACCGTCACCCTTGGCTGGGGCACCGCCAAGCTCGTTCCCGCCTGGCACACCTCGACCACGCCCGGCGGCACCGCGAACACGCCGGCGGGGGCGATCGTCACCTTGGGCGGGAAGGTCGTCTACCACCTCGGGGACACGTGCCTGTTCGGCGACCTCGAGCTGATCGGCGCCCGCCACGCGATCGACGTCGCGCTGATGCCGATCGGTGGCCACTTCACGATGGATCGCCACGACGCCGTCGAGGCCGCGCGGATGCTCGGCGCGCGCCAGGTGATTCCCTGCCACTACGACACCTTCCCGATCATCGCCACCGATGCCGAGGCGTTCAAGGCCGAGGTCGAGCTCTCGACCGCCAGCGAGGTCGTCGTGCTCGCTCCGGGCGAGAGCCACGCGCTCTAGCGCAATCGCGATGGACGTCGGCAAGCTGCTCAAGACGGCGCCGGTAAAGACGAAGTTCGCTCCGAGCCTGCCGGAGGTGCTGGCGCCGAGGATCGACAGCCTGCCCCGGACGGCGCTGCGGGTGATCGCCGTCGCGGCGGTCATCGTCGCCGCGGCCGTGATTCTGCTGGCCGTGCGCCTGCGCGACCCCGTCTTCAGCTACTCGGGTACGCCCGCGTTCAGCACGAGCTACACGCGCGCGATGGCCAAGCAACCGACGGGCACGGACGGGTCGATCCTCTCGCTCGTCCAGCGCTCGAGTGCCGGCCTCGAGGCGTCGTTTCAGATCAGCTCGCTGCGGGTGCCGCGCTACCAGGGCGAGATCAGCGGCCTGCTGCCGGTGATGGCAAGCGCCATGATCGCCCGGATGCAGGCGGCGAACGCCAGCTTCGTGCCGTGGAGCCGCGGGCGCACCCGCATCAACTTCGTTCCCGGCTACGCCTTCAGCTACCAGGAGACGATCGACGGGCGCCCCTACTGGGGCCGCGACGTCCTCATCACGCCCCACATCAGGGGTGACCGGCGAGGTCTACTGATCACGCTGCTGACCTCCCCGACGCCGCTGATCGCCAAGGCCACCACGCCGGTGACGCCCGATAGCGTCGGCAGCGTCGGCGTGCTCTTTGACCCGCTCGAGCGCCTGCGCTTCCACTGAGCGCGCCGCGCGCTTAGGAGCCGGTCGAGCCGGTGCTCGGCGCTGAGTCGGCCTCGTCGCCGGCGTCCGTGAGCGAGCCGGTCGCTCCGGTGGCGCCGCCGGTCGTGGCTGTTGCGCCCGTGGCGGAGGTGGTGCCCGTCGAGCCGATCAGGCTCGTGGTGGTGCTGATGGTCTCGCCGGTGGTGGAGCCGGTCGCGCCGATGATCGTCGTCGTGGTGGTGCCGCTGGTCCCGGTCACACCGCCACCAACCGCGCCACCGCCGGACGGCGTCGGCGAGAACGCGGTCGTGGTGGAGATCTCCTGCGTGGTCGGCGTGGGGGTCGCTGTCGGCGTGGTGCTCGGCGGCGCGCTGGTCACCACCGGCGGGCTGGCCGGTGTCTGGGCGAGCGCCGGCGTGTCAGTGACGGCTGAGCCCACCGTGGCGGGACCGCGCAGGTACGGCGCCGGCAGGCTCGGAACGTGCGCCGGAGCCAGCAGCCGCAGGCGCCGGCCGGCGGAGCTGGTGCCCGTCATGAGCGCGGGCTGGCGCTGGCGAAGCGGAAGCGCCACCGCTGCAGCGGTGGGGGCGACGGCGCTCAGCGCCTGGGTGGCGTGCGCCGGCGGCGCTGCCACGTGATGGGGATCGAGGATCTTCTGGCTCCCGACGCCTACCGCCGCCGCGGTCACGACGACCAGTGCCACCTTGGCGGCGACGGCCCCGGCCGTGAAGCCGCCGACACTGCCGCCGCTGACGGCGACCGCCGTGCCGGCAGCCGCGGCGCCGCCTCCGGCACCGGCCCCGCCCGCCGTGGCAGCGCCACCGGAGGCGCCGCCGGCCCATAGCTTGGCCAGTCCGAGCTTGAAGATCAGCGCCTTCTTGAACAGCAACAGCGGCCCGAGCGGCATGATCGCCGCCAGCGCGCGGTTGTTGGAGCGCAGCTGGGTACGGAAGGTGCGGCAGCGCGTGCACCCCTTGATGTGGCGGCGCACCGGGGGCGAGAGCTTGCGCAACCCCTCGGCCGACTCGCCGAGTTCGAAGCGCACTTCCTCGCAGCTGAGCTTGCGCGCCTCGGCGGCCTCCGCAAGGCCGATCCGCGCGCGCACGAGCAGCGACTTGACGCTCGAGACGGTGGTGTCCATGGCCTCGGCGATCTGCTCGTAGGACAGCGCGTCCATCTCGCGCAGGACCAGCGCCGAGCGTTGCGACTCGGGCAGGTGGCCGATGTCGTCGACGAGCAGGCGGAACTCCTCGCGGCGGTGAACCTTCTCGCTCGTCGACTGCCCGGCGTCTGAGAAGTGGGTGTCCATCGAGTCGACGCCGATCGCCGTCGTTCGCCGCAGATGGTTGAGCGAGCGGTTGCGGGCGATCCGGTAGAGCCAGGGCCGGACGTTGATCTCACGCGAGTCGGCCATGATCGCGTTGAAGGCGGCGGCGAAGACCTCCTGCAGGACGTCCTCGGCGTCTTCGCGCGAGCGCAGCATGTGGCGGCAGAAGGCGAGCAGCCGCTGCTGGTAGCGCGAGACGAGCGTCTCGAAGGCGGATTGCTGCCCGCAGCGCGTGAGCGTGATCAGTCGCTCGTCGCTGGCCAGGCGCAGCAGGGGAGACCCTCCGCGCAAAAGGGCCCGCGGCTGCTGCTGTCTTAGTGTGTAGCCCTCCACGGCAGTCATCGTCCTGACGTTGCCTACAGAGACACCGTAGCTGGGGCCAAGTTGCGGGGGTGTTGTGCGAGTGCTCTCTGCTTCATATCGGCTCAACAAGGCCGTGGATACCGTGGATAGGGACTAGGATGGCGCTCCCGCCCGGGTTGGCGAACTGGTACAGCCGGCGGTCTTAAAAACTGCTGCCCGCAAGGGCGTGCGGGTTCGAATCCCGCCCCGGGCATTACGTTGGCGCCTACCCTGCCGGCGCGCGCGCAAACGCCCTCCTGGCAAGCTGCAACGGATGTCCCATGCCCAGCAACCGCAACTGACGGTGCTCGACGCCCGTGCCTGGCGCTCCTGGCTGCGCCGAAACCACACCGCTTCGACCGGCGTTTGGCTGGTGCTTGCCAAGAAGGGAACGGTCGAGCCCACGAGCCTGAGCTATGACCAGGCACTCGACGAGGCGCTCTGCCACGGTTGGATCGACGGCCAGGTCCGCAGGCGCGACGCCGACACCTACCTGCAGCGCTTCACGCCGCGGCGTCCACGCAGCCGCTGGTCCAAGCGCAACGTCGGCATCGTCGAGCGTCTCGCTGCCAGCGGCCGCATGCGCCCCGCCGGCATTGCGCAGGTCGAGCAGGCGCAGGCCGATGGGCGCTGGGAGGGCGCCTACACGGGCCAGGCGCAGGCCGCGGTGCCGGCGGATCTCCGCGCAGCGCTCGACGCCGACCCCGCCGCCAACGCGACCTTCGAGAAACTGACAAGCCAGAACCGCTACGCGGTGATCTTCCGAATCGAGGGGCTGCGACGCCCAGAGTCACGGGCACGAAGGATCGAGGAGTACGTCGCGATGCTCGCGCGTGGCGAGACGCTTCACCCGCAGCGAGCGCGCTAGCCGAAGCCCGCGCGCCGCAGCGCCACTCCGCGCAGGATGTCGTGCTCGGAGGCTTCGAAACCATCGAGCTCGAATGCCTCGAGCACGCGGATCAGGATCCCGACACCGGCGACGATCGTCGCCGCTCGGTCGGGGTGCAGGCCGCGCACGCGCCGACGCTCGGCGAGGTCGAGCGACGCGAGTCTCGCGAGCAAGAGCTTCAGGGTCGAGAGGCTCAGCCGGTAGCCGTGCACGCGCGAAGAGTCATAGGCATCAAGCGCCTGGTCGATAGCGGCACACGAGGTCGCGGTGCCTGCGACCGCGATCGCGCGCGTGGCGGCGCGGCGCACGCGTTCGGGGACCTGGCCGGCGATCAGGGCGCCCACATCGCCGCCGAGCGCGGCCAGCTCGGCCGGGCTCGGCGGGTCGTGGTGCAGGTGGCGCTCGCTCTGGCGGACGGCGCCGGCCTGTAGCGAGAAGAAGTCACTGACGGCGCGGCCGGCCCCGAGGATCAGTTCGGTCGAGCCGCCGCCGACATCGATCACCAACGTCGGCACCGGGTCCTCGCCGTCGCGGTCGCTGAGCGCCCCGAGAAACGTCAGCTGAGCCTCTTCGCTCCCGGCGATGGTCTGCGCGTCGAGGCCGTAGAGCGTACGGACGTCATCGGTGAACTCGGCGCCATTGGCGGCATCGCGCACGGCGCTTGTGAGCACCGCTGGGCGCTCTTCAGCTTCCCAGCGCTCGATCAAGGCCGTGTACTCATCGAGCGTCGCGAAGACCCGCTCCATAGAAGCGTCCGCGAGGCGTCCGCTCGAGTCGACGCCGTCGCCCAGACGCGTCACGCGCGAAAGTCGCTCGAGCTCGCGCACGCGGCCCTCGGCGTCCACGTCCGCAATCAGCAGGCGCGTCGAATTGGTGCCGATGTCGACCACCGCCACCCGCATCAGCGGGCGGGGTGGGGCATCGGCTTGCCGTCAAGGCCGGCAAGCAGGTTCTCGACGGCCAGCTCGGTCATCCGCGCACGCGCGCCGTGGGTCGCTGAGCCGATGTGCGGCGTGACGAGCAGGTTGGGAGTCGTATAGACCGGGTCGTCTGCGGATGGGGGCTCGGGGTCGGTGACGTCGATCGCCGCCGCCGCGATCTCGCCGCGCTCGAGGGCGCCGATCAGCGCGCCCTGATCGACGACGCCGCCACGTGCGGTGTTCACGAGGATGGCGCTCCTACGCATCTGCGCGAGCGCGGACGCGTCGATCAGATGGTGGGTCTGCGGGGTCAGGGGGCAATGCAGGCTGACGAAATCGCTGCGCTCAAGGAGCTCCTCGAACGGTGTGTCGGCTGTGCTGAGAACCGTCATTCGAAAGCCCTCCGCCCGCCGCGCGACGGCGCGTCCGATGCGCCCGAAGCCGACGATCCCGAGCGTCGCGCCGTCGACGTCCGCGCCGAGCCACCCCTCCGGTTCCCAGGTACGCCAGCCACCCTCGCGGGCTGCCGCCGCGGCTTCGGGCAACCGACGCGCCGCCGCCAGGAGCAGCGCGAAAGCCAGATCTGCGGTGGCCTCGGTGAGCACGTCGGGGGTCACTCCGACCGGGATCCCGCGGGCGGCCGTCAGCGCCAGGTCGATGTTGTCGGTGCCGACCGCGTAGTTGGCGATCGCGCGCAGTTTTGGCGCGGCGTCGAGCAGCGCGGCGTCGACGCGGTCGGTGAGCAGACACAGCAGGCCCTCCGTCTTCGCGAGGGCTTCGCGAAGAGATTCAGGCGAAGGCGGTAGCACGCCAGGCCACAGCGTGACCGCGTGGATTTGGCGCAGGCGCTCGAGGGCAGCCCCAGGCAGCGCGCGCGTGACGAACACCGTGGCCATCCCATCATTGTGTCCAGGTCACCCGGCGCGATGCAGGCGCCGTTGCAGCGCGGAGATCGCGCTGCCCTCAGGCGTGCTGCGGCGTGTTGCGAACTTGATAACGTGTACGTTCGCCGCGGGGTGGAGCAGTCTGGTAGCTCGTCGGGCTCATAACCCGAAGGTCGCGGGTTCGAATCCCGCCCCCGCTATTGAGAAGGCCCAGATAACTCTGGGCCTTTTCTCGTGAGGGAGCTCCGCGAGACGCCAAGCGGTTCCGCCAGGCAAAACGCAGGAGTGAGCTCGTTCGTCACCTCGTCGAGGGAGCCCGCGTTGTAGTTCCGATGGAGCCTGAACCCATCGCTTCCACGTATCAGCCTCTGCGCCAGCCGAAGCCGTGAGCCGCAACCGGGCTCGACGAACCCAGAGGGGAGAGTCAGATCGCCTGTGTGCGTGCGGCGCTCGCAGGCTCCGCGGCCGAGGGCGTGTCGAGGATTGGCGCTAGCGCTCGCCGAGCTTCGTCGATGCTCCAGCTCTTGCGTGCGGCGTAGTCCTCGAGTTGGTCGTTGCCGATGCGGCCGACGCCGAAGTAGCGGGCGTCGGGGTGGGCGAGGTAGAGGCCGGAGACGGATGAGCCGGGGGTCATTGCGCAGCTTTCGGTGAGCTCGATTCCGGCGTGCCGTGGGGCGTCGAGGAGGGCGAAGATCGTGCGTTTCTCGGTGTGGTCGGGTTGGCAGCCGTAGCCGGGCGCGGGTCGAATGCCGCGGTAGCGCTCGCCCACGAGATCCTCGTGGGTCAGCGTCTCCTCCGGGGCGTAGCCCCATAAATCCTGTCGTGCAACTGCGTGCAGACGTTCGGCGAAGGCTTCCGCGAGGCGGTCGCAGAGGGCCTTGAAGAGGATCGCGTTGTAGTCGTCGTGCTCGCGTGCGAACTGCTCGGCGCGCTCGCGTTCGCGGTGGCCGGTCGTGACGGCGAAGGCTCCGATGAAGTCCGCCACGCCGCTGTCGGAGGGCGCCACGAAGTCGGCGAGCGCCAGGTTCGGGTGTGACGCGTCGCGCGCCAATTGCTGGCGCAGTGTGTGTAGCGTCGCGAGCGGCTCGGCGCGCCGCTCGTCGGCGTAGACGAGGATGTCGTCGCCGCAGCTATTGGCGGGCCAGAGTCCGATCACGGCGCTGGCGGTGATCCAGCGCTCGTCCACGATTCGTTCGAGCATCGCCTCGGCCTCGCGGTGCAGGCTGCGTGCGACCTCGCCGACGCTTGGATCCTCGAGGATCTTTGGGAACGTGCCTTTGAGCTCCCAGGTGCGGAAGAACGGCGTCCAGTCGATGTAGCGCGCGATCTCGGCGAGGTCGTATTCGACGAAGGACTCGACGCCGAGCGACGCCGGGCGGGGCGGTGTAGCCGTCTCCCAATCGGTCTTGAGCCGGTTCTCGCGAGCCTGCTCGATACTCACGCGCCGCGCGGACCCCCGGTCGCTGGCCCGGCGTTCGGCGATCTCGCTGTATTCGGCCCTCACCTCGTCGACGAACTGTCCGTGCTGGGCATCGTTGAGAAGCGCGCTGGCCACGCTGACGGCCCGCGAGGCGTCAGGAACATAGACGGCCTGCCCGGAGCGGTAGCACGGGTCTATCTTGATGGCGGTGTGCAGCTTGCTGGTCGTCGCTCCGCCGATGAGCAGGGGGAGTGCGAATTCGCGGCGCTGCATCTCGGTGGCCACGGTGCACATCTCGTCAAGCGACGGCGTGATCAGTCCTGAGAGGCCGATGAGGTCGGCGTCGCGCTCGATCGCCGTGTCGAGGATCTGGTGCGCGGGGACCATCACCCCGAGATCGATCACGTCGAAGCCGTTGCACGCTAGGACGACGCCGACGATGTTCTTGCCGATGTCGTGCACGTCGCCCTTGACGGTCGCAAGCACGATTCGCCCCGCTCCTCGGGGCCGCGCCTGGTCGGCGTCCATGAACGGCTCGAGGTGGGCGACCGCCTGCTTCATCACGCGCGCCGACTTGACGACTTGCGGTAGGAACATCTTGCCGGCGCCGAAGAGGTCGCCGACGACGTTCATGCCGTCCATCAGGGGGCCCTCGATCACCTCGAGCGGCGTCGCCGCGTCCAGCCGTGCGGCCTCGGCGTCCTCGGTGATGTAGTCGTTGATGCCGTTGACGAGTGAGTGGACGAGGCGCTCACGGACCGGCAGCTCACGCCATGCGAGGTCCTGCACGCGCTGGACGCCCTCGCTTCCGCGGTAGCGTTCGGCGATCTCGAGCAATCGCTCCGAGGCGTCGCTTCGGCGGTTGAGGATCACGTCTTCGACGCGCTCGCGCAGTTCCGTCTCGATCTCTTCGTAGATCGCGAGTTGGCCGGCGTTGACGATCGCCATGTCGAGGCCGGCGGCGATCGCGTGGTAGAGGAAGACCGCGTGCATCGCCTCGCGCACGGGCTCGTTGCCGCGGAAGGCGAATGACACGTTCGAGATGCCGCCGGACACGCGCGTGCCGGGAAGTCGCTCCTTGATGCGCCATGTCGCCTCAATGAAGGCGACGGCGTAGTCGTCGTGCTCGGCGATCCCGGTGGCGACGGCGAAGATGTTGGGGTCGAAGATGATGTCCTCGGCGTCGAACCCGGCGTGCTGTGTGAGGAGGTCGTACGCGCGCTCGCAGATCGCGACCTTGCGGGCGACCGTCTCGGCCTGACCGTCCTCGTCAAACGCCATCACTACGACTGCGGCGCCGTAGCGTCGGAGTTTGCGTGCCTGGGCGAGGAAGGCCACCTCGCCTTCTTTGAGGCTGATCGAGTTCACGATCGCCTTTCCCTGCACGCACTTGAGGCCGGCCTCGATCACGCTCCATTTCGAGGAGTCGATCATCACGGGGACGCGCGCGATGTCGGGCTCGGAGGCGACCAAGCGCAGGAAGGTGCTCATCGCCTGCTCGCCGTCGAGCAGGCCCTCGTCCATGTTGACGTCGATGATCTGGGCGCCGTTCTCGATCTGGGCCCGGGCGACTCCGAGGGCGGCGTCGTAATCGCCCTCGAGGACCAGGCGCTTGAACAGGGCCGAGCCGCATACGTTGGTGCGCTCGCCGATGTGGATGAACGTCGCGGTCGATGTGGGGAGTGGCTCGCTCACATCAAGCCGCGGCGAAGGGTTCGAGCCCGGAGAGTCGCAGCGTGGGCCTGATCTGCGGCACGAGGCGCGGCGGAATACCGGAGACGGCGTCGGCGATCACCCGGATGTGGGCGGGCGTCGTGCCGCAGCAGCCGCCGACGACATTGACCAAGCCGGCACGGGCCCACTCGCGTAGATGCTCACCGGTCTGTGCGGGGCCCTCTTCGTATTCACCGAGCTCGTTCGGGAGCCCGGCGTTCGGGTAGGCCGAGATGAGCGTGTCGGCAGACGCGGCGAGCTCAGTCAGATACGGCCGCATAAGGGCCGCCCCGAGGGCGCAGTTCAATCCGACCGCGAACGGCTCGGCGTGGCGGACCGAGGTCCAGAAAGCGTCGACGGTCTGACCGGAGAGTGTGCGTCCGGAGCGGTCAGCGATCGTGCCGGAGATCCAGATCGGCAGTGCGGTACGACCCTCGTCCTGGAGATCGAGGATCGCCTTGAGCGCCGCCTTCGCGTTGAGCGTGTCGAACACCGTCTCGACGAGGAAAAGGTCGACGCCGCCGTCATAGAGCGCGATGGCCTGTTCGCGGTACGCGTCATAGACGGTGTCGAAATCGACGTCGCGGGCGCCCGGATCGCCTACGTCGGGTGACAGCGAGAGCGTGCGGTTCGTCGGTCCGATCGCGCCGGCCACCCAGCGCGGGCGCGAGCGATCTTGGGCGCTGAAGCGGTCTGCGGCGTCTCGGGCGAGGCGGGCGGCAGCGAGATTGAGCTCGCGCACGATGCGCTGCGTGCCATAGTCGGCCTGGGCGATCGCGGTGGCGGTGAACGTGTTGGTGGAGGTGATGTCTGCGCCCGCGGCGAGGTAGGCGTCAAGCAGCTCCGACACCACCGCGGGGCGCGTCAGGCACAGCACGTCCGTGTTGCCCCGAAGCGCACTCGGATGCGCTTCGAAGCGCGCGCCACGGAACTCCTCCTCGGTCAGGTGGAGGTCCTGGATCTTCGCCCCCCACGAGCCGTCGAGGACGAGAATCCGCCGCGACGCCGCACCGTAGAGCGCCGCGATCCGCTCCTCGCGCGTCATGCGGCCAGACGCTCCGCCGTCGCTGGCTGAAGCTCGAGCAGTCGGCAGAGCGCTGGAATCACGTCGACCTTGTTGAGGGTGTAGAAGTGGAAGGCCTCGAATCCCTCGCGGCGCAGCTCCTCGATCTGACGCGTCGCCACGATCGCCGCCATCAGCCGACGCGACTCGACGTCTTCGTCGAGGCCCGCGAACTGCTCGGCGAGGGATTGCGGAATGCTCGCGCCGCAGCGCGCAGCCATCCGCGCGACCGCCGAGAAGTTGGTGGCCAACATGATTCCCGGGACGATCGGCAGCTCGAGCCCCGCGTGATCGACGCGGTCTCGCAACCGTACGATCGCCTCGGTCGCGAAGCAGAACTGCGTTATCGCCCGCGAGGCTCCCGCAGCCTGCTTGCGAGCGAGCACGTCAAGGTCCAGTGCCACCGAGCGCGAATCCGGATGGGGCTCGGGATAGGCGGCGACAGTGACCTCGAAGGGCGCTTGGCGGCGCACCGCCTCTATCAGCTCAATGGATCCGGTGTAGCCGTCGGGGCGGGATAGGGGCTGGTTGTTGCCTCCGGGCACATCCCCACGCAGGGCGACGACGTGGCGCACGCCCGCCTCCCAATAGTGAGCGATCGCCTGATCGACCTCCACGCGGGAGCGCCTGGCGCACGTGAGGTGACCGGCGGGGCGCAACGAGGTTCCAGCCCTGATCGCCCGCAGGGTCTCGGCGGTCGCCCCGGTGTCGCTGCCACCGGCGCCGCAGGTCACCGAGACGAACTCGGGACCGAGCGTCGCGAGATCCTGGAGCGTCGACCACAGCTGCGATTCGCCTTCGGGGGTGCGCGCTGGAAACACCTCGAAGGACACCGAGGCGCTCATGCGATCGCCGCCGCGCGAGCCGCGACCAGCGCCGGCGCTCGAAGTAGCCATAACCGCACCGTCAGCCGCTCGCCCGCCGGCTCGAGTGGACACAGAGCCTCCTCGCGCTCGATCTCGAGCCCCGCACTCGAAGCCCAGGAGCGCATCTGCTCATCGGCGATCCCGAGGTAGCGATGGCCATGACGTTCGCGCAGGAATTCGAGATCGTGAGGCGCGAAGTCGACGACCAGCAGTCGACCTTCGGCGCGCAGCAGTCGCGCGGCATCGACGATCGCGCCGGCCGGGTCGTCCAGCAGATGAAGAACGTGGTGCATCACAGCCACGTCGAAGCTCGCCGCCTCAAACGGCGGCCGGCGAAGATCACCCTGGCGCACCGAGGCGTGCGAAAGCTGGGCCTCACTCAGCGCTGCTCGCGCGAGGACGAGCATGTCGTGGTCGACGTCCAAGCCGATGCTGCGCTCGCTGTGTGGCGCCAGCAGCTCGAGGATCCGCCCCGTGCCGGTGCCGATGTCCAGTAGCCGCCCGATCGGCCCCTCGCCCGCGATCAATTCGAGCATCGAGCGTTCGATCTCGGTTTCGGCGACGTGGAGCGCTCGCACCGTCGCCAGCTCGTCGGCGTACATGCTCAGGAGGGCAGCGGCCGCCTCTGAACGGACGTGCCGGACGCGCTCGAGTGCCGCGAGGTCCGATGCAATCGCGGGATCAGCGGTCGGCACCAGCTCCGCGAGTTTGCGGGCGAGCTCGGCGCTGGGGCTGCCGTCGGCCAGCCGGTAGAAGACGAAGGCGCCTTCGGGCGTGCGCTCGAGGATGTCGGCGTCCACGAGAAGACGTAGGTGGCGACTCGTTCGCGGCTGGCTCTGGCCGATCACATGGCTGATCTCCGTAACCGTCAGCTCGGCGCGACTCAAGAGCGCGACGAGGCGTAGCCGCGTCGGCTCGGCGACCGCTCGAAGGGTGCCCACGAGCTCGGCGAAGTCTGCCGGCGCTGTCGCTGCAGAAGCCAACCCTGGCGCGATATCGACCACGGGGCACACGGTAGCACAACATCACTATGCATATAAGGATATCTCTATGTACTTGCCAAAAAGCGTCCTTGCGGACACACGCCACCCAGCGCTCGCTGGCGAGGGCAACGCGGTCTGCTCGACGGTTGGGCTACGGCGCGATCGACCGCCTCAAGCAGCGCACGCACCAACGCCGGTGACCGTTGGCGCTGGAATTACCGTCATCCAGGCCACAACCACCCACCGCCCGAATGAGCAAACTGCTCAGGTTGTACTGCGGACAGCTGTCGGGCAGATGGTGCCCTATTCCACGCCAAGATCGCGGTTCTCGCCGGTCGCGAGCCAATGCTCGGCGTGGGCGTAAAACGCGGCGAGCAGGTCGGGCCGGTCATCGCCGATCTTGTCTTGGCTCACCGAGTAACCCCGCAGCGACATCAGATACGCCCAGATCCGGTACGAGGGTCGCAGCTTGAGCAGTGCTTCCCACTCGATCGGGAGCGTGTCGGCCGGATTCACCGGGGCAATCGTGTCCCTCGTGTAGATGCCCTCAAAGCTAGCCAAGCGCCAGCCGCGGGCTGTCCGCTGTACGCGAGAGAAGAACCGGCAGTATTGGACGGTGTCCACCTCAACTCCGTCGAGAACGCTGCGGTTCTGGATCTCTGCGCTGCTTTCGACGAGCGCTCGATCGCCTTGTATGCGGGCCCAGATCGGAGCGATCGGATGGCGGCTGTGACGGCCGCGCTCTGCCATTACTCGAGATGCCTCGGCGAAGTCGCGTCCGGTTCCTTCGAACCACGTCGTGCGGACCCACGAGTCTTCGACGTAGGCGTCGGCGAGTTGCTGCCACTCGCCTTGGTCGCGCCAGAAACGCTCAAGTCGGACCAACTCAAAAATCGCTCGCTCGTCGAGCAGATTGAGCAACTGCGCATCATCCATTGAGCCCATTATCGCGACCGGGCCGCTGGCTGTAGATAGAAACTGCTGATGACGCCATCAAAGATCCGGTTGTGCCCACTCGGCCCCCGACAGCAGTCGTTCACGCGACACCAGTGATGCTCGCACGCCTACCAGCCGTGCGCCGACGGCGGTCCGGCCTTGGCGAACGGAGAGGTTGCCGGTGCCGGATCGCTGTTTGGGAAAAACGCTGGGCGGGAGATGCCGCGGTTCGACGCGAGCCGCCACCAGAAGGCGGCGCCGCGCAGGAGGTGGTGCGAACCAGCCCGCGCTAGCCCATGTCACCACGGGGTGGAAGCCTCGAACCTAGGCCGTTTCGCCGCCGTCGATCGAGTAAAGGCCGCCGGTCACGTACGGTGCCTCGTCGCTGAGCAACCATGCTACGAGTGCCGCTACCTCTGTCGCTGTACCGAAGCGTCCGAGCGGCACCCGCGCCGTGACGCGCTCGCGCACCGCGTCCGGCATAGCCGCCGTCATCGGCGTGTCTATCGGTCCGGGAAGCACCGCGTTTACGCGCACCGCGGGTGCTGCCTCGAGTGCGGCCGCGCGCGTCAACGCGATCAGCGCAGCCTTCGTCGCGGAGTAGGAACCGAGATTCGGCGCGCCCCTCATGCCGGTCCCGGATGCAGTGTTGACAATCGCAGCGCGGCCGTTGGAAGCGGCGGCGATCCGCAGCATCTCGCGCATGCAGAGAAAGGCGCCGCCGACGTTTACCCGAAGCAGCCGCTCGAGGTCCGCCAGTTCGGTCTCGGCGAGCGGTCGTGCGGCGCTGCCGATTCCGGCATTATTGAAGAGACCGTCGATGCGGCCGAAGTGCTTGCGGACGGCCCCAAACACACTCTTCACCTCGGGCTCGACCGTGACGTCTAGGCTCAGGCCCAGCGCCTCCCGGCCGAGCTCACCTGCCGTTCGTTCTGCGCCTTCAATGTCGAGCAGGGCGACGCTCGCGCCTTCTTCAAGCAGCCGCGCCGCAGTTGCCAGCCCGAGACCGGAGGAGCCTCCGGTCACGATGAACACGCGCTCAGCGAGACCTTTCAGTGGCACGCTCGTCAGCTCCTGGCGGCCTTCGGGAGGGCAAACGCGACGTCTTCGGTGAGCCCGCTGCGTTCGAACATGATCGTCTGCACCTCCTCGGACGCCTCGTTGATCCGCGCGGGCCCGCCGGTCTCGGGACCGCCGATGCGGGTTCGCAGCGGCCGCTGCCCGGCCGGCGTTTCGATCAGTGCGACGATCACGTCCGCGACCTCTTGCGGGTCGCGATCGTTGGTCATCACCGGCGGCATGTGTGTCCACTCTCCGTAGCGGGCACCGCGGGCCGTGTCAGCGCCATACTGCGCCTTGGCGCTGAACGCAGTCGCAAAGACGCCGGGTTCGACGATGATCGAGTCGATTCCGAGGTGGGCAAGTTCGTAACGGTATGCCTCCGCGGCGGCTTCGAGCGCGAACTTGCTGGAGCAATACATGCCAACCAGAGGGCGCACGACGCGCCCGAGGCCAGACGACACATGTACGAGCAGGCCGCTGCCGCTCTCGTGCATTGCCGCCAGCGCGGCGCGATCGAGGCGTAGTACGCCGAACAGGTTCGTCTCAAACAAGGCCTTGGTCTGCTCGTCAGTGATTGTCTCCATCAGTCCGTGGACCGAGAAGCCGGCGTTGTTGACGAGCACGTCGATCGCGCCCTCGTGCGTCAATACGTCGTCGACGGCGCGTTGTGCGCCGTCGACGGCTGCGACGTCGAGCTCTAATACGCGCAGTGAGAGGACCTCATGAGCCGCGAATCGTTCGAGCGCCTCGCGAGCCGGAGCGTTACGCGCCTGCGAGTCCCGCATCGCCGCGACGACCCGGAAGCCGCGTCGCGCAAGCGTCTCCGCCGTGAGCCGGCCGAATCCGCTTGCCGCGCCGGTCACCACCACGACCTGCCCATCAGTCATATTCACTCATCGTCCTCGATGATCGCGACAACCCTCGCAGGCGCCGCGCTGCCACCCATGATTCGCAGTGGGAAGCAGGCGATTCGAAAGCCGCTGCCAGGAAGCTGGTCGAGGTTGAACAGTCGCTCGATCTGGCAGTAGGGAAGATCGCACTGGTGTGCTGCCCAGAAAATCCCCGGTTCTTTGCGTTCGCGAGCCTCGGCCGCCTGCAACGCTAGCGGTCGATCCCAGCCCCAGGCGTCAATGCCCATGACGCGCACACCCTGCTCGAACAGCCAGCGCGTCGCCTCGACGCTCACGCCCGGCCCGTGGGTCATGTAATCCGGCTCGTCATAGAGGGCGTCACGGCCGCTGCGGATGAGGACAATGTCGCGCGCGGCTAGCCGGTGGCCGGTCGCCGTGATAGCTGCCCGTAGCTCTTCGGCGCCGACCGCCTGCCCATCTGCGTGGCTCGTGAAGTCGACGACGACGCCGGGAGCGAAGAACCACTCAAGCGGCAGCTCGTCGATCGTCTGCGCACGTTCGCCCGCGACGACGCTGTTGTAGTGGTACGGCGCGTCCACGTGCGTCGAGCTGTGCGTGTTAAGCCAGGAGATCGTCTCGCCAGCCCAGCCCTCGCCGTTTCGGAGCAGCTGCGCCGGTACGCCGAACATCGACTCGATCGTCTCCGCCCCGAACTCGTGGTCTTTGTATTCGATCTCGACCTTCAGCAGCGGCGGCAGGTTCGCCGTCGTTGGCTTGATTGGCGCCGAGAGGTCGACTATCCGCATTAGGTGTTGACCTCGAAAAAGCTCGCTGGCGGGGGTGCCCCCCAAAGCCAGAGCGCGCGCGGCCACGTTTCGGCTGACCAATGAACTGGCGCGCTGTCCGGCTCCCACACGAGTGGCGACTGTACGAGCGCGATGCGGTTTCCGGATGGCTCGAATGCGTAGAGGTAGGAGAGCTGGCCCACGCCGTGTTGGCCGAGGCCGACCTCGATCGGCACCGCAAGCTCGGCGAAGTAGAGCGCGGCGTCCGCGATCCTGTCGCGCTGGTCGACGGCGAAGGCGACGTGGTGGAAGGCGCCAGACGGTGCGCTCGCGTGACGGACCAGCATGACGTCGCAGGACGCCGAGGTCACGGCAACCGTGCTTAATAGGGCGCCATGCTCGTCTTCGACGCTCTCGCGCAGCTCGTACCCGAGGTGCTCGCTCCACCAGTCGGCGGCTGCTTGCGGCTCGGAGACCACGAGGCCGACATGAGCGAGACGCCGGGGCTCGACCCCGATGCCTCGCAACGGCGTCGGCTGATTAAGGATGAGCCGCTCGCCACCATAGGGTTCCGATCGCTTGCGCTGGGGGACGACACGGATCGTGTGACCGTCACAGGTGCGCTGCGGCCAAGTGCCCGCATCATTGCCGTTGTGGGCGCTGCTGCTCGCCAGTACCAACGCCGCGAGTCCGGCGCGCGCATCGCGGCGCAGCACAACGCTTGCGTGTGCGCTCTCACCAACGCAGCGCAGATACGACGTCTGCTCGTCGGCGTCGCTTTCGACTAGCCCGAGCACGTCGGTGAAGAACGCCCTTGACTCGTCGAACTTCGGGCAGCGAAGCTCGACAGCCGCGAGGGTTGGTCCGCTCATCCCGCTATCGCCTTTGCCGACGCTTCGTGATGCATAGTCTGGTGTAGATCTGTCGGGCAGAAGCCGAGCGCCCGCTCCATCGTCACCTTCTGCTCCGTCGTCCACTCCTGCGCGACCCACGGCTCGTAGACGATGTACTGCGCCGAGAACATTTCGATGCGGTTCCCAGAAGGCTCTCTGACATGGCAGAAGAACGCTTGCGTCGAGGCGTGTTGGCCCGGGCCGACCTCCGGCGGGTAGCCGCGATGGCAGAGCAACTCCGCCGAGCGGAGCATGTGCTCACGCGAGTCGATCCAGAGCGCGAGGTGATGGAAGTCCAGCTCGTTCGAGCGTCTCAGCGCGATGTCATGCACCTGGCTGTTGACGCTCAGAAAGTGAGTCAGCGCCTCGCCGTTTGGGTGGTTGACCTGCTCCCGGATCTTGAAGCCAAGTACCTCGCGCAGGGTGGACGAGGTCTCGTCGAACGCCGGCGTGGCGACGTGGCAGTGGTCGAGCCGTCGAGGCTCGACGCCGACCCCGCGTAGCGGCAACGGTTGCGCATGCAGGCGCGAGCTGACCGCGCTGATCGGGGTGCGCCGCTCGTCGGAAAGCAGCTCGTAAAGTTGCCCGTCACCTACGTCGAACCGCAGCGCCCTGGCCTGAAGCGGCTCGTCGTCGACCCACCAAGCCTCGGCGCCGTGTGCCTCCAGCTGCTCCTTGACAGCGGAGAGTTGCTCCGGCTCATCGACACCCCAAGCCAGGTGCGGTGCACCCGGGCCGTCTCCGGGAGAGAGGATCACCGAGTGGCTCTGCCAGTCGCCCCAACAGCGCAGGTAGATCGAGCCGTCGGCGCGATCAACTTCTGTCAGCCCGAAGACATCGCAAAGAAAGTCGCGCGACGCCTCGACGTCGATGCACGACAGCTCTGCATGTGCGAGATGGGTCGCTTTCACTTGTTTCACCCCTCTTGGTGTAACGCCTCAAGGATCGAGGCGCGGACAGCGGCCCGAGTGACCGCTTCCGCGACCCCTCACGGGACGATTACGAGCTTTGTGCCAGGACTCTCTCTTTGGCGCTCCCACGCGGCGGCCGTCTCTTCGAGCGGCACTCGCTCGACGTCGACGACCAGACGGCCAGCGCTCGCGTGCTCGAGCATCAATCGAAAGGCGCGAGAGCGCTCGGCTGCGGGGACGAGCCGATTGAAGTTCGTGTAGCCGAGAATCGAGAGCATCTTGCCGCGTATAGCGGCCGATGCGAGCGGAGCGATTGCCCCGCCGGACTGGCCGATCTGCACGATCCGCGCCCCGGGATTCGCCGCGCCTAGAACCGCCTCCAGGCGCTCGCCCCAGAGCGGATCAAGGGCCACGTCAAAGCCGCCCTCGCAGGCTGCCTTGAGCTCATCTTCGAGCTCAGCACCGTCGAGTTCGACAGTCGCGTCGGCGCCCACCTCGAGCGCGCGCGCAAGCCGCGCGCGGTTGCGCCCCACAGCCACCACGCGCCCCGCCCCGAGGAGCTTAGCCGCCTGGATCGCGATTTGTCCGACAACGCCCGTCGCTGCCAGAATCACCACCGTCTCTCCAGGCTCCAGCTGCGCCCGCCACTCGAGCGCCAGCCAGCCGGTGCCGGACGTTCCGAGTGCCGCTGCGACGCCGTCGTCGAGACCGTCGGGTAGTTCTACGAGGCTCCGCTCCTCAACGGCGCTGCGTTCGGCGCACGCACCGAACCGCCCGGATGTGCTGCCGAAATACACGCGCCGCCCGTCGCTCAGGCGCGCCACACCCTCACGTCCAACCACGTACGGCAGTATTGGGGGCTCGACGAAGAACCGCCCTGGCCCCTGCGAGCGACTCAGATCGGACGGATTGAGCACGGCAGCGAGCACGTCGAGCACCGCGATGCCCTCACCGGCAGTCGGCTCCTCAAAGTCGCCATAGCGCGGTGTGCCCCCATACTCCTCGAGGATCGCGGCCTTCATCACATCCTCCTCATACATCCACCTGCCGGGTCTGCGCTGCACGCTCGACGTTGGGCGCGCATGCGCGCCCAACTGGCCGATCGCTACTGCCGCGATCGTCGCAACCTGTGACCAACTCCGCCAACAACAACTTTCGATCCGAGCATCGACGTTTGTGATGGCTTTGGCCCATGGGCGGCGAATACGCTGAGGCGGAAGCCGGGCAACGGGGAGGTGCTCAGGCCACAACTACCGTGGAGGGCCGATGGCGGCGACCGCGCTCTCAGAGATCTATATCGAGGCTGCCGTCAGTGATCTGGAGTCCGCCGAGCGCGCGGCCCGCCCGACGACGCTGAGCGCCGACCGCAGGCAACTGTCGCTCGCTGACGGCTACAGGATCCAGCACGCGTGGACCGCGGCGCGTGTCGCTGACGGCGCCACGCGCGCCGGCTGGAAAGTCGGAGCCACCTCGACGCGCTCGCAGGCGGTGCTTGGAGCCAGTGAGCCGATGTTCGGCGCGCTGCTCTCAGATACAGAGATCGCAAACGGCGGTCACTGTTCGCGTGCGTCGCTGATCCGTCCCCTCTTCGAAGCCGAGATCGCATTTCGGGTCGCCACCGTGCTGGCGGGGCCGGAGCCCTCTGTCAAACAGGTGCTCGCGTCGTGCGACGCGCTCGCCGGCGCAATCGAGGTCGTCGACGCCCGCGTCGCGGCCGACGTCAAGGGCCCCGGGTTCGTGGTTGCCGACCGCGGGCGCGCCGGGCGCTACGTGCTCGGCGAGTGGGTCGATGTCGGAGCCGTGGCAAGCACCGCGGATGTCGGGGTGGCAATCCATGAGAGTGATCGCGAGCTGGCGCGCGGAGACGGGCGCCGCGTGCTGGGCGACCCGGCGCGGTCCGTTGCCTGGCTCGTCAACGCGCTCGCTTCCCAGGGCCTCGGACTTGAACCGGGAGACGTCGTGCTCGCCGGCACGCTGACGGACCCGTTCCCGGTGAGCGGCGGCGAGCACTTGCGCGCCGTGTTTGATGCTCCGCTCGGAGCGGTGGCGCTGCAATTCACTTGAGCGAGCGGCGCGCGGGCCCGCGCGCCGCTCGGAAACCAGGCAAAAGGAGGGCAGATGTCCTACGTGATCGCTGCGACCTACGTAACTAAGGAAGGCGAGGCGGAGGGCGTACTCGCCGCCCTCGAAGAGATGACGCCGCTAACGCGGGCGGAGCCCGGCTGCGAAAGCTATGTGCCACATCGCTCGGTCGAGGATCCGAACACCTTTTTCCTCTACGAGCGCTACCGTGACGCTGACGCCTTTGCCGCACACGCCGCGAGCGAATACTTCGAACGACTGATCAAGGGTGAGGCTTGGCCGCGGCTTGAAAGTCGAGTAGTGGTACGCGCGGCGCCGCTCGAGGACGCCTAAGTGATGAGCGCCGTGTCGCTTGACCTCGGCAGCGACTTCGCGAACCTCGTCGGTGGAGAGCTGCGGAACTCAGCCGCCGGTTGGATCGAGGACTACAACCCGGCGCGCTCGGCGCAGCGGGTCGCCCGCGTGCCCGCCAGCGGCGAGGACGATGTCGCCGACGCGATCGACGCGGCGACGGCCGCCTTTCCCGCGTGGCGCAACGCGACGCCGGCAGCGCGGGGCGCCGTGCTTGCCGCTGCCGCCACTTGGCTGCGCGAGCACGCCAAGCAAATCGCCGTCGTCGTCAGTGCCGAGATGGGAAAGACGCTGGCTGAAGCGGCCGGCGAGGTCGGCCGCAGCGCGGACTTCTTCGCTTATTACGGCTCCCTCCACCGCTCCTCGCGCGGCGAGTTGCTTGCGGATTCGCGCCCAGGCGTCGAGTCAGAGGTGCGCGTCGAACCACTCGGCGTCGTGCTTGCAATCACGCCCTGGAACGACCCGCTTCTGACGCCGGCCCGCAAGCTCGCACCGGCGCTCGCCGTGGGCAACACCGTGGTGATCAAGCCCGCCAGTGAGACCCCGGTCAGCGCGCTGATCCTAGCGCTCGCCTTCCATGAGACCGGCGCGCCTCCGGGCATCCTCAACACCGTCACTGGACCGGGGTCGCGGATCGTCGCGCCGCTGCTGGCCGATCAACGGATCGCTGCGGTCACGTTCACCGGCTCGACCGAGATCGGACTCGAGTTGCAACGCTCGCTGGCCGGTCGAAACGTCCGTCTGCAGACCGAGATGGGTGGCAAGAACCCGTCAATCGTGCTGGCCGACGCCGATGTCGACCTCGCCGCCGAAACGATTTCTGCCGCCGCATACGGCCAAGCCGGACAACGCTGCACGGCAACGAGCCGACTCATCGTCGAGCATTCGATTGCTGACGAGCTGCTCGAACGCCTTGCGGAACGAGCGGGCGCCATCGCAGTCGGTCCAGGCGACGACGCGACGACGACGATGGGACCGCTTGTCTCGGAACGTCAGATGACCTCGGTGCTGCAAGACATCGACATCGCGCGGCAGGAAGGCGCGCAGGTAGCGTTTGGCGGGGAGCGCCTCCTGCACCCGCCGCTCGACACAGGCTGGTTTGTGGCGCCGACGATCCTCACCGCGGTGACAAGATCGATGGCGATCTGGCGCGAGGAAGTCTTCGGACCAGTGCTTGCAGTCACAACCGTCGCGTCGCTGGACGAGGCGATAACGGCAGCGAACGACAGCCGCTACGGCCTCGCCGCCGCCCTCTTCAGCGAGAGCCTCGCCGCGACACGCCGCTTCATCGAGCAGGTGGAGGTCGGTCAGGTCGCGGTCAACCTGCCGACTTCCGGGTGGGACGTTCATCAACCCTTCGGTGGCTGGAAGCTCTCCGGCTCGGCTTTTAAGGAGCAGGGGACCGAGGGCCTGCGCTTCTACACACGCGTGAAGACAGTCGCCGTCAAGACCTCTGGCCGATGAGCGAGACGGCGGCTGGAGTGCCGCTGGTGGCCCCCGACGATCCAACGCTGCTGGCGCTGCGCCAGGTCGGCGTTGAGCCGGCCAAGCTCTACCGTGCGCTCGCCCACCGGCCAGAGCTGCTAAATGCCTGGCTGGAGTTCGCCGGGGTGCTGCGCCGTGAGTGCGCGACCCCGCGCGGGCTGCGCGAGCTCATGATCCTGCGTTCAGCGGCGTTGACCGGGGCGCGCTACATCTGGTCCGATCACGTGCCGATGGCGCTCGCCGCCGGAGTCCGGCGCCAACAGCTTGAGGCCCTCGAGCACTGGCAGAGTGCGAGTGTGTTCACCGCCGCGGAGCGCGCAGCACTCGCCTTCGCCGGAGAGCTCGCACTGAGCGCGGCCGTAAGTGAGTCGACACTGACCGCGCTCGCTCAGCATTTCAGCGTGCCCGAGCGCGTCGAGCTGGCCCTAACGGCTGGCTTCTACGCGATGGTGCCCCGCGTGCTTGCCTCGCTGCAGGTTCCGCTGCCGGACCGCGAGCCCGGTCCGGTGCCGTTCCCCGAGCGGCCAGCGCGCGGGGCGCACTGATGCGGATCGTTGTCGTTGGCGGGGGGATAATCGGAGTTGCTGCTGCGGAGTTGCTGTCGCGAAACAACGCCGCCGATGAGGTGCTTCTGTTGGAGAAGGAGAAGCAGTTGGCGACCCACCAGACCGGGCACAACAGCGGCGTGGTGCATGCCGGCATCTACTACCAGCCAGGGTCGCTCAAAGCGCGCCTATGCCGTCGCGGAGGTGAGCTGATGCAGGCCTTCTGCGCCGAGCACAAGCTCGCCTACGACGCGTGCGGCAAGGTCGTTATAGCCCAGCACGAAGGCGAGCTCGATCCACTGCGCCGACTCGAGGAACGCGCCCACGCAAACGAGGTGCCGGGACTTCGCTGGCTCGACGAGGCCGAGCTTCACGCTGTCGAGCCGCACGCCGCGGGGGTTGCCG
The DNA here is from genome assembly GCA_036489875.1 of Solirubrobacteraceae bacterium. Lineage (GTDB taxonomy): Bacteria > Actinomycetota > Thermoleophilia > Solirubrobacterales > Solirubrobacteraceae > Palsa-513. The sequence goes on along the minus strand of DASXEZ010000130.1, from coordinate 28,521 downwards.
CCCTGCATTCTCCGACCAGCGCGATCGTCGATTTCGGTGCCGTCACGCGGAGGCTTGCCGACCAGCTCATCGTGCAGGGCGGCCAGATCCGCACCGGCACCCACGCTCGCGCGGTACACCGCAGCGGCGGCGGAGCATCGATCGAACTCGACGGAGGAAAGCGGGTCGCCGGCGACCGCGTGCTGGTGTGTGCCGGCCTCCAGACCGACCGCCTAGCCCGCGCATCGGGCGAAGCCGCTGAGCCGCGGATCGTCCCGTTCCGTGGCGAGTACTGGCGTCTGCGTCCTGAGCGCGCGACGCTCGTGCGCGGGCTCATCTATCCCGTTCCGGATCCAACGTTGCCATTCCTCGGCGTCCACCTCACGCGCAAGATCAACGGTGAGGTCTGGATCGGGCCGAACGCGGTCCTCGCCTTCGCGCGCGAAGGCTACAGTCGCCGCACCGTGAGTCGACGCGACATCGCCGACACGCTTTTGTGGCCGGGAACGTGGAGGATGATGGCCCACCACTGGCGCGCCGGCGTCGACGAACTGCGCCGCAGCATCTCGAAACGGGCCTTCGTCCGTGACGCGCGCCGATACGTGCCCGAGCTGCGTTCGGCCGATGTCGAGCGCGCCACACCAGGGGTCCGCGCCCAAGCGCTCGACCGCGATGGGGCGCTGGTCGATGACTTCAGGCTTCTCGCCAGTGGTTCTGGAGGCGGCCGCGTCGTCTGGGTTCGCAACGCCCCTTCGCCGGCGGCAACCTCCTCGCTGGCAATCGCCGAGGAACTCTGCGATCGGCTGCTGGGTTAGCCCCTACTAGGAGACGGCCCGGATTCGCTGGCGTGGGGGCGCACTCGCGGCCGGCGGCGCCTCGTGCCCGTTCGCGAGCAGCTGGCGCAGCCGACGGCCTTGCGAGGCCGTGTATGTGTGTGCAGTGATTCGCAGTGCGTCGGCCAGCACAAGGACCTGCTCGGACGTCGCGCCGTTGTTGCGTGCGAGCAGGATCTGACGCGTTTTCGTAGGCAGGAAGCGACGAATCCGTACGCGGGGATGCGGATCGGCAAGCGCGAGCTCGGACAGTAACGCGAGGCCAACACCAGCCACGACGAGACGCTGAACAGTGAGTGGGTTCCGGGCGCTGATCGCAATCGTCGGCTCGAAGCCAGCGCTTTGGCACGCGCTCTTGAGCATCTTCGACCAGGGAGTGATCAGGCCGGGATGGCGGCTGGCCCACGGCGACGCGTCGCTCACGCGATCGATCCAGGTCTCCTCGGCGAGTTCGGCCAGGTCGACCATCTCGGCTTCGGCGTGCCGGTGGTACTCGGGCAGCACGAGCAGCATCGAGTCGTCGTAGAGCGGCTCGGCGTCGAACTTGGCGTCTGGCGGCAGCGGATTGTCAGGATCGTCCACGATCAGTGCGATGTCCAGCTCACCGGTTCGCAGGGCGCTGATCGCATCGATTCGGTCGCCCTCGAAAAGCTTTATCTCGGCCGTCGGATGCGACCCGTGGAAACACACGAGCGCGTCGGCAACGATCGGCGCGCCGCCGGTTACGCCGAAATGGATCTCGCGGTCACCGCTCAGCGTCCTCGTGATCTCGCGCTCGGCTAGCGCCGCAGCCTCGAGCAGGGTCTCCGCCTGAGCGAGCGTCACGGTACCGACCTCGGTGAGGCGCAACTCGCCGCGACTGCCGCGGTTGAGCAGCTTCGCCCCGATCTCTCGCTCCAAGCTCGTCACGTGGTGGGAAACCGCCGGCTGCGAGTACGAAAGCGCCTCAGCTGCAAGCGAGAATGACCCTCTACGTGCGACCTCGCGAAAGACGGTAAGCCTTCGCAGGTTTAGCATCCCCCTCCGATCATAGCGTCGCTTATTCGATCCGCGCGCCGGCCGCATCCGCCTCCCGCCAGCGTAATGAGGCTATTGAAAGTGCTGATGAGCGCATCGAACATGCCGCTTGAAGCGGCCCCTGACCTGGTGAAAGCTTGCCTGGCTGGCGCGACCACGTTCGTCGGGAGCGAATGGGCCTCGCGGATACGAATCGAGGGTCGCGCCGAGGTTGTGGGAGGAGGCAAGGTGTACCTGTGCACCGAGCCAGAACGGGAGCTGAGATGGACACGGCATCGGCTGCATCACTTGCTGGCTCTGACGCCCAGAGCCCTCACACGAACCCCACGGGCTTCTACAAGTTCTCCGTCGGTTCGCTGCGGGCCGTCGCCCTTAGCGAGGGCTACTGCGGGGTTATCGACTCCGGCACCGGGCCGCCACCGATCGCGGCGGACCGAGACCCCTCCGAGGTCCAAGACCTGCTCGCCAGACACGGTCGGGCGCAAGACGCTCCCGCGATAAACCTCACCGCACTCGCGGTCCAGGGTGCCGGCCCTACAGTCCTTATCGACTCTGGCTTTGGCGCGTTCGCGACCCCGGACGGCGAGAACCGCCCCGGGATGGTCGCCCCCAACCTTGAAGCGGCCGGCATTACGCCCGACGCCGTCGAGCTGGTCATCGTTTCGCACCCGCATGGCGATCACATCGGCGGCCTGCTGCGGCCCGAGGGCGGCCTGACCTACCCCAACGCCCGATACGTGATGCCGCGCCGCGAATGGCAGTTCTGGATGGAGTCCGAGCCCGACCTCTCGAGCGCTCTCATCCCGGACGGCTTCCGCCAAGGCATGCGCCATCAGGCGCGTACGGCGTTGCCGCAGATCGAGCACGCGCTCGATCTCGCCGATCCGGGAGAGGAGGTGGCGCCCGGGATTCGTTTAGTTGCGATGCCTGGGCACACACACGGGATGGTCGGCGTCGAGCTGACCAGCGGCGAGACACGCCTGCTCTACGTCGCCGACGCCTTCATGCACCCAGTGGTCTCGATCAAGCGTCCCCACTGGCGTGTCGCGATGGATCTCGATGCCGAGGCGGCAACGCGCACGCGGGGTGACCTGCTCGAGCGCTGCGCGCGCGGCGGCGAGCTCGTTCTCGCACCACATTTCCCGTGGCCGGCCCTCGGCCGGATCGTCGATCGCGGCGGAGAGCACGAATGGGTAGCCGCCGACTGGCGATGGTGGCCGTGAAACGAGGCTGCAAGCGGCGCCTGCGGCGTCTGCGCACTGCAACCCTGACGTAACGCCGGCCTCGCGCCGGCGTCAACCATGATGGAGGAGACAGGATGAGAGGTCTGTTGTGCGATCTAAAGGGCCGGCGAGCGCTTGCGGCAGCCGTCGTCGTGCTCGCGTGTGTGACGTGTGCGGCGTTGGGCGGCTCTGTGGCGCTCGGAAGCGGCAGCTCGGGCGTTGTCGGCGCGATCACGTGGAACAAGGCGAGCCTGAAGTCCGCTGACAAGGCGATCGCGGCGATCACGAATCATCCCTCGCCGTACGTCGTGACGCAGAAGCTGAAGAGCAAGCCGGCCAAGGGCGGCCTGATCGTCTTCCTCGACTGCGGCGATCCCGAGTGCGAGGAGTTCCTGCCCGGGCTTACCGCGGCGGCTCAGCAGTTCGGCTGGACGGTCAAGTCGATCCCCGCCGGCCTCACACCGACGACGGTCGAGGCCGCGGTGCAATCGGCGATCGCCGACAACCCGAAGGCGATCTTCGACCCTGGCTACCCGGCATTCGAGTTCGCGCAGTCCGCATCCACGCTTGAGGCCGATCACATCAACGTCGTCGGTGACGCAGTGAACACTCCACTAGGCGGCGGGATCACCGGCGAACTTGCCGACAACGCCGACGTCACCGAGACCGGCGCCGAGATGGCGGACGCCATCTACAAGCTCGGTGGCAATCAAGTCAACGCGGTCTTCGCCGACGCTCAAGCGATCCCGCTATCACTCACCATGGAGAAGGGATTCGCCGCACGACTGACGCAGCTCTGCGCGGCGTGCAGCACGACCGAGGCACAGATCCCGGTACAGAACATCGGCACGCCGGCGATGGACTCCCAGGAGGTCAGCACCGTGCAGGGTAACCCCGGCACGACGTGGCTTGTTGGGTTCGCCGGCAGCTTCCTAATCGGGGCGCCTTCGGCGCTGTCAGGTGCCAACCTGCATATCAACACGCTCAGCCAGAGCGGTGGAACGATCAACCTCAACTACATCAAGGCCGGCGAGCAGACGGCCGATCTGACCGTCGACTACCACCAGGTCGGATGGATCGCGATGGACATGTTTGCGCGTCTCGCAACGGGACAGCCGATCCCGGCCAGCGAGGAAGGCAAGTATGCGCCTCGCGAGCTGTTCACGAGACGGAACGTGCCCACCGTGGGCCGAATTGGTTGGGTTGCCAGTACCACCTATCCGAAGCACTACGAGAAGCTCTGGGGCGTCAAGTAGTGACGCAGGGCCCCAGCGAGATGGTCGGGTGGCCGCGGGATATACCGCGGTCACCCTGCGGTAATGGTGAGCTCGGCCGGCGAGTGAGCGCAGCGGGCGCATGAGCGCACCGCTGCTCGAGATTCGTTCGCTGACCAAGGCGTTCCCGGGCGTTCGCGCACTCGCCGGCGTCGACCTGACCGTCGACGCCGGCGAGATCGTCGCCCTGCTGGGACAGAACGGCTCAGGCAAGTCGACGCTCGTGAAGATCCTCGCGGGCGTCTACGACGCCGATCCAGGCTCCCGCATCGACGTCGACGGGGAGCCACTCGATCGCCGCGCCACCGCGAGCGCGAAGCGGCTGCACTTCATTCACCAGGACTTGGGCCTCGTCAACCAGATGAACACTCTCGACAACCTCGATATCGCCCGACCGCTCGGATGGCGCGGCCTGACCCCCTATAACTCCCGACGCGAGGCACGCGTCGCACGCGAGCGAATTCGCCGATACGGTGTCGACTTCTCGCTCCGCGTTCCGATCGGTCAACTGTCGGCCGCCGAGCGGACGATCATCGCGATCGTCCGCGCTCTCGAGGGCTGGAGCCAGCCACGCAACGTGCTCGTCCTCGACGAACCGACAGCGGCTCTCCATGGGCAGGAGGTTCACGTGCTCTTCGACGCCGTGCGTCAGGTTGCTCGCTCCGGCGCCGGCGTGATCTTCGTCAGCCACCGCCTCGACGAGGTACTGGCACTCGCCGACCGTGTCGTCGTACTGCGCGACGGCGTCGAGGTTCTGAGCTCGCCGTGCTCGGGAGTCAGTCATAGCGATCTGGCACGCGCGATCGCCGGGCGGGAGGTCACGGAGCACCGCTCGCGGCCGACCCGCCCGAGCTACGGCACCGTGCTCGAGGTAAAGCGCTTACGGACGGCCACCTGTCGCCGCGCCGATCTCGTGGTCGACGCCGGAGAGATCGTCGGTGTCACCGGGCTGATGGGCTCCGGTGCGGAGAGCCTGCTCGGTGCCATCTATGGTGCTCGGCCGCGCCACGCGGGAGAGGTGAGCATCAGGGGTAAACGACTGCGTGCCGACGATCCTGTGGCGGCGCTGCGCGCTGGAGTCGGATTCGTGCCAGCCGATCGCAAACGCGACGGCGCCGTCGTGCGCATGAACGTGCGCGAGAACATCACGCTCGCCGAGCTACGCACACTCCGAACCCCAACCGGGCAGCTTGGGCGCCGCGCCGAGCGTGCAGAGGCCCTCCGCTGGATCGACAAGGTCGACGTCCGTCCGCGCGATCCCGAGCGCAACTTCGAGCTGATGAGTGGTGGAAATCAACAGAAGGTTGTGATCGCGAAGTACCTGCGAACGAACCCGCACCTGCTTCTGTTGGACGAGCCGACGCAGGGCGTCGACGTCGGGGCCAAGCAGAGCATCTACGAACTGCTCTCAACGGCAGCTGATGACGGTGCCGCAGTCGTCGTCTATTCCTCTGACACGAAGGAGCTCGCTGCTCTCTGCCACCGCGTGCTCGTACTCTGTGACGGCGTTCTGACGGCGGAGATCGGGGGCGAGGAGCTCGGTGAGGAACGCCTTGTGCGAGAGTCGCTCGGGATGAGCGGCGGCGACGACGAACGCGATCAGGAGAGCCATGGCCGGCCGGTCGCGACAGCCTGAGGCACCAACCGTCGAGGCGAGCGCCGCCGCTGGCGCAAGCCAGCCACCGGAACAAGGCGGCCGTCGCTCCGCGCTCGCCAGCCTGGCGCGCCTGCTTTCGCCTCGGCGCATCAGCCTGGTTTACGTCTTCGTCGGCATGATCGTGCTGTTCGGCGCCTGGAAGCCGCACGAGTTCCTCACGACCAGCAACCTGGACTCGATCCTTGACACCAACGCTCCGGTCGCGATGGCATCGGTCGGTCTTGTTCTCACATTCTCCGCGTTCCAATTCGACCTCGCGGTTGGATCCGAGATCGGCTTCGGCCTGATCTTCGGCGCGTGGCTCAGCGTGCACGGCGTTGGCGCTGCAGCCGTCCTGCTCGCCGTGATCGGTGCTGGCGCGCTATCGGGGATCGTCAGCGGAGTGCTTGCGACGGCTTTCAATGTCAGTTCGTTTATCGGAACGATCGGTACCAGCTCGATCCTGCTCGCGCTCGTCACGATCGTCTCAGGCGGAGACGAGATCGACCCGCTGACGCCAGGCTTCGACAGCCTCACCACCGGGAAGCTCATCGGACTCCAGTACCCGGTGTTTTACATGCTCGGCGTGGGGCTGATCGTCTGGTTCGTACTCGAGCGAACCCCGGTCGGACGCCGAATCTATGCGACCGGCGACAGCCCGGCGGCGGCGCGACTCTCCGGCGTCCGCGTGTCGCGCTACATCATCGGCGCCTTCGTCGCCTGCGGCGTGATCGCGATGCTCTCGGGCGCGTTGATCGCCTCATACTCCGGCGGCGGGGACCCGACCGTCGGACCGAGCTACCTCGTGCCGACGTTCACCGCGTGCTTCCTCGGCTCGACGCAGTTCAAGCCAGGCCGCTTCAACGTGTGGGGTGCGGTGTTCTCCGTCTATGTCCTCGCGACCGGCGTGGCCGGCCTCCAGGAGCTGACGAGCGTCACGTGGCTGCCCACGATGTTCGACGGCGTGGCTCTGCTGATCGCGGTTGGGGCCACGTTCTATCCCGGTAGCCCGGCGCAGCTAAAGGGCGCGCGACGTTTGACAAACGCCATGCGTCGGGCAAACGCCGCGGTGTCCGAGGCGCCGGAAGCGCCAAGCTCGTGAGCACTCCAACGCGTCGCGGGCGTTACTGAGCATGGCGGTCGCCGAGCGTGTACTTGTGGTAGGCGCGGGAATCGCCGGTCTGGCTGCCGCCATCGCCCTTGGCCAGGCGGGCATCGAAGTCGACGTCCTCGAGATCAAGGACGAGGTCTCGGCCGACGGGACCGGGATCCAGCAGCCAACGAACGCGATCCGCGCGCTCGCCGCGCTCGGCGTCCTCGACGCGATTCTCGACGAGGGCTTTCATTGGAACCACATGCAGTTCTTCCACCAGTCCGGAGAGCTGCTACGGCGCCTCGATCACGCCTCGCCGCTGCCCGAGTACCCGGCCGGCAACGGCATTCTGCGCCCGCGCCTGCACGCGATTCTGGCTGAAGCCGCCAGCCGCGCGGGAGCGCGACTGCGACCGGGCACGACCTTCGCCAAGCTAGAGCCGGGGCCTGACAGTGTCGCGGTTGAACTGAGCGACGGCTCGCGCCATCGCTACGACCTCGTCGTCGGTGCCGACGGCATCAACTCGAAGGTTCGCCAGCAGATCTTCGGGCTCGAACTCGGGCCAAAGTTCACCGGTGAGATGGTCTGGCGTTGCAACGTACCTCGCCTCGAGGAGATCGACTGCGTCTCGATCTACGCAACGCTCGGAGCGCGCGCAGGGCTGATTCCGATCGCCTCCGAGATGATGTACATCTTCCTGATCGAGTCCCCGCGCGAAGGGGAGCTGCGGATCCCCGACGAGCGTCTGCACGAGGCCTTCCGAGAGCACCTTGCCGGTTGGGGTGGCCCGATCGCGGAGGTGCGCGACCGATTCCTCGGCGACGCCAAGCACACGATCTATTACCGCCCGCTGGAGTCGCTGATGCTGACTCCCGACTGGTACCGCAACCGCGTGGTGATCATCGGCGACGCGGCGCATGCGATGACCCCGCATCTCGGTCAGGGGGCGGCGCAGGCGATCGAGGATGCCATCGTGCTGGCGCGCCTGCTCGCGATCTCCACAGGCACAATCGAGGACGCGATGGCCGCTTTCATGAAGCGCCGCCACGACCGCTGCAAGTTCGTCCTCGATGCGTCGCTGCAGATCGGGCGCTGGGAAATCGACAGGGCAAGCGACGGCGACTTCGTCGGCGTCCAGGCCCAGGTCGCCGAGATGACCGAGAAGCCGTTCCTCGATGATCTGCTCTCCGACGTCGAGGCGCCGTCCGATGAGCGCCGCCTCCCGAGGCGAGGTGATCGGCGCGATGCCTAGGCCGCCAAGGGTGGGGGGGGAGCGGGCAGCTTACGCGTCCGGCAGGTCATGGCCGGACGTGGGGCTCGCGAAGAGACAGGCAGCGGAGGTGCGCAAACCGACCGAGGGGCACCGTGCCGTAGACCTCCTCGCCGGCAAAACAAGAACCTGGGGTCAAGGAGATAGCTGATGGCGCGGCGCAGCATCCACGTGGACGGCTACAGCCACCAGAACCCGATCCCTGTCGCTTCGCGTGTCGGCAACGTAATCGCCTCAAGCGTGATCAGCGCGATCAAACCCGAGACCGGCGAGACCCCGGAATCGTTGGAGGAGCAGTGCGAGGTCGTGTTCGCGAACATGCGCGCGATCCTCGCGGCTGGTGGCGCGACGCCGGAGGACATTGTCAAGGTCAGCTTCTATATGGCCGACCTGTCCGGTCGGCAGGTGATGAACCGTTTCTGGCTCGAGATGTTCCCCGACGCGGACTCGCGCCCGGCACGTCACACCCAGCACGAGCAGCTGATGCCCCCGCGCTTGATCTCGGCCGACTTCATCGCCGTGCTCGACGGCTAGCCAGACGGCTGCGCCCACACTGTCGCGGTCGAGGTCGCTGGAAATCGCAGGCGGACCGTGCGAATCGCGTTGCTCCCGGGCCGGCGGGAGCGCTAGCCCGAACTGGCCACCACTCTCGGCGTCTTGGGCGCAGGACGCCAGTCGCTCGCCGCATCACGTCCGATCGTGTTGCGCAGCACGCCGATCCCCGAGATCTCGAGCTCGACCTGGTCGCCGACCTCGAGGAAGCGGCCGAGCTCCATGCCGCAGCCATTGCCAACAGTACCGGTGCCGAGCAGCGTGCCGGCGGCGAGGTTCTCGCCCGTCGATGCCCACGCGACCAACTCCTCGATGGGCCACAGGATCGTCCCACTCGAAGAGCTCGTCCACTCCTCGCCGTTGACGCGCGCGGTCATTGTCAGGTCCCTCGGGTCAAGCGTGTCGAGCGTCACGATGCGTGGTCCGACGGCCGAGGCGAAGTGCTTGCCCTTCGAGGGACCGAGGCGTCCGCCCATCTCCTCGAACTGGATGTCACGCGCGCTGAAGTCGTTGAAGACCGTCAGGCCAAGCACGCTGGCGAGCGCATTCTCGGGCTTGAGGTTGCGCGACGTCTTTGCGATCACGATTCCGAGCTCGAGCTCGAAGTCGATCTTGTGTGAGTACGCGGGCCAGGCGACCTCCTGGTCGGGCCCGAGCATCGCCTGGACGCTCCCCATATAGGAGACCGGTAGCTCGTAGAGCACCGGCGGTGTCGGTGTCCCGTTGCGGCGCTCCGCTGACGTGAAGTGGATCTCGAATGCCATGAAGTCGCGGTAAGCCGGTGGGTCGATGGGAGCGATCAAACGAACGCCAGCCGGCACGAGAGTCTCCTCGGCGGCCTCCTCAATCGCGGTGTGCGCCGCCTCGAAGAACAGCGGGCCAGTGTCGAGCGTCGCGGTCAAGCTGCCGGGAACCGACGCTTCGGCGAGCCGCAATGCCGCGGCACGCGAAACGCCCCGCCTCGCCAGACGCAACGCCTCCGATGAGCGCAGGTCGATCCAGCGGTTCGGATCGGCGTCGCTTGCAACGACGACGCGTGGGCTCGGACCATCGGGTCCGTCGTGGACGATCCTCGCGATCTGCATCAGCGCACCTCCGCCATCGAGCGACTTGTAGGGACTCTCGCGCGACGGCTCACGTGCCGACCTGTTCCCCGAAGCGGAGCTTTGCCATCTCGGTGAAGCTCTCGAGGCGATCAGGTGGCGTCGTCTCGCCGTCGAGATGGCGGTAGATGTTCGCTACGTTGACCGCGATCCGCTCGCCGTCGATCCAATGGTCGTAAGCGCTCATGTCGATCCGCCGCGCCGCCTCGTAGGGCGGCACACCGGCATCGTGGAGTGTGCGCGCCTCACGGTCGACGTAGACGAAGTACTCGCGCAGGGCCGCCACCCCGCGCTTGTCGGTGATAGGTCCGTGCCCGGGCACAATCACCTCGACATCCATCGCGAGAATCCGGTCGAGCGCTGCGATCCAGTTTTCGAGCGGCCCGTCCCACATGATCGGGTGGCCGTCGATGAAGAGGATGTCCGCGGTGAAGACGACGCGGTCCTCGGGCACGTGTACAAGGATGTCGCTCTTGGTGTGCGCCGGTCCGACCTCAATCAGCTCGACGCGCTTGGCGCCGACGTACAGCGTGAGGCTCTCGCGGAACGTTCGCGTCGGGTAGACCATTGTTACCGAGTCCAGGTCGAACGGCCCGAGCGTCTGGGCGAACATCCTTCCGGCGATCCCGAGCTCATCGATCCGCGCCTTCTGGCTTCGCATCGTCTCGAGCAGTGGGACGGTCTCCATGTCGCGCGCCGTCTGCTCGGACGCAATGATCTCGGCTCCGTCGAGCAGCTGGTTGCCGAATGTGTGATCCCCATTGGCGTGCGAATTGACGAGCGTGCCGATATGGGCTGCTGCCGGCACCTGTCGCTTCATGTCCTCAAGCATCTGCCAAGTCAGGGGCACGTCGAAGAGCGTGTCAACGAGCAGCGCGTGCCCGGCGTCCGTGATGAGACCAGCGTTGCTCCAGCCCCAGCCGCCGTCCGGCTGGAGATAGGCATAGATCGAGTTGCCGACATCCTGCAGGCCTCTCTCGTACGGAAAGCCGCTGGCCACTTAGCGCACCTGCTCGAGATCCTCGAAGAATGGCTGCCTGTTGAGCTCCCACACGCGATTGGCGACGCCGACGAAGTCCGCATCGGTGCGTCGCTCGACCTCCCACTGCCCGAGCTGGAGCGAGTTCTCGAGCGCCTCCTTGCAGCGGTCATGGCGTCGGGCCATGAACTCCTCGAGGACCACGGCGAGTCGCTGCCCGCCGCGAGCCAGTAGGCGCGAGAGGACGAGGCCGTCCTCGACCGCCTGTGCGGCGCCTTGGCCGAGGTGCGGGGTCATCGCGTGTGCCGCGTCGCCGATGATCACGACACGACCCCGGTACCAGTCCGGCGTGAGCATCAGCGATTCGAGCGGGCGATGGAGAATCGGCGGCTGCGGCTCACTCAGCGGGCCATCCCTGACCTGCGCGATGATGCCGCCGTAGCCGGCAAGGCGGTCGCGAAAGACCTCGGCGAGGTGCTCGTCAGCAATCCGCATCTCGCCGTCCCGCGGCGATTCGATCAGGAAGACGTACATCAAGTCATCGGCGATCGGAATCACGCCGGCGCGGGCGCCGATCGCCATGTATATCCATGTTCCCTCGACGCTCGGCAATCGCGGCACATTGCAGCGCCACACCATCTCGCCGGTGAATCTCGGCGAGGGCTCGTCTCCGAAGACAAGGTGTCGGACCTTCGAGTTGATGCCGTCGGCGCCGATCACCAAGTCGTAGCTTCCGCTGGTGCCGTCGGAGAAGAGGACCTCGACGCGGTCCGGTGTCTGCTCGAGTGCATCGACGGTCAAGGCCGTGCGAAAGATCGTGCCGTTGTCAAGCGCGGCTTTCGCCAGAATGTCGTGAAGTCGGGGACGTGCGATGCCGTTGCCGGCGAGCTCCTCGTGCGGGTCATGCGTGGTTGTGCTTAGGACGTTGCCGGCGGCGTCGCAGAATCCGCTGCGTTTGAAGCGGTAACCCTGCTCTCGGAGTTGGTCGAGCAGGCCCAGCGCTTTGAACGCGCGGATAGCGTTGCCCGGCTGTTGGATGCCCGTGCCGTCGGAGGAGGGCGCCGGCTGGATTTCGACGAGGTCAACGCCGATGCCAACCTGACCGAGCGCAGTCGAAGCCGAGAGCCCGGCGATGCCGGCACCGACGACCAGAACGCGCTCCACCTCACCCATGCACTCCTACCTCCCGCCCGGCGCCTAAGTCAGCACCGAGCCCGCGGCGCGGTCCGCCTCGTTGGCCCAGAGTGCCAGACTGGCGGTCGGTGGCGGTCGCGGCAAGCGGCAAGTTCGATCCGGCCATCAGCACATTCAATATCGGGCTACCGATGGCGCCCGTGCGCGGCCAGCCTCGCCCCGAGAGCAATCTTTGATCCTCTAATCGAATGTTGCTGTTGCCGCCGTGCAGTCGCGCTGCGAGCATCGCCACGACCAGGGTCGTCGTGCTGGCCGGCCCCGGCACGACGACCAGGGTCCTCGTGCCGGGACTGGCGGGAGAGAGGTGTGTGCCGTGTTTGCGAAGGGATGGGTGCTCTCGCGCCCCGATCATCAGGTTCACATCGACCGCGACGTGCGAATCACGCTGCGCGACGGCGTCGAGCTCGACTGCGACATTTTCCGACCCGCGGACGGCGATCCCTGCCCGGCGATCATCGGCCTACACGGTTACTCGAAGGCCAAGGAGGTAACGCCGTCGTTTCCGATCGCGATGGGGGCCGGACGCAACGGCGATGTCGAGGCCGGCGATCCGCTGTTCTACGCTCGCCGCGGCTACGCCCATGTGATTGTGAATGCTCGTGGCACCGGAAAATCAGGCGGGATCTACGACTACCAGGGACCGGTTGAGACGGCCGATGGTGTCGAGGTCGTCGAATGGGCGGCGAAGCAGCCATGGTGCGATGGTTCCGTCGCGCTCGCCGGACAGTCCTACTTCGCGATCATGGCGTTGCGCGTCGCGGCCCAACGACCGCCGTCGCTGAAGACGATCTACGCTCCCTGGGGTCGCGCGAGTAGCTACCGTGGCTACTACTTGGGCGGCATCCTCGCCGCACGTTTTCTCAGCTTCTGGCCGCTGTCGCTCGCCAATCTGCGCTACGAGAGCCAGGGGCCCGGATACCTCGGCCACGAGGAGTTTCAGGCGCGGCTGGACGCTGCGCGCCGTGATCGCGACATCACCCAGCACCCCGAACTGGCGGCGGCCCTGCGCAGTCAGGAGCGTCCCGCCCACGCACTGATGGCCGACTTCCTCGTGCATCCGCTCGCCAACGAACAGTTTTGGCGCGATCGCGACGCCGACGTAAGCCAGATCGAGGTTCCATCGCTGCTCGGCGCCTGCTGGGCGAGCTACGGCCTGCACCTCCCGGGCGCGCTCCTCAACTACAACGAAATGACGGCGCCGCGCAAGCTACTCGTCGGACCGCCGCTCTACCTCGATCGCCCGATCTACCAACTCGGCTACGACCACTTGCGCTGGTTCGACGAGCACCTGAAGGGGATAGACACCGGTCTCATGGAGGAGCCCGCGGTCAGGGTGTTCGTGCCAGGCAAGAACGAGTGGCTCGAGGCCGAGGAGTGGCCCCTGCCGCAGACGCACTGGACGCCGTTCAATCTGCACGCCAACGGGCTGCTGAGCGAGCACGAGTTCTTCCCGAACGAGGGCTCTACCTGTTTCGAACACAGCTACAACACACGGGGCAGCATCCAGTTCACCTCGCCGAAGCTCGTCGAGCGCACCACCATTGTGGGCCCGGCACGGTTAGAGCTCTATGCGTCGTGCACCGACGAGGAGGTGCTGTGGTTCGTTTCGCTGTGGGACGTGTCCGAAAACGAGGAGCCGCGCATCCTGACGCGCGGCTGGCTACGCGCCACGCTTGCCTTCGTTGATCAGGATCACTCGACCCCGTGGGAGGCGCATCATCCCTACAGCGCGCGGCGACCGGTCGCGCGCGGTGAGGTTTGCCGCTACGACATCAACCTATCGGCGCTGTCCTACAGCTTCGCCCCGGGCCACCGGATCGCCCTGAAGATCAGCTGCTCGGACGACGAGCCGACGCGTGGACCCCACGGGATGGGAACGGGGCGCGTGACGCGCACAGAGCCGGCGTGGATCACGGTCGAGCACAACTTCGAGCACCCTTCGTGCGTCTATCTTCCGGTCGTAGAGGGCAACGTGATCGGAACGTTTATGTCCGGTGGCGACCTTGCCGGCGGCCCGGGCTGAAACACCGCCGCGCGGCCAGCTTTCTTCAATTTCGCTATCGAAGATTGCGATGGTCGGGGCTGGGCAGCGCTGTGATACTCGGCTGCGGTGGTGGATAGATGATCATCGACACGCACGTTCACGTCGTTGCCGGTGATCGCGCGCGCTATCCGGTGCTGCCGGATCCGCCCCCGTGGCCAGTCGTAACCGGTGCCGCGCTGGCGAACCACATGAGCTCTGTCCACGTCGAGCGAGCCGTTCTCGTCCAGAGCTTCTTCACCTATGGCTTCGACAACAGCTATGCGATCGATTGCGCCGCGGCTGATCCATCACGCTTCCAGGTAGTTGCAGTAATCGACCAGCTCGCTCCCGACGCCGCCGACGTGCTTGCCACGCTCGTGCGCGATCATGGCGTCCGCGGCGTGCGCTTCATGCCGAAGGGCATGCCGGAAGGGGTGCTTTGGGACCCTCGGACGTTCCCTGTCTGGGAGCGTGCCGGCGAACTGGGCATCCCGATCACTGTCGCTGCCGAGATTCAGCACGTGCCGCAGATGCCGGCTGTCGTGGAGCGCTTCCCCGAGGTCGATGTCTGCTTCGAGCACATGTGGGGGATCGAGGTCGACGCGCCACCGTTCGTCGCGCTCGAACCGGTGGTCGCCCTCGCGAGGCTGGAAAACGTGCATCTCAAACTGGCGCCCAACAATAGCTTCGCCGCGCGCGACGCCGGAATACCACCGCGGGCCCTGTTTGACCACTTGATCGAACACTTCGGCATCGCGCGCCTCATGTGGGGCTCCAATTACCCGGCCCACGAGCCGAAGTTCGGAGCCTACGCCGACCGCGTGCACATCATGCAGGAAGATCTGTCCTATCTTCCCGACGCCGATCGAAAAGCGTTCTTTGCCGGCAACGCCGCGCGACTGTGGCCAGCCGTCGAACCGGTGAGCAGATGATCGAGGACCGCCTTCCCAGCCGTTACTTCCTTACGCTAGAGGTGGCGCAGGAGCTAGTCGCAGCAGGGCTGGCTGAGGCTGTTGCGCGTGGGCTGTCGAAAATGGTCGTCTGCGTTACGGACGCGTCCGGACGCCTGGTGGCGCTCGCACGCCAGGACGAGGCTGAGCCGGCGGCGATCGAGATGTGCATAGCCAAGGCGCGGACAGCCGCGATCTTCACGCGGCCGACAAAGATGTGGAAAGAGCGGCTGCTCTCAGGCGACACCTGGGTACTCGGCATGCCGAATATGCATCCAATCGAAGGCGGCCAGAACATCGTCGTCGCCGGGCAGACGGTCGGAGGCCTCGGCATCGCCGGCGCGTCCGGAGTGATCGACAGCGAGATCGGACTCGCGACAATCGCTGCGGTGGTCGGAGAGCAACCTGAGTAAGAACGCTCGCGCGGACTCCGGATGCGATCGTGGCAGACAACCTGATGGATGAAGCTCCGAGGAAAGGCCGGCTCCCGAGCTTTGACCCCGAGGCGCTGGATGCGGACGCCCGCGACGTCGTAGGGGAGATCGTGGGGAGACGCGGGCGACTCCCAACGCCCTTCCGAGTTTGGATCAACAGTCCGGCATTAGCGCGCCGACTCGCGCCGCTTGGACAGTTCCTTGCCACTGACACGAACCTGACCAAGGCCGAGGTCGAGCTCGCCGTCCTCATCGCTGCGCAACACGTTCACGCGCGGTACGTACTCGCAATGCACGGCCGCGAGGCGGTCGAAGCGGGTTTGAGTGAGTCCGTAGTGGTCGCAATCGAGGCCGGCCAACGCCCTGACCTCAGCGAAGCGCGCCAGCGCGCCGTGGTGGACATGATGCTGGCACTCGTCGGTCCGGGCGAGCCCTCACAGAGGGTCTTCGGCGACGCGGTGGCCGAGCTCGGATCTGCGGGGGTAGCCGAGGTAATCGCGGTGGCGGGCTACTTCACGGCCGTCGGGATGGCGATGAAAATGTATGCCGTTCCGGTCCCAGTTGATACTCCGTCCGGGTGAGGCTCGCGAGCTTCCTCATCGGTGGACGGGCAAGCTACGGCCTTGTCTGCGACGGCGGGGTGGTCGATTTGAAACGGCGCCTCGGTGACCAGGTGCCGGACCTTCGCGCGCTGTTGGCCGGCGGAATCGACGGTGCAAATGACTTCGCGCGAGCGAGCGCCGACTATTCGCTTGACGCCGTCACGTGGCTTCCGGTGATCCCCAACCCCACGGCGATCTACTGCATCGGTCTCAACTACCGCGCTCACGCGGAGGAAGTCGGACGCCCAGCGGGTGAGTGGCCGGCTGTCTTTCTCCGGCTCGCGGCGAGTCAAATTGGTCATCTCCAACCAATAGTGCGCCCACTCGTTAGCAGGCAACTCGACTACGAAGGCGAGTTGGCGGTAATCATTGGTCGGCCGGCCCGTCACGTTGCCGCTGCCGACGCATTGCGGCACATCGCCGGGTACGCTGTGTACAACGATGCGTCCGTGCGGGACTGGCAACGTCATAGCGCCCAATACACTCCGGGCAAGAACTTCCCAGCCACGGGAGCTTTCGGGCCGTGGCTTGTCAGTAGCGAGGAGGTACCAGACCCTAGCCAGCTTGAGCTGATCACCCGCCTCAACGGCGTGGTGGTCCAGTACGCTCAGCTCACCGAGCTGATATTTCCGATCCCTGAGATCGTCGCGTACCTTTCGCAGTTCACGAGGCTTGAGGCTGGAGACGTGATCATCACCGGCACACCGTCCGGTGTCGGATCGACGCGTAGTCCCCAACTCTGGCTCGTGCCGGGTGACACGATCGAGGTCGACATTCGGGGCATCGGGATGCTCAGTAACACGATCATCGATGAGACACCTAGCTAACGCTCGCGAGCTCCGCGGACCGGGAACGCTCGTCGCCGGGATGGGCTTTGAGGGTCAGACGGCCGAACGGTAAGGGGGTCTCCGGTGTGGGAGAGCGCGCGAACTGCGTTCGCTACTCCTTGTTTGTGTTCGCGCGCAGCAAGCTCGATCGCGTGAGCGGGTGCGTCGCGCGCGATGAGCTCAACCAGGTCGCGGTGCTCGATCGCGGAAGTGCGACCGCGGTAAGGGGCGCGTGGGAGAAGCATGCTTCGGGCCGGTGCCAGCCGCCGAGAGAGAGCGATTGCGTTGCGGGTAGCTATCGCGTTGTCGCAGCTCGCGTAGATGAGCTCATGGAATTCCTGATCCAGTCGCGTGAAACCAAACGAGTCCATTGCCTCCACCGCCTCACGTAGCCGCTCGTTGGTCGCGCAAAGCGCGCCGACCTCAGCAGCGCCGATCCTGGGCGCTGCTGTTGCTGTGACGTATCCGTCGAGTACGGCGAGGACGTCGAGCTGATCGCCGAGGGTCTGGGGATCCGCGAATGCCACCCGGGCCGTGCGGTTTGGCTGAATAAGCACAAGCCCGTCAGCCTCGAGTCGTCGTAGCGCCTCGCGCACCGGAGTGGGCGATAGCTCGAGTTCGTCGGCGATTTCGTCGATCAGCACACGGAAGCCGGCAGCGTAGACCCCACTGAGGATTCGCTCGCGGATCGTCTGATACGCACCCTCGTGGCGTGGATGGTTTGGTTTGGCGGCGTCGCTCTTGCGGGTCAACTCCTCGCCAGCTCTCTGCCTGCTTGGACGCTCAAGCCGCGGCTGCCACTACGCGCACCGGCTGGGGCAAGATTCTTCCCTCTGTCAAGCGCCTGCAGCTCTGCCCACGCTAGATCGCCCGAACGGGCCACGCTGCCGATGTTCGCAGTATCCCGACGGATTTCCAACAGCAACTTTCGATTCCGAGATCGAAGAATGCTGTCACTCAATGCGGCAGACGCCGCGGGCGGATCGTCGCGCCCGGCGACTTGGCGTGCGTCTTCGCCGAAGGCGGCGATGCTTCACTCGGGAGTACGCCCCGACCACACTCAGGTCCTTCGACATCACGACCAGTCCCGGGACTCCATTGCAGTTGGTCGGGGGCCGCGCGGCGGGACCAGTCGCCGCGATCGAGTCCTCGACGCTACGAGCGACGGGTAGCGCCGCGGCGGCCGTATCGAAACAACTGATCGACTGATCGACAAACACGCTTGCGGCGCCGTGTCGCTACGAGCAGTGTCCGTGGACGGAGCGTGGCAGCGGCTCGTGCTAGGGGAGAGATCAATGGCCGTATCGCACAGGCATAAGTGCAGGCCCGGCGCCAAACGGCGTCCAAACGGAGTGAATCGGCTCGTTTACAGCACGACGGTTTCTTGCGCGGAGACCCGGCCGCTTTGAGTGGTCTGGACGAGAAGGTAGTCCTGATCACCGGGGGCGCCGGGAGCATCGGGCTGGCCGCCGCCAAGGCCTTCGCGGACGGCGGGGCGGGCGTCTTCATAGTCGATGTCGCCGAAGCTGACGTCAAGTCGGCGCTCGCCGAGCTGCCAGCAGATCGCGCCGCTGGCGCGGCGGCTGACGTGACCGATTCGGCTGCGGTGGCAGTTGCCGTCGCCGCCTGCGTCGAGCGATTCGGCGGGCTCGACATCGTGTTCGCTAACGCAGGTATCTTCGGCGTTGCGGCACCGATCACCGACTACCCTGAGGACGTCTTCGAGCAGGTGCTCCGCGTCAACGTCTTGGGTGCGTTCCACGTCGCCAAGCACGCGCTGCCGCATATGCGTCGCGGTGGGGCGCTGATCATCAATTCAAGTGTCGTCGGTTTGATGGCCGAGCCGAAGCTGGGCGCCTACGCCACGTCCAAGCACGCTGTCGTGGGACTCATGCGAACGCTTGCGAAGGAGATGGCACCAGCGGGGATCCGCGTCAACACGATCCATCCAGGACCGGTCGACAACGCCTTCCAGCACGCCATCGAGGTAGACGTGATCGGCATGCCCGAGGCGGAGGCATCGGCGATGTTCGACGGCTTCGTCCCGCTGGGACGACACGCCCGCCCCGAGGAGGTCGCCGCCGTCGTCGCGTTCCTTGCCGGAGATGGGGCATCCTTCATGACCGGCACGACGATCGTTATCGACGGCGGTGTGCGGGGGTAGCTCTCGCTCCCGGCACGCTGTCTCCGTTCACCTACGAGTACAGCACTTCGGAGACAGTCGAGCAACGGGCTCGCACCCTCCAGTGTCCACTTTCAGCACGCACAGCTCGGCCGAAACGCAAACTCCGCCAGTCGGGAGTGCACAGCAATCATGAGTGAGCGGCCTGCTCCCCGCCGAGCGCAAAGCCCTGGTAGCCGCTGGCGCTGACGCGGTCGCAGATCGCGCGGTACGCACCGACTCCTCCGACATAGGGCATAAAGGCGCGGGGTTTTCCCGGGACGTTCGCGCCGATGTACCACGAGTTTGCCCGCGGGTAGAGCGTCGCCGCCGCAGCCTCGTTCACGTGATCCACCCACTCGTCCTCGGCGTCCGGTGTCGCCTCGATACGGCATATGCCTCGGTCGGTGAGGTGAGCAATGCACTCGGCGATCCAGTCGATGTGCTGCTCGATCGACACGACCATGTTGCTGAGCACAGACGGGCTTCCGGGGCCGGTAACGAGAAACAGGTTCGGGAAGCCCGCGCAAGCGAGGCCGAGGTATGCACGCGGCCCGACGGTCCATTTGTCGATGAGTCTGTGACCGCCGCTGCCGCGGATGTCGATCTCGCGCAGCGGGCCCGTGATCGCATCAAAGCCCGTCGCGAGCACGAGGACGTCGAGCGGGTATTCGCTACCCGCGGTGCGTAGCCCCGTTGCCGTGACCGTCTCGATCGGGTCGCGCCGCAGGTCGACAAGCGTGACGTTGTCGCGGTTGTAGGTCTCGAAATAGCCGATGTCGACGCAGATCCGCTTCGTGCCGATCGGATGGTCCGTTGGAAGGAGCATCTCAGCGACTGTTGGGCTTTCCACTGTTGTCCTGATCTTCGAACGGACGAACTCGGCCGCCAGTTCGTTGGCCTCGGGGCTTGTGAGCGTGTCAGTGCACGCGAAGAGCACGCCGGGGATCCCGCCCTGCATCCAACCTCGCTCGTAGGTAGCGGCTCGCTCCGCGTGCGTGAGCTCCAGCGCCGACCGGGGTGACGCGAGTTCGGGGTGGGTCGCCGGAAGGCCGCCCTGAGACTCCCGGGTGCGACGACGGCGCTCGCGGTAGGTCGCCTTCACGTACGCGCTCTCCTCGGAGGAGAGCGGCGCATTCTGGGCCGGGACGCTGAAGTTCGGCGATCGTTGGAACACGAACAGGTGCGCAGCCTGCCGGGCGAGCTGCGGGATTGCCTGGATCGCCGTCGATCCCGTGCCGATAATTCCGACCTGCTTGCCCTCGAGTTCCACCCCATCCGCCGGCCAGCGCGCCGTGTGGCACAGGTGTCCTTCAAAGTGCTGTAGGCCGTCGAACGCCGGGACGTTGGCGCAGGAGAGGCAACCCGTCGCCATCACCAGGTAACGCGCGATCGCGACACCGCCGTTGGCGACCGCGACGCGCCACACCGACTCGGCGTCGACAAAATGCGCTGCGCTAACGCGAGCGTTCAGCTCGATGTCTCGCAGCAGGTCGAACCGGTCGGCCACGTGTTCGAGATAGCGCAGGATCTCGGCCTGCGCCGCATAACGCTCGGTCCACGTCCACTCCTGCTCGAGCTCCTCTGAGAACGAATACGAGTAATCGATGCTCTCGACGTCGCAGCGCGCGCCCGGATAGCGGTTCCAGAACCACGTTCCGCCGATCCCAGACCCGGCCTCGAAGACGCGGACCGAAAGCCCGAGGCCACGCAGGCGGTACAAGGCATAGAGACCGGCGAACCCGCCACCGACGACGACAGCGTCAAGCCGCAGGCCTGCTTGCGCTGCAGCCGACGCCGTGCATTTGTTGGGCGGATCCTCCATCACGAGTCTTTCGCACCGACGCCGCGGCTCAAGCCCGCTGGCTGGGCTCAACCTTGCGCCGCGTCAAGAAGGACGCTACCGTCGGCTCCGCCGCCCGCGGTCGCGACCGGAGCGTCGGCGGTGTCGGCTACGCGTTGAACCACTGCGTCCACCGCGCGCATCGTATCGACGATCAGTGCGTGCTCCTCGGAGTTGGCGGAGTAGGCCTGAAGCGCGAGCTCGAGGGCGACTCGACACTCCAGTAGCAATGTGCTCACGGGCCGCCACGCCACGGCAAGTGGCGGGCGTGGCTACAGCGCGTGGCTTGACTGCTGCCTCCTGCCACGGTGCTCCCTCCCCTCGATCGGCAGCGTCAGTTCAGCTGCAGCGTGCCGGCGGGCCGCACCGACTGCAAGCGGCATCTTCGATGCCGCGATCAGCACTTTCGATGGAAGCTGCGCCGTCACTGCCTCGCTCGTGCGTGTTCTCGCGACCCTGTGCGCGCGCCCGTCGGTCGGGCCGCACAAACCTCGGCGGACCCCAGGGTGACCGTCGTACGCGGGGCCGAGCAGACAGGACGGCTGGTGATCTTCGAATAGCCGCCCAGCGGCGGCGTGCGGGCCGAAACCTAAGCACCCACCTCGCAAATCTGGAGAGACCGTTACGCGGGAACCCGCACCGTCCGCCCACGCGCGGCGCGGTCGTCCGGGCTACCAGACCCGCCACCGTTCACGCCGATCCCACCTGCATCGGCGCGGCTTTGTGGGTTTATCCTTGTATTTCGCCAGCGTCGCCGTTAGAATCCAAGTGATCACAATGCCGCAGCTTGGGAATACCAACGCAATCAATGGCAGCCGAGAACACGCCACGAGTCCTGGGTATACCGGGCCGTGCCGGGGCTTGAACCCTCAAGGATTCGCTGTGCGGGGGACTCGTGGATAACCGGCGCCGCGGCAAATCGGGTCCGCTCGTGGCAAGCGCACGCCAGCAGCGCATCGCCCAAATCGTCAAAGAGCACGGCTACGTCCGCGGACGTAGCCTCGCCGACCTGTTCGGCGTCACCGACGAAACCATCCGGCGGGATCTGACGCAGCTCGCGGACGCCGGCGTTGTACGCCGGTCTCACGGCGGGGCCGTCGCGCTCGCGCGAACCGAAACACCGTTCAATCGTCGGTTGCACCAGAACGAGTTGGCCAAGGCTGCGATTGGCGCTGCTGCTGCCGAGTTGGTCCAGGAGGGGAGCACGATCATCATCGACTCAGGCTCGACCACGGTCCATCTTGCCCGCGCGCTTCGAGCGCGACGCGACCTGGCGGTTGTGACAAATGCCGTGACGCACGCGGCTGAGCTGATGGACAACAACGACATCACCGTGGTGCTTACGGGAGGCGTCGTCCGCCGCCCTACCTACGGGGCCTCGGGCGAGTTGGCTGTCGCAACGCTTACTAAGTTGTCGGTTGATCAGACCTTTCTGGCGATCAACAGTGTGTCGCTGGAGCACGGGCTCATGTACCCGCATTTTGAGGAGATCGCAGTAAAGCAAGCGATGATCGCTGCAGCCTCCGAGGTGATCCTACTCGCTGACCATACAAAATTTAATCAACGATCTCTTGTACGAGTCGCCCCGTTGTCGGCACTGAGCACGATAGTGAGCGACGCGGAGCTTGATCTAGAGACCCAGACGGCGATCCGCGATCAGGGTATCGACCTCATAATCGCCAAGCCGGAGGAATTTGGCTATAGCGACGGCGACGACAACCTTTCGATTGTCTCGCCCGACAGGTTTGGTATCGAGGAACTGGTCTCCGATGGGCTCTAAGCCGATCGCTGTCGGATGCGATGACGCGGGCTTGCCTCTAAAGCTATATGTCGCCGAGATTCTTAGCGCGCGCGGTCACGAGGTCACGGACTACGGATGCTTCAATGACGCGCCCGTCGACTACCCCGACGTAGCGTTTGCGGTTGCGGAGGCTGTGGGTCGCGGTGCGCATGACCGTGCGGTGCTCGTGTGTGGGACGGGCATTGGTATGGCGATCTCAGCCAACAAGGTGCCTGGTGTCCGCGCCGCGGTGGCGCACGACACGTATTCAGCCGAACGCGCTCGGAAGTCCAACAACGCCCAAGTCCTCGCGCTCGGTGCCAAGGTGATCGGCTTTGAGTTGGCCAGGATGATTGTCGAGTCCTGGCTAGACGCGGACTTTGGGGGTGGTCACTCAGAGCGAAAGGTCAACAAGATTTCGGAGCGCGAGCGGGCGCTCGGAACTGTGGCATGAAGGAGGCGTCGCGCGGCGCGAATGCCGCGGACGACCGACCGCTGCTGGGCACTAACTGGAAAATGACGCGCACCGTGCTTGAGGCACGGGAATACTGTCGGGTTCTTGTGGGTCTCGTCGAGGATTCGGCAGTTGACTGCGAGTTGTTCGTGCTGCCGCCGTACACCGCATTGCCGACGGTGGCGGAAATATTGGCCGACTCACAGATCGCTTGGGGCGCGCAGGACGTCCATCCCAACGAGGATGGGGCTCACACTGGTGATATCTCCGGCCGGATGCTCGCGGAACTCGGCTGCCGCTACGTGGCGGTTGGGCATCTCGAACGTCGGTCCGCTTATGGGGAGACCGTCGCGCTCGTCACAGCGAAGGCCGCTGCAGCCCAACGGTGGGGGCTGACGCCGATCGTATGTGTTGGTGACCGCGAGCGTATCTCGCCGGCCCACGCGATTCGGTGTGCAGCGCGACAGCTCGCACTTGTTCGCGAACTCGACCCAGAGCAGCTCGTGGTTGCGTACGAGCCTGGATGGGCGATCGGGACCGGCGGCAGCCCCGCGACCACCGAGTGGATTCGCGCCGTGCACGGCGGAATTCGCGGATTCCTCACGGAGACCTTTGGGAGAGTGGCAGGGATCCGTCTGATCAGCGGCGGTAGCGTTACCACGGGGAACGCCCGCACGATTGCGATCCAACCGAACGTCGACGGCCTGTTCGTCGGTCGCGGTGCGACGGATCCATCTAGCTTCTACTCCATCGCTCGGGGACTGTCCCTGGGCAAGACGGACGGCCGCGCTCGCGTATAGAGCAGTGCGACAACCGTGATATCAGCGGGCACAATCCCGCGCGGCCGCGGCACGGGAGCACGATCCGGCGGTTCCGAGCGTCAGCCGGAGAGGTCGATGCATCGTGGAGCTGCGCACATCCGCTGACGACAGACCTAGACGCGGCCGTGGACCCCGAGCCAGCGCTCGGCGTGGCGCCGCGATGCCGAAATCAAACACTTAGACGGCGGAGTCCCAACAGATTGCGGCCGAACCCCACTTGACGCGAGCTTCAGCCGCCGCTAAGATTGGACTTACCCACGCCAAGTTGTTGGAGATACCAACTTCGCTCCCGGGTAAGAGCGAAGTTGGTGGAGAGAGGTCCTCACCGCTTGAGCGTGAGTCCGTCGTCCGCAAAGTTCGGCGCGAACAACAAACTGTGCAGTCTCAACGGGAGAAGGGTCTTGAAACCACATTCGAACAGATCCAACATGCGGCGGTCCAGCTTGAACCGACGCGTGCGTCGGCTCGCCGCGGCAGTTGCGTCCGCGTCGTTCGCCGCCGTGCTGGTGGTAGCCATCAACCAGCCCGCGGCCGCCACTGCGGCCGCCAAGTCGCCTATATACATTGGCGTGGTCGTCGCCGAATCCGGCGCACTCTCATCGCAGAACTCCGACGGCGGGTTTCTCGCCGGCGTCCGACTAGCCGCAGCGCAAATCAACAGCTCGGGCGGCGTGAAGGGCCATCCGATCGACCTCGAGGTCATGGATGGCCAGTCGACGCCGACGGTCGGCGTCACCGCGGCGGCGACCCTCCTCAGCCAGCACTCGCTGAGCGCCCTCATCTCCGGTTTCTCGTCATCAACGACGGCTGGCCTTGCGGGAATAGCTGCATCGCACCAAGTTCCCGTGTTCGCCGGGTCCATATTGCCGGCCAACAACACGCCATGGCTTTATGGCGTCGGAAACTCAAATACCGAGGGCATCGACGTCGCACTGTCGTTCATCAAAAACCACCTGCACATGACGAGAGTCGCGCTGCTGACGTCCGAGACCGCGCTGGGCGCGAGTGCAGCTGCATACGCTCCTGTCGCGGCCGCCAAGCTTGGCCTGACGGTGACAACTACGGTCGGCGTGCCGCCCACAGCGACGGATCTCGCGCCACAAATGCAGGCCATCGCCGCGTCCAATCCACAGGTCGTCTTCAACCTCAACCTCGGAACGGCGGAGATCTCGGTGGAGCAGGCGGCGCAGAGCGTCGGCCTGAAGGCGGTGCTATATCAGGGTGCCCTTCCAAGCCCCACGAGTGCCTACTACGACTACACCGGGAACAAGGTCTACTTCGGTCTGAACGACACTCAGGCGCCGCAATACATCGCGAACGCCAAGGAGCGCACATTGGCAAATCAATGTGCAAGGGCATATGAGAACACTCCGAACGGCTCCTTGGCTACCGCGAACGATGCATGCTTCGGCTCGTCCGCAGTCCAGATCATCGCGGCCGCTCTGAGTGCCGAGAAGGGGACATGGTCTGCGGCGAAGATCGCGACCGTTCTCGACAATGGCTTCAAGTTCACTGTGCCCGGCGAGCAGCTGAACTACACTGCCGCCGACCACACTGGTCTCGGAACCGCAGTAAACACTCAGTTCACCGGGGATCTCGCGGGGGACGGGTCGGTGGACGTCGTCTACTCGCCTGTCGGACTGCGAAAGACGACCGCGCCGGCCACGAAGAAGAAGCCGACCAGTAAGAAGAAGTAAAAGCCGATAGCGCCCAGGGACGGGTCGGTCGTGTGCCCGCCGCCACGCGAAGTGGCGTAGCGGCGGGGGCCCGCCCTGGAGATAACGCAACGTGCATCGTGCCTCGCCTACCAGGCAAGCGCCATGCGCGGTGGGGCACTCGCTCGGCGTGGACGACGAAGAATTCGATTGCGACCAACATGAAAGATTTTTTCCGCACACCCGATAATTATCTTCGTCGCTTTAGCGATGTGCGGCTTCCCGCAGGCAGAACGGCCGACGCGCCTATCGCTATCTCAGACGTCGCCACGTTTTCCAAGGGCGTGGTGCAACCGGGCGACACGACTGGGCCTCGGGTGGACAACTATGCGACGCAATTCCTCTTTATCCTCAATGGACGTCTCGACGTGCAGGTCGGAGGCAATCTCATGCACGCGGGGCCTGATGATCTCGTCATCATTCCACGCACCTTGGCATACGAGATTGTGAACCCGGGTCCCGACCCCGACCTGCATCTGGCGATCGCGACACCAAGTGGTGCCGTCCAGGCGGCCGAGCAGGGCTCGCTGGCTAGTGACACGCCGACCGAGACACTCCTGTATCACGTCGATCGTGACGCCTTCGGTCCCGGACTCAATCGCCCCGATGACCTGTCTGTGCAGCGTCTCGCCAACCGCGCTACAAACGGGATCGACATTGCGATTCGGAGCGACCTGATGAGGCCCGGCGCCCATGGTCCTGGGATGCACGTGCATAAGTTCGATCAGTATTTCTTTGTTCTCGACGGTGAGATCACCGTGGCCGTCGTGGACCAAATCTTTGTCGCTCGTCGGCACGAGCTGGTCCGGCTTCCGGCGGGCGTTCCTCATCGTCAGTGGAATGCGAGCGACGCAAATGAGTATTGCGTCACCGTCGCGGCCCCCGAGCCCCCCGCTGGAGAGGTCTGGGACGTCGAAGTCGAATTTCGCGGGGACTTTGACTGGCGTCGAGCTCCGAGGCAGGCGGAGTGACGCTGTGGCGGGCGACGTCATGAGGATCGGTCTCATCGGAGGAGTCGGCTTCATGGGACGCGCGCACAGCCTCGCGTGGCAGCTTGCGAGCTCCATGTCTGGAGACGACCTCAGGACCGAGCTGGCTGTTCTGGTCGACGTCGACAAAGCGAAGGCCGAGGAAACAGCGCGTCGGTTTGGATGGCAGGCTAGCGCGACCTCGTGGGAGGCTGTGGTCGCGGCTTCGGACATCGACATCGTCGACATCTGCACGCCACCGCATTTACACGGTGTGATTGCACTTGCGGCAATTGAAGCGGGCAAGCATGTCTTTTGCGAGAAGCCGCTGTCCAATGACGCGACCGAAGCGGCGGGCGTCGCGGGTGCGGCTGCACAGGCTCGGGTGACCGCCCAGGTTGGCTTCAACTACCGGCACGCGCCGGCGGTCGCCTTCGCGAAGCAGCTTTTGCAGGAGGGCCGTCTGGGACAGCCACTGCAATTTCGAGGCGCGTACCTCCAGAGTGGACCTTCGGTGACGGATCCGTCACGTTGGCGAGCGAGCGGAGCGACCGGCGGCTCCGGCCTCGTCGGCGATGTGGGATCACATGTAATCGACATCGCGGAGTACCTTGTGGGGGACATCACGAGAGTTGTCAGCCTCGTGCGTGCGCGACGCCGCTCTGCAGCGGATGGTTGGATGGGCGAGAATGAACGACTCGCCGGAGAGCATCTCGATTCTGGGGCGGTATGGCTGGCAGACTTCAGCGGCGGGGCTGTGGGCTCGTTTGCCGGGAGCGGGCTGGCGGTGGGCCGCGCGAACCAGCTTCACTTCGAATTGGACGGCACAGATGGCGCCGTCGAGTTTGACTGGAACCGACGGGACGAACTCCTACTGGCGGTGCGGGATGATCGCCTAGAGGAGCACGGCTTTCGCCGGATCATCACGGGCGCCGCACATCCGGATGCGAGGTGGCAAGTTCCTGGACTGGGATCCGGCTACCTCGATGTCATGGCAATCCAGTTTCATCACTTTTTGCAGGCCGCCCACTCACGGGACCAAGCGGTGCCCGACCTGAGCACGGGCTCCCGAGTCCAGCGCGTTGTCGAGGCGGTTCACGAGTCCGCTCGCACGGGCGCGTGGGTGTCCCTGAATGGTCCGCAAGGGGGAAGCGCGAGTGGCTGACCGTCAGATCGAATGGGGCACCAATCTCATCACATTTTTCAATCCTGCCGCGTGGGGACTCCAGCCGGAGTTGTCTCGGGCTGGACTCACGCAGGCGTTTGCAGAGGCGCCCCGAGACTATTTCTGCCGCATGTTTGACGTCGTCGCCAAGGCTGGACTCTCGGGCGTGGAGTTCGGTCCCGAGCCTGCTGACTGGAGGACTGCCCTCGACGCATTCGGGTCCGCCCGGGAGATTGTGAGTGCACTGCGCCAGCGCGGCCTTCAGGCATGCTCGGCCTATGTACCCGGGCGAGAGATCGTGCAGCCAGCGCTCGAGGAAGGCCGAGAGGGCCGGCGCCGCTGCGAGCGGTACATGTCCGTTCTATCCGACTTCCTATCCGAGGTGGGCGGCGGCGTCGTCGTCGTCGGAAACCTGTCGCGTCTCACATCCGGAGCCGCAAACGGCGCCACCAACCGCCCGCTGCCGCCGCGAGACCACGCAGATCTTCAGGAGCGGTACTGCAGCGAGGTCAACGGGCTCGGCCGTATAGCCGGAGAGGGACAGGTCTCTCTCGCCCTTCATACTGACGCCTATTCGCTCTGCTCGCGACCCGACGACGTCGCGGCAGTGATGAGACTCACCGAT
>DASXEZ010000108.1:0-8709 GCA_036489875.1 Solirubrobacteraceae bacterium | reverse complement strand
CCGGTCGGGGCGGGAGGCGAGAGTGCCGCCAGATCCCGTATCGCCTGTCGCGGGCGATACGGGATCTCGCGACTCTCCGAACCTGCGCGACGCCGGGAGGAAGAGCAGTCCATCCGTCAGGTGGCAGAGTGCGAACACCCGCTGCACGGCCGGTGGGCCGGGGCATATCACCAGGTGTACCTGCTGCGCATCAGCGCGTCTGGCGAGTTCGATGACGACGCCGAGGCCAGCGGCATCCATGAACTTCAACCGGCTGAGATCAAGCACGAGATACTCTGGACGGCGCGCCAATGCCCGGGCGATCGCATCCTTCAGCGCGGGCCGTGAGGCGAGATCACACTCACCGTCAAGCTCGATACTGGTCGTGGTCCCTCGATCGCTAACCAGGACCCGAAACTCTCGCGAGTCGTACACCGCTTCGACGTGGGCGGACACAGAGATCGCTCTCCTCGACATGGATTTCTCGTTGCCGTGGAGGCAGCACCCTGCCCAGAAATCAGCCTGAGCCGATGCCCACCGTCCCTATACATCCTCGGCCCGCTGAGCCCTCGACCCACCGGACCGCACCCACAATTTACCATTTGCCCTCGCTCGGCGGGGAGGGAATTCCGCAGCGTGCGATAATGAGGTCAGCCTCCCGGGCGGCTCTGCGTTCGGGGCAGCGTCTTGCGTCCCTGGCAGTTCGCCGTCTTTCCCTCTTCCCGGCGCGGGATCTCAAAGCTCAGGGGAAGACGAGACCGGACGGCCATGGCCGAACCGACCCAGCCCGAGATGTCTTCCCCCTCGCTGCACGCTGCCATCTCCACCACAATTGTGCGGCTGCTGCGCGAATACACCGGCCGCGGGCCGACCAAGGCGCGGACCACGATCCGCGACAATGTCGTACTGGTGATGCTCGAACAGTCGCTGACCAAGGGCGAGCAGTCGCTGGCCGCCAAGGGACGCGGCGAGAAGGTCATCGAGATCCGCCATGAGTTTCAGGAAGCGATGCGGGAAGAAAGCTCGGCCAAGGTCGCCGAGCTGACCGGACGAAACGTGGTCGCCATGCTCAGCGCCAACCACATCAACCCCGACCTCGCCGCCGAGATCTACGTCCTGGACGAATCGCCCGATCACCATCCCGAGACACGGCACGAGCCGACGGCATCCTGAGCAATCTCAAACGCTGACTCGGATTTCGGGTTGCGAGCAAAAACGCAGTAGTGGGACGCGAGTTCGGCTGACCCCAATAGGAGCCATACCGCTCTCGCGTCCCGAGATCAGCTCGGCCGAGCGAACTTAATACTCGACGAGTTGGCCTCAACCAATGGGTTTCCCGGCAGACCTGACCCAAAACCTCGCAGTTGCGACCTTTGCCACAAGGGCAATGATTCCGGTCCGCGAGGAACGCTCTCGGACCGGCCGAATCGACCCCTTGAACAGGGAGCTTGCGGTGATAACTTTCTCGTCGGGGGTCCGCGATGTCGTGTCGCGACGGCGGGCGGAGTCCAGCACCAACGATCAGCACGGTAGGGGTCGCCGCGCGGCTCTCTGACGGACTCATCGCATCTCGCTCTGACCGAAAGGAGATCGATGGGCCTCTCAGCGCCACCACCACCGGCAGGTCTCCCGGACGACAGCCCTCCAGCCGTAGACGCAAACGAGCTCGCGCGGCGCTGGCAGACGCTCGGCGACCAACAGGCGCGCGAGGAGCTTTGTGAGCGGTTTCTGCCCCTCACGCGTCGGTTGGCCGGCCGCTATCGCAGTGCCCACGAGCCGCTCGAGGATCTGGTGCAGGTCGCAGCTGTCGGACTGCTCGGCGCCATCGATCGCTTTGACCCCGCACGTGGCTCCAGTTTTCCCGGCTTTGCCATTCCGACCATCCTCGGCGAGCTGAAGCGGTACTTCCGTAGCACCGGGTGGACCGCCCACGTACCCCGCGGCGCGCAGGAGCTGGCCCTTCGGGTTGACCGTGCGTCACAAGAGCTCAGTGCTCAGACCGGACACTCGCCCCGCGTCACAGAACTGTCCGCATACCTGGAACTCGACATCGAGGAGGTCCTGGCGGGGTTAGACGCGCAGGCCGCCCACTACGCGGTCGCTCTCGACGCTCCCGCGCCGGGCACCGAGCCCGACGACCCGCCATCGCTCCGGGACACGCTGGGTAATGACGATGAGCGGCTCGGGCTGGTTGAGACCAAGCTTTCTCTCGCCGCCGCAATCCCGCGCCTCCCGTACCTGGAGCGCCAGGCGCTCACGCTGCGCATCGAAGGGAATCTCAAGCAGGGCGAGATCGGCCAACAGCTCGGCTGCTCACAAATGCAGGTCTCACGACTGCTGCGCCGAGCCGTCGCGCGACTGCAGGAGCTCATGGAGCCATGAACCGCTGATCGACTGACCCCCCGCGATCCGGCGCGTCTTCGCTGTCACTGGCGCCCTCGGTCAACTGCGGGTGTTGGCAGCGGAGCGTGCTCGCTGGGCGAGCTCGACGGTCGCGGCGCGCAGCTGGGCGCTCTCTGTGAGCGTGGTGGAGAACGAGACGCGAGCGGGCGCCCGCCCGCGGGGAGTGTCGAGAGCAAGGTCGATACCGCGGCGATCAAGTCCGGAGCATGTGGCGACCGTGGCATCGGTGTAGCCGCCGAGCGTCTGTGCAATCGCGAGGAGAGCGTCGGGGTGATCCGCGTTGAGGTGCGCGATCGCGGCGGTGGCACCGGCCGCGACGGGATCGGGTTGCGCGGCGGCGTACTCCGGCCCGGAAGCGGAATCCATCCGGCCATAGCCACCGACCCAGCGAACGCGGTCGATGCGCAGGATCCAGAGTGAGAAGTCGGAGAAGTCGATGTATGTGTTGGCTGCCGGGACCGCCGTGAGGTGCGCGTCGCGGGCAGCGGCGACCGAAGCGCTGTCCGGCGGGCGTTCGACGCGGCCGGCCAGAGTGACGCGCGCGGCGGCGAGAGGATCGGGCGGGCGCTCGACCTGGGTGATCATCAGGCTGGCGCGCGGATCAGCGGCGACGTTGCGGCCATGTTCGGCGAGCCGAGAGAGGCACAGCACTGGCGCGCCGTCATCCAGCACGCCGTAGGTGATCAGCGACGCCCAGGGGTCGCCATCGGCCGTCAGCGTGGCGAGGGCCGCGAAATTCGTCGCGGCCACAAGCGTCCGAGCCTCCTCCGCAGGGCTCGACCGCGGCGCCGGTCCGGTCTGCCGCAGCGGCGGCGGTACCGATGGCGCGCCGTCGACGACTCCATGGTCCGGGGCACTCACCACGATCTCGCTCACACCCACAAGCCAAGCACATTCGAAGCGCTCAGTAGGGTACGACGGCTGATGCCAACGCGGTTGTCAATCCTTGACCTGGCGCCGATCGGGCGTGGCGAGACCGCTAGTGACAGCTTCGCCGCCAGCGTGGCGCTGGCCCAGGTGGCGGAGCGTCTCGGCTACGAACGGGTGTGGTACGCCGAGCATCACAACATGCCTGGCATCGCATCGTCGGCTACCAGCGTGCTGATCGCGCACATCGGCGCCCACACGCAGAGCATCAGGCTCGGAGCCGGCGGGGTGATGCTGCCAAACCACGCGCCGCTGACGATCGCCGAGCAGTTCGGCACGCTGGCGGCGATGTACCCGGACCGGATCGACCTGGGCCTGGGCCGCGCCCCGGGCTCTGACCAGAACACGATGTACGCATTGCGCCGCAATCCCGGATCGGCGGAGGCGTTTCCCCAGGACGTCGCAGAGCTCCAGGGCTACCTCGCCGGGCACACCGTCGTGCCCGGCGTCGACGCCGTTCCGGGCAAGGGCTCTCAGGTCCCGCTCTACATCCTGGGCTCGTCACTGTTTGGAGCGAAGTTGGCCGCGGCGTTCGGTCTCCCCTACGCGTTCGCGTCGCACTTCGCGCCTGCGGCGCTGGACGCGGCGATCGCCGCCTACAGAACCGATTTCCGGGCGTCCGAACAGCTGGAGCGACCCTATGTGATCGCCGGTGTCAACGTGGTCGCGGCCGACACAACCAGCGAGGCCGAGACGCAGCTACAGGACATCCGGCGCAGACGAGCCATCAACCTCTACGGACGGCAACTCGGGATCAAAGACCTCGACATGACCGACGAGCAGGCCGACCAGCTGCTCGTCGCCGGGGCAGCAGCCCAGGTGGACGAGATGCTCACGTACACGGCGGCCGGGACCCAGCGCCAGGTGCACGACTACCTTGACGGCTTCCGGCAGCACACCCTCGCCGACGAGTTGATGGTCACCCACCAGGCAACGACGATCGAGGCTCGCCTGCGGTCGGTCGCGCTGCTGGGCGAGGCCATGCTCAACGTACCCACCTCCTGAGCCAGAGCCCTGACGTAGCCGCGCTCAGAACGCGGCCGAAAGCTGCGCGACACCAGGGCATCGCAGAAAGCCCCCGGCGGGGAACGTGACGGAACACAGTGACGTGTCGGTCACCAGGTCCATCACGTCTCCCGCACGAGTGATCAGCAGGCGGCCGATGCGGAGACGGTGTGAATCTCCTTGGTGGCCCCGTTGGACGGCAGCGTCGAGGTGAACGTCGCCGAGTAAGGGCGGTTGTGGCCTTGGCAGCCGATCGAGGACGTCGCGGCCACGGTCTTGCCGTGGACCGGCCGGGTCAGCTTGGCGAAGGTGAGGTGCTCACTCTCCAGCGAGCCGACCAGTCCTGGGACCGGATAGTTGATGTAGTCGGGGATGGGCACGTCGAGTTCCAGGTACTTGCCGACCTGCCTATAGGTGGCCGGGTAGGGCCCGGTCCCGCCGGTGGTCAGCGCGCCACCGAGACACTGATGCGCAGGTGTCTCAACGAAGAAGAAGGTCAGCTTGCCTTGCCCGCTGTTGAAGACGTCCAGTTGTGGGTTGCACGCGCTCCCAGGGTCCTGGAGGTTGTTGGCCGCACCGAGAGCGGCGGTGATGGAGCCGGTCGCGACCTTGGCTGCCTTGGGGCAGATGGCGTCGGTGTGAGCGTTAGCGATCTGGTTCAGGGTGCAGGTCGGGAAGTCCTTGCCGTTCTCGACCAGGCCGTAGATCCTGGTCTTGATGTCGAGCTGGACTCCTGCTCGGTTGCCGTTGGTGCCATGCACCTGCAGGTTCTCCGTGTAGCCGGCCGGCACGGGTTTGGAGGCCGTGCCGGCCTGCGCGGACTTCATGGTGATGCCGGCGCTGTAGGTGTTGATCGCCGCGTGCGAGGTCGCGGCGACGCCGAGCACCGCCAGGGCGGTGATCAGGACTGCGATCCGTTTCATAGGGTTCATCCTCGGTCGTGGTGCCGCCACTCGAGACCTCAACGGGCCCGCTGCGCTGCGGCGGCAGGCACGCTGATCGGAGTTCCGAGTCAACGGTGTTGGGTGCCGGCTGCGCCGCGCATGGTGAAAGTCGCGGCCCTGGACGCTGCTGAGAATCACGTGGTCCCGGTCACGCAGCCGAAGGTGCTACCGCTCTACATACGCCCTGCAACCAGGGAGTTACGGTCAGAACCTAAGAGTTTCCGATGACCTCACTGACTACTCGCCCCAACCCGTCGACGACGCTGCTGCTCGGCCAACGCGGCGTCTGAGCCTAGCCCGCCAGAACGTCGTGCGCGAACCGCACCGCGAGGGCGCCGTCACCGACCGCGCCCGCGACCCGGTTCGTCGCTCCGGCGCGCACGTCACCGGCGGTGAACACTCCAGGACGGACCGTCTCGAGAAGATGCGGCTCGCGGTCTTTCAGCGGCCACGACAAATGCCCGTCGCAGCCCGCCGCTCCAGTGCCGCACAAGAGGTAGCCGGCGGCATCGAGAGCAAGGACGCCACGCGCAGCCTCGGTGCAGGGGGTGGCGCCGATCATCACGAACACTGCCGTCGCGGTCACCGCCACCACCGTGCCGGTGCGGCTGTCGCGAAGGTCGACGGACTCCACGGTCGCCGTGCCGCGCACGGCGATGACCTCGGTCTCGGTCATCACCTCGATGCGAGGTGATCGCTCGATTCGGTCGGTCAGGTAGCGCGACATCGTCGTGCTCAGGGCTTTGCCTCGGACAATCACGCGCACGCTGCGCGCCCGCGAGGCGAGATGGAGCGCCGCCTGGCCGGCCGAGTTGCCGCCGCCGACGACGATCACATCCTCGTCCCGGGAGCGCTCCGCGTCGGTGGGCATCGCGGCGTGATACACGCCGGCGCCCTGGAAGCGGCTGATGCCTTCGGCATCCAGCTCGCGCCACCGGGCGCCGGTCGCCATCACGACCGAGCGAGCGAGCACGTGCTGTCCGTCGTCGAGGTCGACGCGCACCAGCCCCTCGGGTCCGTCGGCCATTTCGACGGCGCTGTGAAAGCTCGACAGCACGGCGTCAAAGCGGCGGGCCTGAAGGGTCGCGTTGCGCGTCAACTGGGTCCCGGAGATCCCGGTCGGAAAGCCGAGGTAGTTCTCGATCCGCGTGCTGGTCCCGGCCTGACCACCGGGCGCCCAGGCCTCCGCCACGAATGTCCTCAGCCCCTCCGAGCCGCCGTACACCGCGGCCGCGAGGCCGGCCGGCCCGCCGCCGAGCACGACCATGTCGAATCGCTCACCGTCCACCTCAGCGCGGAGGCGAAGCGACCGCGCGACCTGCGCCGCGGAGGGGTTGCGCATTACCTCGGTCGCGTGGACCAGGATCGGCGTCTCAGACCGCGGGATATCGAGCCACTTGAGCAGCGCGGCACTGTCCTCGTCGGTGTCGACGTCAAAGAAGCGCACCGGTAGCAGGTTGCGCTCGAGCAGATCACGGACCTCGAAGGCCCGGCGGGATCCTCGTGGAGCGATCAGCCGCATCACGCCCTGTCCCCTGGCCTCGTGCCATGCGCGCCGCTCCAGCAGTGTGGCGAAGATGTGCTCACCGAACTCCGGCCAGCGAGCCACCATCATCCGCAGCTTGGCCCGGTCAAACTCGATGACGTCCGTCGACTCGACGGCCACGCAGGCGCTGATCGTCGGCTCACCGGTGAACACCGCGATGTCACCGATGAAGGTGCGACTGTCTGCTTGGGCGATGTAAACGTCCTTACCAGGCTTGCGATCGATGAACTCGACGAGCCCCCGCTCGATGACGAAGAACGGCGCGTCGCGGACGGCATGCTCATACAGGACGTCACCGGGGGCGACCGTCCGGCGCCGACCACGCTTACCCAGCCACGCCAGCTTGGCGTCAGACAGTCGCGGGAAGAGCACCTCGTCCGCGAGGTCCGGGAACTGCTCGCTGCGGAACACGTCGGTCGTCGCCATAACACGAGGCTACCGGCCGGTCCAACCACCCCGGCGGGCAGACCACCAGAACTCCCGGTGGCTCTCATCGGTTGTTCTGGACCGCGGCGAGCGGGTATCGCCCACATGATGCTTGCCTGTGAAAGCTGATGTCAGTGAACGAGGTGGCGCATGCGGCGATGCGGGGCGCAATCGCGTCGATGGCCATGACGGGGATGCGGGTCGTCACCGTCTCGCTGGGCTTCGTGGAACAGGCTCCGCCGCAGCAGATCGCCGGCGAGGGCCACGGGTCGCGCCGTGCCGTGATCGAAGTTGGGCACTGGGCGTTTGGGGCGGCCGCGGCCGCCGGCTACGGGGCGCTGCCGCGGTCCTGGCGCCAACGGTCCTGGACTGGACCGATCTACGGCTTGCTGATCTGGAGCGGGTTTGAGGCCACCGCGCCGCTGCTCGGGCTCGCGCACGCCGACCAGCCGGGCGTCAAGCATCGGATCGCGATCGCCGCAGATCACATCCTCTACGGCTTCGTTCTCGACGAGACACGACGAGCGCCGCAGAGCTAGGTCGCGCACGATCGTGCCTGGGCGGTGTCAGGACGCTCGACCTGGCACTGGCGACGGCGTCGCGTCGTCCTGCTGGAGAGGTTCCTGCTCGTCGCGGGCATGCATGGGCAGCCGGAAGACGAACAGGAACGCGCCGGCGAGCGGGGCGAGACACGCCCATGCGGTGATCTGTAGCGCATATGTCGGCAGGTGGTGATCGAACGCGGCGAAGAAGATCGTCCCGAGGACGGCGACGCCGAGCGAGGTCGACAGCTGTTGGGTCGCCTCGAGGACCCCGGACGCGGATCCGACCTCGTCCATCGTGACGCTGTTGAGGACGAACCCGAAGAGTTGGGCGAAGCTCGTGCCAGCACCGAGACCGGCGAACAGGAGACCTGGGACGAGATCCCACGTCGAGGCGCTCTGGGCGCCGGTCAGGGTGAGGGCGATGGCGGCGGTGCCCGCAGCGATCAGCAGGATCCCGATGTGGAGGAGGTGGCGTCCGAGCCGGTCGACCAGCGCGAAGGAAACCGTCATGCCGAGGATGATCCCGATGACCATCGGGGTCAGAGTCAGGCCGGCGTGGATCGGTGACCAGCCCTCCCCGAGCTGCCCGTAGAGCGAGACGCAGAGCAGCAGTCCGGCGAAGGCACCGAAGAAGAAGAGGATCACGGCGATCCCACTGAGGTAGGTGCGATTGCTCAGCAGAGTCGGTTCGATTAGCGCGCTGTCCCGGTGTCCGCGCTCGTGGCGTAGGAACGCGAACAGCAGGAGCGCGCCGGCGGCGAGTAGGGCGAAGGTCCACAGGGGCCAGCCATCGGCTCGGCCCTGGATGAGCGGGTAGATGATCGCGACCAGCGCGAGGCCGACGAGCCAGACCCCGCCGACGTCGAGGGTGAGTCCGGAGCGCTTGGGGCTGTCGGGGAGGGTCGGGATCGCGAGAGCCAGCGCGATCACGCCG
>DASXEZ010000069.1:0-26869 GCA_036489875.1 Solirubrobacteraceae bacterium | reverse complement strand
GCGCCGGCGGCGTCCCGCTGACGGTGAGCGTGCCGATCGCCGGCGAGGAGGTGACGGCGCAGATCTGGCGCCTGAACGTCGGGCGGGTCCCGCTCTATCTGCTCGACAGCGACCGTCCGGAGAACACGAGCGCCGCGCGCTGGATCGTCTCGCGCCTCTATGTCGGCTCGCCGCAGGTGCGCCTGGCGCAGTACATGCTGCTCGTGGTGGGC
This sequence comes from Solirubrobacteraceae bacterium, assembly GCA_036489875.1. Classification (GTDB taxonomy): domain Bacteria; phylum Actinomycetota; class Thermoleophilia; order Solirubrobacterales; family Solirubrobacteraceae; genus Palsa-513. The sequence continues at coordinate 26,657 of DASXEZ010000069.1, read as the reverse complement.
GGCGCACGCGCACTCGAGGCGATGGGCCTCTCCGCGGAGCGCCTGCACCTCAACGAGGGCCACGCGGCGTTCGCGGCGCTCGAGCTCGTCCGCCGCGACGTCGCGGACGGTGGGACGGTCGAGGATGCCCTCGCGCGCGCGCGCGAAAGAATCTCCTTCACGACGCACACGCCGGTGCCGGCCGGCAACGACACCTACCCGCTCGCCGAGCTCGAGCACGCCGCCGGCGAGCTCGCCACCCAGGCCGGTCTCGACAGCGCCGCGCTCGCGGCGCTCGGGCGTTCGGACCCCCAGCGCGAGGAGGAGCCGTTCGGCATGACCCAGTTCGCGCTTCGCACCTCGGCCCGCGCGAACGGCGTCAGCCGCCGCCACGGCGAGGTCGCTCGCGAGATGTGGCAGGAGCTGTGGCCCGGGCTGGCTCTCCCCGACGTACCGATCACCCACGTCACCAACGGCGTCCACATGCCGACGTGGATCGGCGCCCCGATGCTGGAGCTGCTCGAGCGCCATCTCGGCGAAGGCCTGCTCGAGGTCGCCGAGGACCCGACGAGGTGGGCAGGGATCGACGCGATCAGCGACGCCGAGCTGTGGGCGGCGCGCGGGGAACAGCGGGCGCGGCTGGTCGCCTCGGTCCGCGAGCGCAGCGTCACCGAGCGCCTCGCCCGCGGCGATGAGCTCGACTACGCCCTGGCGGCGGCAGCGGGCTTTTCGCCCGACGCGCTGACGATCGGCTTCGCCCGGCGGATCGCCACCTACAAGCGCCTCGCGCTGCTGGTATCCGATCGCGAGGGGGCGCTGAGCCTGCTGCGCTCGGAGCGGCCGATCCAGATCGTGCTGGCGGGCAAGGCGCATCCGCGCGACAACGAGGCCAAGGCGCTCCTGCAGGCGCTGTTCGAGCTCAAGACGGCGCCGGGGGTCTCCGCCCGCGTGGTCTTCCTCGACGACTACGACCTGACGCTTGGAGCCCTGCTCGTGCAGGGATGCGACGTTTGGGTCAACGTGCCGCGGCCGCCGCTGGAGGCCAGCGGCACGAGCGGCATGAAGTCCGCGATCAACGGCGGCCTGCAGCTGAGCGTGCTGGACGGTTGGTGGGCGGAGGCCTACCGCGAGGGCAACGGCTGGGCGCTCTCGGGCGAGGTGCACGAGGACCTCGTGGCGCAGGACTCACGCGACGGCGCGGAGCTGCACCGGCTCCTTGCCGAGGAGGTCGTGCCGCTCTTCTACGAGCGCGACGGCGGCGAGCTGCCCAGGCGCTGGCTGGAGATGATGCGTGCCTCGCTGCGCTCGCTCGCCAGCGACTACAACGCGCAGCGCATGTTGCGCGAGTATCGCGAGCGCGTCTACCAGGACTGAACGACTGGGGCTATCGCGCGGGTTCCTAGATCGCGCGTGTGCGAAAGTCGGGGTTGGGGTAGCGGTTGGGCATGACAGCCATGCGATCGCTGCTTGACACCTATGGTCTTCCGCACCGCGTGCCGGTGGTCTTTCGGATCGTGATCCTGATGGTGGCGTTCCCCGCCGTCGGCATCGCGCTCTGGCTGATCCTCCCCCACACTCCCGCCGTGGTTGGCGTGATGGTGCTCTACGTGCTTGCCGTCGGCGCCCTCGGGCTGTGGCGGATCTCGACCGCTCGTGAGCTCAGCCGCCCGCCCGGGCGCCATCCGCAGCCGCCACCGAGCACGCAGTAGGAGCTGACGCGCCTCGGCGCTGCGCGGAGCCCCGTTAGCGGAGCGCTCCACGCAGCGCCGCACGCGCCGCGTGGAATCCACACATCCCGTGGACGCCTCCGCCCGGCGGCGTCGAGGAGGAGCACAGGTAGACGCGCGAGTTGGGGGTCGCGTAGGGGTTGGCGCGTAGCGCCGGCCGCGCGACCGTCTGCCAGATGCTGTTGGCGCCCCCGCCGATGTCGCCGCCGATGTAGTTGGGGTTCTCGGCCTCCAGCTGCGCTGGCGTGCGCGTGGTGCGGGCGAGCACCAGCTCGCGAAAACCCGGGGCAAAGCGTTCGATCTGGTGCTCGATCGCGGCGGTCATGTCCGTGCGCGAGCCGTTGGGGACGTGGCAATAGGCCCACAGCGTCTGCTGCGTGTAAGGAGCACGCGAGGGGTCCACGAGCGACTGCTGGGCGACCAGCACATAGGGTCGCTCGTTGCTCTCCCCGCGAGCGACGGCGCGTTCGGAGGCCGCGATCTCCTCGAGGGTGCCGCCGAGGTGGACGGTCCCCGCCGCGCGAGTGGCTTCGGCGCTCCAGGGGACCGGCCCCGACAGCGCGTAGTCGACCTTGAAGACGCCGGGACCCTGGCGAAAGCGCCGCAGCGCGCGGCGATAGCGCCGCGGCAGCGCCTCGCCGCAGATCTCGACCAGCGCGCGGGGCGAGACATCGAAGAGCACGGCGCGGGAGTCCGGCAGCTGCTCGAGCGAGGTGACCGGCACGCCAACCTCGACGGTGCCTCCCAGTGACTCCAGGTACGCGCGCATCGCGGTGGTGATCTGCGCCGATCCGCCGCGCGCGACCGGCCAGCCGCAGGCGTGCCCGAGCGACAGCATCACCAGCGCGAAGGCGGTGCTACCGGGAGCCTCGAGCGGGCGCATGGCGTGCGCCGCCATGCCCGCGACGAGCGCCCGGGCCTGCGGCGTGCGAAAGCGCGTGCGCGCACACAGCGCGGCCGGCAGCGCCCCGCGCGCGCCGAAGCGGGCCGCCAGCAGCGGCGCGCGCGGCGGCCGCGTGAGCGGTCCCAGCAGCGACTCGGCGAGGCGATCCCAATGGCTCGCGAAGCTGCCCACCAGCGAGCGGTAGGCGCGGCCGTCGCGGCCGAGACCGTCGGCGGTCTCCTCCAGCGAGCGTCGCAGCGCCACGGCCTGTTCGCCATCGAGGGGGTGGGCGGCCTGGATCTGCGGCTCGATCAGCTCGAGCCCGAACTGCTCGAGCGGGAGCGTGCGCATGAACGGCGAGCCGAGCACGAGCGGGTGCACGGCGGAGCAGACGTCATGGTGGAAGCCGGGGAGCGTCAGCTCCTCGGTGCGGGTCCCGCCGCCGATGCTCGCGGCGCCCTCGATCACATGGACCGAGCGACCGTTTCGCGCGAGCTCGATCGCGGCGGCGAGCCCGTTGGGCCCGGCGCCGACGACCACGGCGTCAACCAACCATCACGCCCTGGCTCCGGGGGCGAAGGGGCGCGAAAGTATGCGAACGGGCGCGCTCAGCATGTGCAGGGCGGAGCGTATACCCGCGTTGTGCCAGACGTTGCCCGCGCGCGACCACTGGCGGTGGCGATCGACGCAGACGGCCTGGACCTCGACGTCGGCGGCCACGCCGAAGTGCGCGGCCAGCGCCGAGAGCGTGTGAACCCAGTGAGCGTCCTCCTGCCGATGCCCACCGAGGGTGAGGCCGATCTCATAGAGCGGATCGCTGGCCCGCATCAGAACCTGCGCCTGCGCATAGGTGGAGCCCTCCTCGGCGAAGGCGCTGAAGGTGATCCAGCCGGCGAACATGTGGCCCTCCGGGGTCATCAGGGTGAAGGACTCCTCATCGGCGAAGAGCACGAGCACGCCTGTGGAGAGCTTCAGCCCACCGGGCATCGCGAGATCGAGCGCCGCGACCTCGCCCGGGGCGATCCCAGCCAGCGGTGCGAAGAAGCGGTTGCCGCCCGGCCAGAACTCGGGGAAGCGCTGCTTCCAGGCGGCGATCACCTGGGTGGAGCTCGGAGCGTCGGCTCCGCCGATGCGCGTGCGGTAGGTCTTCTGCCACATCCGGCCGAAGCCGTTCATGGGTGCCGTCGGGCGGCGCCCGGTGAGGTTGATGTGTCCGTCGCTCGCCTTCAGGCGCTCGACCGGGGGCGCCCAGGCGGAAGCGTCCCGGCGCTCGGGTGTGGTGCTCATGGTGTGCCCTTTCGGTTTGCTCAGCCGGCCGCCGCGAGCGCGGCGTCCTCGCTGTCATGGATCGCGATGACCTCGTCGAGGCGGGTCAGCTCGAAGATCTGGCGGTAGTGCTCGGTGAGGCCGAAGGCGAGGATGCGCTGGTGGTTTCGCTGCGCGCGCACGAGCAGGGTGACGAGCAGGCCGATGCCACTGGAGTTCATGTACTCGAGCGCGACGAAGCCGAGCACGATCGCGTCGGCGCCGTCGGCGGCCTGCTCGTAGGCCTCCTTCAGCGCGGCGTCGGAGTCGCGCGTGATCTCGCCGGCGATATCGATCACGGCGACCCCAGCGGAGGGCTTGCGCACCTGCAGGCGTGTGGCGGTGTCACTCATCTGGCTGGTCTCCCTCTGGGGTGCGGTCGTCGGCGACGATCGTCATGAAGTCCGACAGGCGCGTGATCTCGAAGATCTCGCGGTAGTGGGGCGAGAGCCCGCAGGCGCTGATCGTTCGCTCCTCGGCGCGCGAGCGGGCGAGTAGACCGACGATCAGGGCGATGCCTGTCGAATTGATGAAGTCGACGGCACCGAAGTCGAGCAGTACCTCGCGTGCGCCGGCGGCCTCCTCGTAGGCGGCGGCGAGGGCCTCCCGCGCGCTGCCATCGATGTCGCCGCGCAGCTCGATGCGGACGTTGGCACCGTCGAGGTGTGTCCTCGCCTCAAGACTCGCCTTGGTCATCTGGGCCTCCTTCCAGATACATCGAGAGCTCGACCGTGTGAAGGTCGCCATCGCTCGATTGACGCAGCTCGTCGACCATCCGCTCGATCAGGAACAGGCCCCATCCGCGCGGTGACTGCCGCCCCGCGAGCTTGGCGTCGATGTCCGGGGCGTCGGCCGGCGCGACCTCGCGGGCTCCGCCGTGGTCGCTGATCGACACCGTGACCACGCTGGGCTCGGCGCTCACGCGCACCGTGACATCGAGGTCGCGGCGGTAGCCGTTGCCGTGTTCCATGGCGTTCATCGTCGCCTCCGCCGTGGCGGTCTTCAGCCGCTCCAGTCGCGCCGGCGAGAGTCCCAGCGGCGCCACGGCCTCCGCCACCCGCTCCATCGCCTCGCGCTCGTTGCCGGGTGCGCTGGCGACCGTGAACTGGGCGAGCAGAGCGGGCTCACGCGGCGTCTCGGCGGCGGCGGTGCGACGCACGACCACGAGGGTGATGTCGTCCTCCTGCTCGCGCTCCTGGCCGGTGAAGGTGTCGAGCGCGTCGACGAGGCCGCCGATCAGCGCCGAGGGTTCGCCGCCGCGGGCGATCAGCTCGCTCACACGGGGCGTTCCGAACATCTCGCGCTCGCCGTCGTGGGCCTCGACGAGGCCGTCGCTGTAGAGCAGCACGCTCGCGCCCTCGCGCAGCGTCGTCTCGCGCTCCTCGTACTCCATGCCGGGGAGCAGGCCGAGCGGCATCCCGGTGGCGCGCAGCTCCGAGGCCTCGCCGCCGGTGCGCACCAGCGGCACGTTGTGGCCCGCGTTGGCGTAGCGCAGGTGCCCGCTGGCGGGGTCGAGCACCCCGTAGAAGCATGTCACGAACATGTCTTCCGGGATGTCGGGGCAGAGGTTGTCGTTGACGCGTGCCAGCACCGTGCCGGGATCGATCAGGCGCTGCGCGCTGGCGCGCAGCACACTTCGGGTGGCGGCCATCACCATCGCCGCGGGGACGCCCTTGTCGGTGACGTCGCCGATCACCAACCCGAGCCGACCATGCGGCAGCTCGATGAAGTCGTAGAAGTCGCCGCCGACAGCGCGTGCGGGCCGGTAGTAGGCGGCCAGGGCCCAGCCGTCGAGCTGCGGCAGTTGCTTGGGCAGGAAGTTCTGCTGGATCAGCTGTGCGACCGCGAGCTCCTGCTCGAGGCGACCGCGCGCGCGGATCTCCGCCTGCTGCTCGCGCACCAACTGGCCGACGCGCACCGCCGGGGCCGCCTGCGCAGCCAGCGTCTCGAGCAGGCGCCGGTCGTCGGCGGAGAAGTCCTGGTCGGAGAGACGGCGGCCGACGTTCAGCAGGCCGATCAGCTCGCCGTTGGTGATCAGCGGCACGACCAAGGTCACCCCCTCCGCCCGCAGCGCCGCCAGCGCCGGCGAGTCCAGATCGAGCGCCGAGATGTCGACCGCTCCCGCCGAGCCCTCGAAGTAGGCCACGAGCGGGTCGTTGGGCGCGATCTCGAAGGCGGCGAGAACCTGTGGATCGGGGGAGGCCGGCTCGCGCGCCGCCGCAAGGAGCTCCTGCGGCGTGGTCTCCTGCCCGGCGGCCGCAGCGACCGCGGTCTCGGCCCGCGAGCGCTTCCAGCTGACGCGGCGGATCGTTCGCTCGCTCACTGACATGGCCCCGTTCTAGCGCGCGTGCGTTCCGAAACCGTTACGGACAACGCCTGCTCGTGGACGCCGCGCAGACCGCAGGCGGGCCGCGCCGGAGCCGCCGCACGCAGAGCGTTACGGCGTAACGCGACTGGCCCAAGTCGTTGCGTTTTCATGCCATGCTCCTGCGCGTGAGATCGCTCAGCATGGCATTGCTCGGCGCCCCGCGTGTCGAGGTCGATGGCCAGCCGCTGGCGGTCGACACCCGCAAGGCGACGGCGCTGCTGGCGTTCCTGGCGTTGACCGGCCACGCTCATGCCCGGGCGCTCCTCGCCGAGCTGCTGTGGCCCGACTCCGACCCCGATCGCTCGCGCTCGGCACTGCGGCGCACGCTCTCGACGCTGCGCGGCGCGCTCGGCGAGGAGCGCCTTCGCAGCGACCGACTCACGGTCTCACTCGACCTCGAGGGCGCCTACTTCGACGTCACCGAGTTTCGCCGCGTCGCCGCCGACGGCCACGCCGGCGTGGAAGCCCTCGCCGGCGCGCTCGCGCTCCACCGCGGCGCCCTGCTCGAAGGCTTCTCCCTGCGCGACAGCGTCGAGTTCGAGGATTGGCAGCGCGACACCGCCGAGGCTCTCTCGCGCGAGCGCGCGAGCGCCCTCGACCGCCTCGCCGACGCTCTCGCCGAGCTGGGACGCTTCGACGAGGCGATCGCAGCCGCGCGCCAGCGCCTGGAGCTTGACTCGCTTCACGAGCCGACGCACCGGCGGCTGATCGACCTCTACGCGCGCGCCGGGCGACGCGGAGACGCCCTGGTCCAGTACCGAGATTGCGTGCGCGAGCTCGACCGAGAGCTCGGCGTGGCGCCGCTGCGCGAAACCACAGACCTCTACAACGCGGTCAACGGTGGGGCGACGCCGGCCCCGATCGAGATCGCGCCGGCGAGCGCGGCGGGAGAGTTGGCGTTGGTCGGGCGCGGCGTCGAGCTGGAGCGGCTGCTGGCCGCCTACGGGGCAGCCGGCGACGGCGGCTGCCTGATCGTGATCGAAGGCGAGTCCGGCGTGGGCAAGACCCGCCTCGCGCAGGAGGCGCGGAATGCGATCGAGCAGGCCGGCGGGCGCGTCCTGGCCGTGCGCGGGCATCCCGGTGAGCAGGGTCTCGCCTACGGTGTGCTCGCGGCTCTCGTTCGCGCCGCCCTGGCGGCCGGGATCGAGGGTCCGCTCCCACAGCTTCGCTCAGACGCCGCGCGCCTGCTGCCCGAGCTCGGCCCACCGCCGCCGGGCAGCCTCGACGAACCGGGTGCGCGGCTGCGGTTCCTGGAGTCGATCAGCCGGCTCATCCTCGGTGGCTTCGCCCCGCAGGGTGGCGCCGTCTGGATCGACGACCTGCAGTGGTGTGACCCTGCCTCGCTCGAGGCGCTCGCCTATCTCGCGCGCCGCCTGGGCGGTCATCGGCTGCTCCTGCTCGGCGCGCGGCGCACCGACGAGCCCGACCCCGAGCGCATCTACGCCCGCTTCGCCGAGCTGGGCGAACGGCTGGCGCTTGGGCGGCTCGGTCGTGCCGACGTGATCAGCCTGGCCCTCCGCCGCGGCCTCGACGAGCCGGGCGGCGCGCGTATCTACCGCGAAAGCGAGGGGCTGCCTCTGTTCGTCGCCGAGCTCCTAGGCCCGGACGCCGAGGAGGCGCACACGGGCGGAGTTCGCGCTGCCTTCGAGGCGCGCCTGGACGCCGTCGGGGAGGCCGCCGCGCAGGTCCTCAGCGCGGCCGCGCTGATCGGCCGTACCTTCGACGCCGACACGCTGCGCGGCGCCAGCGGCCGCTCCGAGGAGGAGGTCGCGGCCGCGCTCGAGGAGCTCGACGCGCGCGGTCTGATCCGCGAGCGTGACGCCGCCTACGACTTCGCCCACGAGCGCCTGCGCGAGGTCGCCGAGGAACGCGTCGGGCTCGCGCGGCGGCGATTGCTGCACCGGCGCATAGCCGCGGCCCTCTCCGAGCGCCACCGCGATCCGGCCCTGATCGCCAGACACCTGGAGGCCGCCGGAGATGACCCCGCCGCGGCCGATGCCTATGCGGCCGCGGGCGCGCACGCGCGCACGCTCTCGGCGGCGCTCGAGGCGATCTCGCACTACGAGGCGGCGATCGCCCTCGGGCACCCCAAGGTTTCGACCCTCCACGAGGCGATCGGTGACCTGCACGTGCTGCGCGGCGCCTACGACGACGCCCTGGCTGCCTACGCCGCCGCGGCCGCGACGACCGACGATCTCGAGGCGCCCGGGCGTCTCGAGCACAAGCTCGGCGGCGTGCACGAGCGCCGCGGCGAGTGGGAGCTGGCCGATCGCCACTACGAGGAGGCGCTCGAGCTCGGCGCCGACGAGGCGACGGTGGGCTGCGATCGCAGCCGCATCGCCTGGCGTCGCGGCGAGCTCGAGCAGGCGCGGGCGCTCGGATTCGAAGCGCTGGCACTGGCCCAGGCGGCCGGCGCTGACGCCGCCGCCGCCCAGGCCAACAACATCCTCGGGCTGCTGGGCTGCGGGCGCGAATACCTCGAACGCAGCCTCGAGCTGGCTGCCGAGCTCCCCAACCCGGCGATCCGCATCGCCGCCCTCAACAACCTCGCACGCGACCACGCCGCCGTCGGCGAGCTCGCGCGCGCCGAGGAGCTCCTCTACGAGGCGCTCGCCCAGTGCGAAGCCGAGGGCGACCTTCACCACCAGGCCGCGCTTCGTAACAACCTCGCGGACGTCCTACACCGCTCCGGTGCCCGCGATGCGGCGATGGCCGAGCTCAAGCTCGCGGTGACCGCGTTCGCGGCGATCGGTGGCAAGGACGAGCTCCAGCACCCTGGTATCTGGAGCCTGGCCGAGTGGTAGCCGCCTAGCGCAGCCGGACCGAGGCTAGAGCGGGGTCGTGTACGCGCCGCTGAGGCCGCCGTCGACGAGAAAGGTCGAGGCGTTCACGTAGGTCGAGTCGTCACTGGCGAGAAACAGCACGCTCGAGGCGATCTCCTCGGCGCGGGCGAAACGCCCCACCGGCAGGTGCACCAGCCGGCGGGCGGCCCGCTCCGGGTCCTTGGCGAAGAGCTCCTGCAAAAGCGGTGTGTCGACCGGTCCCGGACACAGCGCGTTGACGCGCACGCCCTGGCGGGCGAACTCGACCCCGAGCTCGCGCGAGAGCGACAGCACGCCGCCCTTGGAGGCGGTGTAGGAGATCTGCGAGGTCGCCGCCCCCATCACGGCGACAAAGGAGGCGGTGTTGATGACCGAGCCCCCGGAGGGATCGTTGGCCAGCAGGTGCGGGATCCCGTGCTTGCAGCAGAAGAAGACGCTCTTGAGGTTGACGTCCTGGACCCGCTGCCAGGTCTCGTAGGTCGTATCGAGCACCGAGGCGTCGTCGGTCGGGGAGATCCCGGCGTTGTTGAAGAGGACGTCGATGCGACCGAACCGCTCACGCGTGCGCGCGTACATGTCGATCACCTGCTGCTCATCGGTGACGTCGACCTCGAGCGAGAGCTCGCCGGGAGCGCCGGCGAGCAGATCGACGCCGACGACCGTGGCGCCCTCGCGCGCGAAGAGCTCAGCCGTCGCCGCGCCGATGCCGCCGCTCGCGCCGGTGATCACACAGACCTTGCCCTCGAGCCTCATGAGGTCGCGTAGTAAATCGATTTCACCTCGGTGTAGGCGTCCAGCGCGTGGGGACCGAGCTCGCGGCCGTAGCCGGATTGCTTGAAGCCGCCGAACGGCGTGCTCACCCGAACCGAGCTGTTGGAGTTGATCGAGAGCACCCCGGTCTCGAGCGCGCGGGCGACACGTAGGGCGCGCGCCCCGTCGCGCGTCCAGATCGAACCCGAGAGGCCGTAGATCGTGTCGTTGGCAAGCGCGATCGCGTCGGCCTCGTCGCGGAAGGGCAACACGGCGACGATCGGACCGAAGACCTCCTCTCGCATCACGCGAGCATCGCGGGACTCGGGGGCGAGGATCGTCGGCGCGAACCAGAATCCGGGACCCTCGGGCGCGCTGCCGCGACAGAGCACGGGGTCGCCGTCGTCCAGGAATGAGGCGACGGCGGCTCGCTGTGCACCGGAGATGAGCGGCCCCATCTCGCTCGCGGGATCGAGTGGGTCGCCGACGCGGATCGCCCGCACGTGCTCCTCGAAAAGCGCTGTGAAGCGCTCGAACGCTGACTCCTCGACGAGCACGCGCGAGCGCGCGCAGCAGTCCTGACCGGCGTTGTCGAACACCGCCCAGGGCGCGGCCGCCGCTGCCGCCTCGAGGTCGGCATCCGCGAAGATCACGTTGGCGGACTTGCCGCCGAGCTCGAGCGTCACGCGCTTGATCGTGGCCGCGGCCGCCGCGGCGATCGAGCGGCCGACCTCGGTGGAGCCGGTGAAGGCGATCTTTGCCACATCGGGGTGCTCGACCAAGCGCTGACCGCAGGTCCGGCCGGGGCCGACGACGACGTTGACGACGCCCTCGGGTACTCCGGCTTCAAGAGCCAACTCGGCGAAGCGAAGCGCGCTCAGGGGAGTCAGCTCCGCCGGCTTGAGCACCACCGTGTTGCCGGCGGCGAGGGCCGGGCCGAGCTTCCAGGCGGCGATATTGAGCGGGAAGTTCCAGGGCACGATCAGGCCGACGACCCCGAGCGGTTCCCGCACGGTGAAGGCCTGCCCCCCGGCGACCGGGATCGTGTCCCCGAGCAGTCGCTCGGGGGCGCCGGCGTAGTAGCGGATCGTGTCCACCACCATGCCCATCTCGCCGCGCGCGGAGCCGATCGGCTTGCCGGCGTTGCGAGCCTCGAGCAGCGCCAGCTCCTCGAGGTGATCCTCGAGGGTCTGCCCCAACGAGCGAAGCACCGCGGCACGCGCTGCGGGCGCGAGCGCTCGCCAGGCGGGCAGGGCCCCCCTCGCGCGGGCGACGGCCTCATCGACTTCGGCCGCCCCCGCGCGGGGAACCTCGGCGAGCACGCCCTCCGTGGCGGGCTCGATAACTGTGAGCGTGTCAGCCAACCGGTGACGCGACCGAGGCGTCGGCGCTGACGCCCGGATCGTCGATCGTGCGGACGGGCCCCTTGAAGGTCTTCCGCGCCCAACCGAAGTACCAGATCGTCACGATCGCGATCACACCGATCGTCACGATCGGCGCGTAGTTGACGGCTGACCAGGTGAAGCCGTGGCCCCAGAACACCCCGGCCGGGGTCGTCGGCAGGCAGAACACGACCACGCAGATCGCCACCCAGACGACGGCGACCATGTTCACCCACTTGTACTTTTTGCCGAGCGTCCAGGGCCCCGGCACGAAGCGCTCACGCATGCGCCAGCGCAGGAACACCGGGATCGTGTAGGCGATGTAGAGGCCGATGACGGCGATCGAGGTGACGGCGAAGAACGCGACCGGGTAGCCCGCCGAGTCGGGGAAGTACGCCGGGACGGTCACGATCAGCGCGAAGAGCACGACGAAGAAGACGGCCCAGGTGGGCGTTCGGTTCGCGCCCAGGCGCCGCCACAGTCTGTGTCCGGGGACGGCGCCGTCGCGGGAGAAGGCGAACGTCATGCGCGAGGCGCTCGTCACGCAGGCCATGCCGCAGAACAGCTGACCGACGGTCGAGACCAAAACCACCGCCTTGGCCCAGCCGAGGCTCATCGCGGTCTCGAAGATCGCGATCGCCGGGAAGCCGGAGCTCTGGATCGTCGCGGTGTCCTTCGTGTTGACCGCGAAGGTGATCGCGAGCAGGACGATCCAGCCGAAGACGGCGGAATAGAAGACCGACCGCCAGACGCCCTTCGGAGCCGACTGCGCCGCGTCGTGGGTCTCCTCGGAGAGGTGAGCCGAGGCGTCGTAGCCGGTGATCGTGTACATCGTCAGCAGGAAGCCCAGCGGCAGGACGTAGAACCAGTACATGTTCTGGTTGAAGCCACTGAAGTTCCGCGTATGGCCGAAGACGTAGCGGAAGGTCGCGTGGTGTGACGGGATGAAGACGAGGATCGCGACGATCACCGCGACGCCGAGCACGTTCCACCACACCGAGATGTTGTTCAGCAGCGACACCAGGTGCGAGGAGAAGACGTTGATCAGCCCGTGGATGATCAGGATCAGCGCAAAGAGGACGAACACCGCGTGCGCGTAGTAGTGGACGTTGGTCGAGCCGAAGTTGAAGACGAAGTGGAGGTTGTACATGCCCAACAGCGCGCCCAGGAACGACGCGGCGGCGTAGTCGACCGAGGCGACGACGGCGACGAGGCCGATCAGGTTGAACCAGCCGGTGAACCAACCCCAGCCGGGGCCGCCGAGCTTCGATGACCAGTAATAGATGCCGCCCGCGGTCGGCATCGCCGAGGCGAGCTCAGACATCGAGAAGGCGACAGCGAGGATCAGGATGCTGATCACGGGCCAGCCGATCGAGATCGCGACCGGACCGCCGTCGTTGAACGCCTGACCATAGGTGCTGAAGCACCCGGCCAGGATGCAGATGATCGAGAACGAGATCGCGAAGTTGGAGAACCCGCTCCAGCCTCGATGCAACTCCTGCTTGTAACCCAGCTCGGCTAGTCGTCGCTCGTCTGCGCCAAGGTCCGCCGCCGCCATTGTTACCCCTCCCAAGGAAATGGTGTGAAGGTCCGTCCTTAGCCGGGGAACTGTAGGGCGCAGCCCCCACCAAAGTCAACCCCGCGAAGGCAGCAATCCACCGAGGATGTGGGTGGTCGCCTCGACCTGCTCGCTCATGATTCGAGCGGCGCGCGCGCTGTCGTGCGAGTGCAGCGCGCGGACGAGCCGCCGGTGCTGATCGTTGGCGGCTCGTAGCACCGCCGCGGGGTGCGAGATATGCGAGATCAGGTCGGTCATCTCACCCTGGGTGGAGGTCATGGTCGCGATCAGTCGCGCGCTGCCGGTGCACTCGGCGAGACCGACGTGGAAGCGCACGTCGCTGAGGCGGTAGCTCGGGTAGTCGTCGAGATGGCGATCCATCTCCTCGACCAGCACGGCGAGCGCGTCGATCGCCGCCGGGCGCGCGCGCTGCGCCGCGAGCACCGCGATCCCGACCTCGAGCGCCATGCGCGTGTCGCAGACCTCACCCCACTGGGCGAGCACCTCCTCGGAGGGAACCTCGCTGGGCGGCGGGGGATCGGCGACAAAGGTCCCGCCGCGGCGTCCGCGCGTCGCCTGCAGGTGACCGGTCTGACCCAGAGCGAGCAGCGCCTGGCGGAGTGTCGAGCGCGCGATCCCGAGCTTGCGACACAGCTCGCGCTCGGCCGGCAGCCGCGCTCCCGGCGGCAGCAGCCCGAGTTTGATCGCGGTGCCGAGCCGCTCGACGGTCTCCTCGAACGCCGTCTGCGAGCGCACCGGTGCGAACACGGCGTCCTCGCTGACCGGCGGCGCGGCGCTGGCGCCGGCTCGTTGCCCGGCGCTCCCCCCCGCTCGCGTGCCGATGCTCACAGTCGCTCGAAGCCGCGGATGCGCTCCCAATCGGTGACCGCCGAGCCGAAGGCCGCCAACTCGACGTCGGCGGCGTTCACGTAGTGGGCGACCACCTCCTCGCCCAAGGCCTCGCGCGCGAGCTTTGACTGCGCGAAGAGGTCGCGTGCCTGCTGAAGGGAGGTCGGCAGACGCGTCAACTCGGCGGCCTTGTAGGCGTCACCTTCGAAGACCGGCTCGAGCTCGAGTTGCGCGTCCACGCCGTGCAGGCCGGCGGCGATCATCGCTGAGAGCGCGAGGTAGGGGTTGAGGTCGGCGCCGCCGGCGCGATTCTCAAAACGCAGCGAGGGCCCGTGGCCCACCACGCGCAAGGCGCACGTACGGTTGTCGTTGCCCCACGCGATCGCTGTCGGTGCGAATGACCCGGCGGCGTAGCGCTTGTAGGAGTTGATGTTGGGCGCCAGCAGCAGTGTCAACTCACGCAGCGCCGCCAGCTGACCGGCGAGGAAGGCCTCGAAGGTGGCGCGGTCACGGGCAAAGACCGGGCCCTCGGCGTCGCTCAGCGAGAAGTGGATATGGCACGAGTTGCCCTCGCGTTCGTTGTACTTGGCCATGTAGGTGATCGCCATGCCCATCTCGGCGGCGATCTCCTTGGCTCCGTTCTTGTAGATGACGTGCTCGTCGGCGGTGCGTAGCGCCTCGGCGTAGTGGAAGTTGATCTCGTGCTGACCGAGGTTGCACTCGCCCTTGGAGTCCTCGACGACCAGGCCGGCGCCGTGCATGCTGTTGCGGATCCTGCGAATCAGCGGCTCGACGCGCGCGGTCGCCAGCAACGAGTAGTCGCTGTTGAACTGGTTGGCCGGCTCGAGCGAGCGGTAGCCCTTTTCATAGGCCTGCTCGTAGCTGTCGCGAAAGACGATGAATTCGAGCTCGGTCCCGGCATTGGCGCCCCAGCCGCGTTCCTCCAGGCGGGCGAGCTGACGGCGCAGGATCTGCCGGGGCGAGGCGGTGACGTCGCTGCCGTCGAGCCAACAGACGTCGGCCAGGCACAGCGCAGTGCCCTCCTGCCACGGAACCCGCCGCAGCGTGGCGAGGTCCGGGCGCATCACGAAGTCGCCGTAGCCGCGCTCCCAGGAAGCCATCGCGAAGCCGTCGACGGTGGCCATATCGACATCGACGGCGAGCAGGTAGTTGCAGCCCTCGGCGCCGTGCTCGGCGACCTCGCCGAGGAAATGCGCCGCGTGCAGGCGCTTGCCCATCAGGCGCCCCTGCATGTCGGTGATGGCCAGCAGGACAGTGTCGACCGCCCCCTCCTCGACCTCCCGCCGCAGCTCATCCAGCGTCATCGCCGTAGAAGGTACAGGCCCCGAGCCATTTGGGGCAATCAGATGTATCGTGCCCGCGCCACCTTCCCTAGCGCCAGGAGAACCACGCATGTCCCGGCCTCGCGAACTGCCCCAGCGCGCACGCATCGTGATCATCGGCGGCGGCGTCGGCGGAACCTCGATCGCCTACCACCTCGCCGCGCTCGGCGAGCGCGATGTCGTCCTGCTCGACCGCGACGAGCTCACGAGCGGCTCGACGTTTCATTCCGCGGGTCTCGTCGGCCAGCTCCGCGGCAGCGTCTCGCTGACGCGGATGATGATGTACAGCGTCGAGCTCTACCGGACGCTCGAATGCGGATGGGTCGAGTGCGGCGGTATCAGGCTCGCCTGCACGCCCGAGCGCGAACAGGAGGTGTTGCGCCAGGTCGCGTGGGCGAAGACGTTCGGCCTCCCGCTCGAGCTCATCAGCCCGCAGGAGGCGCAGGAGCGGTTCCCGCTCATGGTCACCGAGGGGGTTCGCTGTGGCTCCTACCTCGCGACCGACGGGTACCTCGATCCGTCGCAGCTGACCTACGCGCTCGCCGCCGGCGCACGCGAGGGTGGCGTGCAGATCTTCACCCACACGCGCGTGAGCGGGATCGACGTGCTCGACGGCCGCGTTCGCGGTGTGCAGACGGAATGGGGCCCGATCGAGGCCGAGGTCGTGGTCGACGCCGGCGGCATGTTCGCGGCACAGATCGGTCGCATGGCGGGCGTGCGCGTGCCGGTGATCCCCTTCGCCCACGAGTACCTGGTGACGCAGCCGTTTCGCGAGCGCGACGCCGGCGATCACCTGCCGACACTGCGCGACCCCGATCTGCTCGTCTACTTCCGGGAGGAGGGAGCGGGGCTCGTGATGGGTGGTTACGAGCGCAACAGCGCTCCGTGGTCGCTCGATGGGCAGCTGATCGACCGCATCCCGGAGGATTTCAACGGGCGCCTGCTCGAGGAGGACTGGCCGCGCTTCGAGGAGATCACGGAGAACTCGCGTCGTCGCGTCCCGGCGATGGACGACATCACGGTGACGAGGCTGATCAACGGACCGGAGGCGTTCACGCCCGACAACGAGTTCTGCCTCGGCGAGAGCGAGGTCCGCGGCTTCTTCGTGGCCGCCGGCTTCTGCGCGCACGGCCTGGCGGGGGCCGGCGGCGTCGGCAAGGTGATGGCGGAATGGATCGTCGAGGGCGAGCCCTCGCTCGACCTCTGGCACATGGACATTCGCCGCTTCGGACCCCACTACCGCTCCCCGGCCTACACGCTCAAGCGCACGAAGGAGGTCTACGAGACCTACTACGACATCCGCTATCCCGGCCACGAGCGCGAGGCCGGCCGGCCCCTGCGCGTCTCGAGCGCGTACGAGTGGCACCGCGAGCACGGCGCGGCATTCGGGGAGAAATCGGGCTGGGAGCGCGTCAACTGGTACGAGACGAACGCCGCCTCAGGCGATGAGTCGCTGCGCCCGAACGGCTGGGCCGGAATGCTGTGGTCGCCCGCGATCGGCGCCGAGCACCGCGCGACGCGCGAGGTCGCCGGACTGTTCGACGAGTCCTCCTTCGCCAAGCTCGAGGTCAACGGACCGGGAGCGGCGGAGCTGCTCGAGCAGCTTTGCGACAACCGCGTCGCCCGCGACGTGGGCCAGATCACCTACACCCAGATGCTCAACCGCCGCGGCGGCATCGAATGCGACTTCACGGTCGCCCGGCTCGCCGAGGAGAGCTTCGGGATCGTCACCGGCACCGCCTTCGGTAACCACGACGCGAGCTGGATCCGCGGCCACCTGCCGTCGGACGGCTCCGTGAGCGTGACCGACGTGACGGCACGTTGGGCGTGCTTCGGACTGTGGGGGCCGGCTGCGCGGGAGATCCTCGCGCCGCTGACGCCCGACCCGCTCGACTTCGGCTACATGCGCCTGCGCGAGATCACCGTAGGCGACGTGCCGGTGCGCGCGCTGCGCGTGACCTACGTGGGCGAGCTCGGGTGGGAGCTGTACTGCCCGACCGAATATGGAGCGGGCCTCTGGCGCACGCTGTTCGAGGCGGGAGCGCCGCAGGGGATGCTCGCCTGCGGCTACCGCGCGATCGACTCGCTGCGTCTGGAGAAGGGCTACCGCGCGTGGGCCTCCGACATCACGCCCGACGAGACGCCGCTCGAGGCCGGCCTGGACTTCTGCGTCAGCGCGGGCAAGACCTTCATCGGTTCGGACGCACTGGTGGAGCCGGCGCGACGACTGCGCGCGATCACGCTCGAGGACCCACGTGCCGTGGCGCTCGGCAACGAGCCCGTCCGGGTCGAGGAGGAGATCGTCGGCCGGGTGACAAGCGGCGGCTACGGCTACACGGTCGAGCGCTCGATCGCCTACGCCTACCTGCCAGCCGAGGTAGCAGAGGGCGCTGCGGTGGCGATCGACGTCTTCGGCAGGTGGGTGGGCGGCGTGGTCGCAGCCGAGCCCCTGTTTGACCCGAGCGGTTCGCGGCTGCGCGGATGACCGCGACGGTCATGATCGCGAGCGGCGCCTGCGCGCTCGGGCTCGTGACGGTGGTGTGGCTCCTCAGCATCCCCCTGCGCGACGTCTCGATCATCGACGTCGGCTGGGGGCTGGGTTTCGTGGTGATCGGCTGGGTCTGCTTCGGACTGGGCCACGGCGACCGGGATCGGCGCCTTCTGCTCGCGATCCTGGTCACTGCGTGGGGGCTTCGTCTCGCCAGTCACATCGCTCGCCGCAACGCGGGTCGGGGCGAGGATCGTCGCTACGCCGCGATGCGCGAGCGCGAGGAGCACTTCGCGCTCACGAGCTTCTACCGCGTCTTCCTCGTGCAAGCCGTCGCGATGTGGGTCGTCTCGCTGCCGCTGCAGGCCGGCGGCTCACTCGGGGGCGCGCGCGGGATCGGCGTCGTCGACGTCATCGGCATCGTCGTGTGGGTCGTCGGGTTCGGCTTCGAAGCGATCGGAGATCTCCAACTCGACCGCTTCAAGGCTGAGGCGAGCAACAGCGGCAAGGTCATGGACCGCGGCCTCTGGCGCTACACGCGCCACCCCAACTACTTCGGCGACGCGACGATGTGGTGGGGCCTTGGCCTGATCGGTGCGGGGGCCGGGCTGGCCGCGCTGTGGGCGCTGGTCGGACCCGCGCTCGACACCTTCACGCTGACGCGCGTCTCGGGCAAGCCGATGCTCGAACGCGACATCGCGCAGCGCCGACCTGGCTATCGCGAGTACATCGAGCGCACGAGCGGCTTCATACCGCTGCCACCGAAGCGTCCCTGACGCGGCCGGCTTGTCTTAATCAACACTTAGTACTGGCTTAGCGGCCGCGACATGCGCTCGCCCCATAATCGCGGCATGAACGAGTTGGAGCAGCCGAGGTGGGGTAAATCGGTGGTCCGGCTGCTTGCCGCGGCGCTGGCGGGCGCCATCGGCGCGTTCGGGATGCCCGTGGCCGCCGCTCACCGAGCTGAGCAGGCGCCATCGGCGACCGCCGCCACTACGGCGGCGGTCGCCCCCGACGTTCAGGTCGTCGACTGACTCGCCCGGGGTCCTCGCCCGTCCGCTAGCGTGAGCACGAAGTGCGAGCACGAAGCGTGAAGCTGGCGGGACCATTGGTCGTGGCGACCCTCGCGACCGCAGCGCTGATCGCCGCCGCGGCGGCTCCGCCTTCACTGGCCGCCTCGCCATCGTGCAAATCGCTCAGCGCCAGCAAGATCCCCGTCGCGGCGCTCAAGGCGAGCTACCGCAAGCTCACCGGCCTACCCGCGAATCGGCCGCTGAACGGCAGCCAGCCACAACGCTTCGGGGTCTGCGCCGGCACGCACTATGCGTTCGAGCTGTTCACGGTCCGCAGCATCAAGGGCCTCAGCTACCGCCAACAGGTAGCCCAGCAGGACCACTCGGCGGTATGGAGGCAGAAGCGCAACGGGGGGTGGATCGACGAGGGGCTGGACGATCCCTGCAAGCTCGCACCGCCCGCTCTGATCAACCTCTGGAAGATCGGCGACGACTGCAAGACCTGACCGCGGGGCAGCCGACCTTGCATCTCGGCGAGCACGCGTGGGCTACGATTGCCGCCTCGCCCTCTTAGCTCAGTTGGTAGAGCACTTCCATGGTAAGGAAGGGGTCTGCGGTTCGAGTCCGCAAGAGGGCTTAAGCAAAAACCCCCGCGAGAGCGGGGGTTTTTTGTTGCTCCGAAGGGTTTGGCGGGAGATGAGAATACGGGTCTGTAGGGGTCGTTCTGGGTGCAGGTGGGTGCACGTTGGGTGCACGTTTTGACACGGCGGTCGCGCCTGCGGCCCCAGGCACAAGACCCCAGGGTTGGAGGTTGATGCCTACAGGCCTTTGGCGGCCTTCGGCGCAACGCCGGTTTGCCGCCGCCCCGGGGGCGAATCTTGTGGGGTGCGGCTGTTCGGGCCACTCCCCTCCGTCCACCACTTCCCCGCGAGCGCGGCTGTCTTCAGTACAGGCGACTACATCGCGCTCGGCGGCATCCTCGTCGCTCTGCTGCTCTATTGGTTCGGCCAGAGCGCCACCACTACACACGACGTACAGGCCGCGAGGGCGCTGCTCTCGGGCGTCAGAGCGGGCATGGCCTCTTGGGGGGACCTGTATTTCGCGCATCCCTATACCGAGGACAGGATGAACGCGATGGCGCAGACGCACTACGACTACGTCATCAACTTCACGTGGGGCTATATCTACGAGATACCCACCCAACCAGTTGCCGCCCTAGTCGGCGGCGCCGCCGCCACAAGCTGGATCAGCGAGGAAACGGTCGCCGCCGCCGGTGCCGCCCTGTGGCAGATGGACCTTTTCAACGCGATCGCCCGTCAGCACAATGCCCTCGCGCGGCAGCACCTCGCGGAGATTGTGGACCGCGGCTTGCCGGAGGACCGGCGTCGCGAGCTCGCGACTGCTGCGCACCACTCTTCCTACATGGTCCACAAGGCAATCGGACCGGCAACCTGGTATCCCCGGCTGCGTGAGGCCCTTAGGAGCGACGTTACCCGACTCGACGAGCGTTTGGCTCGACCCGACAAGCGATTCGTCCGCTACCTACAAGGGAGGCGGCGCTCGCAAGCAACGCTGCCAATAGGGCCACAAGGTGGGAGCGCAACGCCTCCAAACGTAGGAAGCCGCGACGCCGACGGACCAGCCGAGAACGGCTAATTGGGGGCCCAGACGCCAAACGGCTACAAACGCTGTGGCGCGGGAGGAAGGGGTCTGCGGTTCGAGTCCGCAAGAGGGCTTAAGCAAAAACCCCCGCAGTTGCGGGGGTTTCTTGTTGCTCACATGGGTTTGGCGGGAGACGAGAATACGGGTCTGTAGGGGTCGTTCTGGGTGCAGGTGGGTGCACGTTCCGGTCGCCATCCGCGCCGATTGAACCGATTCGCCGCCCGCGAGTAGAGACGTTGTCGGGGTCCTCCCGGCAGAACTATTGAGGAGCGAATCATGACGCACGAGGAAGATCGCTTGGAGCGACTATATGCAGAACTAGCGCGTGGCAACTGCCCCGCAGATCAGGACGCACGACGCGAGCTTGCACGCTGCTGCGGCTACCGCTCGATCAATTGGGCCTTCGGCACGGAGATGCCGACGCTGGCACGCCGGGCCGATGGATCGAGTGTGCTGACGGAGGATGGCTTGCGCAGGGTGCTCCGCCGCACGTAGGCCGTGCATGGATCGGATGGGGCGAGAAGGGGTTCCCTCCTCGCCTTCATCCGATTTCGATGAAACCATCCCCTTCGCGAGCGCCGCGGTGGTAGCGTGCGCGACGTGGCCCATTGCCCCGTTCGCGGCTGCCGTGGACCGCGCAGCTTGCAGCCGTGTTAGCTGCGTTCGCCGCGTCGGGCGCTCATTCGGGCGGGACGCCCTGGGTTGAGTACGCCACCTTCGCACTGGTGCTGGTCGGCGTGATCGTGACGTTCTGCGGATGGGTGCGGCGAAACTACTTCGGCTTCGAGATCTGGTGGACCGACGACTCAGCCGAACCAGAGGTCGAGCACCGTCGAGCCGAGTTGGTTCGAATCGGAGAGCGAACGCTTCTGTATATCCGGCTGCGCCCTCGCGTTTCTGTGGAGCTAACCCGGATCGATGTGAGGCTCCAAGACGAATCGCGGCATTGGGAGTGGCGGCAGCCGCGCCATTTGCGTTTTCCTCGGCACATCCGTGACGCGACGCGGCCTGAGGTGATCCGTGTCACGGAACTACGCGACGGCAATTATGAGACGTTCTCGCGCGGTGGGGGCCGCAGCTATCCGCGAACCCTCTCAAGTTCTCTGAATCGCCGCGACAAGAGCCTGTTGATCGGCGAGTACTCGCCTCCATGGTCCGTTCCAGCGGGTGACGCGATCATCCTATGGGTTACTGTCGAAGCCTATTGCGAGTGGACGGGTCGGTTGACCGTGAGCATTCCGAATGCTGCCACTGGACGGCGTGTTTGGAAGCGGCTGCCGCTCGCTGCGGTGACGGCTGAGTGAAGACGCGCGCCGATCATCTCGCGGACGGCGCGCTGAATGGCGTGCCACCGCGCCGACGCAAGAGCACCGACATAGAACTCGCAGACGCGCTGCGGGCGCTCGATGCGGATCCAGTCCGAGTGCGAGCGGACTGCTTCCCGGGCAATCTGGTCAACCTAGCCACACCCGGTCTGTACTCGTGGTGGGTGGACGCCGATGGTGCGCGCGATCTGGCCACAGGGATCGGCATCCCGGTGATAGCAGGACGCATCTACGCGGGACAGACCGGAGCTACGCAATGGCCATCCGGGCGCACGGGCGAGATGACGCTCAAAGACCGCATCGACGATAGCCATCTTCGGGGAAGGGTCTACGGCTCAACTTTTCGCAAAACGCTCGCGGGTGCGCTCCTCATAACACTTGATCTAGATGTCGCCGCCCCAAACAAGCTGACTGCTCCCGCCGAGACCAACCTGGGCCGATGGATGCGTGACCATCTCGAAGTGGCCGTGCATCCGCTCCTTGAGCGCGATGCTCTAGGTGATTTGGAGGATCGCCTCTTGGCCATCCTCGATCCGCCGCTCAACATCCGTGGACGCGCCGCAACGCCGATACGCAGGCGGCTCTCACGCCTGCGACAACAGATCACCGTAGGACGGCGGTTCGCTCCTTCGGAGGATCCGCCTCGCAGCGACTGAGCGCCGGGCCTAGCAGGCTGCTGTATCAGGAGCCATCGAGCAGGCTCCCAGGCACACCGAAAGCTCCGGCCAGGGGAAACACAGTCGAGACGCGAGCGTCCCGTCGCCGTTCTCGATACGAGACACCTCGGTGGGGTGTGCGCCGCTTCGGGCGCTGACCTCTAGGTGATCACAGCGCGCTGCCAGCGTCGGCGCCCTAGGATCCGTTGTAGGGGGCTGTAGCGGTCGATCACGCCCGCCATCCTGGGCGAGGCGGAGAAGTTGGCCGAGTGGATCGCCAGCGTCTCGCGAGGCCACAGGTCGGTGCCGTTCTCGCTTTGCTCGGCGAGAAAAAGGCAGACCTGATAGCCGGTCCCGGCCACCTCGTCATCACCGAGATCGTGGTCGAGGGACAGTTCGAGGACCACGCGAGTTCGCAGCAGGTCGATGGCTGCCTGGGCGGTCTGGACGTGAAGCCAACCCTCCGGGGCGGCTCGGTCAACGAGGTCATCGTCCAGCCACACGCAGACGGCTTGGTCCTCGGAGGGGTCTTCGTGGCGTGGCGTGTTGATGGGCGTTGTCATATGGGAATCGCGACTGGAACCGACTTTGTGATATAATACACGCAGTGTTTAGCGTCAACATCCAGCTTTACCGTTGACGCTCGCGCTTGAGCGCACACACGCCCCGCTCGCGAGAACGTAGTCAACCTCGGGCGACGATTTCCACGAACCGCGTGCTGCTGGCGTCGTCGTCGTTGTTCTCGTTCGCAAGATCTCCCCGAGCCGGAGATCGCCGACGTAGCTAACGGAATACACAAAGAGAGGAAGGTCGCTGACTACCCCAGCTAACAATCAGGGTTGGCGCTTTTCAGCGAACGCCCACGACGGATACAACGCCCGTGACACCGGGGGCCAGGCTCCTGGGGACATCCTCAGCGTCTTTGTCGCCGCCGCCATCGTTGGCATCGGATGGGTGGCGTTCCACGTTCTGGTCATTCTGGTTCTCGCCGTGCCTCTCGCTTATCTAGGCGCGTGCATCCTTCTCTACCAGATAGCGCCATGGCTTGGGGCGCTCTGCTTCTTTACCGCGGGCCCTCTGCTGTTCTGGCTGTTCTTTCGCATCGATGTGTATCGCGATGACCGACGTGAGGTCGCGAAAGCCGCTTTGAAAGCCACCTACATCGACATGTTCCCCGTAGGAGCCGTATACGAGATTGTTGATAATCCGTCGCTACCTCAATACAACGGAAGATCCTGTCGGATCGTGGCAGCACGAAACGGGATGGTAGAACAAGAGTTGGATGACGGGCAAAGATGGACATCGCCTGTGCCAGATCTCATTGTGTCAATAACGGCTGACACCGTTAGATTCCGTATATCGGCTGGAGATACGAGAATCATCACGCTTCGCGTCAGGCCGGGGGAGGTCAGGCAGAGTCGCGGCCAGTACGGCGACTATCAGCACGTGGTCTGCCAGGAGCTTCTACGCCGCAGGCGGGAGAACGATGCGTGAGGCCGCGATGCGATGCATTGGCTACGTTCGAGTGAGCACCGCCGAACAGAGCGAGAGCGGTGCGGGCCTAGCAGCACAGGTCGCCGCAATCCGGGCCGAGGCTGCTCACCGCGACTGGGACCTCGTAGAGGTGTTTGAGGACGCCGGGTTCTCGGGCCGCGATCTCCGCCGTCCCGCGCTCGGTCTCGCGACCGAGATGCTGGCTCGCGGCGAGGCATCTGCGCTCATGGTTGCCAAACTCGACCGCCTCAGCCGCTCGATGCTCGACTTCACAAGTTTGATGGCCACCGCCCGCAAACAGGGCTGGGCGATCATTGCCCTCGACTGCGCCGTTGACACGACGACGCCAGCAGGCGAAGCGATGGCCAACGTGCTCGCCACGTTCGCCCAATTCGAGCGCAGGATCATCGCCCAGCGGACCGCAGACGCGCTCGGGGAGCTGCGTGCCCAAGGGCGTCCCTACAGTCCCGATCCGTTCGGATTCATACGCGAGGGTGATCGCTTGGTCCCTGACGACGCCGAGCAGCGCGTCCTCGTAACCATCAGTCGGAAGCGAGCCCAGGGCAAGAGTTATGCCGTGATTGCGAAGTCGCTCAATCGAACTGGCACGCCCGCCAAGCGCGGGGGAGCTTGGCATGCGATGTCGGTCCGAAACGTCCACCTACGCGCACCCCGGATCGGAAGACCAACAGCCGAGGCGATCTCCTGACCAACTCGGCTTCGTACCCCCCAGAGCAGACCGCATGTGCCTGTGGGGCCGCCATGACATGGGAGGTCCGCGAATCGCCGACTGGCGTACGCCGGGTGTTGGGCCTGTGCGTCTCCAAGGAGTGCGGAGCCATCGCAACGCCCCAGATCGCCGACAACCCTGCGGGCTCCCTCGAAGCGTTTCTGCTCGGCGAGATGCCAGCCAAGCCGTCCGTGCCGCCATGGCGGCGACTCTTCCTGAAAAGCAGTAGGGCTGGCCTCCACTGGACTCCGCATCACCGATGCTGCTGGGAGTGCGGCGGAGAGCTTGTCATGGCGGCGAGGATTCCGATCATCCAAGGCGGAGAGCGAGACCCCAGTCACGCGACTCTCTGTCTGGCGTGCGGAGCGACGACGCTGCGAACCCTGGGAACCGGCGAGTGGACGACAGTCTTGCTCACCGAGGCTTCGTGGATACTCCCCTCCATCGAGGTCCGAGCGTTCCAAAGAGCGATCAGCGTGCGATATAACGAGGTGATCGGGCCACCGCCACCGCACTGGCACTTTAGCTGAGGGCCCAGCCAGCGCGACCAGGGGGCCTGAGACGGCATCTCGCGTTTCTACGGTGTGGCGCGACCTTATTCTCGTGATTGTCACTGAAACACCGGAGCATGGCTCCTGCGAGGTCTGAGCGGTCATTGCGGCGGGGCAACCGCGGTGGAGCACCATCATTGCGTCCTTATACCCAGGTGGACGCGCCCCGCGAGAGCCGTCCTCACGCGCGTGAAGGATAAAAGCGTTCGTAGTTGCCCGTCGAAGGTGACCGAAGATGCAAATTTGGCCAGAAAGCAAGTTGCCACCGCGCCCTTCAGACGGTGCGGTAATCGCGTCCGAATCGAAATGAGGCTCCACTTTCACCGAACGAATGTGCCCATCGCGGCATCAGAAAGTACAGACACGTAGCGTTGTACACAATCATCACATATCTATAGCGTTGTGTTGACAGCCGTTTTTGCGGCGGTACTCTTAGAGGGAGGTCGGCTGCTGGGTCCCTTTGGTTCCTGCCGACCATGCTCAAGAGCCAGCCAAGTAAAGGTCCGTCGCAGCCCGGCACCCGTGGCTGCTGGGGCAAGCGCACCGAGAGGGTGGAGGCCATGAGCGTTTCGTTAGCCGAGCAGCAGTCCCGTGGTCTGGCCGATAGCGGTGTGAGGCGTTGCAGGGTCTGCGGCTGCTCACTCGATGGCTACCGGCCCCAGGCGAAGTACTGCTGCGGGACCTGCCGGGCGTTGGCGAGTCGAATCGCGCGGGTCCTAAGCGATCCTGCCGATCCAAATATAGAGTCCCTGGCGAATCTACTCAGCCGCTCTCGGAACCGCACACGAACCCTCGTAGGCGTCGAGAAGGGCGTGAATGGCGGATAGGTGAGGGTTCGGTCCGCACGTCGTACTCTAGTGCGGTGCCTACCGACCCGTCTGAGCGATTAGAAGCCTAGTCATGAGCGTGTCCGCGGTCGCGGATGCCAATGTCTCCTCGACGTGGCGCGTGAAGCTCGTTTCCCTCGCCGTATGCGCGGTCTTGCTCTCCGGCTGCGGCGGTTCCTCTCAAGGGGGGAGGACGACAGCCTCGTCGCGGGCAGCCGCCACCACATCGGCGGCAACAACGTCTTCCGCTGCGACCTCGACGATTCAGTCGGCTACGCAGAAGTGCGTTGACCAGTGGAACGGCTCCACCGGGTATCAAAAGAAGCTCATGTCCGAGAATACCGAGGGATACACGCTCTTCGCCGAGGTCGGTATCTACGAGGGCGTTGCTGGCTCGTGTGGCATCGTCGCTGTACTGCCCGACTACGACAGCGGGTACTACAGCAACCAACCAGGAGCCATGCCCGCCGACGTTGCGACGATCTTTTATACATGCGCTTCGGGCCGGTGCCAGGCTCAAAGCACGCCAGAAGGGTCGCTGCCCGCGACCGCGACCAATTGGAACGCTCACGTCGTGCCTGATGGTGCAATCGGTCTCGGCACGCCCCAGGCTGTCACAAACACACAGAGCGAGACCACATCATCAGCAGCGACCACCACATCGTCGTTACCAAGTGCGCCAGGTTCCTGCGGGCTCGTAAGCGTGAAGTCGGGGAGCGTATCGTGCGCTACCGTCCTCAGTGTCGCAAACGCGGCGATTGCGAACCCGCGGGCCGGACCAAACAACACGGTCGCGGAACAAGGCTTCGCCTGCTACGTCTATCCCTACGAGGTGGATTGCAGCAGCTCCACTGCATCGTTTAGTGCCCTCTACGGAACCGTTGGCGACCAGAGCGGCTGAGCGGTGCCGACTCTCCGAAGGTCGGGCCGTGGACGACTGAAATC
>DASXEZ010000182.1:0-18599 GCA_036489875.1 Solirubrobacteraceae bacterium | reverse complement strand
TTCTCGTGGGCAACGATGGCGCCGTCGCCTATCAGGAACTCTTCTGGTTCTACGGGCATCCGGTCGTGTACGTCATGTTCTTCCCGTTCGTCGGAATGGTCGGCGAGATCCTGGCCACATTCTCGAGTCGCCGCTTCTTTGGCTATTCCGCCTTCGTTGTGGCGTTGCTCGCGTTTTCGGGGCTGTCGATGACCGTGTGGGGACACCACATGTTCACCTTCGGTCAGACAACCAACAAGTACTTCTCCCTGACGTCGACGGCCCTGATCGTCCCGGCGGGCATCGAGTACTTCGACTTCCTCGGAACGATGTGGAAGGGCACCCTGCGGTTTACGACCCCCTTCCTTTTCGCCCTCGCCTTCCTCGTGCAGTTCCTCATCGGCGGGCTCACGGGGGAGATCCTCGCCTCGCCGCCGCTGGACTACGGGCTGAACATGTCGTATTTCGTGGTCGCGCACTTTCACTACACGATTTTTGCCGGCAGTGCGTTCGGTCTTTTCGGAGGTATCTATTTCTGGTTTCCAAAGCTCACGGGCGCGATGCTGCGAGAGCGACTCGGAAAGGTTCACTTCGTGCTCATGGTGGTCGGAACGAACCTCACGTTCTTTCCGATGTTCGTGCTCGGCGCCGAAGGCATGACGCGCCGTATCGCCGACTATCCACGCTCGAGCGGGTGGGGGCCTCTCAATCAGCTGGAGACCGCCGGGGCGTTCGTGATTGCGCTCGCCACCGCGGTCTTCCTCGCCAACGTGGCGATCTCGCTGCGCCACCGCGTGGCGGCCGGCGACGACCCGTGGCAAGGCCACACGCTCGAGTGGGCGACCAGCTCGCCGCCGCCGCGTCACAACTTCACACACCTGCCGCCGATCCGCTCGCACGCGCCGCTACTCGACCTACGCGAGGAGAACGTTGCCGCGGAGGGAGCGGGCGGATGAAGCGGGGGGCGATCGTATTCGCGGCGTGGGGGCTGTGGCTTGGTCTTTGGACCGCGGTACAGCTCGTGTTCTTGCACGCCTCCTTCCCTGAGCGCACAATCCAGTGGATCATGCTGGGCGGCGCCTCCGCAGGCGCGATCGCGACCGGCGCAGCCCTCTGGCAGCTCGGACGCGTCCGCCCCGAGTCGTCATCTGAGCGGTTGATCGCCGATGAGTCGGCGGCGACGGCCGCGTTCGCGGTTGGCATCGGGCTGGCGCTGATCGGCGCCAGCTTCGGTCTCTTCCTGATCCTCATTGGAGGCGGCCTCGCGGCGCTCGGGCTCGGCGGTCTCCTGCGCGAGCAACTTGCCCGGGGTCGCGTCGCGCGCGAGAGGAAGCTCCGCTGATAGCCGCGCTTGCGAGCCCGTCGCTCGAGCGACTCCTCGGCAGCTGGACTTTCGATCCCGGCCTGATCGTTGTGCTCGCTGTCGCCGGGGTCGGCTATCTACTCGCGGCGGGCAGGGTCCGCGGCGGGTGGTCGCGGAAGCGCTCAGCTTCGTTCATCGCCGGCCTCGTGGTCGTCGCGACAGCTCTGTTGTCGGGCATCGACACCTACGCCGACTACCTGCTCTCAGTGCACATGGTCGAGCACATGCTGCTGATGACGGTCGCGCCCGTGCTGCTCGTCTGCGGCGCGCCGGTGCGTCTCGCGCTCGCCGCGAGTCGTTCTCGCGGTCGCCGGGCGATCGCGATGCTTCTCCATCAGCGCGTGGTGGCACTCGCGACACGGCCGGCGTTCGGGGTGACGCTGCTCTGCGCGGTCATGCTCGGGACCTATCTCACAGGGCTGTTCGAGCTGTCGTTGCGCAGCCAGACCGTGCATGCCCTCGAACATGCGGCGTTCTTCTGGTCGGGAGTGCTGTGCTTCGCGCCGCTGATCGCGGCCGATCCGTTCCCACGCCCACCGAGCGCTCTTCTGCGCTTCGCCTGGCTGATGGTGGTGATGACGGCGATGGTCGTGGTCGGTGCGCTGCTGTCCTTCGACAGCTCTGTGCGCTACGCCCCCTACCTGGAGCCCGCGCGAGCGATGCATGTCTCGGCGCTTGCCGACCAGCAACTCGCCGGGGTCGTGATGTGGTTTGGGGGCGGCTTGTTCGGAGCCGTGCTCATGCTCGTCCTCGTGACGCAAACGCTGTTTGCCGAGGAGCGTCGCCAGCGCCGGCGCGAGCGCTACGCGAGCGATCGAGCGGCGCCGGGGTCCACCGCGGAGCGGGCTTTCATCGCGTGAGCTCGCTGCTGCAGTCGGCACTGCGCGTGGGCGGCCCGCTCAGCCGCCGTCGCCAATGGGCGCTGGCAGTTGTGGCCTTTGCGTGCGCCGTACTAGCGCTCGGGTATTTCGACGCGCGCGCACAAAGTGCCGCTCCGCTCGGGAGGACTGCGGCCGTCGGACACGCGAGCGCCAGCCAAGTGGCGGTCGGGCACGCGCTGTTCCTCGAGTCGTGCGCTTCATGTCACGGGCTGAAGGCGCAGGGTATTGCGGGACGCGCACCGAGTCTGCACGGCGTCGGCGCCTTGGCTGCCGACTTCTACCTCGAGACGGGCCGCATGCCGCTCGCCACGCCGCGCCAGGAGCCCGTGCGCACGCGGCCCGCCTTCCCGCAAGCAGAGATCAGTGCCCTCATCGCTTACGTCGCCTCGTTCGGGGGCCCCGGGATTCCCAGGGTCGATCCAGGCGGCGGCTCGCTCTCGGGCGGGCAGCAGCTCTTCGCGCTCGATTGCGCGGGATGCCACACGATCCAGGCGCGCGGAGGAGTCGTGACCGGCGCCCTCGTCCCCGCGCTCACCCCCGCCACCTCGCGCGAGATCGGCGAGGCGATCCGGATTGGCCCCTACGCCATGCCCCCGTTCGGCCCCGGACAGCTCTCGAACGCGCAGATCGACGCGATCGCCCGCTACGTCCAGAGCACCAATCATCCGGACGACCGCGGCGGCTGGGACATCGGCCGCATCGGCCCCATCACCGAAGGCATGGCCGCCTGGCTGCTCGCGGTCGTCGCGCTCCTGATCATCGCCCGTCTCCTCGGCGAACGCAGCCCATCCCAGTCCCGCCGTCCGCGATGACAGAACCGGTCGAGCCCCGTCGCCGTCACCGCCTGCTCGCCGGGATCTGGAAGCTCGGCGTCGTGCTCGCGCTCTGGCGGAGCTCGCCAAAGGCACCTCCG
Source organism: Solirubrobacteraceae bacterium (assembly GCA_036489875.1). Taxonomy (GTDB): domain Bacteria; phylum Actinomycetota; class Thermoleophilia; order Solirubrobacterales; family Solirubrobacteraceae; genus Palsa-513. The sequence continues at coordinate 15,463 of DASXEZ010000182.1, read as the reverse complement.
CCCGGGAAGACCGAGGACGACGAGCCCGCCGTCACCGCTCCCTCTACGCGCACGGTCGTCGCCACGGCCCGCGCGGAATTCGCGGTCGCGGGGTTGCTCGTGACCACGATGCTCCTCGCCCTCGGCTTCGCGCTGCTGATGGTCCTCGACGCCAACACACAGCTCTTGGCTCTTGCCATCGGCGGGGCTCTCGCAGCGTTTGGCCTCGCGCTTGCGATCGCCGGAGCCCGGCTCGTGCCGCAGGTGACCGCGGTCGAGGCACGCCCGATCTACGACCGTGACACGAGCGTCTCGGATGAGGTGGCGCAGCGCCTGCGCGACGGCGTCGAGGGCGTCACCCGCCGGCGCATGCTCGCCGCCGCCGGGACCGCCGCGGTCGCCGGACTCGCCGCCGCGATCGCCGCCCCGCTGATCGCACTTGGGCCGGGTCTGACCGACGCGCTCGAGCGCACGCCCTGGCGTCGCGGACGCCGTCTTGTCGACGCACAAGGCGCACCGGTGGCGGCGAGCGCACTGGAGGTTGGCGGCTTCCTCACGGCGTTCCCCGAGGGCGCCGACCCTGAGCTGGTCACCTCGTCGCTGATCCTGGTGCGCGTCGATCCGTCGCAGCTGCGGCTCCCGCGGTCGCGGATGGGCTGGGCGCCCCGGGGGATCGTTGCCTATTCGAAGATCTGCACACATGCGGGTTGCGCGGTTTCGTTGTTTCGCTCCCCGCTGAGCGCGACCACCGAATCGGGCGGCCCCGCGCTGGTCTGTCCGTGCCACTACTCGACGTTCGATGTGCTCAACGGCGGGAGTGTCGAGTTCGGCCCCGCCGGGCGCCCGCTGCCGCAGCTGCCGCTGGAGGTCGATCGGGCGGGCAATCTCCGCGCGAAGGGCCGTATGTCCGGCCCGATCGGGCCGTCGTGGTGGGGAGATCCCGCGTGAGCCGCCGACGTGATCCGCTCGCGGACCCCGTGCGCTTCATCGACGAGCGCCTCGGCGCTGCGAAGCCCATCCGCTTCCTGCTCGACTACGTGTTTCCCGATCACTGGAGCTTCCTGCTCGGGGAGATCGCCCTGTACGCCTTCATCGTCCTCGTGATCACGGGGACATTCCTGGCGCTCTTCTTCAGTCCCGACACCGGTCAGGTCGTCTACCACGGCGCTTACCAGCCGCTCGCTGGGCAGCACGTCTCCGCGGCCTACAGCTCGGCGCTGGCGCTTTCCTTCACGGTCAAGGGTGGCCTCCTGATGCGCCAGACCCACCACTGGGCCGCACTCGTGTTCGTTGCGGCGATCACGCTGCATCTGCTGCGCATAATCTTCACGGGCGCCTTTCGCAAGCCTCGCGAGCTCAACTATGTGATCGGCGTGACGATGCTCGCCGTCGCAATCCTCGAGGGGTTCTGCGGCTACTCGCTCCCCGATGACCTTCTCTCGGGGATCGGCCTCGCGATCGCCTGGGGCGTGGCAATGTCGGTCCCGTTCGTCGGCGGCCCGCTCGCCACGGCGTTGTGGGGCGGCGTGTTCCCGGGTTCCAAGGCCTTTGAGTCGCGCCTCTACATCGTGCATGTCTTCGTCATCCCCGCGCTTCTCGCGGTGCTGATCGGGATGCATCTGGCGATGATCATGCGCCAGCGCCACACGCAATTCCCCGGCCCCGGACGACGGGAGGACAACGTCGTCGGCACCCCCGCGTGGCCGGGATACGCGCTGCGCTCGCTCGGCCTCTTAATGCTCGTGGCGGCGGTGCTCGTCCTGATGGGGGGCCTGATCCAAATCAATCCCATCTGGCTCTGGGGCCCCTACCACACCTACATTGGCACCAACGGGGCCCAGCCCGACTGGTATCTGGGCTGGCTGATCGGAGCGCTGAGATTGATGCCGAACCTCGAGATCTCGATCGGGGGGCATACGCTCGTACCCAATCCCTTCTTCGGCGGCGTGCTCTTCCCGACCGTCGTGTTCGGGCTCCTCTACGCGCTCCCGTGGATCGACCGCCGGTTCTTCACGCGCGATCGAGCTTCCCATCATCTGCTTGAAAGGCCACGCGATAACCCCCGCCGCACCGCGCTCGGCGCAGCCGTCCTCTCGGCAATCTTCGTGGTGTTCCTCGCTGGCTCAGCTGACCGGCTGTTCGTCGTGTTCACCTACAGCTACGAGGGGGCCATCGACTTCTTCCGTGTCGCGTTCTTCGTGGCGCCGGTGATCGTCTATCTCCTCACCAAACGCATCTGTGACCAGCTGGCACGCGGTGAGGGTCATCCCCTGCGCGAGTGGAGCGGCACCGTGGTCCGCCGCAACATCGCGGGAGGGTTCGATGCGCCCGGCCCGGAAGAGCAAGACCGCTCCGACTGAGATGGGGGAGGTCTGGCGCCCTGCCGCTCGCGTTAGCGCGCACAGGCGATCGCGCGGAGCAGCTCGTCTTCCCCATCTTGGAGCCTGATCCCGAGAGGGCGTGTCTCTCCTCAAGCTCCTTGCGCGTAGGCGCTCGTCGGGGCAGGACTGTGTTCCCGACCAGCGGCCGCCGAGTCCCGTATGGGCCTAATCCGGGTTGCGATGCGCTTCTGTATCGCGTCTTGGCGGGGCAGCAGAGCGCGCCGGTGACGACACTGCCTGCTGCTCGTTTTCGACCCGGGTGTGCTCCGGGCGTGGCTGACGTCGCTCTCGGCGACCCTCGCGCAATTCCAACCCGGCGCTCGTGAAGAACAGGAACACGGTCGTCCCGGCCGCGACGGCGAGGACGACCAAAATGATGAAGATCGAAGCGGGATCCATGCTCTCCAACGTACCCGCGGATCGGTACGACAAACGGATGCCGGCGCTTGCGCGCCGCGCCTCACCCGGGAGACGTCGATCGGCCTGATTCGAGACACGGCGATCATGTCCGCCAGCCGTGTGTGGTTCCCGCCCCTCCCGGGTAGGCGTGCGATGAGCCGATGGCCGGACCGAGCGAAAATGAACTGGATGCAGCACGCCGCGCCCGCCATGCGTTAGGGGACCGGGGGCGCCGTTATGGCCGCGCAGCCCGTGCCCAGCTGCCGTCACCCGACACCGTTCGTGGCTTACTTCGCGGCCGCCGCGCAGTCGCTCCCGAGCTCCCGTCGCCGGGCATCGCCGGGCTGGCCGCCGCGCCCTCGACTGATCGCCCTCGATGATCTTGGAGAAGACGGTCCCGCAGGCGCCAAGGAAGGCGACGCTGAACTGAGAGTCCGCGGAAGGCCGAGACAAGACACGCTCTGCTGCCGCCGCTCTGGGTACCTGGACTCGCTCGGTAGCTCCGGTCATGGCAGGGTATTGGGAGGCCCCCCAACACACTTCCCGGCCGAGCAAAAGGAGGCACGGTGGCGAAGGATCATGGTCGGAGCGTCAAGGACGACAAGGAGTACGAGGGGCTACGCAAGAAGGGGATGAGCAAGTCCAGGGCAGCGCCGCTATCGCAAATTCGCGGGACGCCTCGAGCGAGGGCGGCAAGAGCAGCGGCTCGTCGCGCAGCCGTAAGAGCAGTGGATCAGGCGACCGCGGTGTTTGCGCGAGGGCGGCCCTACTTCTTGGCCATGATCGTGATTCCCGTGACGACCGCCCAGCCGCACACCCCGACGGAGATCGTGGCGAGCGCTCCGTAGATGGCTGCCGTGCGAGGGTGGTCGGCACGCCGGTGCTCCTGCGCCCGCGTGATGGCAAGCACGGCGAGCGCGTACACGATGCAGATACCGATGCCGGCGATCACCGAGACGTAGACCATCTCGAGCAGCGCATGGGTGTCGACGATCGCGGCGGCCAGCGTCATGAGTTGACCCCGGTGGCGGGCGCCTTGAGTTCGCGCGCGCGCCGCAGCATCGTTGCCAGCAGCGCTCCCAAAGCGATCGCAGCGACGATCACGGGACCGAGGGAGCCCGTACCGAAGATCGCCGTCACGCCGTACGTCGCGCCGCCCACCGCCGCAGCGGCGGGGAGGGTCAGAACCCATGCCAGTGCCATGTTTCCGGCGACCCCCCAGCGCACAGCCGAGACGCGCTTACCCGCGCCTGCGCCCATGATCCCGCCCGCGACCACATGGGTGGTCGAGAGCGGAAAGCCCACGTGCGAGGCGGCGAGGATGATCGCCGCGCCCGCGCTCTGCGCGGTGAAGCCCTGGGCCGGGTCCATCTTGATGATGCGGGCTCCCATCGTGCGGATGATGCGCCAGCCGCCCGCGTAGGTGCCCAGTGCGATGGCGGAGGCGGCCGACACCACGACCCAATCCGGTACGGCGAAGTGCGACTGAGAGATATCTCCGTGCGCCACCAGAGCGAGCGCCATCACGCCCATCGTCTTCTGGGCGTCGTTGGTGCCGTGGGCGAGCGCGAGCATCCCGCCGGAGAAGAGCTGTCCGTAGCGGAAGCCCCGACCCGCGGGCCCGGGTCGAAGCCGAGCCACCAGTCGGTAGGTCAGCACGATCGAGACGCCAGCGACCGCGAACGCCAGAAACGGCGAGAGCAGTGCCGGTATCACGACCTTCCCCAGCAGCCCCCCGAACTGAACGGCGCCGGTGCCCTTGGCAGCGATCATGGCGCCGACGACGCCGCCGATCAGCGCGTGCGAGGAGCTCGATGGCAGGCCGAAGTACCACGTGGCCAGATTCCAGACGCCCGCACCGATCAGCCCGGCGAAGATGACGGGCATCGTCACCGCGGCCGAGTCGACGATCCCCTGCGCGACCGTATCGGCGACCTTCAGCGAAATGAAAGCGCCGACAAAGTTGAGGACCGACGCCATTGTGACGGCGAGCCGCGGCGACACCGCCCGCGTGGAGATCGACGTCGCGACCACATTCGCGGTGTCGTGGAACCCGTTGGTGAAGTCGAAGGCGAGCGCCGTCGCGATGACCAGGACCAGCAGCAGATCGCCGTGCATCTAGGCGTTCTTGATGACGATGCCCTCGATGATGTACGCGGCTCGCTCTGTTGAGTCGATCGCGTTCTCGAGGCGCTCGTAGATGTCCTTCCAGCGGATCACCACCATGGGGTCGATGCCGCCCTCGAACAGCGCGCCGATCGCGTCTCGCACGAGCCTGTCGGCCTCGTTCTCGAGACGATGGACCTCGAAGGTGTACTCGGTGATGTTCTTGAACCCGCGCAGGTGCTTCAGCGCCCCCGCCACCTGGCCAGCCGCCTGGGCGAGTAGGCCCGCGAGCTGTTGCGCCTGCTCCATCGGCGCCTCGATCTTGTAAACGCCAAGGTAGTCGGCGACCTCGTCGGTGAAGTCCACGATGTCGTCGAGGACCGACACGAGCACATGGATGTCCTCGCGATCGAAGGGGGTCACGAAGGTGTGGTTGAGACGCTGCAGGACGTCGTGAACGATCCTGTCGCCCTCGTGCTCGCAGTCGTGGATAACGCTGGCCAGGTGCCGGCTGTCCGGGTAACTGGCCAGCATCTCGTCGAGCAAGTCGGCGACACGCACGATGTTCTCGCCGGCTCGAACGAACAGGTCGAAGTACTCGCGCTCGTTGGGAGCGAGGATCTGGGCAAGGCTTGGCATCAGCGTCTCCTCGGCGGTTGGCAGCGCGAAGGATCGGCCAGTGCCGCTGCCGACATGTAAACAAACTGTGAAGGACGGGTGAAGGGGCGGGCGCCGACTCGCTGCCCCTGCGCCTAGACTGCCGCTGCCATCGCTGAACGGCCCGCATCGGTTGGAGCGCAAGCGGCCCAGAGGTCGCCGGCGGCCGAGGTCGAGATCACCCATTTCACGGACCCCGCTTGTCCGTTCGCCTTCTCGGCGGAGCCGATCCGCTGGCGCCTGCGTTGGCACTACGGCGAGCAGCTGCACTGGCGGGACGTGATGATCGTGCTCACCGCCGGCGACCGCCGCGAGGCCGAGGGCTTGGCGGGCGGCGCGCCGACGCTGCAGCGCCTCTACGGGATGCCGATCGACCCCGCGCCCCGGTCACGGCCGGCCTCTTCAGAGCCGGCTTGTCGCGCGGTGATCGCTGCGCGTTTGTTCGCGCCCTCTGCCAACGAGGCGCTGCTGCGCCGGCTGCGCGTGCTCTGCCATGGCGGCGGACTGCTCGATGACCCGGCACTCATCGCGAGGGCCACGCGCGAGGCCGGGCTCGATGCGGCGCAGATGGGGGAGTGGCTCGCCAGCGACCGCGTAACCGAGGAGCTGGACGGCGATATGCGCGCCGCGCGCACGCCTTCCCAGGTCTCGCTCGCACTGGGCCACAAGCTCAGCGGACGGCCCGGCGCCCGTCGCTACTCGGCTCCGAGCTACGAGCTCTCGAGCGACGCAGCGAGATTTTCGCTTCCCGGCTTCAACGCGATCGAGGCCTACGAGGCTGCAATCGCAAACCTCGCCCCAGACCTCGAGCGTCGCGCCGCGCCAGCCTCCGCGAAGGCGGTGCTCGCCTGGGCCTCCGAGCCGCTCGCCACCGCCGAGGTCGCGATGATCATGCAGGCCGACATCGCGATCGTGAGGTCCGAGCTCGCACGCAGCTCGCACTGCGAGCCGGCTGGAGCGGACGCGTATTGGACCCTCGAACCCGCTCTTCCAACGCGCGATGTCGAGGTCCCGACGGATCTCGCGCGCGCCGTCGAAGCGACCCGCGAGCTGCCTTGAGGAGTCGGCGAGATCTCTGCCGGGAAGGTCACCGAGCGGACCTGCTGCCTGGACACCGAGCACGCGGGTGTTTCCATGTCGCCTGGGAAATCGGCGAGGAGCTCGACTCCGAGGGTGACACTGCGTAGCCGTGCCATTGTTGTAGTAACGCTGGGACCCTGACGTGATCGCGACCGCGACCGACGAGTTGGGGGCGACGCGCGGTCCTAGCCCTAACCGCGAACGTGAGGAGGCGCAGTGAGCGACAGCACAGCAACCGGGATCCGCGAGATCAGCCTGATCGTCGTGCCGGTCACCGATCAGGACCGCTCGATCGAGTTCTACGAGTCGCTCGGGTTCGACAAGCGCACCGACATGCCGTTCGGCGGCGACTACCGCTGGGTCGAGGTCTATGCGCCAAGCGGCACGACCGGTATCGCGCTGGCCACGCCTCGACCGGGCGATCCCACCGGCGTCGTGACCGGGATCACGCTGACCTCCGATGATGTCGACGCCACCCACCGCGAGCTGCAGTCGCTGGGGGTCGACGCCGATGCGGAGGTCTCGCGCATGGGCGACCCGGTGCCGCCGATGTTTTGGTTCCGCGATCCCGACGGCAATTCGCTGCTCATCGTGCAGCGCCCCTCGGCCTGAGGCACGCACAGCGAAGGCACTGGCGCAGACACGCCGACTACACTCGAGCCCGCGGTGATGAGCGAGACCGATCACGGTGGCGGACGCCTCGCCGGTCGTGTGGCGATCGTCAGTGGCGGCGCACGCGGGATCGGCGCTGCGCACGTCCGCGCGTTGGCGGGCGAGGGCGCCTACGTCCTGATCGGCGACGTGCTCGAGCCGGAGGGCGAGGCGCTCGCGCGCGAGCTCGGGGGACGGGCCAGCTTCTTTCCGCTGGACGTCACCTCCGAGCAGGACTGGGCCGACGCGGTCGCCGCCGCCGGGCAGTCCGTTCCAGTCACGATCCTCGTCAACAACGCCGGGGTCATGGACCCGGCGCCGATCGAGGAGATGACCGCCGCCATCTGGCGTCGGACGATCGACATCAACCTCACCGGCCACTTCCTGGGCATCCGCGCCGTTGTGGCGGCGATGCGCCAGGCGGGCGGCGGCGTCATCGTCAACACCTCCTCGATCACCTCGCAGATGGCGGTCGGTCAGCTTTCTCACTACACCGCGAGCAAGCACGCGATCGCTGGATTGACCAAGGCGGCTGCGCTCGAGCTCGGCCCCTACGGCATCCGCGTGAATTCGCTGCACCCGGGCATGATCCGCACGGCGATGACGGCGGGGGCGCCCGAGGAGAAGCTCTCGGCGGGGATTCCGATTGCGCGGTTCGGAGAGCCCGAGGAGGTTGCGGCGACGATGCTGTTCATCGTCTGCGAGGCCAGCTACGCGAGCGGCAGCGGCTTCCCGATCGACGGCGGGATCCTCAGCGGAATCGCCTTCGAGGGCTAGGCGGAGCCCAGCGCGCGGCGGAGGATGTCGCGCAATGCCCGCTGGTCGGCCGCCGGGAGTTTGCGGAACTCAGCGGGCGCGCTCGACATCGTCGCTCGGATCCTCGCGCTCGCCTCGGCGCCGAGCGCGGTCAGCGCAACCTGCTTGACGCGCCGGTCGTGCTCGTCGGGCTGGCGCGCAACGAGACCCCGCGCCTCGAGCCGATCGACGATCCCGGTCACGTTCGAGTTATCGCAGTGCAACATGGTCGCGAGCTCGTTCATCGGCATCGGCGTATCGGGCGTCATCTGGGCCAGCGCACCTGCCTGGGCTGGGTGCAACTCGAGCTCGGAGGCGATCGCGACGAAGCGCCGCCGTTGGCCCAGCATCAACTTGTGCAGCAGCGCCCACGCCTCGTCGGCGGCAGATCGGCGCGATCGCTTCGGCACCACCGTACTCATCTACCTGATTATACATGAGGTAGTAGATAGTTGACAGGCTCAAAGTTTGAGATAGGCTAGTGATCGTGAACGACCAGGCGTCGATCGAGGTGGAGGGCCTGGTGCGCGAGTTCCGCAAGGGACCGCGCGCCGTCGACGGCATCGACCTGGCGGTCTCGCCGGGTGAGATCTACGGCTTCCTCGGGCCCAACGGCGCCGGCAAGTCGACCACGGTGCTCATGCTCACCACGCTGCTGCCGCCGACGAGTGGGCGCGCCAGCGTTGGCGGATTCGACATCGTCCACGAGGGCGCGAAGGTCCGCGCATCGATCGGCGCGGCGCTCCAGGAGGCGGCGCTCGACGCGATCCTGACCGGACGCGAGCATCTAAAGCTCCAGGCCACGCTGCAGGGGGTACCCCGGTCGGAGCGCGCCCAGCGCGCCCAGGAGTTGCTCGAGCGCGTCGGCCTGACCGAGGCTGCCGACCGACGCGTCGGCGGCTACTCGGGCGGCATGAAGCGCCGGCTCGACCTCGCGCTCGCGCTCGTCCACCGCCCGCGCATCCTCTTCCTCGACGAACCCACCACGGGGCTTGACCTGCAGAGCCGCACGGCGTTGTGGGAGGAGGTGGGCAGGCTCGCGCACGACGAGGGGATGACCGTCTTCCTCACCACCCAGTACCTCGAGGAGGCGGACGCGCTGGCCGACCGCGTCGGCATCATCGACCGCGGGCGGATCGTCGCCGAGGACACCCCGGCGCGGCTCAAGGCCGAGATCGGCAGCCCCACCGTCGAGATCGTGCCGGCCGATCCCGAGTCCGGCCCGCAGATCGCGGAGCTTCTGTCGGGCTTCGGCGAGCCCGCACGCAACGGCCGCGACGGCGTCAGCGTCCAGCTGCCCCGCGGCGAAGCCCAGCTCGCGGAGGTCGTACGCGTGCTCGACCAGGCCGACCTGCACGTCGCCTCGCTGCACCTGCACCAGCCCTCGCTCGACGACGTCTTCCTGGCCAAGACCGGGCGCAAGCTCGAGGGCTCGGCCACCGAGGGCCAGGATGGCGAGGCCGAGGCAGTCCCAGCGCGGGGGCGCAGGCGCCGTGGCCGCTGACGCGCCGACGCCCCCTGGCCTGCTGGAGCAGGTCGCGGCCGTGGGCCGCCGCTCGGTCGTACGGACGTTCCGCCAGCGGGCGCTGCTGATCTTCCCGCTCCTCTTTCCGTTGATCCTGTTCGCCATCAACGGCAGCGCACTTTCGTCGGCGACCCGCCTGCCGGGCTTCCCACCGGTGAGCTACCGCGCGTTCGTGCTCGCGGTGCCCTTCATGCAGGGCGCCCTCTTCGTCGCGATCACGGCGGGCACTGACCTCGCTCGAGACATCCAGTCAGGGTTCTTCAACCGCCTCGCGCTGACGCCGCTGCGGGGCGGCGCGCTGCTCGCGGGCCAGCTCGGCGGAGCGCTCGTGGTCGCGTGCTTCCAGTCCGTCGTCTACCTGCTGGTCGGGATCGCGGCCGGTGTCGGCATCGCCAGCGGCGTGGGCGGCGCGCTCGTGCTGCTCCTGCTGTCGGTTCTCATCGCCTTCGGGTTCGCAGGGCTGGGGATGCTGCTCGCGCTTCGCTTCGGCACCGGCGAGGCCGTCCAGGGCTTCTTCCCGTTGCTCTTCGTGACGATGTTCCTCAGCTCCTCGAGCCTGCCGCGAAACCTCCTGAAGGTCTCCTGGTTTCACGACGTCGCGACCTACAACCCGGTCTCGTACCTGATCGAGGGGGTTCGCAGCCTGATCATCACGGGATGGGACGGCCGCGCGCTTGCGCTCGGCTTCGGCTTCGCTCTCGCGCTCGTGGCGCTCAGCCTCGGCTTCTCCGGGCTTTCGATGAAGAACCGGCTGGAGCGGACGTGAGGCGCTTCGTCTACGTCACCCGCGCCGTCGGCTGGCGCACGCTCCACAACACGCTCGTCAACCCGGCGCTGCTGCTGCCCTCGATCATCTTCCCGCTCTTCTTCCTCGCGGCCTTCGCGGGCGGCCTGGCGAAGATCGGCGACGTCCCCAACTTCGACTACCACCCCGGCTACACCGCCTTCCAGTTCTGCTTCGTGTTCCTGCAGTCGGCGGCCTTCGGCGGAGTCTTCACCGGCTTTGGCGTCGCGCGCGACTTCGAGGCCGGCTTCGCGCGGCGCCTGCTGCTCAGCGCGCCGCAACGGAGCGGCATCATCGCCGGCTACGCGGTTGGTGCACTCGCGCGCTGGACGCTGACGGCGACCGTCGTCACGGTTGCGGCGCTGATCGTGGGCATGCCCGTAGACGGCGGCGCGATCGACCTCTTCGGGATGATCGGGCTCGGGATCCTCGTAAACATCTGCGCCGCGCTGTGGGGCTGTGGCGTGGCGATGTTCCTGCGTACCGAACAGGCCGGCCCGCTGATCCAGATGCCGGTCTTCGTCGTGCTCTTCCTGGCGCCTGTGTATGTGCCCTTGAAACTGCTGACCGGCTGGATCCACTCCGTCGCCTCGGTCAATCCGGCGACCTTCGCCCTGGAGGCCGTGCGCAGCCTCTTCGCCGGCTCGCCGGTCAAGGTCGCGGCCGCCTTCGGACTGCTCGCGGCTGCCCTCCTCATCACCGCCGCGTGGGCGCGACGCGGTCTCGCCGCGGCTGAGCGCGCCGGATAGTCGCCGCGGGCGCGAAACGGCGCGCTGGCCACGGATACGATCAAGCGGGCAGCCGCACACAGCTAATGGGGAGCAGGGATCGTCTGTGGTCGCCGGTCAGATGAATGAGCAGTTCGCGGCGAACGCGCTCGCGTTCCTCAGCTGATGGCCTACGACGGGGATCTCGCCAACCGCCTGCGCGAGCTGCTGGCGCAGGAGGAAGCGATCACCGAGCGCAAGATGTTCGGGGGACTCGCCTTCCTCCTCGGCGGCCACATGTCAGTCAGCGCCTCCGGCCGCGGCGGTCTGCTCGCACGGATCGACCCGGCCGAGACGGATGCGGCGCTCGCGCTTCCCCACACCACTCTGATGCACGTCGGCGCGCGCGCGATGGAGGGCTGGATCCGGGTCGCGCCTGAAGGCATCGCGACCAAGCGCGAGCTCGCTAAGTGGGTCAAGCGCAGCCTCGCCTACGTCCGCAAGCTGCCGCCCAAATAGCGCCGCGAAAGCGGCTGCGGGGTCATGTGGGGCGGGGACCGCGCTTCACATTTATTACTGCGAGCTTCATAGGAGCTTCACAGAGCGGGTCTACCTTGCATGAGTGGAGCTCCATGCGCACAGCCGACTGACGCGCCGACAGTTGCTCGTCGCCGGTGGCGCGGCCACGGCCGCGTTAGCGCTGAGCTCCTCGCAGTCGCGTGTGTGGAGCGGCGGCGGCGGGGACGTTGAGCTGACCGCCGCCGCCGCGGTTCCGTCTTTCGTCAGCCGGCCGGATCTGCGCATCCCGGCGCTGGCGATCACGCAGCGGGCCGGGCGAACCGTGGCACCGGGCCTGATGCTGCTCGCCCCCTACAACGCGCCGTCACCGGCGCAGGCCGGGGCGCTGATCGTCGACAACACGGGCGCCGCCGTCTGGGAGCAGCCGTTGGCGCACCTCGTGACGACCGACTTCCGCGTCCAGAGCTACCGCGGCCGGCCGGCGCTGACCTGGTGGGAGGGCGTGATCACGCTGGGCCACGGCGTTGGTCGCTACGTCATCGCCGACTCTGCCTACGCACCGATCGCCCACGTCAATGCCGGCAACGGCCGCCGCGGGGACCTCCACGAGTTCCTCGTGACCGACCGTGGCACGGCGCTTCTCACCTCCTACGCGATCGAAGATATGGACCTGCGCCCGGTCGGCGGCCCACGCCACGGGACGATCCAGAACGCGATGTTCCAGGAGGTCGACATCGCGAGCGGACGGGTCCTGCTCGAGTGGCGAAGCCTCGACCACATTCCCATCGCCGAGTCCTACTGGCCGGTCGGCGCCGGCAACAACTGGGACTACGTGCACCTGAACTCGATCGGCGTCGACCTCGACCAGAACCTGCTGGTCTCCTCGCGCAACACGCACACGATCTACAAGCTCGACCGCCGCAGCGGCGAGATCATGTGGCGGCTCGGCGGCAAGCACAGCGACTTCGCGATCGCCAGCGACGCGAGCTTCGCATGGCAGCACGACGCGCGCCGTCAACCGGACGGATCGATCAGTGTCTTCGACAACGGGTACGGCGGAGCCTCGCGGGCGTTGCTTCTCTCGGTTGATGAGCCGGGCCGCCGCGCCAGCCTGGGGCGCTCCTACACGCGGCCGACCGCGACCTTCTCCGACAGCCAGGGCAACGTCGAGGTCCTTCCCAACGGCAACGTCTTCGTCGGGTGGGGTGCTCAGCCCTACGTCTCGGAGTTCTCGCCCTCGGGGGAGCTCATCTTCGACGCCCAGCTCGGCGACCGCTACATCTCCTACCGCGCCTATCGCGCCCCCTGGGCAGGCCACGGGGCGGGTCTCCCTGCGGTGGCAGCGCGACGCGGCTCCGGGCAGAACAGCGTCTATGTCAGCTGGAATGGCGACACGCGCGTGGCGTGGTGGACAGTGCTTGCGGGAGAGGGGTCAGGCGCGAGGTTGCGAGCGCTGCGGCCGGTTGCCCGGACGGGCTTCGAGACGCTCATCGAGGTCCCGCCGACTGTCACCCACCTCCAGGTGCGTGCCAGCGACCGCGCCGGCGGCACGCTCGCGACCTCCGCGCCGCTCGCCGTCTGAGCGCTCGGCGCGCCGCCTCGAGGCTGTCCGCTGCCGCCCGCGTCGCGGGCTAGGCTGTGCACGTGATGCGTGAGATTCCGACCGCTCCGGTCGCGGCAGGTTCGCTCATCGCGGGCTACCTCGTGGCTCGCGAGTCCGGTGTGCGGCCGCTGGGTGGTGGCGTGCTCGCCGCCGCCGGCGGCTGGTGCGCGCGCGAATGGACGCGCCGGCGCGGCGCGCGCTGCGCGGGCGCCCTGGTCGGCGTCTACGCCGCGGCCTTCGCCGGTTCACACCCGCTCGCCAAGCGGATCGGGGCATGGCCGGCGGTGTTCGCCGGCGCCGCGGTCAGTGGCGCAGCCGCGTGGGCCCTGTGCGACCGCACCGCGGTCGCGGTCGGCGAGCGGGAGTCCTGACCGTGGAGCTCGGGCAGTTCGGCGTCTGGACGACGTATCGCACGATCTCGCAGGAGAGCGCGGGCGAGGCCGCCGCGGTGGCCGAGAGTCTCGGTTTCGGTGCCTTCTGGCTGGGCGGCTCGCCGCGGCTGTCCTCGGTCGCGCCGCTGCTTGACGGCAGCGAGCGGATCACGGTCGCGACGGGCATCGTCAACGTCTGGCAGTACGAGCCCGCGCAGCTGGCCGCCGAATACGCGGACCTGGCGCGCCGCCACGGCGAGCGCCTGCTGCTGGGTATCGGCATCGGGCACCCCGAGGCGACCGACGAGTACGCCACGCCGATCGAGAAGATGAACTCGTTCTTCGACGGGCTCGACGCGGCCTCGCCGCCGGTGCCGCGTGAGCACCGTTGTGCCTCGGCGCTGGCGCCGCGGATGCTCGAGCTGAGCGCGCGTCGCGGCATCGGCGCCCACACGTACTTCGTCCCGGTGGAGCACACGCGCTGGGCGCGCGAACTGCTCGGAGCGGGGCCGCTCATCGCCACCGAGCTAGCGTGCGTGCTCGACGAGCACCCCGAACGCGGCCGCGCGGCAGCGCGCAGCTACGCCGAGGGCTACCTGCGCCTGAGCAACTACACGCGCAGCCTGCGCCGCTTCGGCTTCGAGGATTCGGACCTCGCGGGTGGCGGCTCCGATCGCCTGCTCGATGCGGTCGTGCCCTGCGGCAGCGCCGAGCAGATCGCCGCCGTGGCGCGTGCGCACCTGGACGCCGGCGCCGACCATGTCTGTCTGCAGCCGGTCGGTGTGAGCGGGATCCCGCGCGAGCAGTGGTCCGCGCTCGCCGGCTCGTTGCTGGGCTAGCGGCCGCCGCCGGCGCGGCTACCTTGTCTCTCGCCGATGGCCCGTGCCCTCACCTTCGACCCGATCGCCGAGGCACGCCGTCAATGGCTCGCCAACTGGGGTGAGCAGGCGGCGCCGAGCATGGTCGCCGTGACCTCGATCATGCGCGCGCAACAGATCGTCATGGCGCGCCTCAACCAGCTGCTCGAGCCGTTCGAGCTCACCTTTCCGCGTTACGAGGCCCTGATGCTGCTGCACTACAGCCGCCGCGGGCAGCTCCCGCTCGGCAAGATCTCCGAGCGCCTGCAGGTTCACCGCGCAAGCGTCACCAACGTCGTCGACAAGCTGGTCGCCGGTGGACTCGTCGAGCGCGTCCCTCACGGCGAGGACCGCCGCGCCGTGCTGGCAAAGATCACACCCGCGGGGCGCAGTGCCGCGCGTCGCGCGACCAGACTCCTCAACCGCGAGCGCTTCGGCATGGACCCGCTCGCTGACGACGCCTGCGAGGTGCTGTTCGCGGCCCTGACCCCGCTGCGCGCGGGCGCCGGGGACTACTACCTCGAGGACTGAGAGCCGCCGGTGAGGTGGCGGGCAATCACCACGCGCTGGATCTCGTTGGTCCCCTCGTAGATCTGCGTGACCTTGGCGTCGCGCATCATCCGCTCGAGCGGGTACTCGCTGACGTAGCCGTAGGCCCCGAGGACCTGGACGGCCTCGACGGTCACGCGCATCGCGTTGTCAGAGGCAAAGAGCTTGGCCATCGAGGTGTGCGCGCCCAGGTCGGGCGGGGCGGGCTCGCGATCGGCCAGAGTGCAGGCCTCATAGAGCAGCGCGCGCGCCGCCGCCGTGCCGGTCTGCATGTCCGCGAGCTTGAACTGGATTCCCTGGAGCTCGGCGATCGGCTTGCCGAAGGCGATCCGCTCGCGCGCGTAGGCGACCGCGTGGTCGAGCGCGCCCTGGGCAATGCCGACGGCCTGGGCGGCGGCTCCGAGGCGCGAGCGCTCGAGTGAAGCCAGCGCCACGCGCATCCCACGTCCGATCTCGCCGACGACGTTGGCCGCCGGCACGCGCACGTCTTCGAAGACCGG
>DASXEZ010000148.1:0-27643 GCA_036489875.1 Solirubrobacteraceae bacterium | reverse complement strand
GGCGACGACTTCGGCGAGGCCGAGTTCGAAGTGCTCCGCACGCGTGGGATCGACGTCTCCGATGTCGAGCGCGTGCCCGGCGAGACCTTCTTCTGGGCCGGCGAGTACGGCTGGGACCTCAACACCCGCGAGACGCTGGACACGCGTCTCGGCGTGTTCGAGACCTTCGAGCCCAAGCTCTCGCAGGCCGCCCGTGACAGCGAGGTGCTGTTCCTGGCCAACATCCAGCCCGACATCCAGCGCGCCGTGCGCGAGCAGTGCACCGGCGCGCGCTTCGCGGCGCTCGACTCGATGAACCTCTGGATCGACATCGCTCGCGACTCGCTCCTCTCGGCGATCGGGGGCGTCAACTGCCTGGTCCTCAACGACGCCGAGCTCAAGCAGCTGACGAGCATGCCCAACACGCTCAAGGCGGCGCGCGAGATCCTTTCCTGGGGCGGGCCGAGCGCGGTCATCGCCAAGCAGGGCGAGTACGGCGCGACCCTGATCACCGGCGAGGGCTACTTCTCGCTGCCGGCCTTCCCGCTCGAAAACGTCGTCGATCCGACCGGCGCCGGTGACACCTTCGCCGGCGGCGTCGTCGGCTACATCGCCGCCAACGGCGGCAGCGGCGACGAGGAGGTGCTGCGGCGCGCGATGGCCTACGGCACGGCGCTGGCCTCCTTCAACGTCGAGGAGTTCGGCACCGAGCGCGTCGCGCGCCTCACGGGCGATGAGGTCGCGGCTCGCGTGCGCGAGCTCGAACGCGTCACGAACTTCACCGACGCACCGGTCAGCCTGCGCGGCTGAGCCGCCGCGGTGCCTCGTACTCCGGGGGATCCGGGTGTACGATCAACCGGCCGATGACCTGGACTTTTCTGTGGTTGATGCTGCTTTTGAAGATCCCGATCGGCGGGATGGCGTGGATCATCTGGTGGTCGATCAAGAAGGCCGATCAGGAGCCCGATCCCGCGAGCGACGGCGGCTCCGACGACGGCGGCAGCAAGCTGCGCAACAAGCCGCACCGTCACCCGCGCACGCCACGTCCCTACTCGCCGCTTCATCCGCGCCGGGGCCCGCACGCCGGCGCGCGCCCGTCCACGCCGCAGCGCACCCGGACCGTGCTCGCACGGGCCCGCAAAGTCGAGCACTAGCGGGCCTTTTGTTGGCGCCGTGTTGCCCGTCGGCGCCGCCGGCGCTTCGCGTGGCTCATAATCGAATCTCAGCGATGGCGCCGAACGGGAGACCTTCATGAGCACACAGGCGAAGACCGAGGCGGGGACCAACGGGAGCGGCGCGGGCAACGACTCGCTGAGCGTCACCGACAACCGCACCGGGCAGACCTACGAGATACCGATCGTCGACGGCGCCATCCGTTCCCTGGATCTGCGCGCGATCAAGACCTCGGAGAAGGACTTCGGCCTGCTGGCCTACGACCCGGCCTTCATGAACACGGCGTCGTGTCGCTCCGCGATCACCTTCCTCGACGGCGACGCCGGGGTGCTGCAGTACCGCGGCTACCCGATCGAGCAACTCGCCGAGCACTCGACCTACCTCGAGGTCGCCTATCTGCTCGTGCACGGAGACCTGCCGACCGCCGCACAGCTCGAGGAATGGACGCACCTGATCACGATCCATACCTTCGTGCACGAGAACGTCAAGAGCTTCATCCAGGGCTTCCGCCACGACGCGCACCCGATGGGGATGCTGCTGGGCTCCGTCGGCGCGCTGTCGACCTTCTACCCCGACGCCGCCCGCATCCACGACGCCGAGAGCCGCGCGATCCAGACCATCCGCCTGATCGCGAAGATGCCGACGCTGGCGGCCTTCTCCTACCGCCACAACCTCGGGATGCCCTACGTCTATCCCGACAACGACCTCAACTACGCCGGCAACCTGCTCGGGATGCTCTACAAGATGACCGAGCTCAAGTACGAGCCCGACCCGCGCATCGCGCGCGCCCTCGACGTCCTCTTCATCCTCCACGCCGACCACGAGCAGAACTGCTCGACCAGCGCCGTGCGCGCGATCGGCAGCTCGCTCGTCGACCCCTACTCGGCGATCGCCGGCGGCATCGCTGCGCTCTACGGCCCCTCCCACGGCGGCGCCAACGAGGAGGTCGTGCGGATGCTCCACCGCATCGAGCGCAAGGAGAACATCCCCGACTTCATCGCCGGCGTGAAGGCGGGCAACGAGCGGCTGATGGGCTTCGGCCACCGCGTCTACAAGAACTACGACCCGCGCGCGCGGATCATCAAGGGCGCCTGCGAGGACGTCTTCGAGGTGACCGGGATCAACCCGCTGCTGGCGATCGCCACCGAGCTCGAGAAGATCGCGCTCGAGGACGAGTACTTCATCTCGCGCAAGCTCTACCCCAACGTCGACTTCTACTCGGGCCTGATCTATGAGGCGCTCGGGATGCCGATGTCGATGTTCCCGGTGATGTTCGCGATCGGGCGCACGAGCGGCTGGATCGCCCAGTGGCTCGAGATGGTGCAGGACGCTGAGCAGAAGATCGCGCGACCGCGCCAGATCTACACCGGTGAGCTCGGGCGCGACTACGTGCCGCTCGAGCAGCGTGGTTGAGCGGGCGCGACTGGACCCTGACGGTCCGCGCGGGACCGAAGGTCGAGCACTCGCATCACGCGACGCTCGCTGACGCGGCCGACGCCATGAAGGACCGCCTGGCGGAGCTCGACAAGGACGCCTCGCGCGATGAGGTCCACTTCTTCGCGCGGCGCATCGAACCGGAGGAGCAGGTCGTGGCGCGCCTGGAGCTGGCCGGGCCCAAGGGCGAGCACGGCGGCGTCGACCTGCGCGGGGACGGCTCGGAGGAGGCCTTCAGCGGCCGCTGGCGCCGCCGCATCGTCGAGCGGAGAAAGCGCGAGTCGGCGACCGACGCGCTCGCCCGCGCCTTCACCCGCTGAGGAGCGCCTCGGCTGACGAGCGCCTCACGCGGCTCGAGGCTGGCCTGGCTTGTGCGCACAACGGGCGCTGCACGCGCCGTGAGGGTCTCATCGGCGAGCGCCGCGCTCGCGCCCTCGCCCGCGCTACCTGACGATCCGGACCTCGATCGTGCCGCTGTAGCTTTCGTTGTAGGAGCAACTCGTGGGCGGCCCGCTGCCGGCGCCGCCGCTGTCGCTGCAGGCGCTGACGCCGCAGCCCCCCGAGTTGCAGCTGCCGCTGAGCGCGAGGCCGCTGTAGAGGCCGGAGCCGGCCATCGTGAAGTGGCGCGTGACATCGCCGGTGGCGCTGAGGGTGGCGCGGTCGATCGAGACCGCGGCCTGCAGCTGCGAGAAGCCCTGGACGGGGTTGAGCGCGAGCACGCCGACGCCGGTGCAACTCGCCTGCGGCGAGGCTGGGATCAGCTCGCCGAGCGCGCCGACGGTGACCAGGCCGCCGGCCGCGCCGACGACGATGTTGGGGTAGGCGAGATCGGAGGCGCTGCCGCCTGGCGGCGTGCGCAGGGTCTGCGTGCAGGTGCTGGTGAGCGCCGCGGAGCCCGCGCACTGCAGCAGCTGCTCGGTGCCGGTGATCTGGCCGCCGCCGGCGGCAGCGGCCGGCGCGTCGCTCGTGCCCCCGCCGGGCGGCAGCACGAAGCGGTAGTACCAGCGGTAGCTGTCGGCCTCGTTGTAGGTGGTGTCAGCGCTTCGGCAGGCGCTGCCCGTGCCGCTCGCCGGCTCGTGGTAGCGGTAGCTGCCGCCACCCACTCCGGAGAAGATGACGACCAGGTCGCCCTTGGCCAGCGTGCGCGAGAGCTTGGGCTTTGCGGGGTGCGCGGAGGCAAGCGGAGCCGCCGCGGCGAAGGCCGCGAGGGCGATGGCGAGCACCAAACGTCTGTACATGCTCATCCCGACGGTAGCGCAGTCGCTGCGGCGGCTCAACCGGCGGAGCCGTTCGTTCACAGCACGAGCGCCGGACCGTTCTCGCGCAACCAGGCCGCCGCGGGCCGCCAATCCGGGCAATAACGCTCCAGCAACCCCCAGAACGCCGGCGAGTGATCGGCGTGGCGCAGGTGGCAGACCTCGTGCCAGACGACGTAGTCGAGCACCTGTTCGGGAGCCAGCATCAGGCGCCAGTTGAAACTCATGGCACCCCCGCTCGCGCAGCTGGCCCAGCGCGTGCGCTGGTTTCGGATCGTCAGACTCGTGTAGGGCGTTCCCGCGTGCGCGCTGGCGCGGTCCAGGCGCTGGGCGATCTCCGCCCGGGCGGCGCGGCGGTACCACAGCTCGATCGCCCTCGGCGCGGCGCCCTCGCGGGCGGGGACCAGCAGCGTGTCACCGCGGCGATGCGCGCGCGTGCGCCCGCCCTGGGGCAGCACGGCGAGGCGCTCGTCGAGGTAGGGCAGTGTCCCCTCCGGGGCGTGGCGCTCGCGCAGCTGGCTCAGGCGCGCGAGCTCGCGCTCGATCCAGGGTGTGAGCTCCGCGACCGCAGCGCTGGCCGCCGCCAGCGGCGCCCGTGTCGGCAGCAGGACCTCGACGCCGTGCTGGGGGTCGACGCGGACCTTCACGCGTCGTGAGCGCTTGACCCGGCGGACCCGGTAGCTGATCGGCGCGACCACGCTCGGAGGATAATCGTGGCCGTGACTGAAAACTCGTTCGTGCGTCTGCCGGCGGGCATTCGCCCGCCCTTTGACGTGTACCTCAACGGCGTGCTCCAGCACGAGGGCGCCGACTACGCCATCAACGGCGACATGCTCCGCTTCCCGCGCCGGCTCGCGCGCGACAAGGTCTCGAGCTGGCGCTGGATGATCGGCGCCTTCGGCATCGGCACCTACCGCCAGGACGACTCGGTCGACGTCCGCTACGAGCGCGACGGCCGCGCGCTCGTCGCGCAACTACCGCTCGAGGCCGGGGACAGCTGATGGCGCGCCGCCGGGGACGCTCGCTCGGGCGCGCCCCCGACGTCGAGTACAGCGACGGCGAGGGCGGCGTGCTCGTGCTGCGCGGTTCGCTCTCGGCGGGAACCCGGCGCAGCTACGCCCGAATCTCAAGCGGCGAGGAGCTCTCGCCGGGCGCCACGCGCGAGGACGCCTGGCATCGGGCCTTCGAGTTCCTCTTCGAGCGGCTGGTCGTGAGCTGGACGATCGCGGGCGCCGAGCCGCTGAGCTCTCAGCGCGAGCTCCTGGGCCGCTTGCGCTTCGCCTCGAGCGACGAGCGCGGCTGGCTGCGCGATCGCCTGCGCGAGCACTGCGCGCAATATTTCCCTGACGTTCACGCGCCGTGAGCTAGTGTGCCGCGCGCTATGCGCCGGACGAAGATAGTCGCGACCATCGGCCCCGCCTCGCGGGAGCCCGAGGTCCTGGCGCGGATGGTCGAGGCGGGCATGGACGTGGCCCGGCTCAACTACTCGCACGGGTCGCTCGAGGAACACGCCGAGACCGCCGCGCGGGTGCGCGCCGCCGCGGCCCGCGTCGGGCGCCCGGTCGCGATCCTCCAGGACCTGCCGGGACCGAAGCTCCGGATCGGGGCCCTGCGCGACGGCATCGCCGAGCTGACCCCCGGGGAGAGACTGACCTTCGAGTGCGGCGTCGAGACCCTCGGCGACTCGACGCGGATGTCGGTCACCTGGGATGAGCTCGCCGACTCGGTCGAGCCCGGCGCGATCATCTACCTCGCCGACGGCGCGGTCCGCCTGCGCGTGGTCGCAACACGCGTCGCCGAGCGCGAGGTCGACGTCGAGATAGAAATCGGCGGCACCGTCGCCTCGCGCCAGGGGCTCAACATTCCCGGGCCCGTCGACCGCCTGCCGGCCGTGCCCCCCCGCGACCTCGAGCTCCTCAGCCACGGCGAGTCGATCGGCGTGGACCTGGTGGCACTGTCGTTCGTGCGCACCGCCGCCGACGTCGAGTTCGTCCGCGAGCGCACGCGGATCCCGCTGGTCGCCAAGATCGAGAAGCCACAGGCGGTGGACAACATGGAATCGGTCCTGCGTGCCGCCGACTGCGTGATGGTCGCGCGCGGCGACCTCGGCATCGAGCTCGCGATCGAGGACGTGCCGCTGGTGCAAAAGCGGCTGCTGAAGCTGGCGGGAGCGCTCGCGCGGCCCTCGATCACGGCGACGCAGATGCTCGACTCGATGGTGCACTCCTCGCGGCCGACCCGGGCCGAGGTCGCCGACGTCGCCAACGCGATCCTCGACGGCACCGACGCCGTGATGCTCTCGCAGGAGACGGCGGTCGGCGCGCACCCCGTCGGCGCCGTCGCGATGATGGCCTCGATAGCCGAGCGCACGGAGGCGACCGCCGACTACCTCGACTGGAACGAGCACCGCGTGCGTCGCGATGCCCGCGACCCCGCCTACACGATGGCCTACAGCGCCTGCGTCGCCGCGCGCGAGCTGGAGCTCGACGCCCTCGTGGTGCCGACCCTGTCGGGACGCTCGGCGCGCCTGGTCTCGGCGCACCGCCCGAACGTGCCGATCTACGCGCTCTCCCCCGGCCATGAGACGGTCCAGCGCTGCGGACTGATGTGGGGCGTGCAGGCCGCCTGGATGCGCCGCCACGAGATCACCGAGGAGCTGATCCGCGAGGCCGCGAGCCGCGTCGTCGAGCTCGGCTGGTGTGAACCCGGTCAGCGGGTCGGAATCACGGCCGGGCTGCCGAGCGGGGTGCCGGGGACGACGAGCCTGCTCCAGATCCAGGTGGTTTAGTGCCGTAGAAGGCGGCCTCCTCGCGGCCGAGCTCCGTCGAGGGCGGGTCATCGAAGACCCACTCGCGCGCGATCCGGTGCCAGTTGCCCTTGGCGCGTAGCTGGCTCATCACGGCCAGCGTGAGGGTCTCGGTGCGCCGGCCGAAGAGATGGTCGGCGGGCAGGTTCTCGTGGCGCATCTGCGCGTAGTGGCGCGAGCGCGGGTCGCTCATGTCGATCACGACCTGGGTCGCGATCTCCGGTGTCAGCTCGACGACGCCGTCGACAGTGTACCACCAGGTGACGTCCTCGAACTGCTGCAGGATCTGCTCCGGGGTGTAGCGGTCAGGCTCGGGCAGGAAGCCGCCGGCGTGCAGGTGCGCGATCAGCGCCTCGCCCTGCTTGGTGATCCCCAGGCGCGCGGTCTCCAGCTCGTATTCGGCGATCCGGGCCGGTAGGCGCTTGTAGAGACCGAAGTCAATGAAGGCCACGCGCCCGTCGGCGAGCAGCATGAAGTTGCCGGGGTGAGGGTCTCCGGAGAACTGGTGGTGGCGGTACATGCAACCGAAGTAGAAGCGGAAGATGATCTCGGCGATGCGGTCGCGCGTCGCCGCGTCCGCGCCCTTGAGCTCCTCGAAGCCGGTGCCCTGGACGAACTCGCTGACCAGCACCCGCTCGCGCGAGAGCGAGCCGACGACCTCGGGCACGAACACGAACGGATGGCCGCGGAAGATCCGCGACATCGCGCGCTGGTTGGCGGCCTCGAGCTCGTAGTCGAGCTCCTCGTCGATGCGCAGCCGGATCTCCTCGGCGATCTCCTGCACGTCGAGCCCGGGCGCCATCCGCGAGAGCAGCCGCATGATCATGCCGAGGTTCTTCATGTCGGCACGGACCGCCGACGCCACGCCCGGGTATTGGACCTTGACGGCGACGTCGCGGCCGTCGCGCAGCCGCGCGCGGTAGACCTGGCCGATCGAGGCGGCGGCGATGGGCTCGGTGTCGAAGTCTGCGAAGACCTCGTCGATCGGGTCCTCGAACTCGCTCTCGATGACCTTGCGCATCTCCTTGAAGGAGACCTTCGGGGCGGCGTCACGGAGCTCCGCGAGCTTGCGCTGGAACTCCTCGCGGTATTCCTCGGGCACGAGCCCGACGTCGAGGAAGCTCATCACCTGGCCGAGCTTCATCGCCGCACCCTTCATCGTCCCGAGCACCGCGACGATCTGCTCGGCGGTCTCGATCTGGCGACGGGCGAGCGCCGCCTCGCTGGCATCGGCGCCGCGGGCGATGTTGGCGGCGCGCGTGCCGAACTGCTTGACCGCTTGCCCCGCCGCGAGCCGGCCGATCGTCGCCGAGCGCACCACCCGCGAGGTCGGGATGTGCTCTCGGGGCATGGGTTAGCCGCCCATCCCGTGATGTCCGCGTCTGGCCATTAGCTGACCTCGACCTTCGAGCCGGGGACGATGTCGTCGGCGCCATTGGCCCAGCGCACCCAGGCCTTGTGACCGCCGTCGTAGTCGGGGCCGAGCAGGATCAGCGTGGCCGGCTCGCCGAGCGCGCGGCAGGGCTGCGAGCCCTCCTTGTCGAGGCCGCGCCAGATGCGGATGAACTGGTTGTGCTCCCACTCGCGCGCGACGGTCGTCGGCTCGGAGTGGCCGGGATGGATCACGGTCGCGCCGTCGAGCTCCATCAGGGTGCCCATGATCGAGTCCTTGAGGTCCTGGTAGGTCGTGTGGCCGGGGCCGCGGACGCCGCCGACGGAGCCACGGAAGAGCGTGTCGCCCGTGAAGACGGCCGCCGAGCCCTGGTGCTCGACGAGGAAGGACAGCATGCCGGCGGTGTGCCCGGGGGTGCGCAGTGGGCGGATGACCAGCTCACCCTCGCTGAGGCGCTCACCGGCGTCGATCGTGGCGGTCGCCGAGGAGACGCTGTCGCGCTCGAGCGGGCTGATCAGTACCGGCAGTCGCGGCCAGCGCGCCTTGAGGTCCGGGACCTCGCTGACGTGATCGCCGTGGTGGTGGGTGAGCAGAACCTTCGAGGGCGTGACCGACAGGCGGTCGGCGGCGGCGAAGACCGGCTCGAGCGGACCACCCGCGTCGATGACGACGGCGCTGCCGCCTTCGCGGTCGCACACCAGGTAGGTGTTCGAGAGGAACTGGTCGTTGCGCGCGTATTCGATGATCATGGGGCTCATCGTCGCACGTCGGCTAAGCTGGCCGTCGTGGCGTGGCTGCACACCTGTTACCGGATCACCGACATCGATCGCTCGGTCGCCTTCTACGAGGCGCTCGGCTTCGAGGAGATCCGCCGGATGCCAATCCGCGAGGAGGCGGTCAATGTCTTCCTCAGCCTGCCCGGTGACGGCGACGAGCCCCGGCTCGAGCTGACCTTCAACTACGGGGTCGAGCACTACGAGCTCGGCACCGCCTACGGCCACATCGCCGTCAGCGCGAGCGACCTCGACGGTACCCTCGCGCACCTCGCCGCCCAGGGCATCGAGCCCGAGAAGCCGCCCTACTCGCTGCGTGAGGGCGGTTCGCGGATCTGCTTCGTGCGCGATCCCGACGGCTACCGGATTGAGCTCGTGGAACGTGTGCCGGAGGGCGTGATCGATCAGCCCGGGACCGGCCAGGGCGCCACGTAGCCTCGGTGAGAGAGGAGTCAGCGAGCGAATGCCGTGCTGCTTCTGCGGTGAGGACACGGCAAACGCAGCCGACTCCGCCGGAGTGGTAGAACGGCCGTAACCCTCCCCATGGTCGCCTCAACCGCCATCGGAGCCGGCCATGTCTTCACGGTCGGGCCAAGCTTTGGACTGATCGGGTTCACGGTGCTCGGCCTTGTGTTGCTCGCGTGCGCAGTGGTCACTGCTACGAAGGGGCGCTGGGGCTGGCTCGCTCTGGGACTCCTGACCGCCGGACTGCTCTGGATCCTCGGCGCGATCAAGCCTGCGCTGCCAGGAAGCCTCTGGGAGCGCCTGCGCTCCGGGCGGACGCACCGGCCCGCGAATTGACTGTGGCCTTGCCGCTGGGCGAATTGCCGAGCGCTTGGCGGAACCGCTCGACGACTAGCGCGTTGTGCTGGCCCAGCGTGCGCCGGACGGCGTGATCGACCAGCCCGGGACGGGCCAGGGCGCCACCTAGCGCAGAGCCTCGACCGACCGTGGCGTCCTCGAATCGAAGTCGAACCAGGAGCGTGATCTCAACATCGCAACTTGCCGGCCAGCCGGAGAACGTGGAAAGCCCGAATAGTCCCTGCGGCCGCGCGATCCCGGGTAGGTTTGGCGCTCTGGCGCATCTAGGCAGGGGGAGACTCAAGCAATGACTACATTTCTGGTCCGCCACCGCGTCGCTGATTACGACGCGTGGAGAGCCGTGTACGACGGCGCCGCCGACATGCAACGGAGCGCCGGCGTCACCGAGCAGGCGGTTTACCGCGACGCCCACGACCCCAACACGGTCCTGATCATGCACCGCATGGCGAGCCGCGAGGAGGCCGAGGCGTTCATGGCCAACCCGGACGCCAGGGCGGCGATGGAGTCGGCGGGAGTTGACTCAAGCTCCATCCGCGCGGAGATCTATGAGGATCCCAGCTGACCTCCGGAGACGGGGCTCCCCGTCAGGCTTGGCTCGTGTCGCCACCCGGACGGCCATTGAATTGATCTCGTTGAACAGACGTAGTCCGCGCGCGTTGCGCGCGGTCGGGGTCGGCGTCTTCCTCATGCTCGTGGTGGCGGGTTCCGCGCTGGGTTCCTCCTCACAGATCGTCTTGGGCAAGGCGAACCTTCTTCCCAACGGCCGGGGATGGGGGACCGCCCACCCGCGTCTCATCGACAACGGAGGCGACCCCAACGGCAAGGCGTGGGATCTCCAATGGACCGGGTGGGGATCACCGGTCGCGCAGGCTCACGGCCTGACGTGGATCTTTCGCCCCAACGGCGGGTACTTCGGGGAGCCGGGGGCCATCCAACTCCGCGCGTCCAAGATCGGCCGGTGCACCTCGAACGGTCCGCGGGCGTACACGCAGCTTGAGGCTCGCGAGGCGCTTCGTCCCGGCGGCCGCTTGAGCAAATGGTTCGTCTGGGGCGGCTGGAAGAGCACGTGCGCGGCCCCGTGAGCAGGAAGAGCCGAGCTCATCGTAGAGCGACCTAGACTCTGCTCGGAGATGCCGCGGACGCCGGTCATCAAGCACCTCGATGAGTTCGAAGCGATCGCGGGACCCGGAACGCTGACGTGGCGCCCAGTCCGCTTCGAACTTGGCATCCGCGCCTTCGGCTGCAATGCCTACACCGCGGCGCAGGCTGGACTCGAGGTCGTCGAGCCCCACGACGAGGCGGCACCTCCCGGGCAGGCAGGCCACGAGGAGCTCTACTTCGTGGCCAGCGGACGGGCCGAGTTCACGATCGACGGCGAGACCATCGACGCTCCGGCGGGAACGTATGTCTTCCTGCCCGATCCGGAGTCCCACCGCGCTGCTGTGGCGCGCGAGGCCGGCACCACCGTCCTCAGTTTCGGGGGACCGCCGACCTTCGCGCCATCGGTGTGGGAATGGACGTTCCGCGCCTCGCCGCTGATCCGCTCAGACCCACAGGAGGCGCGCGCGATCATCGAGGACGGCCTGCGTACGCATACGTCGAGCCCGTCGCTCCTCTACACGCTCGCCTGTCTTGAGGCCGTGAGCGGAAATGACGCCGAGTCGCTGACGCGCCTTCGTGAGGCGATCGAGCTGCAGCCGGCGCTGCGCGAACGGGCTGGTGAGGACTCGGATTTCGAGTCGCTTCGTGCGCTCGCCGAGTTCGCGGCACTGGTAAGCCCGGACTGAGCAGATCGCGCGAGCTGGGCGTCTCCTAGCTTCCCGTGGCACCCGCGCACCTTGGACACTCGCCGCTAGCCCGAACTTGGAGAGTCGCTGATCCGACCGGTGGCGATCCGCTCGGCCGACGCCGCTGCCGTCGGGTGTGCGCGCATCGCGCCGAGGAACGCGTCGCGGCCGATACACAGCAGGGTCGTCCTGCTGGTGGCGGTGACCGTGGCCGTGCGTCTCACGGCCCGCAGCAGCGCGATCTCTCCGAACCCCTCCCCCAACCCCAGGCGCCGGAGCTCACTGCCCCCGCGCGTGACGCACACGGAGCCGTGCGTGATCGCGTAGTACTCATCGCCCTCTGCGCCCTCCCGGATGATGGCCATACCGGAATCGACGCTCGTGTAGCTCGCCTCCCGCGCCAGCATCTCCAGCGACGCCGCCGGTAGCGACGAGAAGATCGCGAGATTGCGAAGCACGCCCATCTCCACGACCGGAATCGACGCCTCATCATCGATTCGCCGGATGTGTCGCGCCGCGAGCGGCAGCGCGACCAACACGCAACCCGCGACACCGGCGAACGCCGCCTTCGGACCTCCGAGCCCGATCAGGAGCGGCACCAGAAGAGCGCCGACGATCATGCCCAGATCGCGGACGGATTCGATCAGGGCGAACGCGCAGACGATCACATCGAGTGGAGTCGAGCGCTGGAAGAGGGTCTGGGCCGCGACGCTCTCGATGATCCGGGCGGCGCCGACGACGACGAGTAAGAGGACTGCCGTCGGCACTGTTGAGGCCAGCGCCAGGGCGGCGAAGGCGAGGCCGCACACGAGCGCCGCCGCTATCAGCGGCACGGCAAGCCGCCGCCCGATGAGCGCGATCGCCGCGGCGGCTCCGAGCAGACCGCCGCCACCAAAGGCGGCACTGAGGTATCCGGCGGCGCCAGGGCCGACGACGAGGATCCGCACCGCGAGCACGACGACGAGCACGTCGACCGCCCCCTCGAGCGCCGCGGCGCCGGCCGGAAATGCGATCAACGCGCGGGCGCTGGGGCGCGAGAGAAGAACGCGCGCGGCGGCTCCGAGGTCGGCGAGACCGTCCGCCTGCGGCTCATCCGAGTCGATGGCGTCGGCGCGGAGCGGCTTCACGCTGGCCAGGACCGGCGCGCACAGACACAGGCCGGCGAGCACCGCGCAGGCGGTGCCTGGCCCGCCGAGGGTGATCATCACCCCCGCCAGCGCTGGTCCGGCGAGCGTACCGGCGCCCTCGCACCAGCTCGTGGCGACGTTGGCCGAGGTGAGCTCGTCGGGATGGCGCACGACGAGCGGCATCAGTACGTGGTGCAGCGGGCGGCTGACACCCAGCGACACCGAAAAGACGATCGCTGTGAGGTAGACCAGCGCCACCGGCGCGCCGATGAGGATCGACACCCCGCTCAGCGCGAGCGCAACGGCCGCGGCCGCATAGGCACCGGCGACGGTGCGAGCCACGCCGAAGGGCGCGAGCCGAGCGCTGATCAGAGGCGCGAGCAGCATCGAGGGGATCAGCTGCAGAACGACGATCAGGCCGGCCGCCGTCGCGCCCCCTCGTTCGTAGGCATATACGAGCAGCGCGAGCCACTGTCCGAACTCGACGACGATCATCGCCGAGTAGGCCAGTAGCAGTCGAGTCAGGGCGTGGTTACCGGCGATCGTGGCGACCACTCGGCGCAACCGCTCCCGGGCCCTCCCCATGGCTCGGCAACCGTACCTATTGACGGCGAGCCGGTGGGAATCAAACTCCGCCCGGCGCTAGCCTCTCGTCGG
The DNA here is from genome assembly GCA_036489875.1 of Solirubrobacteraceae bacterium. Taxonomy (GTDB): domain Bacteria; phylum Actinomycetota; class Thermoleophilia; order Solirubrobacterales; family Solirubrobacteraceae; genus Palsa-513. The sequence continues at coordinate 14,436 of DASXEZ010000148.1, read as the reverse complement.
AGGGGCTACGCGCGCCAGACCCAGGCCCGTCCGGCGTCACCTGATGCCGCCACGAGCGCGGTTGCGGAGCACCGCGGGATGCTTGCCGGCTTCCTCGCCGCAGATGAAGAAGTCGCCGTGAGTGCGGGGCGGGCGAGCAGCTCAAGCAGGCGCTCGGTGCCCTCGGTGTTGGGGCCGTCGTCGAGGGTCAGCGCCAGCGTGCGGGCCAACTCAGAGCGGTCGGCTCGCCTTCGCGCCCGATGCCCGGACCTATCGGAACGATCAACGGCTCAGGCGCGGAGATCGTCTCCGCGATCTCGGCCTCGATGCCGAAGGCGGAGCCGTCGCAGTCGATCCGGAAGCGTTTGGGCGCAACGCGGTCGTCGGCCAGGACCGGTATCCCCCACAGCTCGTCCCAGCCGAAGAGTTCGTGGTTGCCTGGGTTCAGGAGGATCGCCCGGGGCGCAAGCGGGCACGACTGCGCGTGATGGTCGAGGCCGCGCTTGATGAACTCGAGCATCTCCGCTTCGAGCGATGGCATGGCCTCAATGTAGTGGTTCGGCCTCGGCTGCGGGATCGTTCGAAAGCAGCGCGGCGTAGCGGCCGCCGCGCGCCAAGAGCTCCTCGTGCGTGCCGCGCTCGACGATCTCGCCGTGGTCGAGCACGACGATCTGGTCGGCGTCACGGATCGTCGAAAGCCGGTGGGCAATAGTGATCGTGGTGCGTCCCTGGGCGAGCAGGTCGAGCTCCTCCTGAACCTCCCGCTCGGTGCGGGTGTCGAGCGAGCTCGTCGCCTCGTCGAGGATCAGCACCGGCGGATTGCGCAGGATCGTGCGCGCGATCGCGATCCGCTGCTTCTCACCACCCGAGAAGCGATAGCCGCGCTCGCCGACAACGGTGTCGTAGCCGTCGGGAAGCGACGCGATCAGGGCGTGAATCCGAGCCGTGCGAGCGGCGGACTCGATCTCCTCGTCGCTCGCGTCGGGCCGGGCGAAACGGAGGTTCTCGCGGACCGTCGCGTGGAAGAGGTAGGTCTCTTGTGAAACCACGCCGACGGTCGCGGCCAAGGAGGCAAAGCTCGCCTCGCGCACATCGACGCCGTCGATCATCACCCGTCCCGCCTGTGGCTCGTAGAGACGCGCGACCAGGTATCCGAGCGTCGTCTTGCCGGCGCCGGTCTCGCCGACGATCGCCGTCCGCGTCCCGGCCGGTACCTCGAGGTCGATGTCGTGGAGTGTCCACGGGTAGTTCTCGCCGTAACGAAAGCCGACACCCTCGAGACGGACCTCGCCGAGCAGGTCGCCGGGGCGCAACTCGACGGGATCGGGGGCCTCGACGATGTCCACCGGTAAGTCCAGGTATTCGAAGATGCGGTCGAAGAGCGCGAGCGAGGCCTCGACGTCGGTACCGACCGAGAGCAGCTGGGAGATCGGAAACAACAGCCGCGTCTGCTGAGTCGTGAAGGCGACCACGGTCGCGATCGACGCCGCCGAGCCGGGGTGCCCGAAGCGACCGGCAACCCAGTACACGATTGCCGGCTGGATCGAGAAGGCCATGTTGATCGTCGACATCAGCCAACGACCGGCCATCCGCGAATGGACCTCGAGCTCGGCGAGTTGGTCGGACTCGCTCGTGAAGCGCTCGGCGAGGTCGGTACTGCGACCCATCGTCTTGCCGAGCATCATCCCCGACACCGACAGCGACTCGGCGACGAGCGATGAGATGTCCGCTAGGCGGCCCTGCAGACGCGTGGTGATCGCCCGGCGCTCGCGGCCCACGCGCCGCATCAGCCACACGAACAGGGGCACGAGCGCGAACGAGATCAGCGCCAGCTTCCAGCTCAGCAGCGCCATGACGACCGTCGTCGCGATCACCGTCGCCGCGTTCTGGGCGATCGACGTCGCGGTGCTCGTCGCGACGTTGTCGATGCCGCCGATGTCGTTGGCGATCCGCGACTGGACCTCGCCCGCGCGCGTGCGCGTGAAGAAAGCGAGCGAGAGACGCTGGAGGTGGCGGTAGACCGCGACGCGGAGGTCGTGCATCACGCGCTGTCCGACCTCCGTCGAGATGTAGGTCTGGACAACCCCGAGCGCCGAGGTGGCGATCGCGATCGCGATCATCCCGAGCACGAGTTCGGTGAGCAGCGTCAGGTCACGGTGGACGAAGGCGACGCCGATCACGTCTCGCAGCAGGAACGGCGAGATGCCGTTCAGAACGGACGAGAGCACGATCAAGCCGAACACCAGCGATAGGCGCGTCCTGTAGGGCGCGAATAGGCGCAGGATTCGCTTCGTATCGCGCTCGCGCGCGGGATCCAAGAGCGGCGGCGGCGAATCACCGGACCCGCGCCCACGCGTGCCACGACGCCGGCCGCCGCCGGTGGTCGCGGACAGCCCGTGGGCCCCGCCGGGCGGTGAGAAGGCCATGACGGCAAGCCTAGCGAGGGGTAGGTGCGGCTCCGCCCGCTTGCCCGCCGCGGTGACGGGGGGCTGCTCAATAGCCTGTACGCCGTGCCCCCGACCCCAGGCATCCTCGCCCGCGGCCCATGGGAGCTCGACCAGGTCAGCGCTCACTGGAGCGAGACAGCCTACGAGCCACCCGCGAGCGCGACTGCGGCAGCTGACGCCGCGATCGGCGCACTTCGCGACCGAGGCTCGCCCGCGCACGACGGCCTCTCAGCCCGACTCGTCTCCCACCGCGTCGAGGATGGACGGCTGATGCTTGAACTCGAGCCCGTGCGATGGGCGCTGCGCCTCGATCGAAGTGACGCCGCGCAGAGCATGGCCGCGCAGTGCGTGGTGCGCGCGAGCGACGGACGCTGGCTCGCCGGCCGCCGGGCCGGCTGGCTCGCGACTTGGGCCGGGCGCTGGGCGCTCGGCGCAGGCGGCGCTGTCGACGCCGGCGAGAACCCGGCAGACACGCTCCTGCGCGAGCTGGACGAGGAGTGGTCGGTGGGCAGTGCCCGGACCACCGTGGAGGCTCTGGTCCGCCTCCCGAACGGTCTGATCATGCTGGTCGGGCTGGCCTGGCTCGCCCAGGACGCCGAGGTCGTCCCGGACTCCGAGCACGACGAATACGCCTGGTGGCCGGCGGATCTCGCAGAGTGGCCGCCCGAAGCGGACGAACCGCTGCGCCAGACAGCGCTGCTGGTCGGCGCCGCCGGCTGAATCACCGCCCGCCGTGGTCGAGCGCCTGCGCCGGATGATCACGTTCGAGCGGCTCGAAGCCGCGTCGTTCTTTCACTCGCTCGTGTATCTGGCGCTGCTGATCGTTGCCTTCGGGCTTGGCAACCCGCAGCCCTACACCTTCATCCTCGGCCTGTCACACGGCGTCTTGTGGATCGGCATGTCGCTGGTCTGCCTGGCGGCGGTCAGGCTCCGCGTGATTCCGCTGCGGATCGCGGTGGCGGTCGCCGTGCTCGGCGGGATCGGGCCGTTCTTCGGCAGTGCCGAGTTCGTGCGCGAGCAGCGCGCTCGCGACCGTAATCCGGTGTGAGCGCAAGCTTGCACGCGCGCGCTCCTGGCGGCCAGATCCTGTCGGCACGCTAGAGTCCATAGCTCGATGGTTGCCGGGACGACGACGCAGGTCGTGATGCCCACGATGGGCGATTCAGTGACCGAAGGAACGATCCTCGAGTGGCACAAGGGCGAGGGGGATCACGTCACCGCTGACGAGACGATCGTCGAGATATCCACCGACAAGGTGGACGCCGAGGTACCCGCCCCGGTGGCCGGCACGCTCGTGAAGATCCATGCGGCCGAGGGCGACACCGTGGGCGTCGGCGCTCTGCTCGCGGAGATTGCGACCAACGGCGACGCCCCCGCGGCCGGCGACGCTCCGGCCGCCACGGACGCTCCCGCCGCGGCCGCCGACTCTGCCTCCGCCACTGCGACGACCGCCGCCACCGACTCCCCGGATGACGGCCCGACGCAGCCGGAGCCCGACCTGGGAGCCGCGTCGAGCATTGACATCGTCACGCCGGCCGCCGGCGAGTCAGTCACCGAGGGCACGATCCTTGACTGGACCGTGGCGGTCGGCGACAGGGTTGCCGCGGGCGACACGGTCGTCGAGATCTCCACCGACAAGGTCGATGTCGAGCTGCCGGCACCTGCCAGCGGCACCATCACCGAGCTGCTGGCTGCCCCCGGGGAGACCGTCACCGTCGGGCAGGTGATCGGACGGATGTCGGGTAGCCCAGCATCCAACGGCGCGGCGAAGTCCCCGTCGCAGCCCAGCGAGGAGCAGCCGGCCGGTCCGGCTCAGACCGCCGCTCCCGACGAGAACGGATCCAAGGCAACGCCGGTGGCAAGACGCACGGCGGAGGTCCTCAACGTTAACCTTGGAACCCTCAGCGGCAGCGGCCCGGCTGGGCGGATCCTCAAGGCCGACGTGATCGCCGCGGCCGACGGCGCCCAGCCGACCACGGCCAAGACCACCGCGCTGCGCGGCGGCGCGGCGATGCTCGCCCAGTACATGGACGAGAGCCTGACGCTGCCGACCGCGACGAGCTTCCGCACGATCGTCGTCAGTGCCCTCGAGGGACGCCGCGGCCAGCTCAAGGAGGCCGGTGCCCGCGTGTCGTTCACGCACCTGATCGCCTTCGCGCTCGCGCGCGCAGCCGCCGAACTCGGCGTCATGGCCGACCACTACTCGCTCATCGACGGCAAGCCCTACCGCGTCGACGACGGCGCGATCAACCTCGGGCTCGCCGTCGACGTAGCCAAGAAGGACGGCTCGCGCACGCTGATGGTGCCAGTGATCCGCAATGCCGCCGCGCTCGGCTTCAAGGAGTTCCTCGCCGCCTACGACGGCTTGGTCGAGAAAGCGCGTACGAACACGCTGAGCGCCGATGACCTCGTCGGTGCCAACGTCACGCTGACCAACCCGGGCGGCCTCGGCACGATCGCCTCCGTGCCGCGACTGATGCCCGGCCAGGGGACGATTGTCGCGACCGGCTCGATCGCCTACCCGGTGGGCCTCGGCGAGATCGGCGAGCAGATCGGCGCCGAGAAGGTCATGACATTGACCTCAACCTATGACCACCGCGTGATCCAGGGCGCCCAGTCGGGTCAATTCCTGGCCCGCATCGACGCGCTGCTCGGCGGAGCCGACGGCTTCTACGAGGACGTCTTCGAGGCGCTCGGGGTACCGCTCGTGGCGCTGTCCCCGCGAGCGGTACCGCAGCCGACCGTCGCTGTCTCAGGCGCCGGCCCGAGCGAGGAGCTGCTGCAGGCGGCCGCGACCGCCAACGCGCTCGTGCGCTCGCTGCGCACCCACGGCCACCTCGCCGCGAAACTCGACCCGCTCGGCTCACCGCCGCAGGGCGATCCCGCGCTCGATCCGCAGGCGATCGGGCTCACGACCGTCCTGATGGCGCAGATTCCGTCGAAGCTGCTCCATATCTTCGTTCGCGGCGAGACGCTCGCTGAATCCTTCCCGCAGCTTCGGGAGGTCTACTGCGGCACGATCGCCTACCAGCTCGAGCACATCGCGTCTCATCAGCAGCGTCGCTGGCTGCGCGAGAAGATCGAGGGCGGCGCGTTTCGCCAGCCCCTGCATCCCGACGAGCAGCGCGCCCTGTTGACGCGGTTGATCGAGGTCGACGCGCTCGAGCGCTTCATGCACCGGACCTACCTCGGCCAGCACCAGTTCTCGATCGAGGGCGTCGACATGACGGTGCCGATGCTCGACGAGATGATCCGCCTCTCGGGCGCCGGCGGGGCGAGCGAGGTTGTCATCGGGATGGCACACCGCGGCCGTCTGAACGTGCTGGCGCACAACCTCGGCCGCCCCTACGAGACGATCTTCGCGGAGTTCGAGGGCGCTTCAACGCTCGAGGCGGTGACCACGATCCCGCAGGGCGGCACCGGCGACGTCAAATACCACCACGGCGCCCAGGGCACCTACGCCCTCGCCGACGGCGCGAGCGTACAGATCAATCTGGAGTCCAATCCCTCGCACCTCGAGTACGTGTGCCCTGTCGTGATGGGCGCCACCCGGGCGGCGCAGAGCAGCTACGAGGGCACCCAGTCCGATCGTGACACCACCAGCGCGGTGCCGATCATGATCCACGGCGACGCCGCCTTCCCCGGCCAGGGCGTCGTGGCGGAGACGCTGAACCTGCAGACGCTCGACGGCTACACCGTCGGCGGCACGCTGCATCTGATCACCAACAACCAGACGGGCTTCACGACCGACCCCGACGACGCCCGCTCGACCCACTGGGCCTCGGACCTCGCTAAGGGCTTTGACATTCCGATCATCCATGTCAACGCCGACGACGTCGAGGCCTGCATCTCGGCGGTCCGCCTGGCCTTCGCCTATCGCGAGAAGTGGGGCCACGACGTGCTGATCGACCTGATCGGATACCGCCGCTTTGGCCACAACGAGTCCGACGAGCCTGCCTACACGCAGCCTGAGATGTATTCGGTGATCGCCGGCAAGAAGCGCGTGTGGGAGCTGTGGGCCGATGACCTGATCAGCCGCAAGGTCGTCACCCCGGGAGAGGTCGACGCCGCGCGCGACGCCGCCTGGACGCAGCTGACGGAGCGCCACCGCCGTCTGCAGGAGCAGATCGCCGAGCTGCGTGAGAGCGGCAGCCCCGGTCCGCACACCGAGGAGTACCACCTCGACCGCTCGGCCTCGCCCGAGGTAGACACCGAGGTCGGCGAGGCGCTGCTGCGCGACATCGACCAGAACCTGATGCGCGTTCCGGCCGGTTTCACCGTTCACTCGAAGCTGGTGCGACAGATCGACCGCCGCCGCGATGCGCTCGATGGCGCGATCGATTGGGCCCATGCCGAGGCGCTCGCCTTCGGCTCCTTGCTTGCCGAAGGAACGCCGATCCGCCTCACCGGCCAGGACACCGAGCGCGGCACGTTCAGCCAGCGCCACCTCGTGTTCCACGACGCAACCAACGGCCAGACCGTGTGCCCGATCAGCCAGCTGCCGACCTCGCATGCGCCGTTCGAGCTCCACAACAGTCCGCTGTCTGAGACCGGCTGCCTGGGCTTCGAGTACGGCTACAGTCAGGAGTCGCCGGAGTCGCTCGTGCTGTGGGAGGCGCAGTTCGGCGATTTCGTCAACGCCGCTCAGGTGATCGTCGACCAGTTCATCATCTCGGGCCTCGCCAAGTGGGGTCAGACCTCACGCCTGACCCTGCTGCTGCCCCACGGCTATGAGGGCTCGGGACCCGAGCACTCCTCAGCCCGGCTCGAGCGCTTCCTCTCCCTCGCCGCCGAGGGCAACCTGCGCGTCGCCAACCCGACCACGCCGGCGCAGTACTTCCATCTCCTGCGCCGCCAGGCCAAGATCGTCAAGCAGCGGCCGCTGATCGTGATGACACCCAAGTCCCTGCTGCGCCTGCCGCAGGCCACCAGCGCCCTGGCAGAGCTCAGCGATGGTCGCTTCGAGCCGGTGCTCGCGGAGCCCGTGGCGGATGAGTCCAAGGTTACGCGCCTGATCCTCTGCACCGGCAAGATCTACTACGACGTGGTCGGCCATCCCGACCGAGTCGGCAACGAGGCGATCGCGGTCGGACGCGTCGAGCTCCTGTATCCGTTCCCGGAGAACGAGTTGCTCGAGATCATCGCGCGCTACCCGAACCTGTCAGAGGTCGCCTGGGTTCAGGAGGAGCCGCGCAACATGGGTGCGCGCGCGTTCATGAGCCCGCGTCTGCTGCAGATCCTCCCCGCCGAGCTCGACATGGGCTACATCGGCCGCCCCGAGCGCGCCAGCCCGGGCGAGGGCTACCCAGCCGCCCACGCTCTCGAGCAGAGCAGGATCGTCCGCACCGCGCTCGACCTGAGCGTCGCGCTCTCGCAGTACCCGGTCAAGACGCCGGGCGAGCGCTAGCGGCGCCAGCCGCTACGTCATCCGAACAGCGTCAGCGCAGGCTCGCGCTCGCCGCGCAGCACCGCCAAGTCGACCTCGACGCAGGCGATTCCGCGCGCCGCGGCAAGCACGCTCGCCTGGGGCTTGATCTGTTGCGCCGCGAGCACGCCCCGGCACTCGCCCATCGCCGGGTCCAGACGAATCCGCTCGAGGTAGCGGCTCAGCTGCTCGACGGCCTCGATCGTGGCAACCCGCTTGATCTCGACCGCAATCCAGGCGTCGGCGCTGTCGCGGCACATCAGGTCCACCGGACCGATGTCGGTCGCCCACTCGCGCCGGACGAGCCGGAAGCCCTCGCCGCACCAGTGCGGCGCATCCGCCAAGAGTTCCTGCAGGTCGCGTTCCACGCCGTCCTTCTCGAGCGCCGCTGCCTCGCCCATGTCGTGCGTGGCGTCGACCAGCACCTCCTCGACGGCGATCTCCAGCACCTCCTCGGCGCCGCGCTTGCGGACCTCGATTCGCTGCGGCGGATCACCTTCGATATCGATCACGGTGGGGGCCGTCATCCAGTTCGCCGGCTTGTAACCGCCGGCGTCGGAGTGGACCATCACTGAACCGTCTGACTTGAGGACGAGCAGCCTGACGGCCATCGGCAGGACCGTGGAGAGCCTGCCGCTGTAGGTGACCTCGCAGCGAGCGACGATCAGACGCATGGGACGGACTTTAGCCAGACGACCGGAACGAGGATCGACCTGCGGGCCAATCGCAGCCGCGTCGGTTCAGCAGAAGACGACGACCGAGAACGACGGGAAGAAGCCGCCCGTGGTAATCGGTCGGTAGACGCGCACGATGTTTTGATCGATCGTTGTGTGCAGGGCGTGATCGTCGGTTCCACCGCCCGTTTGGGTGACACCGTTCTCGGCTTGGAGCGCGGCTTGGGCAACGCAGGACTCGATGTCTTGGGGGAAGGCGACGCTCACTTGGAAGTAGCCGGCGACCGGCTCATTCTGGACAACTGCGCCAACGCTGACGCCGCCGGACTGCTGGTTTACGCTGGCCGTGTCCGGGTCGATCTGAGCGAATAGCTTCGTCGCCGGCGCACCGGCGGGACCGCTCGGACCGCTTGGACCCGCTGGACCGTTGGACCCCGCTGGACCGTTGGACCCCGCCGCGCCCGGCTTACCGATCGGACCGCGCTTACCGGTGCGACCTTTGAGCGCCTTCAGAACGGAGGGGCTGATCTGCTGCTTCGAAGTGATCAGGTACTGCTTGGCCGCCCACGCCGACCCGCCCGCGAGCACGAGGAACACGGCCAGCGTCGACATCACGTTCGCATAGCTCAAGCGCGAGCGACCGCGCCCCCCCTTGGCGAATCGTCGAACTGTCCCTCGAAACACGCCGAGAACATAGCAACGGCGGCTCCTCGGCCGCTGTCCTGGCGACGCACAGCGGCGAGGCGTCGATGCCCGGCACGCTGGGCGCGACAGCCGGCCCGGCCCGTCACCGAAGCGGCCAGGAGGACTGCCGCCCACGGGGCGTCGTTTTCTCCCTAATGACGATCGGCTCAAGCTTCCCAGCAGCGCTGCCGAGACAGTGTTTGTCGCGCTCGCGCGTTGGGCCCACCGAGACTGGAGATTGTGCCGATGAGCGTCATTGACCACGCAGGCGATCCCGACCTCCACCGAGCCAGCACCGATGTGCCGGCGCTGCGGGCGTTGCTCGCCTGGACGGGCGCGGTCGGGCTCTGCCTGGCGGCGGCGCTTGGCATCTCGGCGATTCTTGGCGCATCGCTGACGGCGACGGCGATCCGCCTCGCCGGCTCCGGGTTGATCTTCGGCCTCGATGCGCTTTTCGCGGTTGGCTCAGCGACACTGGCACAGCGTTCTCCCGCCCTGCGCGTGGCGGCACTGATCGGCGTCCTTGCGACGCTCGTGACGCTCGCCGTGTCGCTGGCAGCGATTTGGGGGGCCAACGTAAGCGAAACGCTCGGGCGCGTGACCATCGTCGCCAGCGGCCTCTCCTCCGCGCTCGGGCTGACCGGCTTTCTGCTGTCGCAGCAACGCGACGAGGATCCGCCACTGGTGAGCGCCCTGATGTACATGACGCTGCTGCTCGATTGGGTGCTCACGGTGGCGCTGATCATCGACGTCCTCTTCGCGTCGGGCTCGACGTCGGGAGTGGGACCGGTGACGACCGGGGTCCAATTGCCGCTCAACGGCCTCGCCTTCGATCGCTTCCTCGGGGTGGCCGGGCTGCTCACCCTGCTCGGACTGCTTCTGCTGCCCCTGCTGCGCCGAGCGCATCCCGCTTACCGCGGCGGCCGCCCGGCACGCTGAGCGGGGCCAGCCGACTCGTTCGGTTACGCGGCTGGCAGCACGCGCGGCTCAAGCCGGCGCACCTGCTCGAGGAGGTCGTCGACCTCCTGCCCGCCGCCCAGCTCGAGCGCGCGCTCGCAGGCGGCAATGCACTCACCAATGCGGTCGGTGCGCGCGAGCGCGTGGGCCAGACGCACCCACGCTTCCAGCGATTCGCCGTCGAGCTCGACGGCCTGCTCGCAGGCGGGCACCTCACCGCCGATGTCGCCGGCGAGATGCAGCGCCAGCGCCAGGTCGAGCAGAGCCTCGACGCTCGGCTCGAGCGCCACTGCCCGCCGTAGCGCCTCGATCGCGCCGACACGATCCATCAACCGCAGTCGCAGACGTCCCAGGCGCGCCCACTCGCCGGCGTCCTCCGGCGCGCGCTCCGCGGCGCGCTCCGCTGCCTCCGCCGCGAGGTCGATCGCACCCATGTCCTCGTAGATGCGAGCCGCAAAGCGGTGGGCGGCGGGACGCGCCCCGTCGACGCGCGCCCAATCACGCACCGAGCGCGCAGCGGCGGGAAGGTTGTCGGCCTGCCAGAAGGCCAGCGTCATCATCCGCAGTACCGGCACGCTGGTCGGATCTGCGTCGCGTGCGTAGATCAAGCGCTGAGCGGCAAGCTGGTAGTTGCCCTCGGCCAGCGCGTGCTGCGCCGCGGTCATGAAACGCTCGACGCGATCGGCGGCCGGGTCGGGCATCGAGAAGTCGACGAAGCTGAGACTGCCCGCCGGGACCGTGCGGATGCCCTCGCTGAAGAGGACTCGGGCCCATTGGCGCACGTCGTCGCCGTCGCCGGTGAAGTAGATGCCCGTGACGCTGCCGACGCCCCACTCGGGGTAGCTCAAGCAGCGGGCGTAGCGGTGAACGACGGAGTGATCGGGCACCCGCGAGCCGAACGGGTCGTTCTGCTTGCGCTCGGCGGCCGCCGCCCGAGCGCGCTGCTCGGCCTCATACGCCCGCCTGCCCTCCTCTTCGCGCGCCTTGCGCGTCGCCTGGGCGGAGGCGCGGGCCGCGTTGCGCGAGATCTTGCCGCCGCGTGAGCCCTCCGCGAGGCGCTCGAGCTCATCGGCCATGTCGTTGATCGCCTGCAGGTGGCGCTGGTGCTCGTGCTGCTTGCCGGGCGGGGCAATGTCGGGATGCCAGCGCTTGGCCATGCGCCGTCGCGCCAGCTGTACGTCGCGCACATCGAAGGGCGCTTCCAGCTCCAGAAGCGCCATCGCCTGCTCGAGATCGAACAAGGTTGCCATCAGGACTTCACGTTATCGGACGCCTACCCCATATCCTGGGGCTATGGCAGGCGAACCGATATTCCAGATGTACAAGCTCTCGAAGGTCTATCCGCCGGACCGCGAGGTGCTGAAAGACATTTCACTGGCGTTCCTGCCGGGCGCCAAGATCGGCGTGCTGGGCTACAACGGCTCCGGCAAGTCCTCGCTGCTTCGGATCATGGCCGGCGCCGACAGCGAGTTTCGCGGTGACGCGCAACTGGCCCCCGCGACCAGCGTCGGGCTGCTCGAGCAGGAGCCGGCGCTGGATGAGTCCAAGACCGTTCGCGAGAACGTCCTCGAGGGCGTCGGCTACCTCGCGGGCCTGCTCGAGCGCTTCAACGAGCTCGCCGCCAACTACACCGAGGAGACCGCCGACGAGTTCGGGCGGTTGCAGGACGAGATCGCGGCGGCGGACGCCTGGAACCTCGACTCGATGATCGAGCAGGCGATGGATGCGCTGCGCTGCCCGCCGGCCGACGCCGAGATCGGACCGCTCTCTGGCGGCGAGCGCCGCCGGGTGGCGCTCTGCCGGCTGCTGCTCAGCCAGCCTGACCTGCTGCTCCTGGACGAGCCGACCAACCACCTCGACGCCGAATCCGTCGAGTGGCTCGAGCATCATCTCGCCGACTACAAGGGCACCGTCGTCGCCGTCACCCACGATCGCTACTTCCTCGACAACGTGGCTGGCTGGATCCTCGAGCTCGATCGCGGGCGCGGGATCCCCTACCGCGGCAACTACTCCGGCTGGCTCGAGCAGAAGCAGGAGCGCCTCGCCCAGTCCGAGAAACAGGAGATCGCGCGCCAGCGCACGATCGCCGCCGAGCTCGAATGGGTCCGTACCAACCCGAAGGGCCGCCGCAACAAGTCCAAGGCCCGCCTGGCCAACTACGAGCGACTGCTCGCCGAGGAACACGACGTCAAGCTCGAGCAGGTACAGATCCACATCCCGGCCGGTCCGCGCCTGGGCGACCTCGTGATCGAGGCCACGGACCTGCGCAAGGGCTTCGGCGACCGCCTGCTGATCGAGGACCTCTCCTTCTCGCTGCCACGCGGAGGCATCGTCGGCGTGATCGGCCCCAACGGCGCCGGCAAGACCACCCTGTTTCGGATGATCACCGGACAGGAGGAGCCCGACGGCGGCACGCTGCGGATCGGAGACACCGTCGAGCTCGCCTACGTGGACCAGTCACGCGACTCCCTCGACGACGCAAAGGGCGTCTGGGAGGAGATCTCCGGCGGTCTCGACCAGATCAAGGTCGGCGAGCAGTGGGTCAACTCGCGCCAGTACACGGCGTCGTTCAACTTCCGCGGCTCCGACCAGCAGAAGCTCGTCTCCAAGCTCTCCGGGGGGGAGCGCAATCGTTTGCATCTAGCGAAGCTGCTCAAAGGCGGCGGAAACCTGCTGCTGCTGGACGAGCCGACCAACAATCTCGACGTCGACACGCTGCGTGCTCTCGAGGAGGCGCTGCTCTCCTTCGCGGGCTGCGCCGTCGTGATCTCCCACGATCGCTGGTTCCTCGATCGGATCGCCACCCACGTGCTGGCCTTCGAGGGCGACAGCCAGGTCAGTTGGTTCGAGGGCAACTTCGAGGCCTACGAGGAGCACCGCCGCGCCCTGCTCGGCGCCGAGGCGGACCGCCCGAAGCGGATCACCTACAAGCGGCTCGTGCGATAGGCGAGATCCGCCTCGCGGGCGATCAGCTCGGGGAGGGCGAAGGCGTCGCCCGCGACCGCGTCGGCCTCGGCGAGCTCGTCGGCCGAGTAGAGGCCGGTCGCGACGGCGAGCACGCGCACGCCGTCGGCGCGCGCGCAGGCGATGTCGCGCGGCGTATCGCCGATCACCACCGTGCCGGTTCGGGGATGGCCGCCCGCGCGCTCGCGCGCGATCGCGGGCAGCGCGAGCCGATCCTCGGAGTCTGAGCCGAACGCGCCCTGGCCCGCCTCGAAGTGGTGGCCGACACCGGCCCGCTCGAGCTTGAGCCGCGCGATCGGCTCGTAGTTGCCGGTGACGAGCGAGAGCTGAACGTCCTCGCGCGCGGCGAGCGCATCGAGCAGCGCCGCCACGCCGGGAGCGACACGCTCCGCCAGCGACGGGGGGCAGTGCTCGGCGTAGCGCTCCGCGCAGCACGCCACGAGCTCGCCCAGCCCCGCGTCGAAACGGGCCTCCTCGACGCCGCACAGCCTCGCCAGATCGCGCGCGATCGCGGTGTCCGTGCGACCCGCGGCATCGACGCGCTCGTCCGTCTGGACGCCGAAAACGTGCTCGAGCGCGTCGCGCAATGCGTGCGCGTGCTCGGCGCTGGCGCGCAGCAGCAGCGTCCCGTCGATGTCGAAGAGCAGGAGCACCCACGCCATTCTCGCCTCTGCGCTCAACGAATTGGCGGTTTTCGCCGAAAAGGAATTAGCAATGGCCTGGTTCCGCACGATCGTGTCCCGGTGCGCGCCCGTTCGCGCCCGATTCACGGCGCGCGCGAGGCGCGAGGACGGCGAGGTTCTGATCGAGGTTCTCTTCTCGGCGATGCTCGTCGCGCTGATCTCCGCGGCCATCCTCAACGGTTATGCGAGCATCGCGCACCTCGCCGGCGACCAGCGCAAGCGCGTCGAGGCGAACGCCCTCGCCGAGCAGGACGAGGCGCGGCTTCGCGGCCTGACGATCACGCAGCTCGCGGCGACCGGGTCGGGGACGGGAAACACCACATACACCCAGGTGATCGACGGGACGACGTACACGATCACGTCGTCCTCCCAGTACATCACCGGCTCCTCGGCCGGCGCATCGTGCGCCACCGGGCCGACGATCTCGAGCGCCGACGAGGTCTCGACGACCTCCACCGTCAGCTGGCAGAGCGGCTCCACCGTCAACGACAACCGCAATCCGGTCGTCATCCACGGCCTCGTCACGCCGAGCGAGGGCGGATCGCTCGTGGTGACCGCGACGACGGGCGCTACGGGAGCCTCCGGCCTGACTGGGGTGACCTCGACTGTCAGCGGCGGACCGA
>DASXEZ010000139.1:0-56679 GCA_036489875.1 Solirubrobacteraceae bacterium | reverse complement strand
CGGGCACATGCCAGAGGTTGCCGATGATCTGCACGCAGCGCGACTCGATCTCGGCGGTCTGCGGGTACTCGTCCTTGTCGATCATGTTCTTGGCGACGGTGTCGCGCATCAGCCGCTCGGCGCGGCTCGGCATCCAGGTCGTCACGAAGGTGGCGAGGTTGAGCCGCGCGCTGCCGTCGAGCGCGAGCTCGCTGCTGATCAGGTCGTAGGCGTCGTCCTGGCCCAATCCCTCTTCGGCCAGCTGGCGCAGCGGCAGGTCGCCAAGAGCCACGCCAGTGATGCTACGGCGCGAGCGCGACCTCGGTGGCGCCCAAGTAGGCCAGCGCGTGCGACCTGCGATATTCGGCCGATGAGTGCTCGCGCCTGGGCGGCCTTCGCGGCCGTGTCGGTTCTCTGGGGGATCCCCTACCTGTTCATCCGCGTCGCCGTCGACGGCGAGATGCCACCGGTCTTCTTGGCCTGGTTGCGGGTGGCCCTTGGCGCGTTGCTGCTCGCGGCGATGGCGCGGCACGCGGGGCCCGGCACCTTTGCCGGCGTGCGCGCCCGGCTGCGCTGGCTCGTGGCCTTCGCCGTGCTCGAGATTGCGATCCCGTTTCCGTTGATCGCTGCCGGCGAGCGCCATGTCGCCTCATCGTTGGCGGCGATCATCGTTGCCGCGGTGCCGCTGATCATCGCGCTGCTGGCCTTGCGCTTTGAGCCCAGCGAGCGCGTCGACCGCCGACGCCTGGCGGGCCTGCTGGTTGGATTCGCAGGCGTCGTTCTGCTCGTGGGTGTTGATGTCGCCGGCGACGGACCAGAGCTCCTCGGCGCCGGCGCGATCCTGGTTGCGGCAGTCGGGTACGCCTGCGGCCCGCTGATCCTCAACCGCCACCTCCTCGCGATCGACACTCGCGCGACCATGGCCGTGGCGCTCGGGATCGCGGCGGTGATCCTGACGCCGGCAGCGGCGCTGTCGCTGCCGAGCGCCACGCCCTCGGCTGCTGCGCTGATCTCGGTCGTCGTGCTCGTTGTGCTTTGCACGGCCGCGGCGTTCCTTATCTATGCCCGCCTCGTGGGAGAGGTCGGGCCCGGCCGCGCGGCCGTGATCACCTACGTGGCGCCTGTGCTCGCGCTCGGTCTCGGCATCGTCGTGCTCGGCGAGCATCCCGGTGGCGGGGCGATCGCCGGCCTCGCGGCGATCCTCGCCGGCTCCTGGCTCTCGACCGGCGGTCGCCTACCGGCGGGCCTGCGGCGGCGCCAGACCCGTGTCGAGCAGGAAGCCGCCGAGGCACTCGCCACGGCTACTCGATCGTGACCAGGGTGCCGATCGGCGTGTAAGGCCACGCCTTGGCGGCCGAATCGAGCGGGAGCTCGACGCAGCCGAGGCTTTGCGGGGTGCCGTAGGAAGCGCGCGGGAAGGCGTGCAGCGCGTCGCCGCCGTTGAAGTAGCTGATCCAGCGGATTCCGGGATCGTTGTAATGCGAGCCGTCGGGGTTGATGCCGGTCATCGTCCCGGAGGGGATGTGCTCGAACACCGGGAAGGTGCCCGGAGCCGTCGGGCGGCTCGGGATGCCGGTGTTCCCGGGCGAGGTCAGAACCGTGTGCCCGGCGCTCCAGAGGGTCAGCAGCTGCGGCTCCTTCACACGTACGTAGACGTAGCTGTAGGGGGTGCTGGTGCGCCGTCCTGAGACCGCGTCGGTGAGCAGCGCGTGCCAGACCATCGGACCGGCGATGCCGTCGACGGCGAGTCCGTGCGTGTGCTCAAACGACATCACGGCGCCCTTGACGATCTCGTTGAGGTGTCCCGGCGTCCACAGAGCCCGCAGCTGCGCGGGCGTGTTCGGATAGCGCCAGCTGAAGACTCCCCGCGGCGGTGCCACGGCCGCCGCCGCCTGCGCACGCGCATTGCGCGCCACCGTGGTGCCCGCCGGCTTCCAGTCAAGCGGGAGCCAGCCGAGCTGCGCGAGCAGCTGCTGCAGGCGCAGCGGCGACCCGACAGGAACCGTCCAGGTGAGCTCGTCGCTCGCCACGCCCAGCTCGCCGGAGGCGGCGCTGACGCTCATTGCGCGTGGCAGCGTGAAGCGCAGCTGGCTGCCGAGCGGCTCGCCAACGCCAGAGGGGGTGAAGAGGAGCGTGTGGCTGTCGAGCGCCCGCCAGCTGCCGCGCGCCGTCGAGGAGAGGTGGGGCGTCGTGGCGCCGAAGATGGTGGCGAGCGGCTCGGAGAAGGTCAGGCGGATCGGAGCCAGCGGGGAGACATTTGATTCCGGAGCGGGGTCTGCGAGGAGCACGGTCGTGGAGGCCCGCGGGAACCAGCTGACGGCCACCGGGGCGCTCGGCTTCTCCCAGGGACGGGCCGCCGCAGACACGGCGACCGTGCCGGCTCCGCCGAGACCGGGGAGGGTCACGGCTCGTGTCGGCCTCGGTAGCGGCAGGCTGACGGCGGGTTGGCCGGGGGTCGCGTAGGAGACGGCACTGACGGGCTGGGCGAACCTGACGACGACCGGCGAGTTTG
The DNA here is from genome assembly GCA_036489875.1 of Solirubrobacteraceae bacterium. Taxonomy (GTDB): domain Bacteria; phylum Actinomycetota; class Thermoleophilia; order Solirubrobacterales; family Solirubrobacteraceae; genus Palsa-513. The sequence continues at coordinate 54,188 of DASXEZ010000139.1, read as the reverse complement.
AGGCGACGGTCAGCCAGCGTCGCTCGATCTGGGCGCGCGGGGCGGTCACCGTGAGACGCTCGATGCGGTAGTGCCCGAGCGCCCAGCCGAGCCAGCCCGGACGACGGATCACGACGTCGAGTGAGATCCGCTCTCCCGGTGCGACGCGAGTGAGTGGGGTGAGCCGCCCGTCATGGACGGCCAGAGGGATCGGCTTGCCGTCGGGCCCGACCGCCGAGGCGCGCACGAGCGAGCCCGCGAAGGGCTGCAGGCCGACCTTGGCCAGCGCGCTTCTATCGCTTGCCAGCGTGGCTCCCGACCAGACCGCGACGAGGACTCCGAGCCCCGCGATCACGACTGCCACCGCTGCGAGAAATCCGAGGATCCAACCGCGCCGGTGACGTGGGGGGAGCGGATCGCCGTAACCGAGCGTCCTCACCACCATTGCCCCCATGATAGGCAGAGCGCTCCCGCGCCAGGCGCGGTTGGCCGCTTCGGGTGCTCAGTTGCAGGGGCGCTCGCGGGCCACCGCGACGAACCAGCGGCCCTCGTGCAGCACGCGTGCGCCGCCGATCTCCTCCGCCAACTCCCCGGCATCGAAGTAGCGCTTGTACACCTCGTGACGGGAGCCGTCACCGAGCACCCGCTGCTGCCATTGCTCGGGCGCCACACCCTCCCGGCGGGCAGAGTCGACAACGACCAATTCGCCCGCGACGCGAGCCGCCTCGATGAGGAAGTCAGCCCGCTCCTCTGGCAGCAGATGGCCGTAGAAGTGGCTCGTGAAGACGCGCTCGAAGTCCCCATCGCCGAAGGGCAGCGGCAGCGCTCGCGCACAGACCACGCGGCCCGGGAGAAGTCGGGGGGCGGCAATCGCGAGCATGTCCTCGCTCTGGTCCAGACCGACCACCGAGCCGGCGAGGTGCTGCGTCAGGAAGCCCGTGCCGCAGGCGACGTCGAGCACTCGCGCCGGCGGCAGGCAGGCGACGATGGTCCTCAGCTCAGCAACCTCCTGCGCCCAGCCTGGACGTTCGATGTCAGCGAAGAGACCGGTGCCCAGCCACCAGTCGTCGTACTCGCGAGCGCGCGCCTGGTAGTAGACGCGCATCCTCCTCTGGGCCTCGAGCGTCGAGTCGCTCACGCACCGAGTCTAATCGCCGCCTCCGAGCGTCTACGCTGGCTGGCGATGGCGCGCGACACCGGCTTCCCGCCGCCGGAGCGCCCACGGCGTGGGTGGTTCGTGTGCGCCACCACCGCCGTCGGCGGGACGATCGCGGCCGCACTCGTTCCCTCGCCGTGGTCGATTGTCTGCGGCGTGCTGGCCGCGTTCGGGGCGATCGGCGCCTTCGCGATGTTCGTGATGATCGTCGTGCTCGAGGACGAGGAGGACCGCAAGCACCGCTGAGCACGGCTCAGCCGTGCTCGGGTGAGCCCTCGCCCTGCGTCCAGCCCCCGCCGCCCTCACCGCTCCCGGCTTCGGGCTCGGTGTCCTCGCCGCCCTCGCCGATGCTCTCCTCGGACTCGGTCGCCGCGTCGTCGCCGCCCTCGTCGGTGGCCGCCTGCGCCTCGCTGGGGCTAGGGGACTCCGGAGCCGCGTCGGGGGCGCCGTTGCGGTCCTCGTAGAGGCGCTCGAGGACGTGGAGGTCGGCCAGCTTGCGCTCCAGACGCTCGATCCTCTGGCGCACGTCGTCGATCGGCATCGCGTCGATCCAGGCCTTGTAGGACTCGCTTCTCATGCGCCGTCTCTCCTTGGTCGAGGGTTGGACTGACTATCGCGCGCGGCGCGTCGGCTGCGGTTAGCGATGCGTTATCGAGTCGCGCGCTAGATCGCCGGCGGCTCGCCGGCGGCGTCGCTGAGCTCGGCGAGCTCCTCGTCGCTGTAGGGCGGCTCGGCCAGGATCTCGCGGGCGCGTGCCTCGTCGGCCTGCTCGACGAGGACGCTGTGAGCACCGATGTCGCCCCGCTGCGGGATGTCTCCGCCCCTGTGGAGCGCCGCGATGCCCTCGGCCTTGAGGCGCCCGCATATCATCTCGGCCTCGGCTTCGTTCGGGGTCATCGTCAACGAGACGAGCATCGCGAGCATCGTAGTCAGCGAGCAGGAGGTGCGCATGCCACGCAGGCAGAACCAGATCGAGACGCTCGAGGCACGCGTCGCCGAGCTCAGCGAGCGCGTGCTGTTGATCGAAGCGGAGGTGCGCGGTACGGAGGCTTCAGAGAGCGCACCGGCGCGCTCGCTGCGCCGCGCGACAGCCCGCCGGGCAAGCAAGCGCCGGGCCTTGGCGCGCACGCTGAAGCCCGACACCAAGGAACTCGTGCTGGAGTATCTGGGCAAGCATCCCGGCAGCACCGCCGGCGACGTCGCCAAGGGCCTTGATCTCAACCGCTCGACCGTCTCCTCGAGCCTGGCGGCGCTGCTCAAGGTCCGTCGCGTGCGCAAGGCCGACCACGGTTACGAGGCGGAGTGACGGCGATGTCGGGGCGCGGCGCGAGCAGCACGACGTGAGCGCCTCGCCGTCGCGCTCCGGTGGGCAGATCCTGATCGATCAGCTCGAGCGCCACGGCGTCGAGCTGATCTTCGGCGTCCCGGGCGAGAGCTATCTCGCCGCGCTCGACGCGCTGCGCGACTCGCGCATCCGCTTCGTCAACGCCCGCCACGAAGCGGGCGCCGCGAACATGGCGGAGGCGGCCGGCAAGCTGACTGGTCGTCCGGGCGTCTGTTTCGTGACCCGCGGTCCGGGCGCGACCCAGGGCGCGGTCGGCGTCCACACCGCCCAGCAGGACTCCACGCCGCTGATCTACCTGATCGGCCAGGTGCCCCGCGGCGAGCTCGGACGCGAGGCGCTTCAGGAGGTCGACTTCGTGTCGATGTTCGCCCCGTTGGCGAAATGGGCGGTGCAGATCGACGATCCGGCGCGGATCCCGGAAGTCATGCAGCGCGCCTTCGTGGTCGCGACCTCCGGGCGACCGGGGCCGGTCGTCGTGGCCCTCCCGGAGGATGTGCTCTCAGAGCGCTCGAACGTCGCCGACGCGGAGCCCTATCGCCCCTCGCGCGCGGCGCCGTCGCCTGGCGCTCTCGACGCCGTGCGTGAGCGGCTGGCGCGTGCGAAGGCGCCGCTGATGATCATCGGCGGTGGCGGCTGGAACGAGCAGGCTGCAGCCGCAGCACAGGTCTTCGCCGAGGGCTCCTCGCTGGCGGTGGCCTGCGCCTTCCGCTGTCAGGACTACCTGGACAGCCGCTCCTCCTCCTACGCCGGGCACCTGACGACACAGTCGGACCCCCAGCTCGCCCAACGCGTGCGCGCCGCCGACGTGCTGCTCGTCGTCGGCGACCGCCTCGGTGACGTCACGACCGGTGGCTACGCGCTGCTCGAGCCGCCGCAGCCGCACCAGTCGCTGATTCACATCTACCCGGACGCGACCGAGCTCGGTCGCGTGTTCGCGCCCGAGCTGGCCGTGGTCAGCGACCCGGGCGCCTTTCTCGCCGCGATCGCTCCGGTCGACGGCTCCGCCTGGGCGCAGGCGACGGAGCTGGCACGCGAGCGCTACCTCGCCTGGTCGACGCCGGCAGCGGGGCCGTGGCGGCTCGACCTCGCGACAGTGGTGGCCGCAGTCGCCGAGCGCCTGGGGCGCGAGGCGATACTGGTCGATGACGCCGGCAACTTCAGCGGCTGGGTCAGCCGCTACATGCCGTTCGCCCGCTACCGCAGCCAGCTCATGCCCGTCAGCGGCGCGATGGGCTACGCGGTGCCGGCCGCCGTCGCCGCGAAGCTGCTCGAGCCCCAGCGCACCGTCGTCGCCTTCGTCGGCGACGGAGGCTTCCAGATGAGCGCGCTCGAGCTGGCCACGGCCGAGCAGGAGGGCGCGCCGATCGTGGTGATCGTCGTCAACAACGGCATCTACGGGACGATCCGGATGTTCCAGGAGCGCCGCTATCCGGGCCGCGTCGTCGCGACCGAGCTGCGCAACCCGGACTTCGCCGCGCTCGCACGGGCCTGCGGTGCCCACGGCGAGACAGTCGAGCAGACCGACCAGTTCCTGCCCGCGCTCGAGCGGGCGCTGGCGCAGCCCCACGCCGCCGTGCTCGACCTGCGCGTGGAGGCCGAGGCGATCACCACCGTGGAGACGATCACGCAGATCCGCGCAGGCGCCGCCGCGGCTGCTACCGCCCAGTCGGCCTGACGCAGGCGGGCAGTCAGCTTTCGTCGGCTGGGGTGAGCACGACGAGCAGGTCGCCGCGCTCCACCCGGGTGCCACTGGCGATCGCTACGCGCTCGACGCGGCCGCTGATCGGCGCGGTGATCGTGGACTCCATCTTCATAGCCTCGATCACCGCCACCGCATCGCCGGCGGTGACCTCGTCGCCGACCTCGACCTGTGGAACGACGGCGCCGATCACCGGCGCGGCGACATGTCCGGGGTTCGCCGGGTCGGCGCGCTCGATCTCGGCTACGTCGGCTTCGACCTGGCGGTCACGCACGTCGAGCGGTCGCAGTTGCCCGTTGACGCGTGCCATCACTGTGCGTACGCCCGAGTCGTCCGGTTCACCGACGGCCTCGAGCTCAAAGATCACGCGCACGCCGGTGGCGAGATCGACCGGGAGCGCCGTGCCCTCCTCGAGCCCGTAGAAGAAGGCCGCGGTCGGCAGCAGCGAGACATCGCCGAAGCTCTCCTCGGCCGCGAGGTAATCGCGCAGCGGCCCCGGGAAGAGCAGATCCGAGAGCGCCTGCTGGCGGGGCTGGCCGCGCTCGCCGAGCGCCTCGAGCGTGTCCGCCGCAAGCTCCGCTGGTGGCTCGGGGTCGAGGCGGCCGCGCAGCGCGCGCTCGGTGAACGGCTGCGGGAAGCCCGCTGGCGGCGCGCCGAGGGCGCCGCGCAGGAAGTCGAGCACCGAGTCGGGGAGATCGAAGCGGGCCGGGTCGCGCTCGAGCTCGTCGAGGTCGATCCCCGCGGACACCGCGAAGATCGCGAGATCGCCGACTACCTTGCTGGTCGGGGTCACCTTGATGATCCCGCCCAGCAGCGCGTTGGCCCGCTCATACGCCGCCTCGACCTCCTCGAAGCGGTCGCCGACACCGATTGCCGCAGCCTGTTGGCGCAGGTTGGACAGCTGGCCGCCGGGGATCTCGTGGCGGTAGACGCGACCGGTCGGCGCCGGCAACCCGGACTCATACGGCCTATACAGCGATCGCACGGCCTCCCAGTAGGGCTCGAGCGCAAGCGCGGAGTCCAGCGACAGCGTCGGCGCGCGCTCGCTTCCAGCCAGCGCCGCGATGATCGCCGACAGCGACGGCTGGCTGGTGACGCCCGCGAACGGCGCCGCCGCCCCGTCGAGCGCGTCGACGCCTGCCTGCGTCGCGGCGAGGTAGGTCGCCAGCGAGCCGCCCGCAGTGTCGTGGGTGTGCAGGTGGACGGGCGCGTCGAAGCGCTCACGCAGAGCGGTGACGAGGGTGCTCGCGGCGGGGGCTCGTAGGAGCCCGGCCATGTCCTTGATCGCCAGCACGTGCACGCCGGCGTCGACCAGCTCCTCGGCCCGGCGCAGGTAGTAATCGAGCGTGTACACCTGCTCGGCGGCGTTGGAGAGATCGCCGGTGTAGCAGACCGCTCCTTCGATCAGTGCCGGAGTCTGCAGTGCCGCCTCGATCGCCGGGCCCATCCCCTCGATGTTGTTGAGGGCGTCGAAGATGCGAATCACATCGATGCCGCTGGCGACCGCCTCGGCCACGAACGCGCGCACGATGGCAGGCTCAAAGCGTGAATAGGCGAGCAGGTTGCTGCCCCGCAACAGCATCTGCAGGCAGACGTTGGGGACCGCCTCGTGCAGCTGCTCGAGGCGGCGCCAGGGGTCCTCGTGGAGAAAGCGCAGCGCGACGTCGAAGGTCGCGCCACCCCAGCACTCGATCGAGAACAGCCCGGGCATGGCGCGCGCGATCGCCGGCGCCGCCACGAGCATGTCGAAGGTGCGCATGCGTGTCGCCAAAAGCGACTGGTGGGCGTCGCGAAGCGTGGTGTCGGTGACCGCCACCGCCGTCTGGGCGCGCAGCTCGTCGGCGAAGGCGCTCGCGCCGAGCTCATGCAGGCGCTGACGCGAACCGGGCGCGATGGCACCATCGGCCGCGGGAAGCTTCGCCCGAGGATCTATGAGATCGGCCGGCGGCGGGTGCTCGCGGTTGATCGTCACGTCCGTGAGGTGCGCGAGCAGGCGCGAAGCACGGTCGGCGCCGGTGTCGGCGCCGATCAGATCGGGGTGCTCGTCGACGAAGGTTGTGTGCGCGGCGCCGGCGAGGACGTCCGGGTGTCGCAGCAGCGCCCGCAGGAAGCCCTGGTTGGTGCGCACGCCGCGCACCCGCAGCTCGGCGACGGCGCGCGCGGCCCGAGCCGCCGCGGAGCGCAGATCCGGCCCGCGGGCGGTGATCTTGACCAGCAGGGGATCAAAGAACGGCGACACCTCGGCGCCGACGAAGGCCGACCCCTCATCGAGACGGATGCCGGCCCCGCCGGGGGAGCGGTAGGCGGTGATGCGTCCCGCGTCGGGGCGAAAGCCGTTGGCCGGGTCCTCGGTGGTGACGCGGCATTGCAGCGCGACGCCGCGCTGGCGAATGTCCTCTTGGCGCAGGCCCAGCTGCGCGAGCGTCGCCCCACCCGCGATCAGGATCTGCGAGCGCACGAGATCGACGTCGGTGGTCTCCTCGGTCACCGTGTGCTCGACCTGGATGCGCGGGTTCATCTCGATGAAGGCGAAGCGCCCGCGCTCATCGACCAGGAACTCGACGGTCCCCGCATTGACATAGCCGATCCCGCGCGCCAGCGACACGGCGGCGGCGCAGATCTGCTCGCGCAGTGCTGGGTCGAGCCCCTGCGCCGGCGTGATCTCGATCACCTTCTGGTGGCGGCGCTGGAGCGAGCAGTCGCGCTCGAACAGGTGCACAACCTCGCCAGCCGAATCAGCGAGGATCTGGACCTCGATGTGACGGGCGCGCATCATCGCTTGCTCGAGGTAGACGGTGCCATCCCCGAACGCGGCCTGCGCCTCGCGCATGGCGCCTTCGAGTGCTCGCGGGAGCTCCTCTGCCGACTCCACGAGCCGCATGCCGCGGCCGCCACCGCCGAGTGCCGCCTTGACGAAGAGTGGGAAGCCGAGCCCGTCCGCGGCGGCCAACGCCGCCGCGTCGTCGCGCACCGCGCCGGACGCGTCGAGCACGGGCACGCCGGCGGCGTGCGCGGCCTCGCGTGCGCGCGTCTTGTCGCCCGCGAGGCCAAGCACGCTCGCCGGTGGCCCGACGAACACGATCCCGGCCGCGTCGCAGGCGCGGGCCAGCACCGGGTTCTCGGACATGAAGCCGTAACCGGGGTAGATCGCATCAGCGCCGACCTCCAGCGCCAGCGCGATGATCCGATCGGCGTCCAGATAGTTGCTGACCGGGTGTCCGACCTCACCGATCTCGTAGCTCTCGTCGGCCTTCAGGCGGTGGACCGAGTCGCGATCCTCAGGAACGTAGATCGCGATGCTGCGCACCCCGAGCTCGTTGGCGGCACGGAAGGCACGGACCGCGATCTCGCCGCGGTTAGCGACCAGCAGCGAGGCGATCATTCGCCGGCCTGAGCCAACACACCGGCCATTATGCCGCCAGCGCGCGCGAGCGCCTACGCCCGGCGGAGCGTCAGTGCGCTGGCAGCTGCGCCCGGGGACCGGGCGCGGCGGCGCTCACCGGGTCAGTGCTCTGGGGCGAGGCCATCTCGCCGCTGACCTGGGGCAGCCAGCGCGTGAGCGCCTCCCGCAGCGTCTGGTGACGCAGCGGCTTGGCGACTTGACTGTCCATGCCCGCCGCGGCGCAGCGCTCGGCCTCTTCCTCCACGCGCGCGGAGGTCATGCCGATCACCGGCGTGTGGCGCGCGGAGCCCTCCTGCCGTCGCAGCTCGCGCGTGGTCTCGAAGCCGTCCATGCCGGGCATGTCGCAGTCCATCAGGACCGCGTCGAAGTGGCGCACAGAAAGCGCGGCCAGAGCCTCTGCGCCTCCGCTGACGACTTCGGCCCGGCAGCCGCAGCGCTCGAGCGTGCGGGCGGCGACGATCTGGTTGACGCCACTGTTCTCGGCCACCAGCACCAGCGGCGCCGGGCATCCGTCGGGCGCTTCGTGCTCGGCGTCGGACGCCGCCTCGAGGTCGACCTCGAACCAGAACGTCGAGCCCCGGCCCGGCGTGCTCTCGCAGCCGATCGTGCCGTGCATCAGCTCGACCAGCTCGCGGGCGATCGCGAGACCGAGACCGGCCCCGCCATAGCTGCGGGTGGTCGAGACGTCGGCCTGCGTGAAGGGTTCGAACATCCGCTCGTAGACCTCGCCGTCGATCCCGATCCCGGAGTCGGCGACCTCGAGGCGCAGGCGGGTACCTCCATCAGCCAGCTCTGCGGCCGCGGCGTTCACGCTGATCGAACCGGTCGGTGTGAATTTGACGGCGTTCGCGAGCAGGTTGGCGAGGACCTGCTGCAGCCGACGCCCGTCCCCGCGCGCGTGTCTTGGCACTCGCGGCGAGATCTGGACCTCGAAGTTCACGGCGGTCTCGGCCAGCTGCGATGCGGCGAGTGTGGTGGCCTCTTCGAGAGCACCACGCAGGTCGAACTCGGCGGCCTCGACCGCGAGCTGCCCGGTCTCGATCTGCGAGACATCGAGGACGTCATTGATGATCGCCATCATCTGGTCGCTGGAACGCGCGACCTGCTCGGCGTACCCGCGCTGCTCCTCATTGAGCGCTGTGTCGAGCAGCAACTCGTTCATGCCGATCACGCCGTTCATCGGCGTTCGGATCTCGTGGCTCATGTTGGCCAGGAATGCGGACTTCATACTCGAGGCCTCGACCGCCTGATCACGCGCGATCGCAAGCTCGCAGTTCTGGGCCTCATTGAGCGTCAGCTGACGACGCAAGCCGCGGCTGACCGACGTCGTGATCAAAAGCAGCGCCACGTAGAGCAGCGCGAGTCCGACCGCGAGGACGACGTAGAGGCGGTTGAGGCTGGCAGCTACATCCTTGGCGATCGGCGCGTAGGGGAGGTAGAGCTCCAGCACCCCGACCCGCCGCTCGGGATGCCCCTCGACGAGTGGCTGGTAGACCTCGACCGTCGCCGGCCCGGCTGGCCCGGTGTCGTCGCTGTCGTCGTTGAGGTGGGTCAGGCGCGAGACGATCTCGCCGTGAGCGGCGTCGAGGGCCTCATCCTCTGGCTTCTCGCCGAGGCCCGAATGGTCGTTGGAGAAAACGACCGCGCCGGCGAGGCTGCGCACGCGCAGGCGCAGGATGTTGCGCCGCCGCACTGCGGTCTCGACCAGGCTGCGCAGTTCGCGGCGCTCGCGATCGCTGAGTGGCGCCGCGATCAGTCGGTTGTCGAGCAGCGGCTCGACCGCGGTCTGGGCCACCAGCCGTGCCTCCGAGGTTCCCTCGTCCAGACCGCGCGCTTGGGCTTCGTGCTTGAGGCTGACAGCGAGCGCGAAGCCGAGCACGAGCACCGGCACGAGCAGGATCAACGCGTAGCGGATGAACAGGGCGCGCGCGTCAGTCGTGGGACGCCGTAGCGCCCGGTGTGTGCGGGTTCCCCTCGCCGACATCTAGCTGCCCCTCGCCGCGGGATCCATGGCGGGGGAGCGCCCGGCCGATACAGCACTCAGCGCGGTGCCGGTGTCGGTGACGGCTCGCTCGAGCGAGCGCACGAGCTCGCTGGAGCTATCGCGATCGCCGGCCTTCGCTCGGATCTCGAGCTCGGCGGCGATCACGCCGACCCGCCGCGCCCCGACCGCGAGGCTGGAGCCCTTCAGTCGGTGTGCCGTCAGCGCGACGCTCTCAGTCTCGCCCCGCTCGACCTCGGCGAGCAGGCGCGGCATCTGGGAGGCGACGTCGTCGAGATAGAGCTCGAGCAGCTCCCGCAGTCCGTCGCCGTGGAGCTCACGCAGCTCGGTGAGCGTCGCGGCGTCGATCAGCTCGCCCTCGAGCTGAGCCGGCGCGGCGGGGGCCACGGCGCTCGGGGGCGCCGCCGATTCGACATGGCGCCGCAGCGCCTCGACCAGCAGCTGCGGCCGGATCGGCTTGCTGACGTAGTCGTCCATACCGGCTGCAAGGCAACGGTCGCGATCTTCGGCCATCGAGTTGGCCGTCATCGCGATGATCGGAAGGTGGGGGCCGTCGCCCTCGCGCAAGCGGATCTCCGCGGTCGCCTCGTAGCCGTCGAGCTCGGGCATCTGGCAGTCCATGAGGACCGCGGCGTAGTCGGTGCGAGCGGTCGCCACGACGGCCTCGCGACCGTCGGCGACGACATCGGCACGAAACCCACACTGGTCGAGGAGACGCACCGCGAGCAGCTGGTTGACGGGACTGTCCTCGGCGACAAGGACGAGCGGCGCGGTCTCAGTGAGAGCTCCCGTGGCGTCGCGCTCCCCGGCGGCGAGCGACGGTGGGGCGGGCGTCGCCGGCTGCTCGCCGGCCTCGCCGGTGGCCAGGGGCAGCTCGAACCAGAAGGTGCTGCCTTCGCCTTCGACACTGGTGGCGCCGATCGTGCCCCCCATGAGGTCGACCAGGCGAGCGGAGATCGTCAGCCCGAGGCCGGTGCCGCCGTACTTACGGGAGGTCGAGGACTCGGCCTGGTTGAAGGGCTGGAACAGACGCGCGAGCGCCTGCGTCTCGATTCCGATGCCGGTGTCGCTGACCTCGACGCGCACGCGCATACCGCCCGCGATCGCCTCCCCAGAGACCTTGACGACGACCCGTCCTCGCTCGGTGAACTTGACGGCGTTGGAGACCAGGTTGATGACGACTTGGCGCAGACGCCCGGAGTCGCCGCGAAGCCACGCGGGCAGTTCGGGGTCGATCTCGAGGTCGAGCTCGACCCCCTTCTCTCGCGCCGCGACCAACAGCGTCGCGCAGCCTTCGGAGATCGCCTCGCGCAGCGCGAAGTCGGTCGTCTCCAGTTCGATCTTTCCGGCCTCCATCTTCGAGTAGTCGAGGATGTCGTTGATCACGAGCAGCAGCCCTTCGCCCGAGGCCCTGACGATCTCGGCGTACTCACGCTGCTGCGGGTTCAGCTCCGTGTCCAACAGCAGCCCGGTCATGCCGATGACGCCGTTCAGCGGGGTGCGCAGCTCGTGGCTCACGGTCGCGACGAACAACGACTTGGCGTTGAGGGCCTCGACGGCCTGGTCGCGCGCCGCGGCATTGGAGGCGGCCGCCTGCACGGCTTCGCGGAAGGCGATCAGCAGCCGCACCGCCACGGCGAGGATGCAGGCGCTGGCCAGCACGATGCCGAGCAGATCGACGCGGTGAAAATGGTCCGCGATGAGGACGCCGAGTGCGAGCAGGCTGAAGGCGACCGGCGTGAAGATCGAAGCAGGCCCGCGAGGACGCAGTACCTGTCGGCGCTGGGGTGCCCACGCGGCGGAGGCCATCAGCGCCAGCGCCACCGGCCAGCTCAGATCGAGCAGGCCGTTTGAGACGTAGCTGTTCTGCGCGGTCTGCATGAGGTAGATCGAGTCCCCGACGCAGAACAGCCCGAAGCCGGCTCCGACGATCAGCCACGACCAGTTGAGCGCCTGGCGCCTAGTGGCGATGCCGACGCCGATGAGCATCACGAGCAGCAAGAGGTCGCCGATCGGGTAGGCGAGGCCGGTGGCGACCACGCGGAGGCTTCCGTGCGTGCTGTGCAGGACGGCACCGAAGACCACCGAGGCTGAGACCGAGGCGACTCCGAGAGCGCCGATCAGGCCATCCAGCCACAGGCTCGCTGGGAGGTGGGGCAGACGTGAGCGGATCAGCGCCACCACCGAGGCATAGGCGGGGAGGTAGAAAAGGAGCCAGAACCCATCCGCAACCGAAGGGATCGGCACGGTGGAGGCACCGGCGAGGAAGCTGTCGTAGTAGATCTCCCCGAGCGCCCAGCAGCCGATGGCGCACGCCATCAGCGTCCACGCCAGCCGCTCGTGGCGTCGCCCCGCGGCTCGTAGTGCGCAGACGATCGCCGCCAAGGCGATCGAGCTGTCGTAGACGACGGTGTTGGGCGTCGCCAGACCGCCGGCCGCCAAATGGCCGGCAAAGAGCACAAGTTCGAACACCATCGCCGCCCACAGCGCAGCGATCGTGCCGATTGCCACCCGGCGGAATCGTGCTTCTGCGTCAATCAACACCAATACATCGGCATTTCCCCGCAAAAGCTCGACTTCTGCGAAGCGGACACCAGGGCCGCTCCTGCGGACCTTCGCGGCCGTCAACCGTCGCGTTATGGCGGCGTCAGCCGCTAAGCTCGGGACGGTGTCGGCATTGCGTGAGCGCGCACTGCGGCGGGGGCTACGGGCGCGAGGGGATCGTTTGCGCCCGGCGTTCGCGGCTGCCGTCTTCCTGGGTGCACTCGTGCTCGCGCCGTCCGCGTTCGCCGGCCAGATCGTATGGAGCACCGGCAGCGGCATCTGGGCGATGCGCGACGACGGCAGCGGCCCCCACGAGCTCCTCTCCGTGAGCTCGCCCGGACTCTCGGGCGCGCTCGAGCAGGGGACGCTCGCCTCGCCCGATGTCTTCCAGCTCCACGGTTCGACGGTGCTCTTCCTCGGCCAGACGAAGTCCTACGCGCCGAGCGCCCAGCCGCTCGCCTGCGGAGCCGACTGCTCCGCGACCTTTGAGCTCGCGCGCGGCGTGCTGAGCGAGTTGGGCCCGGCGCCCGGCGCGGCGACCGGAGCCGCCTACTACGAGAGCCAGCCACGCCTGACCGCCGACGGCCAAGAGCTGTTCGGGTCCGCGCTCTACTCGGGGATCTCAGGATCGGCGCTGCCCACACCCGCGGCGGCGCTCGTCGAGCGACCGCTGAGCGCCGGCGCGTCGGTCGTCGAGTGGGGCGCCACGGGAAGTGAGAGCGAGCCGGCTGCGGGATTCGACGGAGCCCCGGACCCGGCGGATCCGACGCAGGCGGCCTGGGTCGTCGCCCAAGGCTGTGGCTACCACGTCACCGACGCGCAGGGCACGGCGCAGCCGTCTTGTCAGTACGAGGTGCAGTTTGGTCCGATCACCAGCGACTCGGGGGCGCCCGTCGTGATCTATGACAACGAGTACGTCAGCGCCGCGGGAGCGGGCCCGACCTCGCTGGCGCTCTCGAGCGACGGTTCGACGCTTCTGATGGTGGATCCCTACGCGCCCAACACCGGCATCTACACGACTCCCGTATCGGGGGTGCCCGGGGCCAAGCCGGTCACGGAGATTCTTGCCCAGCCAGCCGGCTGGACCTTCGGACAGGCTCGCTTTGCCGGCACCAAGATCGTCTTCGACGCTCACCAACTGCACCACGGGGCGGCCTCCGGTGACATCTACACCGTGGCGGCCACCTGCACGTCAGCGACCTGCAGCTTCCCGTCCGCCGCCACGAACCTGACCCATGACGCCGCAGCCGACAGCTCCGACCCCGCCTGGACCTCCGCCTCGACGACGCTGGAGCCGCTGAAGCTCGCGGCTCCGCCGCGTGTCACGGCCGCCAGCGCCCAGGCGAAGGCGATCGCGACGGGAGTCAAGCTCCGCCTCCACGTGACGCTCTCGGCCGCCGGCACGATCGTGGTGCGCATCACCGGTCGTCCGGGCGCGCCGGCAACGCCCGCGAAGAGCCGGGTGATCGGATCGCTGCGCTTCAGCGGTCAGATCGGCACCAACGCCGTGGTGATCGGTCGGGTGCGCGGGCGCGCGCTGGCGCCCGGGGTGTACACGGCGTGGGTCTCCCTGGGCGCGTCGAGCGCGGCACCGAAGCTCGTTCACTTCAGCGTCCATTCCTAGCTTGCGGGCAGCCCGCGTTCTCGCGGCGATGCTCGCTCTGGCGGCGCCGTTGGCTGCCGCGGCGCTTACGCGAGCGGCCACCGCGGGCGGCCGCCTGGCGCTGCTCGTCGAGCCCGCCGCCGGGATCGCGCCGATCTATCGCCTGATCGCATCAGCTCACCACAGCGTGCAGATGACGATGTATGAACTGGCGGATCAAACCGCCGAGCAGGCGTTGGCCGCCGACGCGGCGCGCGGCGTGCACGTCCAGGTGATCCTCGACGGCTCGAGCTACGACCGCTCGCTCAACCAGCCGGCGTTCGACTATCTCGCAGCCCATCGCGTCGCGGTGCGCTGGGCACCGCGGGAGTTCGACCTCACGCACGAGAAGGCGATCGTCGTCGACGGCGCGCGGGCGGTGGTGATGACGCTGAACCTCGAGAGCCGCTACTACGCCTCCACGCGCGATTTCGCGCTGATCGATACCCAGCCCGCCGACGTGCGCGCGATCGCGGCGACCTTCGCGGCCGACTGGGTCGCACGTCCGATTGCGCCCCAGAGCGGCAGCGGGGACCTGCTGTGGTCGCCGGGCGCGCAGGCGGCGGTGCTGAGCCTGATCGCCAGTGCGCGTCAGCGCCTCGACGTCGAGAACGAGGAGCTCGACAGCGCAGCCGTCGAGAGCGCCCTCGCCGCGGCCGCTCGGCGCGGCGTGAAGGTGCGGCTCGTGATGACCTTCAGTGAGGACTGGGAGCGCGCGCTGCACGCGCTGGCCGTGGCCGGGGTACAGGAGCGCCTGTACGCCGCTTCGGCGCCGCTCTACATCCACGCCAAGCTGATCGTCGTCGATGGGGCCCGCGCTTTCATCGGTTCGCAGAATTTCTCGACGGCGTCGCTTGAGTACAACCGCGAGCTCGGCGTGGTGACCGCGGAGGCGCCGGTCCTCGCCGGCACAGAGGCAACCTTCGGCGCCGACTTCGCCGGCGGTCACGCCCCGACGGACGAGTAGCTACCTCGAACAACCGCTGAGCTCGCGCCGCGCGCGTGCGACCATCACTCCTGATGCCGCGCCGCCGCGCTCTGATCCTCGGGGCCTTGCTCGTGCTCGCCGGCGCCGGCGCGGCCTTCGCTGCGGCGGCCTACCCGTTCGGGCGCGGCACCGCTGGCTGCGAGGTCTTCCCACCCAGCAGCCCCTGGCACGAGAACATCTCCAAGCTCCCGGTCAGTCCGCGCTCGAGCGCCTACATCGCCTCGATCGGCGCCGGCGGCTTCCTGCATCCGGACTTCGGCTCCAACCTCACCTACGGAATCCCCTACGCCGTCGTGCCTCGGAGCCAGCCCGAGGTCGCCATCCACTTCACCGCCTACGGCGACCAGTCCGACAAGGGCCCCTATCCGATCCCGGCGGGCGCCCCGGTGGAGGGCGGGGCCGATTCGAGCGGCGACCGCCACGTGCTCGTGGTGCAGAAGGGCACCTGCAAGCTCTTCGAGCTCTACGACGCCCACCCCAACTCCGACGGCTCCTGGGACGCAGGCTCCGGGGCCGTCTTCAACCTGCACAGCAACAAACTACGACCGAACGGCTGGACCTCCGCGGACGCCGCCGGCCTGCCGATCTTCGCCGGGCTGATCCGCTACGACGAGATCCAGCGCGGTCGCATCGATCACGCGATCCGCTTCACCGCGCCGCAGACGCAGGCCGGCTTCATCCATCCGGCGACGCACTTCGCCTCGAGCTCCAGTGACCCGAACCTGCCGCCCATGGGGCTGCGTCTACGTCTGAAGGCGAGCTTCGACATCAGTCATTTCCCTCGCGTGGCGCGGATCATCCTGCGGGCGATGAAGACCTACGGACTGATCCTCGCCGACAACGGCAGCCCCTGGTACTTCCAGGGCGCCACCGACCCGCGCTGGAACGACAACGCGCTCGACACGCTCAAGGCGGTCCCCGGAAGCGCGTTCGAGGTGGTCCAGACCGGCCCCGTCCTCCACACCGGCTGAGAGTGCCCGCCGGCAGGAGAAGCCGGCGGCGGGGCAGAAGAAGAAGAGTCCGGACCGACGCCGCCCGGCGTCGACCGCGAGGGCGGGCTGCGACCGCATGTTCTTGCTCTTCCCGATCTTCCGCCGGCTGCTCTACCTCGCGATCTTCGTCGCGATCCTCGCGGTCGCCGGTGAGCTGCTGGCGCGCAAGCTGATCGGCGACGCGGTCAGTCACGCGGTCGCCGCGCGGATCGGCGTGTCGCCGAAGGTCGGCTTCGGCTCGACCCCGCTGGTCATCCAGATCATCCACGGGTCACTCGGGGACGTCACCGTCAAGGCCGCTGACGCTCACCTCGACGGCCTCGGTCCGCTCGCGCTGGACGGCACGCTGCGCGATGTGCACCTGCGCAGCCTGACCAGCTTGCAGGGCGCGATCGGATCCCTGCAGGTGCGTGCCGGCGTGCCGCCGAGCACGGTACGCGGGATGCTCGCGACGCCGGCGTGCGAGCGCTCGCTGCCCTCGTCGGTGCAAGCCGGGCTCAGCACCGCTGCGCGGGTGGCGATCTTCCCAGGCCGAGTCGACCTGCTGCCGCCCCACGGGCGGGCGGCCGAGGTCCGCCTTCGCCCCTATGCCTCCAACGATGCGGTGCGCTTCGCGATCATCGCGATCGAGCTGGGTGGCGCCGAGGTGCCCCCCGCGCAGCTGCGCGCCGACAGCGCCGGCGCGAACTGCTCGCGAGCGCTCTCGAACCTCCCGTTCGGCGTGGGCCTCGTTTCGGCGCAAGCGCTCGACGGCACGCTTGAGCTGTCGTTCTCCGGTCGCGACGCGTCGTTCTCGGCGATCGGGTGAGCGCCGAGGAGTAGCCTCGGTGGGGATGCAATCGAGGCTTCCCAAGCGAGCGCGAGCACACGTCACGAGCGGCCCGCAACGGGCGCGGCCGCTGCGCCCGCGCACGCCAGCTCGCCCCGAGCATGTGCCGGCGCCGAGGACTGGGCCGGCACCGGGGCACCCGCTGCTTCGCTTCACGCGCCACGGGCTTCCGGCGCTGATCGTTGTGGCCGGAGTCGTCTGCATGTGCTTTGGGACCGAGGACTCGCTGGTCGGCGGCGCAGGCCTGATCGGCGCCGGCGCGGCGAGCTGGCTGGTGGCCTGGCTCTATCGCCTTGGCGTCAGCGGCGACGCCGCGCGCGCCAAGGAAGAGCGGGCGCGCGAGCGCTTCGCGCGGACCGGGCGATGGCCGGAGGCCTGAGGGGGTAGCTGCTACTGGTTGGGTCGGCAGGAGGCGGAGCAGTTCCAGCTCGCGTAGCCGCCCTGCTTGACGACCAGCGTCGGCTTGCCGCCCGACCACGGGAAGGTCTCGATCGAGAGCGCATGCACGTCGCTGGCGGTGCCCTTGGTGACGAGGATCGTCTGGCCATCCCCGGAGATCGCGTCGCCGATGAAGCCGCTCGCCGTGAGTGGGTGCACCAAGGGCTTGGCCCCGCTGAGAGCGACGGTGTAGGGCACGGTGATGTTGGCGCCGGTGGGGCTGATGAGGTTCGCGAGCAGCCGCGTGCCGTCGTTGGACACGCCCTGCGCCACGAGCCCCTCCGCCTTGCTGGACACGGTCACGTGGGTCAATTGATGGGTGCGGCCGCCGGCGGTGTTCATCATCCACAGCTGCAGCTCGGGGTAGGGATTCTTCGCGCGTGCGGTCTCACGCGAGTAGACGATCCCCGATGGCGCCCACAGCGGCAGTTCGCTGCGGCCATCGTGGGTCAGCTGGCGCGTGTCGGTCCCGGCGTCGCTGGTGGTGTAGAGGTTGACCGCCGAATTGCCCGAGTGCGAGAGGCCGTAGACGATCGCGTCCGAACCGCCCGGGGCGAAGCTCGCGCCGGCGATCACTCCAGTGGCGATCGTGTGGGTCTGCTGCGTCGTGGTGTCGACGAGCAGCAACTGCGCCGGCGTTGTGCCGACCGTGACCAGGATCAGCCGTGAGTCCGGTGACCATGCGAGCAGCGTCATCGGCTGCGGACGTTTGGGGATCACGGTCACGGCAGCGGGGGAGCTCGGCGGCGTCGTGTACAGCGTCAGCGTCCAGGCATTGGTCTGCCGCGCGACGCTGACAGCAGCGACCGCGGTTCCGCTGGGATTGATCTGGGCGCTGCTCGCTTGGCCCAGCTGGTCCGGCGAGCTGCCATCAGTGGCTGCCACCCAGACGTGGGGCGACGATGGCAGGCCCGTTATGTAGGTCATCAGCTCGTTGGGGTTGGCCGGGGACGTGGGCGCCCCAACGGCTCCAGGGAGCCCCGCGGACAGCGTCAGACCCGCCGCGATCGCGGCAAGCATGAGTCGCACCCCCGTGCGTTGCAGAATTCTCCCCACCCCTGAGCATCGTACGCGCTGAGGTGGCGGACGGTCGCACTTGGCGGCGGCCGAGGGCCCCTCGGGCCGCGGTCGCTAGATTGTGAAAGGAATCGCCAGATGAGCGCTCCCCTCCGCATCAGCGTGCTCGACCAGTCGCCGATCACGCAGGGATCGACGGGTGCCGACGCGCTGCACAACACGATCGATCTGGCGCGGCTGGCGGAGACGGCGGGCTTCCACCGTTACTGGGTGGCTGAGCACCACGGCGGCGGCCTCGTCGCCGGTCCCAGTCCCGAGGCTCTGATCGGGCCGATCGCGGCGGCGACGAGCGAGATCCGTGTCGGCAGCGGCGGCGTGATGCTCCCGCACTACAGCCCGTTCAAGGTCGCGGAGACCTTCAGTCTGCTGGCCGGCCTGTTCCCCGGCCGCATCGATCTCGCGCTCGGTCGCGCTGCCGGGACCGATCCGCTGACCACCTTCGCGCTCCAGCGCGATCGCCGCCAGGGCGCCCCGGACGACTTCCCGCAGCAGCTCGGCGAGCTGCTGGCCTACCTCGAGGACCGCATGCCGCCCGAGCACCCGTTCGCGCATCTCTCACGCGCTCTGCCGGGTCTTCCGTATGCGCCGGAGCCGTGGCTGCTCGGCTCCTCGTCGCAGAGCGCCCTCTGGGCCGCCGAGCTCGGGTTGCCCTACGCCTTCGCCGACTTCATCAACCCCCATGGTGGCCCGATCGCGGCCAGCTACCGAGAGCGCTTCGTCGACTCCCACCGGCTCGAGACCCCGGTCGTCGCCGTCGGCGTGTGGGCGCTCGCGGCCGACAGCCGTGAGGAAGCCGAGTATCTGGCCGCGAGCAGTCGCTGGGCTTTCGTCAAGCTCCGCCGCGGTGAGCTGATCCCGGTGCCTCCTCCGCAGGAGGCGGTGGACGCGCTCGAGGCCGAGCGTCGCGCAGGGACCCTGAGCGTGCCCCGGCGGCGCACGGTGCTAGGGACTGGCGAGCAGGTGCGCGCGGAGCTCGAGAAGGTGGCGGCCGAGTACGGCGCCCAGGAGCTGATCGTGGTCACCATCACCCATGACCACGCCCATCGCCGCCGGTCTTACGAGCTGCTGGCCGAGGCTTTCGAGCTCGAGCCCCGGGAGGCGCCTGCGGCCGTCGGAGGGCTCGCGCGATGAGCCTCGAGGAGCTCGAGACCGGGGACGAGGACCGGGCGCGGGAACCGCAGGCCGCGGCGGAGGGCCAGGCCGCTCCGGAGGACGAGATCGGTGTCGAGGGTGAAAGTGCAGCGGAGGATGGAACGTCGCGCAACGAGGGAACCACGCCAGAGGATGGAACGGCGGCGCAGGATGGGGCTGCGCCGGGGGATGGCGTAGCGCCGGGCGAGGACGCCTCGCCGCAGCCTGAGTCCGTGGATGAGGAGTCCGGCGCGGAGGACACCGGCTCGGAGCCGCAGGCCGTCGAAGCGGAGACCGCGGACGGGGCCGACCCGGCGCACCGGGGAGGCACGCCCTTCGGCGAGCAGCCGACAGACGAGCACGACGCGACCGAAGTCGGTGGGGCTCACGAGGACGAGGCGCCGGTCTATGAGGCCGACGAGGAGGCCCCGACCTACGAGCAGGATGCGGCCGTCTACGCGGCGGAGCCGGCTTTGCAGCCGGAGGCGACCTACGTGGATGAGGCGCCGCCGCGCACCCGCCGGTGCCGCGTCTGCTCGGTGGAGATCAACGCGGCGAGCGCCCGCTGCCCCTACTGCGGCACGCGCCAGTTCAAGCACCAGCCGCTGCTGGGTTGGCGCGGGCTGATCGTGCTGGTGGTGGCGCTCGCCGCGGCCGTCTTCATCACGCGCGCCATCATCGACGCCGAGAACAACGCCCTCCACTACGAGTCCTATGACAGCGTCAACCTCGCCGCGTTCGTTCCCGCGGGCTGGACGAACGAGCTGCTGTCGGCCCCCCACGGCATGGCCATGGCGGGATACGTCGATCCGGCGTCGGCGGCCGATACGGTGACCGTTCGCGCGTCGCTTGACCCGAGCGGCTCGCCGCACTCACGCATGCTCGCGCTCTACGACAAGCTCGCCAAGGAGCCGGGGGTGGCGCGCGGGTACCACAGCTCGGTCACGCTCCCCGGTGACAACCTGCAGTGGTCGGACTACTACACGCTCGCGGGCGCCTTCTACGCGGTCTTCTTCTCCGACGTCTGTAGGGGCAAGGTCGGACTGACCGTGACGCTCTCCTCGGCCTCGGCGACGCGACTGCAGCAGTACGCACTGACGCTTCCCTGGACCACCGAGCCCCACTGCGACGGTCCCGCCTTCAGCGGTCGCGACCGCAGCGACAGCTCGCTTCCGCTCGCGCCCCGCTGAGCGCCGCGCCGCTCAGCACCGCCGCGCGCCGAGCGCGCCGCCAGCGCCCTCGTTCCCTCAGACCTCCGCCACAAAGTCGAGCAGCAGCTCGTTGAAGCGCGCCGGCCGCTCGATCATCGGCAGATGCCCGGTGTCCTCGAGCACCTCGAGGCGCGCGTTCGGGAGCTCGTCGGCGAGCCGGCGCGAGAGGCGCAGCGGGACGAGCATGTCCTCGCGGCCCTGGACGATGAGGACCGGCTGGCTCACCTCGCCGACGGAAGCGCCGAGCTCGGTCGCGAGCATGGCCTCGATCGCGCCCGCCAGGCCGGGTGCTCCCCGTCCCCCGATGAGCTCGCTGAGGGTGTCGGTCGCGATCAGGGTCGGGTGGCGCACCAGCGCGGCGAACGCCAGGTGACGGGCGCGCGAGCGTCGCAGGATCGAGTGCATACCCTGCGGCGATCCGAGTGGAGTGCGTGACAGCGCGGCGAGGACTGCCGCCGCCGGCGCCGGGTTGAAGTCCGCGAGCGAGATCGCCGCCGGCGAGACGAGCACCGTTGCCCGTACGAGCTCCGGCAGCTCGAGCGCCGCGGCGATCGCCACCGCGCCCCCCATCGAGTTGCCGACGACGACGAGGGACTCGAGCTCGAGCAGGTCGCACAGCCGCTGGATCACGGCCGCGTAGGCCTCGATCGTGATGGGCTCGACCGGCAGTTGCGAGCGGCCGAAGCCGGGCAGGTCGAAGGCGACGGCGCGGTGGCTCGCCGCGACCCGCGGAATGTTCTCGATCCAGCTCTGCCAGCGTCCGCCGAGACCGTGGATGAAGAGCACCGCGGGCCCGGCGCCGCTGCCGACGTCTACGAGGTGGACACGCCGCCCGCCCACGGTGACCGCGCGCAGATGCACGCGCCAGTCCAGCGCCCGCCAGTCCGGTTCGTCGCTTCGGCCGTAGTCGGCGCCAGCACCCGCTGCCGCCGCCAGGGTCGCCGGACGGGCGGTCGAGGAGAGGATGCGCCGACGCGGTGGCATGCTTGTGGCACGAGTGTATTTGCGAGTTCCCGCGTAACCGCCTCGGCGTCGCCGGAGGGCCGGCCTTGAGCCTGCCGCCGGCAGCCTGGTGGGAGATCCGGCCGGCCGCCAACCGCAAGCCGGCGACTTATCGCTGCCCGATCTGCGGGCGGCATCTGCCGGCCCTCTCCGAGCATATGCTGATGTTTCCGGAGGGCGACCACAGTCGCCGCCGCCACGCCCACACCGCCTGCGTGATGGCGGCGCGCAAGGCCGGGCGGCTGCCTTTGCGCGAGGACTGGCGGGCTTCGCAGCCCCGAGGCCCCTCGCTATGGCGGCGCCTGCTCGCGGGGCGCCGCTGACGTCCGGGAGCGCAAGAGTGCGCCCGCCGAGCCCCGGATCGGCCGGCGGCCGCTACCCTGCTGGCGAGGCCGGCAGCGCCCTCGACCGTCCGATTGCGGGCGGTTGGCGCCATTTCCGCGACCCTGGCGCTCGTGCTGTGTTCCGATCGGCTGGGGGGCCCGCGAGGGCAGCGTGCTTATGAGTTCTCCCAGGCAGACAGCTTCGATCTTCGCCACCGCCCTCGCGGTCCTGGCGCTGTGCGCCCCGGGCGCGCTCGCGGGTTCGGCGACCGGAGGCGCCTCCGCGCCCGGAGGCTCATCGACGTCGACGACCACGACGACGACGACGACGTCTTCCTCCTCGACGCACTCGCCGAGCAAGCCCTCCACGACCAAGCCCTCGACGAGCAAGTCGAAGCCGTCGACGTCGAAGAAGAAGTCGACGAAGGTGACGGTGCCCCCGATCGTCACCGGTGCGCGCTGCTACAAGGTCGGGCGCACCGTCTGCAGCAAGAACCCCCACAGCGTCCAGATCACGGGCGAGCTCGTGATCCGCGGCCATCACCTGCGCCCCGGCTACCTCGTCTTCTTCCCGCGCGCCGCGGTCAAGGGCGCGAAGTCGGCGCGCGTGACGCCATTGGGAGCACGCCTGCGCCCGACCTCGCACGGCACGGCGGTGACGATCCCCAAGGGCGCCGCCAGCGGTCGCATCTACATCTCCGCGGCGCCGCACGAGCGCTCCAAGCTCTACGGCCCGATCAAGATTCTCGCCGCGCCCAGGAAGCCGAAGCTGGCGGCCCCCACCGTCGACACGACGACGCCGGCGATCTCGGCGCTCGACTCGCCCGGGATGTGGATCTGGTACCTGAACCAGAGCGACGGCGGCGACCTCACGAAGATCGCCGCACAGGCGCAGGCCGCCGGGATCAAGACGCTCTACGTGAAGAGCTCTGATGGCGGCTCCAACTTCTGGAGCCAGTTCACGCCGCAGCTGGTCGCGGCGGTGCACGCGCTCGGCCTCAACATCTGCGCCTGGCAGTACGTCTACGGGAGCCAGCCCACGGCCGAGGCGGGGCTCGGGATCCGCGCCGTGCGCGACGGCGCCGACTGCCTCGTGATCGACGCCGAGACCGAGTACCAGGGCCGCTACGCCTCGGCGCAGACCTACATCGAGGATCTCCGCGCCGGGGTCGGGGCGAGCTACCCGATCGGCCTCGCCGGCTTCCCCTACGTCGACTACCACGAGTCCTTCCCCTACTCGGTCTTCCTCGGGCCGGGAGGCGCCCAGTACAACGCGCCGCAGCTGTACTGGCACACGATCGGCGACAGCCCCGACACCGCCTACGCGCACACCTTCATCGAGAACCGGATCTACAACCGTCCGATCCTGCCCGTCGGCCAGCTCTACGGCGGCGTCTCCGCCACCGAGGTCGTGCGCTTCCGCCAGGTCGCCGCGGCCTACGGCGCGAGCGCGCTGTCGTGGTGGGACTGGCAGTCGGCCTCGAGCAACGAATGGGGCGCGCTGGTCGCACCCTTCACGAGCACCCAGCCGGTCGCCGTGGCGAGCACGTGGCCGGTGCTGAAGCTCAAGGCCCGCGGCGACCAGGTCGTGTGGATGCAGGAGTACCTGGCGGCCGCCGAGCCCCAGACGCCGACGACCGGGATCTTCGACGCCGCGACCCAGGCCGCCGTCGAGGCCTTCCAGCTCGGGCACGGCATCCCGGCCACCGGCGTGGTCGATGCCAGCACCTGGCCGGCCCTCCTCACCCTGACCCCGGTCCCGGTCCGCTGGAACTCAGGCGCTCCGCCCACGGTGCCGCCGATCGGCCCGACGTCACCGACCGGCCCCACCGGCCCGACCACCGCCACGGGCCCGACGGGCGTCACCGGCACCACCGGTGTCACCGGCGCCACTGGCTAGCGCAGCAGGGAGTTAGCGCCGCAGGGAGCTAGCGCCGCAGCGCGACGCTCGGGATCCGATCGAGCGGGCTCAGCTGCCCCATATCGAGAGCGAAGCGCACGCGCCGGGACCCGTTCGGCACCGAGGACCCTGCCGAGTAGGTCGCGTAGACGAGCGTGACCTCGGTGTCGTTCTGTCCGTGCACCGTGATCTGAGCGCTGGCGGTCGAGGCGTCGATGCCGAGGTAGCTGCCCTGGTCGAAGAAGAAGGCGCGCTCGCCACCGGCGGCGCGGCCGATGAGCACGCGCAGGGTGTCGCCCGCGTCGTAGGTCGAGGTGCCAAGCGGCGTGTAGCCCTTGCGCGTCAGCAGCGCGACCGCGGCGCCGAGCGCGCCGCTGGGGGTCGTCGTGGTGCCGACGAAGGCGGGGCCGGTCGCGGTCCGCGTGGTCGTCGTCGAGCTGGTGCTCGCGGGCGGCGTCGTGACGGTCGTCGCCGTCGCGGTCGTGCTCGTCGTCGCGGTGCTCGAGTGGCTGCCCGTACTGCTGCTCGTCACGGTCTGCGTCTGGGTCTGCGTCTGCGTCTGGGTGACGGTCACCGTCTTGGTGGTGGTCGATCCGCAGGCGGCGAGCAGCGCCGCGGCCGCGAGCGCGACGGTGAGGACGGCGGGCTTTTGCGGGATCTTTGGCACGCGGTCGGAACGGTTCCAGTTCGCAATCCAGCGCCCCAGCGGTTATCGTCAGCGCGGACGGGAGCGAGAGCGATGGCCTGTAGAGCAGCGCCGGACACCGACGGCGCTGCTCTACACATCGTCGCAGGTCCTACCCTGAGGCACCTTTGGCTGTAGTCACGATCTCCTCCTCCTACGGCGCGCTCGGCAGCGAGGTGGGCCGCGCCGTGGCCTCCGAGCTGGACGTGCCGTTCCTCGACCGAGCGATCCCCGTGGCGGTCGCCGAGAAGCTGGCGGTGCCGCTCGAGGACGCCGAGGACCACGACGAGGCCCTCGCCGGATTCTTCGAGCGCCTGCTCTCGTCCTTCGCGATCATGGGCAGCGTCTACGGCAGCGCGATCCCGCCGGTCGACGTTCCCGACGAGGAAGCCTTCCGCGCCGCCACCGAGCAGACGATCCTCGACCACGCGAGCTCCGGCGCCGCCGTGATCCTCGGCCGGGCCGGCATGATCGTGCTCGCCGAGCAGCCCCACGTCCTGCGCGTGCGGTTGTCGGGCCCGCTGCAGGCCCGCATCGACCAGGCGGTCGCGCGCTACGGGCTGAGCCCCGAGGAGGCCCGCCGCCAGGAGCGCGAGAACGACGGCGCCCGCGCGGCCTGGGTCCGGCGCCTCTACGGCCGCGACGTCGCCGACCCCTCGCTCTACGACCTCACCCTCAACGCCACCAAGCTCGGCGTCGAGGAGTGCGTCGCGCTGATCGTCGCCGCCGCGGCCTTCGTCTGAGGCTTCGCGGTCGGCGCATGCGCCGACCGGGGATCGGTGCATGCACCGATCCCGGGATGGGTGCATGCACCCATCCCCCCACGACAGCGGGTCTCAGCGGGGCGCCATCCGCAGCGCCCCGTCGAGGCGGATCGTCTCGCCGTTGAGCATCGCGTTGGTGGCGATGTGGGCGACCAGCGCCGCGTACTCCTGGGGTTGGCCGAGGCGGGCGGGGAAGGGGACCGAGGCGCCGAGTGAGTCGCGCGCGGCCTGGGGCAGCGAGGCCAGCATCGGGGTGTCGAAGATCCCCGGCGCGATCGAGACCACGCGCACGCCGATGCGGGCGAACTCCCGCGCCAGGGGCAGCGTCATCGCCGCGATGCCGCCCTTGGAGGCCGAGTAGGCGGCCTGGCCGATCTGGCCGTCGAAGGCCGCGACCGAGGCCGTGCAGACGACGACGCCCCGCTCGCCACCGCCGTCGGGCTCCTGCTGCGCCATCGCCCCCACCGCCAGGCGCGTCATGTTGAAGGTCCCGGCGAGGTTGACCTCGAGCACGCGCAGGAAGGTGTCGAGGCCGTGGAGGGAGTCGCGACCGAGCACGCGCTCGGAGACCGCGACGCCGGCGCAGTTGACGAGGCCGCGCAGAGCGCCGAAGGCGTCTCTGGCGGCGGCGACCGCGGCGGCGGCCGAGTCCTCGGAGGTGACGTCGGTCTCGTGGAAGCGGGCCGGCGCGCCGAGCTCTGAGGCGAGGGCCTCGCCGTGCTGCGCGTCGCGGTCGGCGATCAGGACCTGCGCCCCGGACTGCGCGAGCAGGCGGGCGGTGGCGGCGCCCAGGCCCGAGGCGCCGCCGGTGACGATGAAGGGCGCGCCCCGCAGCGTCTGCATCAGACGGCCAGGAGCTTGGAGGTGCCGACGGTCGTGCCCGCGGCGTCGACGCCGCGGATCGCCAGGCGCGTGAGTAGGGGGGAGAGGCGCATGCCGGTCTCAAAGCCGGTGCGGGCGACGCTGCCGACCACCGACAGCGTCTGTGGCGTCGTCCCGGTCAGCGCCTGCCAGCGCGCCACCCGGGTGTCTCCGTTCCAGCTCACGAAGGCGTCGAGCCGGCGGCGCGAGCGCTCGATCGCGACCGTCGGTTCGGCGGCGCCGGTGCCGCTCCAGGGGATCCGGTAGGAGCGGTAGGAGACGTAGTCGGTGCCGAGCTTGGCGTCCAGGAGCAGCTCGCCGCTGGGAGAGAACTCCGAGACGTAGGGCTGAGCTCCCCAGCCGACGTGGACGTTGCCGCCCGGTAGCACCTGGACGTTGCCCTGGCTGGAGGCGTGGAGCTTGGAGGGATGCACGAAGGCGCTGCGCAGGATCACCTTGCGGGCGCTCTCGTCGACGTTGAGGACGAGCGCGCGCGAGAGCGCGTCGCCGTTGTCGAACACGGTGATCGAGCCGTCGCTCTGGCGGCGGGCGTCGTGCTGCCACACGAAGACCGCGTCGGAGGCGAGCTGGAAGTTGCTCTGCTTGCCGCCGAGGCGCCAGATGATCTCGCCGCTCTTGCGGGCGAGCTTGTAGATGGTGTGGGTGTTGCGGCTCGAGACGAGCAGGTTCTCGTCGCGGTCGACCTCGATCGAGTTGAGGTGGACGTAGTCCCAGTCCTTGCTCAGCGGCCAGTAGGACTCGGTGATCGGGATGTGGTCGAGGCTGTGCCACTCGAGCAGGACGCGGCCGCTGGCGACGTCGATCTCCTGGAACATCGCGTCCTGGATCGTCCCGTCCTTGAGGCCGTGGACCGCGCGCAGGTCGCGGTTGGTGACGAGGTAGGTCGTCAGCAGGGCGGTGCCGCGGTTGGTGAGGAGGAACTCGTGCAGGTCGCCGGCGCGGCGGTTGCCGGCATTGACGGTCGCGAGCGGCCGGTAGGAGGAGTCGGCGATGACGTAGTGCCCGACGCCGTGGCCGAGCTCGACGATCCCCTGCCACCAGGTCAGCGCCGGGGCGCCCTTGAAGCTCTGGACGCGGAAGTCGGTGGTGACCAGGTGCGGCAGCGGCTGCTCCCAGATCGGCTCGCCGGTGCCGCCGACGATCATCGCGCCGGCCTGCGCGTGATTGGGCGCGTTGTAGGGGGCCAGGAACATCAGCCCCGGCGAGACGCCGGGCTTGAGCGTCGTCACCGTGGGCGCCGGGATCAGCAGATCGGGGCGCGTGCGGTAGACCGGCAGGCGCGGCGCGGCGGCCGGGTCGACGAGCGCGCCGAGGCTCGCGCGGACGCGATCACCGGCGCTCGCGAGCGCCACGGCGCCGACGCTCGCGCCCCCCGCGATCAGCAGCGCTCGTCGCGTCAGGCTGCGATCGGGGAGGGCGTGCTCCACGTTCGCTAACTCTAGTCCCATGGGGTGTCTGCGGCCGGAGCGTCCAGGGGTTTGTTAAGGTCGGCGGCGGTGGCGGCGACCGGCGCACCACGGGTGGCAACGATCGGGGTCTACGGGTTCGACGCGTCGAGCTTCCTCGGGGCGCTGCGCGAGGCGGGCGTGACGCTCGTGCTCGACGTGCGCCAGCGTCGCGGAGTGCGCGGGCGCGAGTACTCGTGGGCCAACTCGCTGCGGCTGCAGGCGCTGCTCGCGCAGGCCGAGGTCGGCTACCAGCACCTGCCGCAGCTGGCCCCCACCACGCAGCTGCGAGCGCTCCAGTACGCCGCCGACGACCGCGCCGGCGTCGGCAAGCGCTCGCGCGTGGCGCTCGCGCCGGAATACACCGAGGGCTACACGCGCGAGATCCTCGACGTCGCCGACCTCGACGCGGTGGCGGCCCTGCTTCCCGCGGAGGGCCTCGCCGCGCTGCTGTGCGTCGAGCGCGATCCGCAGGCCTGTCACCGCTCGATCGTGGCGGCGGCGCTGGCGCGCGAGTACGGTGCGAGGGTCGTCGACATCGTTCCGCGGTGAGGTTGGCGTGGTGGGGGCGCGCCCTGCGCTCGCGTCGTGCGCTCGCGCCGTGCGGTTGCGTCCTGGTTGGCTGCGCGTGCGTGCGTTGGCGTGAGGCGGGGCCGCGGCTCGGCTTGAGTAGCGCCCGCGTGTTAGCCCGAGGGGGGGCCGCGTGTTGGCGTGAGTCGCGCGTGGCCCTAGGCGGGCGGCGGCTGGTAGCGGTAGACGTTGGTCTCGCGGCGCTGGAAGCCGAGCTTGGCGTAGAGGCGGTTGGCCGCGTCGCGATCGGGGCGCGAGGTGAGATCGACCGTGCGGGCGCCCTGTTCGGCGGCCAGGCTCAGCGCTGCCTGCGTGAGTGCGGAGGCGATCCCGTGTCCGCGGGCGCGCTCGTCGATGACGACGTCCTCGATCCAGGCGCGCACGCCGGTCGGAATCGGGAATAGAGCGAGCGTGAGCATGCCGAGCACCGTCCCTGCCTCGTCGCGGGCCAGCAGGAGCCGCGACGCCGGCGAGTCGACGATCTCGCGCATACGCCGTTCGTCGGGGGCGGGGGCTGATGAGGAGAGCTGGGCGACGAGGCCCGCGAGCGCTGCGAGCAACTCCTCGCTCGCCGTCGTGGCCTCTTCGATGCGCATGGCGGGCGGCGGATGTTCGTGGGTGGCGCGCTCAGGCGGCGGCGTTTCCTGGCTCATTCCCGCACTCTTCCATGCCGGCGCTGGTGCGGGGAGTCGGACCGGCGGCTGTTTGATGGCGGGGCAGTCGTGGAGCCGGGGTGTCGGCCGGACGGATGCGAGCCGCGGGCCCAGGAACGGCGGCGCCTCGCCCCCGCGGCCGCGCTCGCGGAGCCGGCGTGCCTGAGGCGCTGGGCCTGGTCCTGGCCCTTGCGATCCTGGCCATGACCCTCGCCACCGCGGTGGCGGGCGCGCGCCTGGCCTCCGAGGCATTCGCCGCCGTCGTCGGGGCCCTGGTGCTCGTCGTGCTCGGCGCGATCGGGCTCAGCCGCGCGGGCCACGCGTTGAGCAGCCTCGCGCCAACGGTCGGCTTCCTGGCGGCGCTACTGGTGATCGCCGACGGGGCGCGTCGCGAGGGGCTGTTCGCGGCGATCGGCGGGCGCATGGCCCACCGCGCCGCCGGCGGCCCGGCGCGGCTGCTGGCGATCGTCGTCGTGGTGGCGACCGCGGTCACGGCGCTGCTGGGCCTCGACGCGACGGCGGTGCTGCTGACGCCGGTCGTGCTGGTGACCGCGACGCGGATGCGAACCGACCCGCGCCCGCACGCCTACGCCACCGGGCACCTGGCGAACTCTGCCTCGCTGCTGCTGCCGATCGCGAACCTGACCAACCTGCTCGCCTTCCACGCCGCCGGTCTGTCCTTCAGCCGCTTCGCGGCCTTGATGGCGCTGCCGACGCTCGGCGTGGTGGCGCTCGAGTGGGCGGTGCTACGGCGATTCTTCGCTTCGGCGCTCGAGACTCCGCACGAGCGCGACGGCGAGGGGGTCGCGGTCACCGCGGCGCCCCCTCTGCCGCTTGGTGCGCTGGTGATCCTCGCCCTGACGATGGCCGGCTTCGCGCTCAGCTCGCTCGCCGGGGTCGCCGCGGTCTGGGTCGCGACCGCCGGCGCCGTGGCCTTTGCGGCGCGTGGTCTGCTCGGGCGAGAGGCCACTGTCGCCGGGCTGGTGGGCGCGGCGGAGCCGGCGTTCCTTCTGTTCGTGCTCGGGCTCGGCGTGATCGTCGCGACCGCGGCCCACGACGGCCTGGGCTCCGCGGTCGCTTCGCTGCTTCCGAGCGGCTCGTCGTTACCGGCGCTCCTGGCCGTCGCCGCCCTGAGCGCCGTTCTCGCGAACGTCGTCAACAACCTCCCGGCGACGCTGATCCTGATCCCGGCGGCCGCGGCGGCCGGCGGGCAGGCCACTCTGCTGGCGATGCTGGTCGGCGTCAACGTCGGGCCCAACCTGACCTATGTCGGCTCGCTCGCCACGCTGCTGTGGCGTCGTGTCCTGCGAGCTCACGGAGACGACGTGACGCTCGGGGAATTCACGCGGCTCGGGCTCTTGACCGTGCCGGCCGGCCTCGTCTTGGCGACGGTGCTGCTGTGGGTGGGGCTTCGGATCTAGCCTGAGGCTTCGGATCCGGCCTCAGCCCAGGAGGGAGCTCTGGGCGAGGTCAGCAGGGCCACGGGCGCGTGGGGCTCGGCTAGCGTCCGTCGAGCAGCCGTAGGCGGATGGCCGAGTCGATGAAGCGCTCGGCCACGACCTCGCCGCGGAAGCGCTCGAGGGCTCGCTGGGCAAGCGGCGCGGCGGCCGCGCGCGCGGCGGCCGGGTCGGCGGCGACGCGCCGCAGCAGCTCGACGGCGTGCTCGAGACGCGGCTGTGCCCAATGCTGCCGGGGCTCGTACGACCCCGCGGCATTGTGGGACACCGAAACCAGGTCGTAGTCGACGAGTGTCGCCGAGCCGTCGAGGTACTCGAGCTGACCGCTCCAACCGGTGGCGATCACCGGGTTGCCATAGACGCAGGCATCGAAGCTGCCGATACCCCAGCCCTCCGCGTGGGTGAGCGTGACGTAGCAGTCGCCGCGTGTGTGCAAGCCCGCGATGCGCGCCTCATCCCACTCGTCCACCACCAGGTGGATCCGCGGAGGTCGCGGGTGGTTGCGCATGAGCCGCGCGACCTGCCAGTCGGTGGTGACGAAGCGCGGGGAGGTGTGTCCCCAGTCGTCAGCCGGGCGTATCTCGGCGATCGGCCCGGTCTTGATCACGAGCGCCACCGGATCATCGGCGGTGAAGGCCTCGAGGAAGGCCTGGACCACGAGCGTGGGCGCCTTGCGCTCGTCCCAGCGGCTGATCGCGTAGAAGACGACGACGTCGTCGGGGATCCCCAGCGGCAGGCCCCGGTCGCCCTCGAGCGCTTCGCAGGCGACGTGAGGGATCACTTCGGTCGGCAGGCGCGCGCCGCTCCGGGCGAAGACCTGGCGGTTCCCGTCGCTCGGAACGATCAGGCCATCGGAGGAGTTGATGAACGCCGGCCACCGGCGCGGCAGCAGGTCGGTCTCCCAGACCGTGTGCAGGACGAGCGGACCGGTGGTCAAGGCGCGCAAAGCCGGGACGTGCTCGGGCACGAGGTGCATCACCGTCGGGGTGGCGGGCCGCGAGCGCGCGACCCCGTCGTCGCAGAGGAACTGCCCGAGGCTTGACCAGTCCGGTGGAGGTCGCCAGGTGAGCAGCTCCACGTCGACGCCGGCGGCGCGAACCGCGTCCGCGAGGCGGACCGCGGCGGTGCGGTATCCGGTCGAGCCACCCTCGGCGACGTACCGCAGTGCCGGTTCGCCCGCGGGAGTCACCTGACTCAGAACTCCCGATGCTCGGGCACCAGCCCGCGCGCCGCGACCGCGTAGGTGGCTTCGGACTCGCGCAGCCAGTGCTCGTCGATCATGTGCCCGTGCACCTCGAGGAACTCCGTCCGCCACTCCTCCCACCACAGGTGTGCCATCAGGTGCACCGAGACGATTCCGCTCAGATCGCCGGGGGCCTCGACCATGAGCGCGCGCAGACCCTCGGGGGTGGGCTCGAAGGCGTGGAAGGCACGCTTGTCCTCCACCGAGACGGCGTCGGGGAGCTCTCCTGCGAGCCTGGCGGCAAGCAGGCAGCTGTGCTCGGCCCAGGATCCGTCGAAGGTGGTGACCGTGCGCTCGCGCCAGGCCTGCACGAACTCGCCGCCGGGCTCGCTCATCACGAGTGCATTGGAGAACGAGGGGCGGCGCTGGCCGTTCTCGTTGGTGGCATGGGCCTCGCGGCCGATCACCGCCCGCTCGCTCCAGCAGCGCTCGGGGATCGCCGTGAGGAACAGGGTGTCGATGTCGGCATACAGGCCCCCGTGGCGCGCGAGCACGTCAAGCCTGATGAAGTCGGCGTGATGAGCGTAGGAGTAGCGCTCCGTGAAGGGGTCGTAGGCGAAGTCGCTGACCTGTGCGATCGGGTCGACGCGGTGCAGTTGCACGTGCGGGCGGATCAGGTCCCAGTAGAAGCCGTAGGGCAGACGGCCACAGTGGACGTGGATCTCCTCGGGCGCGACGCGCTCCAAACAGGAGGCGAGCGCGAGGTAGTGGACGAGGTGAAACGGCTCCTCGCGGGGAGCGAGCCCGTAGACGAAGTGCGCGATGCGGGGGATGGTTGTCTGTCCGCTGGCCACGCTCGCGCGGGCGCGCGTTCGTACGGTGACGCGCCCGGCGCAGATCGTAGTGCGCTCGTGTCCGCGGGCGAGCGAGAGCCGCGCTCGCGCGTCGTGTTGGTCGTGCCGATCGTCCCCGCCCTCGGAGGCAACGGTCTTGCCATGCGCGCCGGGATGGTGCTCGAGGCGCTCGCCGGCGCCTTCGACGTCGACCTCGTCGTGGTGCCCGTGTCGGGGGCGCTCGACGATGACTCGTGGGCGCGCGCGAGCGCTCGCTCGCTGCATTGGATCGTGCCGGTGACCGACGCCGCAGGAGCGCGCGAGCATCTCACGCGGATGCTGTCTGACGCTTTCCTGCGCGACCGTCTCGAGCGCACCGCGCCGCTGCCGCTCCGCGCCCGCATGGCGCCGCCGACGCTCGCTGGGCAAGCGCTCGCGGCGCTCGGCGAGCGCGCACGGAGCCCCCGGGCCGTGTTCGTGCTGCGCGGCTATCTGGCGCCGCTGGGGGTGGCGCTCGCCCGGGAACTGGGCGCCGGGCGCGTGATCGTCGATCTCGACGACGACGACGAGGCCTTCGCCCGCGCGGGCGGCGAGGACGAGGAGGCCGCGGCGATCGCGCGCCTCGCGCGGGGCTGGCTCCCCGACGCCGATGTCGTCTGCGCCGCCTCCGCGAGCGAGGGCGCCGAGATCGCGGCCCGATACGAGCTCCCGGCGCTGGCCGTGCTTCCGAACGCCGTTCGCGCCCCGGCGCGGACGGTCGCGCCCCCGGGCGACTCGCGGCTGCTGTTCGTCGGCAACCTGACCTACGCGCCGAACCTCGAAGCCGCGCGGGTGCTCGTACATGAGATCCTCCCGATTGTGCGTGAGACCCACCCGGCAGCCACGCTCGATCTCGTCGGGCGACACGACGGCGCGATCGCGCCCAGCGGCCACGTGCGCGTGGCCGGAGCCGTCGACGCGCTGGCGCCTTGGTACGCGGGCGCAGATCTGGTGGTCGCCCCGATCGAACGCGGCGGCGGCACACGGATCAAGCTGCTCGAGGCCTTCGCCTACCGCCGCGCCGTCGTCGCCAGCGAGACCGCCGTGGCGGGCCTCGCCGTCCGCGACGGCCGCGAGGTGGCGATCGGCGGCTCCCCGCGCCAGCTCGCCGAGCTCGCGAGCGGACTGCTGGCGGAGCCGGCGCGCGCCGCCGCGATGGTCGAGGCCGCCTCCGCGACGCTCTCGGCGCACTACCTGCAGGACGTCGTCGCGCCCAAAGTGCTGGCGCTGGTCGGGGAGCCCGCGTCGTGAGTGAGGAGCTGCCCGAGCCGGCGGATGCCCTCGACATCCACGAGGTCGAGGACGGCCTGGTCGTGTACGACCTCACGAGCGAGCGCGTCCACTACCTCAACGAGACCGCGAGCTTCGTCTTCGTGATGTGCACCGGCAAGCACGACGCCGCGCGTATCGCCGAGCTCTTGCAGGGCGCCTGGGAGCTTCCCGAGCTGCCCGCGGCCGAGGTCGCCGCGTGCCTCGAGCAGCTGCGCGACGAGGGCCTCATTCGATAGGCGGGCAACTCGCCTACCAGCTTCTCTGGCACCGCGTCAGCGTGAGCGACGCCGATGGCGCGGTGCTGGAAGCGTTAGGGCCGCTGGTCGCGAGCGCCGTCGAGGAGATCGAGCCCTCGCGGGCGCAGCGCTACGAGGCCACGATCGCGACCGCCCACGGGGACTGGACGCTGCTCGAGGAGGGCGACGTGCTCGCGGTGGCCCCGAGCGCCGGGCACGCCGCAAAGGCGATCCTCGCGCGCTCGCGCGAGCGCGCGTTCGAGCTGGCCGCGCTGAAGGGCTGGGTCCGCCTGCACGGGGCGCTGGTCGATCTGGGCGGCAGCCGGATACTCCTGATCGGGCCTCCGGGGAGTGGCAAGAGCGCGCTGGCGCTGGCGCTCGCGCTGCGTGGTGGGTCGATCCAGGGCGATGAGAGCCTGCTCGTGCGCGGTCGCGATGCGGTCGCGGTGTCGGCTCCGCTGGCGCTCGCAGAGCCCGAAGCTCACCAGGCGATTGCCGCGGCGGCGGCTGCCGGTGCCGGTTGCGGCGGCTGGTCGAGCGCCCGCACGCCCGAGGGGCGAGCCCTGCTTGACCCGGCCCGGGACCTGGGTATGGAGTGGCGCTTGACGATCGCGCCACTGGACCATGTCGTGGCGCTCGATCCGCGGCCGGGCCGGGCGCGCGCGCGGCCCACGACGCCCGTCGAGATGCTCAGCGAGATCGCCGCACGGCTGCCGGTTGAGACACCCCCGCGGCCGGCGTTGATGCGGGCGCTGGCGGGCGCCCTCGCCGGCGCCTCCTGCCATCGCCTCTCCGTCGGGGAGGCGGGCGCGAGGGAGGACGCCGTCATCGGCCTGGTTTGCTAACTTGCGCGCCAATCTCCAGGAAGGGAGTCCGTCATGTCCGACGATGTGGAGCATGAGATCAGTGAAGCGGCCTTCGGTCGCCGAACGTTCCTGCGCAGGCTGGCGCTCGGCTCGGCATTCGCGGTGCCCGTCGTGTCGTCGTTCTCGATGGCGGGACTGCGGGCCGTCTCGGCTCAGGCGAACCCAGGGCCGATCAACGGCAACCAGACGTCGATCTACGGCCCCAACCAGACGTTCTGCAACCCGAACCAGACGTCGGTCTACAACCCGAACCAGACCTACGGGCAGCCGTCCGGGCCGCCGATCCATAACCCCAACCAGACCTACGGGCAGCCCCCCGGCCCGCCGGTCTACAACCCCAACCAGCCCTACGGCCGCCCGCCCGGCCCGCCGATCTACAACAGCAACCAGGAGCAGGGGCTGATCGGGTTCCTCGAGGAGGTCTTCTCGCTCCTCACCGGGCACCCGCACAAGCCGATCTAGCGTCCGCACCGAGGGGCCGGCCGTGGCTAGGGCGGGCCCCCTCGTGTGATGCTGCTCTCTGCTGCGATCATCGTTCGCGACGAGGCCGAGCACCTCGACGGATGCCTGACCTCGCTGCGCGGCCTGGTCGACGAGATCGTCGTCGTCGACACCGGTTCCACCGACGCCTCCGTCGAGGTCGCGACCAGGCACGGCGCGATCGTCGCCCACGAGCCGTGGCAGGGCGATTTTGCGACGCCACGCAACCGCTCGCTCGACCTCTGCAGTGGCGAGTGGATCCTCTACATCGACGCCGACGAGCGGCTGCGCGCGGGTGACAACGAGGAGCGGCGCGCTCGCCTGGCGGCCGCCTCAGACCATGCCGCCTTCCGGATCGTGTTCGTGCCGCGCGTCGGCTTCACCCCCTACCTCGAGTACCGGCTCTGGCGCCACCGGCCAGACGTGCGCTTCAGTGGTCGCATGCACGAGTCGATCGTGTCGGCGATCCACGCCGCCGCCGACCGCACGGGCCAGCTCGTCGGCGTCAGCGACGTGGTCACGATCGACCATTTCGGCTACGAGGGCGACCAGCGGCACAAGCATGCCCGCGACGAGCCGATCCTGCTCGCGGCGCTCGCAGATCACCCCGAGCGGATCTTCTACTACGACCACCTGGCGCGGATCTACCAGGCGCTCGGGCGCGACGAGGAGGCCGCCGCGATGTGGTCGCGCGGGATCGAGGTGGCTCGCGCCCGCGGCGGAACCGACAACGACGACCGCCTGCTGTGGATCAACCTGATCATGCACGGCTTCGTCCGCGGTCAGCTCGAGGGCGAGCTGTCCGGGCTCGTCGAGGAGGCGCTCGAGCGCTTCCCGCGCTTACCGGCGCTCGAGCTGGCGGCGGCCCAGATCGAATTCGTCGCCGGCGACGCCGCCCGCGCGCTGCCGCGGGTCGAGTGGCTGACGGGGCTCTCGCTGGACGAGATCGTCGCGACCGGAAGCTCCTACGACGACCGCGTGTTCGGCGAGTGGGCACTGAACCTGCTCGGGCTGTGCCGTTTCGCGCTGGGCGACTTCGCCGGCGCCGCCGAGGCCTTCGCCGCCGCGGAGGCGGCTGCGCCCGGCGTGCCCGACTACGGCGTCAGGCGCCGCCTTGCGCAGGCCCGAGTCGCGGCCTCACCCGGCTGACGCCGAGCGGTGCGGGGCGACACATGGCCGCCGCCCCGCACCGCCGCGTGGCGTGCTCAGCCCGAGGTCAGGACCCCGTGGAACCCGCAGCCGGCGAAGTTGCCGTAGGTCGGGGCTGACTCGTAGCCGATCTGGCCGCTGATGACCTGGCCGGCCGCGTTGGCGTAGGAGAACGTCGCCTCGCCTGCGCCGGACGGCCCCAGCGGCGCCTGGCTGGTCGGCCCGAGCGTCGAGGTCTGGCTTCCGTAGGCGCCGCTACCGGTGCCATGGAAGCCGCTCACCGTCAGCGCGGAGTCGGCGCTCGCGGGCCCGTTGGCCGCGAGCGAGGCCGCGCCGGTGCTGTCGCACAGGGCGAGGATCGTGAGGCCGTCGGCGCTGTAGAGCGTCTGGCTCGTGGTGCCGGAGCCAGGCGTCGTCTCGCGCAGCGCGAGCTTGCTCACGGTCTCACCGTCGACCGTCGTTGCCGCCGGGTTCGACGGCCCCGTGGCGCCGGTGGCGCCGGTCGTCCCGGTGGCGCCAGGGGCGCCAGGAGCGCCGGGAGCGCCGTTGCGGGCACGCGCCGGCCACGACAGCGAGACCCTGCCGCCGGAGCAGTGGTGCCCGGGCTTCCACAGGTTGACTTCGCCGCCGTTGCGGGGAACGCAGCTGTTGAGGTTGCCGTGCGGGCCGATCAGCGAGTTTCCGCTCGCGCCGTAGGCGACGCCGCCGATGGCCAGGAAAAGCGCGAGCGTCAGCGCTGCCCTGGAGGCAGTGATTCGAGGGCGGATTAGTCGTCGCATCGGCTCGTCCTCTTTCTCTGCGTGGTCATCTCGTCTCCGTTCGGTCGGATTGCACTTGCCAACCTGAACCCACGGCCGTCGCGAGCGGTGCGGCTTTAGACACAGTTCTTACGCGGCTGCAGGTTCGCGCCCAGGCCGTTGGGTCGCTCGGTTTGGGCGCGAGCGCCGAGTCCTGGCGCTCATGCCACGATCGCGGCACGCGTTGGGGTACCGGCGCGCCTCGGCGGCGTTGGTCGCGGGCGGCGGCGGACGCAGCCGGGCAGCGGAGCCGGCGTCGGGCTGGCCGGTCGCTAGGTGGCGAGGTCCGCGAAGGCCCCGCGCGGGACCAGGTCCGCGGGTCGCTCAGGGATCGCGCTGGCGAGGACCGCCGGCTGGGCTCCGCGCCGCCGCGGGCGCCAGACACGCAGGTACTGGGCGAGCACGTATGAGCCGATCACGAGGACGAGCGCCAGTGCCTGGCCGGCGAAGGTCTCCCAGTTGTTGAAGAGGCTGAACCAGGTGCCCATCCAGCCGGGGAGATAGAGACCATGGATCGTGGTGGTGCCGATCCAGCCGGCGAGCTGCATCTCGTTGACCTCCTCGCCGACCGAGATGACCAGCACGAACAGGAGCATCACGCCGGTGATGATCAGGAGCCGGCGGTAGGGCAGCCGCTGATGCAGCGCGAAGGTCAGGACGCCGGCGGCGCCGGTGAACAGACAGCCGATCACGATGCCCTCGAGCACGATCGCCGAGCCGTAGATCTGGCGGAGGTTCTGAAGGAAGATCACGATCTCGAAGCACTCGCGGTAGACGGAGGTGAAGCCGAGCAGGCCGAGTCCGAGCAGCATCCGTCGCAGGTTCGTCTCCGGGTCGGCGGCCAGCAGCGAGCGCCGGCGCTTGTGGTGACTCGAGATCCAGCCCGTCCAGTAGACGCGGTGGAAGAACCAGTTCATGACGATGAGGAGGACAACGAGCGCCGGCAGGCCGGTCGCGGCCTGGACGTCGAACTCGCCGCCGTGGAATTGCCCGATCAGCCACACGACGGCGAACCAGGTGCCGATTCCGGCGGCGATCGCGAGCCCGCCTCCCGCCGCGACCGGCCGGCGGTAGATGCGGTTGGCTCCAAGGAAGCTGGCCATGACGGCGGCCAGGACGAGGATCGTCTCGAGCCCCTCGCGGAAGACGAGGATCGCGCTGTCGATGACGACGGTGGCGTGGCCCAGGCGATGACCTGCCGGCAGATCGGTCGGGTCGGTCGTGCCGCCGCTCGCATGCCAGCCGAGCACGACGGCGGCGACGGCGACGGCGAGGGCGAGCACCGTCCAGATGTAGAAACTGACCCGCTCTCCGGGCCGCGGCTTGGCGGCGGCGGCGGCGGCTTTTGGCTGCGACGGGGTCGGCACGGTGCGCAGCCTAGCACAAGTTAGGTGGACCTAATTAGGTCACCCTAAGTCGGCGTTCTTTGCGTCGCGACAGGTGGCGCTGATGGCGTCAAGAGTGCTCTCGCGTGCCGCCATTTCAGGGCCGCTGCCTCGGTCGATGGCTAGCGACCGAGCGACTCGGCGATGAGAGCGATGCGCTCGCGCAGCCAGGCGTGGGCGGGGTCGGTGTTAGCGCGCGGATGCCACCAGAGCATCTCGACGAGGACGGGAAGCTCGATCGGCGCCTTCAGGATGCGGATGTCCCCGGTCCGGCGCAGGAAGGTCTGCGCTCGGCTCGGCACCAGGGTGACGAGATCGGTGCCCTGGAGCAGGAACGGCGCGAGCAGGAAGCTCTCGACACTGACCTCGATGCGGCGCTCCACGCCCAGGCGGGCGAGCTCACGGTCCGGTAGCGCCACCGGCTGGCCAACCCCGCCCATCGAGTAGACGAGGTGGCCAAGGGAGAGGTAGTCCTCGACCGTCATGCGACGCTTGACGCGGGAGTTGTGCGCCCAGATGCAGCACATCCAGTGGTCCTCCCACAGCCGTAGAGCCTGCAGCTGGACGTCGCCCATGATCTCCGCGGGCTCGACGACGAGATCGACCTCGCCGTTGGTCAGGGCCCGGCTCGCGTTGGGCAGACGGGGTAGCACCTCGACGCTGACGCCGGGGGCCTCGCGGGCCAACGCGCGCACGAGCGGACCGATCAACATCAGCACGCTGTAGTCCGAGCAGCTGACGCGAAACGCGCGTCGCTCCGAGGCCGGATCGAACTGCGCCGGTGTCTGCAACGTGCCGCGGATCAGATCGAGCGCCTCGTGGACCGGTGCGGCCAGATCTTGCGCTCGTGCGGTCGGGACCAGCGTCGCGCCGCGGCGGATCAGGAGCGGGTCATCAAACAGACGGCGCAGGCGCGCGAGCGCGTTGCTCATACCCGGCTGGCTGAGTCCGACGCTCGCGGCGGCGCGCGTGACGCTGCGCTCCCGAAGCAGTGCGTCGAGCGCCACCAGAAGGTTGAGATCGACGCCGCCGAGCTCCATTGCCAACATGAATGTCGCACATCACGAGATTCAGTTTCCATATGGGCTCTGTCGCGGATACGGTCAGCCGATGACGCCAGACGAGGAGACCCCTGTCCTGATAATCGGCGGGAGCCTGGTGGGGTTGACCACGGCGATGCTGCTCGGCCACCACGGCGTCGCGTCGCTCTCCGCCGAGCGCCACGCCGGGACGGCGATCCACCCGCGCGCCGGTCACTTCCAGCTGCGCAC
The DNA here is from genome assembly GCA_036489875.1 of Solirubrobacteraceae bacterium. Lineage (GTDB taxonomy): Bacteria > Actinomycetota > Thermoleophilia > Solirubrobacterales > Solirubrobacteraceae > Palsa-513. The sequence goes on along the minus strand of DASXEZ010000139.1, from coordinate 14,560 downwards.
GCTCGAGATCCTGCGCCAGGTCGGTCTCGACGCGCAGGTCAGGGCGAAGTCGCTGGAGATGTACAGCGCCACGGGCGGGATCAACGCGGTCGAGTCTCTCGCCGGGGCCGAGCTCGGAACCTACGTCCGAGAGCTCAACGAGGGCGTCGAGGGCTTCAGCCCCACGGTGCGGGTGTTCATCAACCAGGACGTGCTCGAGCCGATCCTGCGCGAGCGTGCAATCGAACTCGGAGCCAGCGTGCGCAACCGCGTCGAGGTGACCGCACTGGACCAGGACGCCGACGGGGTTACCGCGACCCTGCGCGACCTCGACGACGGCAGCGAGCGCAGCGTACGCGCGCGCTACGTGGTCGCCGCCGACGGCAACCGCAGTCCGACGCGGGAGCGCCTGGGGATCGCCATGGACGGCTACGGCGAGCTTTCGCGCAGCATCACGATCTACTTCCAGGCCGACTGCTCGGAGCTGATCCGCGATCGAAACCAGGGCGTCATCTACGTGCACAATCCGGCTCTGCGGGGATTCTTCCGCCTCGATCGAAGCGGCGGTACCGGATTCCTGGTCATCAACACGGTCGGCGAGGACGTCACCACGCCCGAGGCCATCGATGTGCAGACCGGGCTGACCGAGCAACGCGCTCTGGCGCTGCTGCGCGCGGCGATCGGAGCCGACATACCGATGGAGGTCGTGGATGTGGCGCTGTGGCGGGCCGAAGCCAACTGCGCGCGGAGCTTCCAGGACGGGCGCGTCTTCCTGGCCGGGGATGCCGCCCATGTCGTGCCGCCCAACGGCGGGTACGGCGGCAACACCGGCGTCCAAGACGCCCACAACCTGGCCTGGAAGTTGGCCGCGGTCATCCGCGGAGAGGCCGGCCCGGCGCTGCTTGACACCTACGACGCCGAGCGGCGCCCGCTCGGCGAGCTCACCGTCCGCCAGGCCTACACGCGCTACGCGACGCGCGTCGTGCCCGAGCGCGGAAGCGACGACGCCGACCCGTTCGTTCCCGACATTCAGCTCGAGATCGGCACCGTCGTACGCTCGGAGGCGGTCCTCTCGGAGCCCGGCGACGACGGCGTGCTGCACATGGATCCCGCGCAGACCGGCGGTCGGCCGGGGACGCGCGCGCCGCACGTGTCGCTTCCCGACGGTAGCTCGACGCTTGATCTCTACGGTGGCGGCTTCGTCCTGCTGCGGGGCGCCAAGGCGGCAGCCCCGGCCGGCGTAGCCAGCCACGAGCTCGCGGCGGACGCACTCGAGGCACACGGGATCACGGCTTCCGGCGCACTGCTGGTGCGCCCCGACGGAATCGTCGCCTGGCGATCACAGGGCGCCTACCCGCCCGCGGCCGTCGACGACGCGCTGAACACCGTGCTCGCGCGCTAGGCTACGCCTCGAAGAAGGCTGCGCGTGGCCGCCGCGCGAGGCCTTCCAGATCCCCGTCGTCGCGCCGCTCGGCGTCGGGGGAAAGGCAGTGAAGCCGGCGCCGAAAAAGGCGCGTCGGCTCCGAGTTCTTGCACCCTCGTGGCGCCTCTGGCCGCGCCGCCACGGATCGATCAGCCGTCCAGGAGTGAAAACGGCGAGGCCGACGGAGCGTTGCTCGACGGTGTCACTTCAAATCGCAAAACCAAGTCTTGCCCGTGGGGCCGCCGTTTTAGGCGCGCTGGTCGTGCTCGGCGTACCGACCGTCGCGCAGGCGGCGACATCGTCGGTGGCGTCAGCGGCGAAGCCCACGAAGGTTGCCCTCAACTCTTCGCTTGACCCCTCGCTTTCGGGCGCAAACGTGAGCTTCACGGCAACCGTGTCGCCCGCCGTCAACGGCGGCACCCTCAGTTTCACGATCAATGGCGCCGCCGTTCCCGGCTGCACCGCGGTGCCGATGAGCGGACTCAGCGGCGTCGACTGCACGGTGACGCTCGAAACCGCGTCGGCCTACACCGTCGCCGCGAGCTACTCAGGCGACAGCCGCTTCGCGGGTTCCTCCTCCTTCCTCGTGCAGGCGGTCGTGGCACCCACCACGACGCCACAGGGCACGTCGACGAGCGGTCCGGTCGGTGTGGTCATCAAGAACACGCCCTCGCAGACCAACCACGCTCCGACCATCACCTACAGCGAGACCGGTTCCGTCGTCTCGGCCACGTGCACGATCGACGGCGGCAGCATCCCCTGTGGAGCCATGGGAACGATGGTGTCGGCGCTCTCGAGCGGCCACCACACCTTCGAGATCACGGTCACCGGGAATGGCTCCACCGCCAGCGCGGAGGTGTCCTGGATCGTCCTCACGCAGGCCCCGGCGAAGCCCAACTCGAACAATCACGGCAAGGAACCGGCGAAGCCGAAGTCCAAGAAGTAGGGCTTGGCGCAGGCCAGGCGCGGCCTGTCGGCCGAGGACCCCTCGAGCGTCGATTCTGTCCGTCGGATCAAGCAGGGCCCTAGACGCTTGCTGCGGCGCTCCCGCCGGCCGGGCGAAAGGCTTGACGCGGGGCGGGGCTTCGCGACTAAGGTTTCGGCGGTGAGTGGGGCGAGCGCTGCTGCTGCGCGGGTGAATCTGCGGTGACCGCGCTCTCGATCCTCGACCAGGCGCCGATGCGCGTCGACGGCGAGCCGGGCCATGCGCTGCGCGACTCGCTCGCTCTCGTGCGCCACGCCGACGCGCTCGGGTTCCGTCGCTACTGGGTCGCCGAGCACCACGCGATGGACTGCGTGGCGGCGTCCTCACCGGAGATCGTGATCGGGCACCTCGCGGCCGTGACGGCGCGGATTCGCGTCGGGTCAGGCGGCGTGTTGCTTCCCAATCACCGAGCCCTGCACGTGGCCGAGCAGTTCAGGACACTCGAGGCGCTCCACCCGGGTCGGATCGACCTCGGCGTCGGGCGTGCGCAGGGCGCCCTCGATGACGCGACGGTGCGCGCACTCGAACGCAGCGCGGACGCCGCGCACAGTGGCGGCTTTGACGAACAGCTCGACGAGCTACTCGCCTTCGGAGGTCTCACGCCGCTCGACGCCCGGCATCCGCTCGCCGGCGCTCGAGCGATGCCCGACGACGTGCCGCTGCCGCCGGTCTTCCTCCTGGGCGCAAGCGAGGGCTCCGCGATCACGGCGGCGCGGCGCGGGCTCGGCTACGCGTTCGCCGGCCTGATCAACCCCGACGGCGCCGCTGCGGCGATCGGTCGCTACCGCGAGCTCTTCGCGCCTGCGCCCGGCGGCGGCGGCGCCCACGTGATCCTCGCCGTGCGGGTCTATGCAGCAGCGGACGACGCCACCGCCCATATCGTCGCTTCCTCGGGGCGTCTCGCCAGTGCGCGCAATCGGCTCGGCCGGCCCGCTCGCCTGCTGGCAAGCACTGCCGCCTCGGCGCACCGCTGGGACGCGGCGGAGCTGGCCGCCGGCGTCCGCATGCACCAGGAGGCAGACATCATCGGCGGCCCCGAGCGCGTCCACGAGCAACTGCACGAGCTCGCCGAGGTGACGAATGCGGATGAGCTGATGGTGCTGAGCAACACCTACGACCCGTCAGAGCGACGCGAGATCTACGAGATCCTCGCCGAGGTCTTCGACCTCGCCGGCCAGAGCGCCGGGCTGGCACGCCCCATGTCGCCAGCCCGGGCGCGTGAGCCCTACGATGCTCCTTTTGCCCACGAGCCCAGGGAGCAACGGTGACGGCGAACGAGGTTGAGCGCCAGCGGTGGAACGATGACGTCTGGACCGCCGTCTGGCCGAAGCGAGAGCGGTTCACGGACGCGGTCACCGCCTCCGTCCTTCAGGCTGCGGCACTGCAGCCGGGCGAGCGCGTCCTCGACGTGGGCAGTGGCGGCGGCAAGACGTCGCAGGCGGCCGGTCGCCTCGTGGGCCCCGAGGGGGCGGTCGTGGGGGCGGATATCTCGGTCGCCCTGTGCGAACTGGCCACCGGACGGGCGTCAGATGCCGGCGCCGCCAACGTCACCTTCCGCGTCGTCGACATGCAGACCGGCGCGCTCGAGGGCGAGGCTTTCGACGTCGCTATGAGCCAGTTCGGCGTCATGTTCTTCGACGAGCCGGCCACCGCGTTCGCCAATATCCGCGCGCACCTGAAGCTCGGCGGGCGCCTCGTCTTCGCGTGCTGGCAGGCGATCGAGCGCAATCCGTGGTTCTTCGCACCCGCGCTCGCCGGACTGCTGCCAACTCCGCCCCCGCCCGCAGCGGGTAAATCGCCAACGGGCCCGTTCCAGCTCGCCGATCGCGAGCGGACGTCCGAGATGCTGCGTGCGGCGGGCTTCGCCGACGTGCGCAGCACCGAACACAACGTGGACGTCGACGTGCCTGAGGACTCCGTGGTCGACAAGGCCCAGCTCGCATTCATGGGGGTGCCGCCGGAGCGGCTCGAGGAGGCCATGGCGGCCGTCAGCGATTACATGTCGCAGTTCGTGGTCAGCCCAACGGTGTCGCGGTTCCCGCTCGCGTTCCAGGTCTTCGAAGCGACGAACCCCTGAGCGGGCATGTGATCGGTTGGCGCGCCTGCGGCTGCGGCTACACGCGCGTCAGTACGAGGCCCGTGGCCAGTAGCACCATTGCGAGCGCGCACGCCTGAAGCGCGCGCTCCATCGGTGCCGCGAGCATCGCAGCATCCAGCGATACGGTAGAGCCGTCCGTCAGTCTCTGCTCTCCGGTGACCGCGACAGTGCGGCGGCGCAGCTCCCGCACGGGCGTGCTGAGCGTCCGCTGAGCGACGAGCAGGAGGCCGCATCCGGCGGCCGCCAGTAGCGGCCCGGGGCGGATCTCCAAGGCGTTGATCCAGTAGGACGTAACGACCGGGAAGACGCCCCAGGACATGGCCAGCCAGAACGTGGTGTGAAATCGCCCGCCGAACCATTCGAGGTTGTAGGCGAGCACGATGAAGACGCCGGCAACTATGAAGGGGATCAGCGTGAGCGAGACGGTCACCGCCACGACGGCCCCGATCGCCGCGGCTCCCGCCAGCGAGACGATCGCCAAGGCGATGAGGAAACGGCTCGAAAGGGTGGTTCCCAGCGGCCGGCCGTGGAGCTCGTCCAGCACGTGGGCACTGACACCGACCGCCAGAAAGAACGCAGCCAGAGCCGCCAGCAGCCTCCCGACGTAGAGATGCGGCGCGAGGGAGGCGCCGATCGCCACGTTGGAGAGATTCCACGCGGTGTAGGGCGCATGAAGGACGGTCACGAGATCGCGCCAGCCGCCGGGGCGCAGCGCGTAGAACGCCGGGCGCTCGAGCGGCGCGGGCTGCGGTCGGACCGTTCGAGTGGTAGGCCCCATCGGCACGGCCTCAGACTCTCACGTCTGTCGATCGGCTCGCATCATTCGGCCATCCGGACGGCAGCGGATCTCGGGCTGATCTACGCGCGCGGAGCCTGTCTGCTCAGAGCAGTTTGTCCAGCGTGATGGGAAGGTCGCGGACGCGACGGCCGGTCGCGTTGTAGACCGCGTTGGCGATCGCCGCGCCGACGCCGGTGATCCCGATCTCGCCGATTCCCCGCGCTCCCGCCGGGGCGTAGGGGTCGGGGATATCGGTCCACATCACCTCGATCTTCGGGACATCCATGTGCACGGGCATGTGGTACTCCGAGAGGCTCGGGTTCATGATCCGCGCGGCCCGCTCGTCGAACTGCGCGTCCTCCATGAGCGCGAGGCCGATCCCCATGATGATCCCGCCGCGGAACTGGCTGGCGGCGGTCTTGGCGTTGATGATGCGCCCGCAGTCATAGGAGCCGAGCACGCGCTCGACGCGCGTCTCACCGGTGACCGTGTTGACGCGAACCTCGCAGAAAACGGCGCCGTAGGAGTGCATCGAGCGCTTCTGGGCCTCGTCGGCGTCGGCGGCGCTGGCTACCACGGTCAGCTCGTCGCGGCCCGCGAGTTCGAGCAGCCTCGAGTAGCTCTCCCAGCGGCTTGGGTCGGCCAGCTCGCAGAGTCCCTCATCGCGAGCCCCGACCTCGTCGGCGCTGAGCCCGACGAGCACTGAATCGTCGCCGGCAAGTGCGAGCAGCTGCGCGACAAGGGCGCTGTGGGCTGCGATCACGGCGGCGATGATGGAGGCGGTCTGCGAGGAGCCGCCCGCGAGCATGGCTCCCGGGAACGAGGAGTCGCCGTGCACGACGCTCACGCGCTCGAGCGGCAGGGCGAGACGCTCGGCGGTGACGATCGTCTGGGTCGTCGAGGTTCCCATCCCCATATCGGCCGCCGGCACCTCGACCCTTGCATGCCCGGTCTTCTCGAGCGTGATGCGCGCGGCGGCGCCGGGAATGCGCAGGTACGGGTAGGTCGCGCTCGCGCAGCCACTGCCGAGCAGCCATTCGCCCTCCCGGCGCGCGCCTGGCGCCGATCGCCGCTCCCAGCCGAAGCGCTCGGCGCCGGCGCGCCACGCCTCGACGAGGTGGCGGGCGGAGAACGGCAGGCCTGAACTCGGGTCGACCTCGGGCTCGTTGCGGATCCGCAGCTCGATCGGGTCGACATCGAGCTCGACCGCCAGCTCATCGATCGCCGACTCCAGGGCGAAGGTGCCGACCGACTCGCCCGGCGCTCGCATGAACGAGTTGGCAAGCATGTCCAGGTCGGCGACCTCCTGGTCGGTCTTCAGCGTCTCGGTCGCATACATATGCCGCGCGGGAAACGTGAACTGCTCCGCGAGCGCGTTGTGGGTGGTCATCGCCGAGATGCCGGTGTGGATGAGAGCCGTGAAGCGACCGTCGTCATCGGCGCCGATAGCGACACGCTGCTCAGTGTTCGTGCGCCCCCCGACCAGCCGGTATACGCCCTCCCGCGAGAGCGTCAGGCGCACCGGACGCCCTGCGAGCTTCGATGCGGCCGCGGCCAGCAGGTGGTGCGACCACAGGGTCTTGCCGCCGAACCCGCCGCCCACGTAGGGGGAGGTGACGTGAACCTGGCTCTCGTCGATTCCGAAGACTTGCGCGAGCGTCCACGCATGCAGCGTCACTCCCTGGCTGGCGTCGTGGACGATGAGGTCATCGCCATCCCAGGTGAGAGTCAGGGCGTGCGGTTCGATCGCGTTGTGGTTGTGTCGCGGGGTGGTGTAGGCGAGGTCGACCGAGTGGCGGGCGTCCACGAGCGCGGCCTCCGCGTCGCCGATCGTGACCTGGACCGGCTGGCCGACAAGGCTGTCGGGTGCGCGGGGGTGCGTCTTGGCCTCCTCAAAGGTTCTGGGCGCTGAGGACTCGTAGGCGGCCTCGATCAACGAGGCGGCGTGATCTGCCTGCTCCTGTGTTTCGGCCAGGACGAGCGCGATCGGCTCGCCGTTCCAGTGGATGCTGTCGTCCTGCATGACCGGCAGATCACTGCCGCCGGCGGCCTTGGGCGCGGTCAGGAACATAGGGGGCGGCTGCATCGGAGGCGCGTTGCGGTGGGTCATCACGAGCACGACTCCGGGCGCGGCCTCGGCGGCGCCGGTGTCGAGCGTCGTAAGCCGACCGCGGGCGACCGTGCTGTAGCGCAGCGCGGCGTAGACCATGCCCTCGATCACGTACTCCGCGGCGAAGCGCGCCTCGCCGCGGACCTTGAGCGCCCCGTCCAGACGCGAGACCTGCGCGCCGATCAGGCCGCGCTTGGTCCGCAGCAGCGGATCGTTGCCGGCCTTCGGCGACCAGCCCGCGGGCGTGGTCGGAACTGCGGATGTGGGTTCGGCGGCGCTCACGAGCGCGCCGCCTCGGTCAGCTGTTGGAGGACGGCGACCAGCGTGCGGCGGGCGAGTTCGACTTTGAACGCGTTGCCGGCGAGGGGCCGGGCGTCGGCAAGCTCCGCATCCGCCGCCTCGAGGAATGCGGCCTCCGTCGGCGCTCGGCCCACCAGCGTCTCCTCGGCGCGCCGCGCCCGCCAGGGCTTCGGGGCAACCCCGCCCAATGCAAGGCGTACATCGACGATCGCGTCACCCTCGAGCGTGAGCGCGGCGGCGACCGAGACGAGCGCAAACGCGTAGCTGGATCGGTCGCGCACCTTCCGGTAGGTCGAATGCGCGGCAAGCGCGGAGCGGGGAAGCTGCACGGCGGTGATCAGCTCGCCCGGCTCGAGCACGGTCTCGATGTCGGGACGATCCCCGGGCAGTCTGTGGAGGTCGCAGAGAGCGACGCTGCGCTCACCGGACGCGCCGCGAACGTGGACGAGCGCGTCAAGCGCGACGAGCGCGACACACATGTCTGAGGGGTGGGTTGCGACGCATGCGGACGAGGCGCCGAGAATCGCGTGGCCGCGGTTGAACCCCGCGATCGCGTCGCACCCTTCGCCGGGGGACCGCTTGTTGCAGCGCGATCCATCCGTGTCGTAGAAGTAGGCGCAGCGCGTGCGCTGCAGCAGGTTGCCACCGACCGTCGCCATGTTGCGGATCTGCGGCGAGGCGCCGGCGACGATCGCGCGCGCGAGCATCGGGTAGCGCGTGCGGACCATGGGGTGCTCGGCCAACGCGGTGTTGCGCGCCGCCGCACCGATCATCAGCCCGCCATCCTCGGTCTCCTCGATCGCATCCGACAGCCCGGTCACGTCGATCAGCGCCGACGGCGCCTCGACGCTCTCGCGCATCAGGTCGACGAGGTTGGTGCCGCCGCCGAGATATCTCCCGTCCTCGGCCTTGGCGCGGTGGACCGCGTCGGCCGCATCCGTCGCGCGCGAATAGACGAGCTCGATCACGCGCCCGGTCCCGCGTAGACCTCGGCGATCGCCTCGACGATCCCGTTGTAGGCGCCGCAGCGGCACAGGTTGCCGCTCATGCGTTCACGCACCTCGTCGTGGTCGAGGGCGATCTCCATGGCTTCAAGATCCTTGGTGACGTGACTGGGCACGCCCCGGGCCACCTCGGTCGCCATCCCGACCGCCGAGCAGATCTGGCCCGGGGTGCAGTACCCGCACTGAAAGCCTTCGTGGTCGATGAACGCCTGTTGCAGCGGGTGCAGTGCGGCGTCGGGCGCGAGCCCCTCGATCGTCGTCACCGCGCGGCCGTCGCACTGGACGGCCAAGGTCAGGCAGGCGAGAATCCGTTGCCCGTCAAGCAGGACTGTGCAAGCACCGCATGCCCCCTGGTTGCAGCCCTTCTTGGTTCCGTAGAGCTCCAGATGCTCACGGACGAAGTCCAGCAGCGAGACTCGCGCATCGGCGGGCGCAGCCACCTCAGCGCCGTTGATCACGATCGCCACGACGGTTCCCTTCTCGGCGGCCAACTCCTCAAGGTAGCCAGATTAGCCGACCGCCCACTGGTCCAAATCAGACGCGCACCTTCGGTCGGCACGAACACACGACTCCGCTGACGCCCCGCGATTGCGAGCCTCTGAATCGCAGCGGCTGGCGCGAACGGCGCGTCGCGACCCACCCTGGCCAAGTTTGCGCCCACACCCTTCGGGTATCCCGGCCCCAGATGCCGGACGCGGATGACACCCGGGAAGCTCTCGAGCAGGCCGAGCAAGCGGTACGCGGTTCCCTGAAGATCGCAGCGGAAGCGTACGAGCACGCCGCGTCGGCGCACGACGAGTTGGCCCAGGTACAGGAGGAAGCCTCCGAGTTGGAAGAGACGAGCGGCGAGCCGAAACGAGCGAGCGACCGCCGTCAAAGTTCCAAGCGGGCCAGCAACGAGGCGACTGCGGACCGAGAGCGAGCAAACAGCCTCAGAGATGAGCCTGCTTAACTCGGGAGCGGGGCCCGTGGATCGTCGTTCTTGTTGATTATGGGAAGCGCGGGCCGCACGCCGGTCAGATCGAGAATCCGCTGGACCTGAACCGACCCGTTGACGATCCGCAATCGCTCCGGGAGGCGACGGCTGATCGAGATCAGCGCGGCGATCCCCGAGGAGTCCATGAACTCCAGTTCGGTCAGATCCACGACCACGATCGTGTCTGGTTCCGCTTCCGCGCAGGCAGCGTCGAACGCCTCCTGCAAGGTCTCGGTGGTGGCGATGTCCAACTCTCCCAGGAGGGTCAACCGATACAGGCCGGCTCCGCGCTCCAGGCCGATCGTGAGTTGTTCGGGGTCCGTCATGGCGCGCCATTTTCATGGTTCGTTCACGCCGCGTCAACCCCCTGGCGGACGCGTTTGGCCGTACGGCTGGCCAATTGAAAGCCGCTGCCTTCGCGGCTTGCCGCTTGACCGCGCCAAACCACTCAGACCGCCGGTCGGCACCATCACCCAAGGCCGGCCGGCTCAGCCGATTCGGTACTTGATGTGCGTGACGCCGGGCGCGTCGGTTGCGCGCACCTGCTCGAGCTCGACGGCGCCTCGGACGAGTCCGTCGAAGAGCCGGGCACCGCCGCCGAGGATCACGGGCGCGATCGAGATGTCGATCTCATCCACCAGGCCGGCAGCCAGGTATTGGTTGGCTACTGAGGCGCCGCCGGCGAGCCATATGTCGCCTCCCTGTGCGGCGTCCGTGGCTTGCGCGAGCGCCGACTCGATCCCGTCGGTGACGAAATGGAAGGTGGTGCCGCCCTGCATCTCGAGAGGCTCACGCGCGTGATGGGTGAGCACGAACACCGGATGGTGATAGGGCGGGTCCTCGCCCCACCAGCCCCGCCATGACTCATCGGGCCACGGCCCGCGGACGGGACCGAACATGTTCCGTCCCATGATCGTCGCGCCGACACCCCGGCGGCGCTCCTGGAGCACGCTCGAACTGGCGTTGACCTCGCCGCCGTCCCCACCATGCATCTCTTTGAATTCCTTGAGTGGGAAGACCCACTCGTGCAACTGCATACCTCCGACGCCCAGCGGGTTCGCCTCGCTCTGGTCCGCTCCGGCGGCGTAGCCGTCGAGCGACATCGCGATGCTGAGCCTGAGCTCGCTCATGCCTTCTCCTCCGTTGCCGTTCACGGCCTCCCCATGAGACCGCCGATGTGCCCTGGAATCGGCCAGGTTCAACCCCGGTCGCTCGCGCCCCAAGCATGACCGCTGCCAGGGTGCGACGTCAGCGTGGGGCTTTCACGCGGTGGCCGGCGTCCTCGGCGGTGGCGAGTGCTCGGATCCCGGCGCGGACGGCTGCAGGCATTTCCCGCCAAGCCCTCTTGCGGACTCGAACCGCAGACCCCTTCCTTACCATGGAGAGGGGTCAAGCCCGTGTTTACTGGGCGGATTCAGTCGCCGAAGGCGTTTGTGCACCCAACGTGCACCCACGCGCTTCCCTAAGCGGGTGGGCGTAGATGCTGTAGAGCACTGCGGGAGAGTGGCCCATAGCGGCAGCCGTGCGGAGCGGATCGAGGCCACCGATCAGCATGGCCGATGCTGCGTGGTGGCGCAGGTGGTAGGGCGTGAGCCCCGTATAGCTGCGCTTGCCGTCCTCTTCCGTGATGACGCCCAGGCCGACTGCGACGCACGCAGGCTGGAACACCCGCTTGCGCCAGTTGCGGAAGCTGTGCGTGGTCCACTGCGCGCCTGAGCGAGTGCCGACGAACAGCGGCCCATCGGGGAGGTCTTCGAGGTAGGGAGCGAGATCGGCGTTGATCGGCACGTCGCGTTCTGCATTCGTCTTGGTCCCACCGATACCGTCGATCTTCATCGCCTTCGTGATGCTGATCATCTGTTTGCCGATGTCGGCTTTGGTCAGCGCCAACGCCTCCTGGGGACGCAATCCACCGAAGGCCATCAGCGCCACAAGCAAACGGTCGGGATCGGTTTTGCAGGCTGCGAGAAGGGCGCTCACAGCCTCTGAGGCAGGGATCTGAGGGCGTTCCTTGCGCAGCTTCGGCCTGCGCACGATGGCGCAGGGGTTGGCGTTGATGCGCTGTAGCTCCACTGCCTTTCCCAGCAGAGCCGAGAGGTTGCCCAGGACCTTGATCTGAGTCTGGACGCCAGCGCCAGCGTCGATCATCGAGCGCTTGAACCCCTGCACGTTCTCCGGGCAGATCGCTCGCAGCGGCACTCCCCCCAAGGCAGGCTCGATCCACTTGCGTCACGCCTGCCTACGAGCATCGATGGTCGCTCGCTCTAGATCTGATGCCCACTCGTCCAAGTACTCGGCCCAAAAGGCACGAAGCGTCTGCGTGGATTGCCTCTTCACGAGGACTCCGCCGCGCTTGGCTGTCGCTAGCGCAAGCTCGAAATCATCGGCTTCTTGGCTGCTATCGAATGTCTTGGACTTCTTTGTGCGGCTACCGATATCCCTATAGAAGTCGCGGTAACGGGTCTGTCCGCGCGCGTTGATTTTCGTTTTCATGCGCCCATTCTTCCACCCACGAAAGGAGGGGGGTAGTGGCTCGTCCTCGGAGCACCGTTACGCCCCGCTACACCAGTTACGCCCTCGGCCTACCGATAGCGTGTGCGTGCGTCGGCGAACGCCTCACGCTCATACCCTCGTAGCAACTTGCCGTTTAGGCGAAATGGATTCGGTAGCGGGTGAATCTCAAATCGGTTGGTCAGCCAGTTGCTTAGCTCTTGGGCTGACAGGTGCTCGTAATGGAGTCGATCCGCGAGCTCGTTGCGTCGCGCGGCCAATACCTCAGTATGCACGCGATCCCCGTCGATGTCATCCCAGACTCGGCATACGTCCCTGATGATCGCCAGCCCTTCGGTGGGCTGCTTGACGATGCGAGCGCTGAGGGTCATTGCCGCGGCGCGTGCTCGGTCAGGCCAGTCGCTCCCAAGCTGATCGGCAATCGCGAGCAATGGTTCCCAGCATTCCTCTTGGCGGTCTGAGAGCCCGCTCGGCATCGAAGGACTGGCATCGGCTAGCGTGTCTATTGCGTTTAGTGCCCATCCTTCCAAACGGACGTGAATCGGCTGGCACTCCCTGTTGGCGGTCCGGTGGAAGAACTTGGAAATTGGCTCGGCGGGCGCTCTTGTCCGAATCGGGATCTGCACACAGCGACTCAGTGTCGCCCCGGTAACGGGCGGGCGCCTCCCAGCGATGCCGCTGAAACACTTCGGGCAGTAGACGCCGTACCGTGTTCGTGCGCGCGAGATATATGCCCCGTACCGATACCCGGCGTTTAGAACGGTTTTCAATGCCTGTGACTCATACAGCATGTCCACTTCATCTACAAAAATCGTCGGCGGTCCAAACAACAGAGATTCCAGACCACCGATTTGGTGAAACAATGAAGCAGGCGTGGGGTCATGAACCACCGAGGCCCGGCGTACGAGATACTGAGCAACGTCGATGATCCTGCTTTTGCCCGCCTCTTCAGTCGGAGCCATGAGCAGCATGTAGGGCGTAGTCTCGGTCGCCTCGAATGCATGGGTGTGCATGACCCAGAGCGTCAGCGTATCGGCCTCAACGTTGTAGTACTCACTGTGGAAAGCAACGTACCGCGTGAACTGCTCGCGCACGCTGTCGGCAAGCATCTGGCTAGCGCTTTGGCTCGGCGTGCTGCCGCGAACCCGGCCCATTCGCCCGCCTGTGTCATAAACCGCGCGCTTCGCCGCGTTAGACAACACGGCATATGCTTCCTGCGCGGCCTTGAACCGCTCTTCGGCACCGGGATCATTGGGATGCAAGTCTGGGTGACACTCGCGCGCCACCTTCCGGTAAGCGTTCTTGATTTGCGCAAGACCAGCATCTCTTGGCACGCCAAGGATCGAGTAGTAATCCACTACCGTTTCAACCCCGCGGTCGCTAGGGACGTAACAGGTGTAACGGTGTAGCGGGTCATGGTCGGTCCGTCGCGTTCTTCGCGCTCAAGCGGGAATGGCTGACGTTGGGTGGATCCCGTCTTCTTGGTCATCACTGCACCAACGGTTCGTTGGGCTGGACGCGCTGAGCCCGAAGAAATGCGTTGAGGTCTATGTCGCTGATCAGTAGCCGATTGCCAATTTTGATGGCCGCAAGAGCACCGCTGGCTATCCAGTCGCGCACGGTCTCGTTTGTAACGCGCAGCAACGTCGCTATCTCCGCTACGGTGTGATAGCGCTCAGCGGCGATTGGGTCGGGTTCCGGCGGGTTCATGGGGAAAGCTTCCCGCAAAGCCAAGCACGGATTACTTCAATCGGCCCAATGATCCGGCAGGAATTGCCAGAAATCACTATGGATCCGGTTACGCGGGCGAGATCCCTTTAGCGAAAGGCCGCCAATGTTGAGCTAGGAATGTTCTGTGCTACGATCTAAGTAGGCCAGATCACCAAGGTAAGGGTTCTATTAGAAGTTTCCATGAGACCCTCCACGACCACGTCTGGCGGATAAGAACCTGTAAGGGGCGTTTTTTCAAAACCCGCCCGTCTAGCGGCGGACCTCTTGGATCGCAGACCCCCGACAAGGCGTAGCACAGGACGCATCAGGGACTTGGTCGCCACAAGCTGTCTCCTACAGCGACCGCCCTCAGTCATAGCAGCACCAGCGGAGCGCGAATCCTTTGAGAACGCGGTGGGGACACATTCTCGACCATTTGAAACCCATGCCTGGACAGCCGCGAGGCTGTGGAGGATGGTACAAGCCTCAAACAGCGAAAGCTAGAGGCACGCGGTTAAGCCAGCATCGAGGGCGTCTGAGTACCATCGAGTCCTTGACTTAACTTGTTAGCCGATGAAGCTGATGCAGTTCTTCCCTATCACGGGAGAACTGTGCCTCCAAAGCTGTTGTCTCTGTTCGAGAGAGCGAAACAGTGGAGGGGGGTCTGTGGAGGGGGGTCTGTGGAG
>DASXEZ010000124.1:0-63999 GCA_036489875.1 Solirubrobacteraceae bacterium | reverse complement strand
CTCGAGGCCTGCGCGACGAACCGGCGGCCGCTGACTCTCGTCGACCTTGCCGAACTCACCGACTTGCCCAAGACGACGCTGCATCGCGTGTGCTGGAAGCTGGTCCAGTTGCGAGTGCTCGAGCACTCTGAGCGAGGCTTCGAAATGGGTCCACGCCTGTACGCCCTGGGAGCAATGAGCCCGACACTGCGGCGGCTGCGGGTCACTGCGATGCCGCTGATGCACACGCTCGTCGCCAGGAGCGGATGGATGGCAAACCTCGGCGTCCTCTACGAGCGTCGCGCGCTCGTGGTTGATGAGGTCGCGGGATCGGTACAACTCCCGCCGCGCGAGCGCATGCTCGGCACCAGGATGCCTCTCTACGCCACCGCACTGGGCAAGGCGTTGGCGGCCAACGGCCCGGAGGGACTCCGCGAAGAGCTCTGCGAACCGCTGCTGCTGCGGCCGTACACGCGCCACACGATCGTGCGCACCGAGCTTCTACGGCAGCACCTCGAGGAGGTCGCTCGCCGCGGCTATGCGACGTCGGATGAGGAACTCCGCCTGGGGATTAGCGGCGTCGCGGCACCGGTACTCGTTGACGGTGAGCTGGTCGCGGCCCTAGCGCTGGTGGGTCCCTCCGGCGACGCTACGCTACGACGCCTCGCCAGGCACGTCCAGCTGGCCGCCGAGCGGCTAGGAGATGCGCTCGCTGCTCACAAGAGCGAGTTGGTTGCCGCGTGAATGTGCGCGCCTCCGTGTCATTAGGACTCGCGCGTTTCACACGCTGAGCTCGCGCACGAGCGGCATGATCTGCTCCTCGACCTCGAGGACGACCTGACGCGTGAGGTGGGGCGGGATCCAGAACGAGATGTTGTTCAGGCCCGCCGCTTCGAGGGCCGCCAGCTGTGCTGCTATCTCCGCGGCCGTTCCGACGAAGGAGGTCATGCGGACGAGTTCGTCCGTGAGCACGGCCGCCTCTCCGTCGAGCATGTGCGAAAGGTGCCCACTGTGTACCTCTTGGTACAGACGGTCGCGCGAGACCGGAAGGCGTGAGAGGACCTCCTTTTCGTAAATCTCCAAGCGTTCACGCATCCGCGGCGGCAGATACTCACCGATCTCGGGCTGGCAAGCGTAGGAGTGAAACGCCATCATCGCCGCCGCGCCGACGTGCTCCAGAGCCCGCGGCGAGACGGCCGACTCGCCAGGCTCGAGGATGCAGATAACCGACGAACACACGATGTAGGCACCGTCGAAGCTGCGGCCGTCAGCCTTAGCAGCCGTACGCGCCGTGGCGATCGCGGCCGCGCACACCGCCGGCGCGTTGTCCATGACGTTGGCGTTCTTGAGGGTCAGGATCAGACCCTCTCCGGCCTCTCCGGCGGCTCCCAGCGCCTTCGGACCATCACCGGCGATGTAGATCGGGATGTGGTGGTCGAGGTCGGTGGCCAGGCCCGGCGTGTGGCGAAAGCGGATCGCACGCTCGGTCTCCCCGGCCCGGTGGATGACCTCCTCGCCACCGAGAAGGCCGCGAACCTCACGGGCGTAGTCACGCACTCTCCAGGCCGCAAGGGCATGGAGCCCAAAGGTATCGCGAGCCGTGTAGCCGGTCCCCACCGCCAGGAACGCGCGGCCCGGGGCGAGACGGTTGACGGTTGCGACGGCCGATGCGGCCGTGGGAGCGCCCCGCAAACTCGGAATCGCCAGGAACGGGCCGAGTCTGATCGAGGAGGTGCGCTCCGCCGCAAGCCCGAGACAGACGAACGGATCGCCCGTCAGCATTGGGCTGTCTACGAAGCCTGCTGTGGCGAAGCCGTGTTCTTCAGCGAAGGCAACGTCGTCCCAGCAGCCGTGGTAGTTGAGCAACCCGAGTCCGTAGTCCACCTGCCCTCCATTCCTTGTCCGCGCGCTTGCGCGAGCCTAGTTGCGCCGACGGTGATCGGCTCCATCTGCAATTCCGCTACTCGGAACGATCTCCAGGTCGCGATCAGGCCTCCGGGCGCTCCGCGCTGGCCGGCGGCAGGATCGCGAGGCCGTAGTCTCGGTAGTCGCTCGGCGGTGGCGGGCCCCAGAGATTGAGTGAGCCGGGGCCGTGGGCGTCCCAGTCGATCGGCCGATAGTTGGCCTCGTCGGAGATGACGAGCAGGTCTGCGTAGGCCTCGACGATTGCGTTATCGGGGTCGGCCGTGTAGGTGAAGAGATTGCGCCCCGGACCGTGACGGCCCGGGCCCCAAACGAGCTTCTTCCCGAGTCGCGCAAGCTGGTCGGCATAGCGCTGGATCGCCTCCCCGCTCTCCACCTCGAAGGCATAGTGGTGGAGACTGCTCTCGGCTGCTTTGCGCAGCGCGATGCCGTGGTGGTCTCGATCGCAACGCAGCCAGGTGACCCCTTCGCCGAGCACGTCAGCGATGCGGAAACCAAGGACCGCGGTCAGGAAGCGCCGCGTCTCCTCGTAGTCGTCACTCGCAATGTTGACGTGACCGAACCTGCGCGCAAGCGGAGGGTTGTAATGCGCGATGCTCAACGGCTCGCGTTCCATCCCGCGTAGATCTCGAACACCAGATCGGAGGGACCGAGCACTCGGAGGGCGTATGCGAGACCCGGCTCCTGCGGCTTCTCGCTGAGAAGCCTCGCTCCAGCGGCGACCAGAGCGTCGCGCAGCCGGTCGATGTCACGGACGTCCTCGACCTCGAGGCCGATGTGATCAAGACCTGGGCGGGCCGCCTCCAGAAGCTGTATCTCGTGGTGTTTCTCGTTGCACGAGAGGGCGATGTTTCCGGCGACCTCTGCAGTTCGGCGCAAACCCAGAGTGTCAGTCAGGTGATCGGCCGATCGCTGGGCGCTGGTCACGCGCAGCGCGAGGTGGCCCATGTGCATCGGCCCGGCCCCAAATACTGTCGATTCGGCGGGCACGCTGCCGCGCGCTCAGGCGCCTGCCGTTCCCAGGCCGCTGTGCCCGTTCGAGCTGGTCGCCGGCTCCTCGATCACCGTGTTCTCGATGTGGCCGATGCCATCGAACTCGATCCGAACGACATCGCCGGGGACCAACCATGGCGGCGGCGTGCGGGCGGTGGCGACACCGCTCGTGGTGCCTGTCGCGATGATGTCGCCCGGCTCGAGGGTGCAGGCGGTCGAGATCGCGGCGACGAGGTCGAAGCAGTCGTGGATCAGCTGGCTGGTGTTCGACTGCTGGCGAAGATCTCCGTTCACATATGTGCGGAAGTCAAGGTTGTGAGGATCGCCGAGCTCATCGGGTGTGACTACCCACGGCCCGATCGGACCGTGGGTGTCGAACGACTTGCCTATGGTCCACTGCTGGGTGAGCCGCTGCCAGTCGCGCACTGTCACGTCGTTGCTGATCAGGTACCCGCCGATCACAGCCGCGGCCTCCTCGCGCGCGACGTGGCGGCAACGGCGCCCGATCACAACACCGAGCTCCCCCTCGTAGTCCAGCTGCTCCGATACCCGAGGACGATGGATCGGGTCGAAGGGACCGCTGACCGAGTTGATCATCTTGGCGAACACGGTCGGAAACTCCGTCGGTGTTCGGTTGACCTCGGCGGCGTGGTCGGCGTAGTTGAGGCCGACGCCGAAGAACTTCGCGGGTCGCACCGGAGCGGTGAGCTGGACAGAGGCAAGGGGCACGCGCTCGGCCCCGCTCGCGGTCGCGGCGGCCACGGCGTCGAGGCCCTCCTGGCCGAGACCGAGGATCCCGGCGACGGTGCCAGGTAGCGCCGGTGCCGCACTCGCGAGATCGATGACGTCCTCATCGAGGATGACGCAGGGACGGTCCCCCCGTTCACCCACCAGCGTTCCTAGCCGCATCTCGACTCCTTGTCCAGGGATACAGTCGACGGTCGCAGACGACGCGTCGCTCGTGGCCCGTCGAACCCTACCTTGGGCAAGCGCAACGCCCATGGCACGTCTGTGGTTCCTGAGGGCGGAACGACCGCCGGTAGCACGGAGGCTATCCTCGGGCAGGCCGCTGGGCGCGTGTTCCGGTGCACGGAACGCCGATGACCCTGGCCGCAACCGCGGGCGACGACACTCTTGAGTACGGAGAAGGCGGCAAACGAAGGGAAGGTCATTGTGTTCAACGACGGGCGCATCCGCAGCACACACGTCGGTAGCCTCGCGAGACCCGCCGAGCTGCTGGCGTTCCTGCGAGCCAAGGAGAACGGCACCTCATACGACGAGGCCGCATTCGCCGCGTGTCTGCGCGAATCCGTCGCCGACGTCGTCGCCGAGCAAGCTCGGGTCGGCATCGATGTCGTCAGCGACGGCGAGTTTGGGAAGACGTGGACGTGGGCCTGGTACGTCCGTGATCGTTTGTCCGGCTTTGAGGAGCGACCGTTCCAGGAGACGACCCTGGTCGGACCCAAGGATCCGTCGCGCATGGGACACGACCGCACTCGGTTTGCGGAGTTCTACGCGGACTACTACCAGCGGCATCCGATTGCCGAAGGTGTGCGCGAACGCGGCGAGGCGGTGTGCGTGGGTCCGATCAGCTACACCGGCCAAGAGGCACTCGAACGCGACATCGACGATCTCAAGGCAGCGATGGCTGCCGCTGGAGTGGCCGAGGGCTTCCTGCCCGTCGTGGCTCCCTCGAGCGCGGTGCCGATTCGCGTCGACGAGTACTACGACTCCGAAGAGGAATTCATCTTCGCCCTCGCGGATGCCATGAACGTCGAATACCGCACGATCACCGACGCCGGCCTCACGATCCAGATCGACGACGCCTACCTGGCGACGATGTACGACACGCTCGTCCCCCCCGGCACCATGAGCGACTACCGGGAGTGGGCCGAACTGAGAATTGAAGCGCTGAGGCGAGCGCTCAACGGAATTCCGCGCGAGCTCACTCGCTACCACGTCTGTTGGGGTAGTTGGAACGGGCCGCACAGCAACGACATTCCCTTGCGGCAGATGGTCGACCTCGTTCTGCGCGTGCCGGTGGGCGGATACTCGCTCGAGCAGGCCAACCCGCGCCACGAGCACGAGTGGGAGGTTTGGAAGGAGGTCAAGCTTCCGGACGACCAGGTCCTTCTCCCGGGACTGATCAGCCATTGCACCAACGTCGTAGAGCATCCCGAGCTCGTCTGCCAGCGGATCGTCCGCTTGGCCGAGGTTGTCGGACGTGAGCGCGTGATCGCGAGCTCTGACTGCGGCTTCGCACAAACGCCGTACCTGACGCGCGTTCACCCGACGATCATCTGGGCGAAACTCGAGTCACTTGTCGAGGGAGCGCGGCTCGCAAGTGAGAAGCTATGGCCGTAAAGCGCTCGGCGTCTTCGTAGAGTCGGCGGGCGTTGCGCGGCGCCAACGTTCCGCTGGGCGGGACGTGCCCCTCGCGTCCACTATCCGAGGTCCACAGACTGCCAACCATGGTGCGAATGCACATCGGACATCTCGCGCTGCGGACGACCGATGTCGAGCGCTCTGCGACGTTTCTCACGGAGACTCTGGGCCTGCGCCGGACCCAAGAGCATGATGGCGCCGTCTTCCTCTCGTGCAACGAGAAGCATCACGAGATCGAGCTTCTACCGGGGGACCGGGCCGGCATCGATCATCTCGGGCTCGAGCTCGAGGATGAGTCCGACCTCGACCTCCTCCACGACGCGCTGGTCGCCTCGGGCGCCGAGATCCTGAGTGAGACTCCTCAAGAGACGGGCTTACGCCGCGCCCTCCGCGCCCTCGCCCCGATGGGCCTCGTGCTCGAGCTCTACACCGGCATGGAGCGGGAGCCGCTGAGCGTCGAGCACTACATGCCGCCCCTTGCGCGGCGTTTCGGTCACGTCACCCTGGCGACGATCGATCGCGAAGAGATGGTGCGGTTCTTGGTCGATGTGCTCGGGTTTCGGATCACGGACACGCTCGGGGAGCGCGTCAGCTGGCTCCGTTGCGATACCGACCACCACGGGATCGCGCTCGTGCAGGCCGGCAAAGCCGAACTGCACCACTACGCCTTCGAGCTCGAGAATTGGGGGGCCATCGAGCGCTACGCCGATCACCTGGCGCTCCAGGGCAAACGTCTCGTCTGGGGGCCCGGCCGACATGGACCGGGGCGCAACCTCTACGCGTACCTCCCCGACCCCGACAACACGATCGTCGAGGGGTACGCCGACCTGCTGGTCGTGCCGGACGACGCGAATTACAAGCCGGTCGACTGGGATGTCCTCGGCGACGCAGCCCTGAACCTCTGGGGACCGATGCCGCCTCCGGAGTGGCGCGACTACGGCGTGCCAATCCTCTCGCCCGCCGCCACGGCCGCCTAGTCCGGCGAGCCTTCGCCGGCGCGCGGCGGGCGTCCTACTGGGTAGAAATCCTCCGAGGCGGGCGTCGAGGGCCTCGATAGCATCCCGGCCTTCTCGGAGGGCCGGGTGCGTCGCGACGACCTGCACGGCAGAGCGCAGGACTAACTGATGGGGAGATCGGTTCGTGACCAGACGGCCTGACAGGAGCACAGATGGGTGCGCAATGCCCCGGCGGATGCGCAGGCGGGTGATCGAGCTCGGGCTGTTTGCGGTAGGCGTGGCCCTGGTGGCACTCCCGACGTCCTTGGCGCAGGCGGTGCCGTCGACTCCATGTGGCGCGGGCGGCACGTACACGTTCGCGACGGGAACCTCGACCTGCACCTATGGCACTGCCGGCGCCTACCAATTCACGGTCCCCGCGGGGACGACCGCTGTCGATGCGACGGCGATCGGCGCCGCTGGCGGTGGCGGTGGCGGCGAGGGAGCGCAGGTGCAGGCGATGCTGGGGGTGTCTTCGAACACGAATCTGTCGATCGTGGTGGGCGGACATGGCGGGAACGGCGTGATCGCCGATAGCGGGAACGGCGGCATGGGTGGCAGCGGCGGTGGCGGCGACGGCGGCGGCACGGCTGGGTCCACCGACGGTGGTGGCGGCGGCGGCGGCGGCGCCTCGAGCCTCACTGCCGGGGGTTCGTTCCTGCTCGTGGCTGGTGGGGGCGGAGGAGGACCAGGAGGAGGACCCGTGGGCGGCGGTAACGCTGATCAGGACGGCGACGGGTGCTCTGGTCGCGCCCAGGGAGGGTCCTCCGGGGATGCCGGGGGGTTGGGCGGTAGCGGCTTTATCGGTGGAGGGAGCGGCACCAACGGCACTTCGGGAGCCGGCGGCACCGGCGGCTCGGGTTACGGCGGCGGCGGCGGTGGCGGCGGCGGCGGGTACCTCGGCGGTGGTGGTGGTGGCTCCGACGACGATTACTACTGCGGTGGTGGCGGCGGTGGCGGCGGCGAGAGCTTCGTTGCTCCCACGGCCACCGTCGAGTCCGCTCCTGCCCCTGTGACGCAGGCCGCGGAGGTCGTTGTCACCTGGGCGCTGTCGGTCTCAACCACGCCGCAGCCCGGGTCAGCGAACATCGGTTCCTCAATCGCAGATCACGCGACGGTGTCGGGCGGCTACAACCCCTCGGGAACGGTCACGTTCCACCTTTACAACAACCCGAACGGAACCGGTACGCCGTTGTTCACGGACACGGAGACGCTTTCTGGCGGCCCCGTGACCAGCAAGAGTTACAAGGCGACCCAGAGCGGCACCTTCTATTGGGTTGCGACCTACAGCGGCGACGGCAACAACGATCCACTGAGCGGCGACACCGGGGCCGAACCCGTCACGATCAAGGCCCCGACCAGTTTGAGCGCCGCGCCGCAGCTGGTGCTGTGGGAGCCGTTCGTGGGAATCGGAAACCAGGTCGTGCAGGCGACGCTGACCAGCAACCGGAGCCCGCTGAAGGGACAGACGATCTCCTTCAGCGACGGCTCGACGCCGCTATGCACCGCCATCACGAACTCCCAAGGCGTCGCGCGCTGCGCCATCTCAAGCCTTAGCCAACGGCTGCTGACTCTCAACAACCATTACACGGCGACGTTCGCGGCGACCAGCAGCTACTTGGGATCGAGCTCGACCGTACCCGCGATTACCTTCCTCTGGTAGGCGACGCGGCGGACACCCTGGCGCAACGCCAGGGTGTCCTGCCGTGAAGCGACATCTCGCGGCAACTCGAGCCGCCACCCGCTCTTCTCTCCCGGGCCCGGCGGGGCACTGTCCAGACGCCGCTGGTGGAGCGGACCGGCATGCGCTTGGCCCTGCTGGTTGGGCTTCGTCGCAAAACGCCACGCTTGTGGCTAAGCTGAGGTCCATGCGTTCTTGACACGCTCATCCGGTCGCCAGCAGGCGACCAACGCGAGTCATTCGCTCGCGGGACAGCAAGTCCCGTCGGCACGCGCCGCGATGCGGCGCAGCCCCGCTGCCAAATGCAGTGCACGGTTGTGGAGAAGGAGGTTGTGACGATGCCCCAGCGGCATCACTCAACGACGGTTGACCCACCAGCGCGCGCAGTCGTGCCGACCTTCCGCGGGCTGACCGTACTTTGGTGGGCAGAGCGCCGGCTGGGGGCCCTGGGGCTGGCGCTCGCGCTCTGTTACACGCTCCTATCGATTGCGATTCCGCTGCTCCAGCAGGGGGCGATTGACAACGCCATCGACGTCGCCCCGCACCACCACCGCCAGTCGATCTGGCCGTACCTGCTCGGCATCGTCGCGCTGGCCACCGTGCGGCTCGGCGTCAACTTCTCGCGGCGCTTCGCGACCTCGCGGATCGGCATCCGCATCGAGGCGCGGATGCGCGAGCTGCTCTACGAGGCCTACCTGCGTTATCCGCGCCGTTTCTACGACCGCTGGGCCACCGGCCAGGTGCTCTCACGCGCGACCAACGACCTCTACCCGATCCGCTACTTCATCGGCTGGGGGTTGGTGCAGGGCGTGCAGAGCCTCCTGATGATCGTTGCCACCGGCATCGTGCTCATCCTCGTCAACGCCCAACTCGCGCTGTACTCGGCGATCGCGATGCCACCGATCACACTGCTGGTACTGCGTTTCGCGCGACGCGTCTCGCCGATCTCGACCGAGGTGCAGGCACGCAAAGGCGACGTCACCGAAATGGCCGACGAGGCGGTGGTGGGAATCGAGATGGTCCAGGCGTTCGGGCGCGAGGACATCGTCCGTGACCGCTTCGGAGACCGCGCCGAGGGTGTACGCGGAGCCGTCCTTCGCCAGGCGGGCGTCGAGGCACGCCACCTGCCCGGGCTGTTCTACCTGCCGGCACTCTCGATCGCGGCGGTCGTCTACTTCGGCGGCCGCGCGGTCATCGGGGGCCACCTGACGATCGGTCAGTTCGTACTTTTCGAGACGCTCCTGCTGCAGCTCGTGTGGCCACTCGAGGCGATCGGCTGGATCACCAACCTTGGCCAGCGCGCCCTCGCGTCGGCCGCTAGGAGTTTCGCGTGGCTCGACGGGATCGAACCGCTAGCCGAACCGCTTCAACCGCAGGCACTGCCAAGCGGGGCGCTCTCGATCGGCTTCGAGGGAGTGACGTTCGCCTACGGCGAGGACGAGCCCGATGTCCTACTCGACCTCGAGCTCGAGATCGTGGCGGGCGAGATCGTCGCCATCTGCGGCCCGACGGGATCGGGCAAGACAACGCTGCTGAGCCTGGTACCGCGCTTCTACGACCCCGCCGCGGGCAGTGTGCTGATCGGCGGTGTCGATACCCGCGACCTGCGAATCGAGGACCTCCGCGGAGCGGTCGCTCTGGTCACGCAGCGTCCGGTGCTGTTCTCGGCGCCCCTTCGCGAGAACCTCACCGCCGGGCGTGAGGACCACGACTGGGATGCCGTGCTCGCGGCCTGCGTCGCTGCGGGCGTCGATGACTTCGCAGCGACACTGCCTGACGGCTACGACACCCTCATCGGTGAGCGGGGGGTGAACCTCTCGGGCGGCCAGCGCCAACGCGTGGCGCTCGCCCGCGCGCTGATCGCCGACACGCGAATCGTCGTGCTCGACGACCCACTCTCGGCCGTTGACACGCTGACCGAGCGCCGCCTCGTACGGCGCCTCAAGCCCGCTCTCGCGGGCCGAACAGTGCTGCTCGCGACGCAGCGACTATCGACCGTCGCGCTCGCCGACCGTGCCGTCGTGCTCCGCGGCGGACGCACTGTCGAGTCGGGAAATCCTCGCGATCTGCTCGGCGCCGGGGGCGCGTTCAGCGAGCTCTTCGGTGATGAGGTTGCGGCGTGAGACCGCTGCTGCGCTACCTCGACGGCGCTCGGGGCCGCTTTGCACTGCTGTTCCTCGTAACGATCGGCGACGCGGCCTGCCAGACCGGCGGCTGGCTGCTGGTGCGCGAAGCCATTGACCGGGGAATCGTCGGTCGCGACAGCGCCCTCCTCGGCGAGGTCGTTCTTATCTACCTGGGCGTCGCCGTGATCGGCTGGGTGCTCCAGTTCATCGAGATCCGCGGGCTCGCGGGGATTGGCCAACGCGTCGTGATCGGGCTGCGTCGCGACCTCTTTGACCATTTGACGGCCCTCTCCTTGCGCTACTTCTCTCAACAGCGTGCGGGCTGGATCATCGCCCGCCTGACCAGCGATGTCGACGCGGTCAGCGACACGCTGTCGGAAGGCCTGCCCGCACTGCTTTCGAACGCGGTGCTCCTGCCGATCGCCGTGATCACGCTGATGATCGCCGACTGGCGGCTTGGCCTCGTCGTGTTCGGGATCGTCCCGCCGGCGGTCGTACTGTCGCGGTGGTATCAGCGGACTTCGACCGTGGCCCTCATCGAGAGCCGCAATCGCATCGCCGCCGTCACCGCGCAGATCGCCGAGTCCGTTGCGGGCATGGCCGTCGTGCAGGCGTTCCGCCGCGAACAGGCCTTCCAGGCGCAGTTCGACGAGCTCAATATCGCCAACCGCGAGCAGGCGGTCTACACGCAGAAGCTGCTCTCGATCTTCTTTCCGTCAATCGAGTTTCTCGGCGTGATCGCCACGGTCGCGGTGCTCTATGTCGGCGAGAAGCTACTGATCGGGCACTCGCTGACGATCGGGACGTTGATCATTGCGATCTACCTTTTGCAGCTCTGCTTCCAGCCTCTCCAGGCCCTTTCCGACGTCTACGGACAGCTCCAGTCGGCGGCGGCGGCGATGGTCAAGATCGCGACCATCCTCGACGAGGAGCCGGAGATCGGCGACCGCCCGCACGCCAGGCCCATGCCGCGTATCACCGGAGATCTGGACATCGATCACGTTTCGTTCGCATACGGCGCGGAGCCGGTGCTCCACGGGGTCACCATCCATGTGCCTGCCGGTGGCTGCCTGGCGCTCGTCGGCGAATCGGGCGGCGGCAAGTCGACACTTGCGCGCCTGGTCGGCCGCTTCTACGACCCCGACTCCGGCGCGGTACTGGTCGACGGCATCGACGTGCGCGAGGTGGGCCTGACGAGCTACCGCCGCCAGATGGGCGTCGTCCTCCAGGACCCGTTCCTCTTCAGCGGGACGATCGCGTCCAACATCCGCTTTGCGCGCCCCGAGGCCACCGATGCGGAGGTCGCGGCGGTGGCCGCCGCCGTCGGCGTCGACCGAGTGGCTGCGCGCCTGTCGGGCGGGCTCGACCACACGGTCCGCGAGGGCGGCTCAGGCCTGTCGGCGGGAGAGCGCCAGCTGATCTCCATCGCCCGCGCACTGCTGGCGGACCCCCGCATCCTGATCCTCGACGAGGCGACCTCGAACATCGACCGCCCGAGCGAGGTGCTGATCGAGGCTGCCCTGGATCGCCTCCTCGCGGGCCGTACCTCGATCATCATCGCCCACCGCCTCTCGACCGTCCGGCGCGCGGACGAGATCGCCGTCGTCGACCACGGTCGCATCGTTCAACGCGGCCGCGAGCGAGACCTTCTGGCGATCAGCGGACCGTTCCGCGACCTCGCGCATGAGTTCGACATCGCATGATGGTGGCGGCAAGTCCGGCTACCCGGCCTGACAGGGCACCGCCTCTCGGGGCTCGTCTTACTTCGGGGTTTCCTCTCGCCAGACCCCAGGCGTGCGCGGGATCGGATTCCTACTCGGAAGCCCGAACGCGACGCCGTCGTGACAGAGGCGTCAGGTGTTGACGAGACCCCGCTCCATCGCGTAGCCCACGAGGCCAGCTCGGGTCGAGAGCGAGAGCTTCTGCTGGATGTGGGCTCGGTGGGTCTCCACAGTTCGGACCGAGAGGTGAAGCTGCTGAGCGATCTCGCCATTGGTGTGTCCGAGCGCGATCAGTCGCAGCACCTCAATCTCGCGCGGCGAGAGGTCATCGGGCGGCCCAGGGGTGCGCTCGGCGGCAATCCGTGCCCCGAGCTGCGGGTCAAGGTAACTCTCCCCGCGAGCGGCATTGCGCACGGCCTGCATGAGCTCCGTGTCGGCAGCGTCCTTCAGCACGTAGCCGAGTGCGCCAGCGGCGAGCGCCTTGCGTGCGAATGCGGGATCCCGTTGCATGGTGAGGACGACAATTTGCGTCCTGGGGAAGTCCGTACGAATACCCGGGATCGCGTCCACGGTGGAACCGCCAGGCATGTTGAGATCAACGATCAGCACGTCAGGATGGTGACCGAGGACATAGCGCGAGGCGGCAGCGATGTTCGCCGCCTCCGCCACGACCTCAAACCCTGGTTTGCTGTTGAGCAGCGAACGCAAGCCGCTGCGCATGACGGTGTGATGGTCGGCGAGCACGATGCGGATGAGATCCTCTGTGACCGCGTCGTCTGTGCCGTCGGCCCGCTCTGCTCCACCTTCGTAACTCACTGCATAGGTATCGACGGTTGCAAGTGCCATCGTGAGCCAGCGTGTTGCGGGGTGTCAGTGAAGGACGCGCCGCGCCGGCGTCCGTCCAGCCGCCCGACGGTCGTGAATCTTTGCTGCGCCGACTCGTGGAGTCGCTAGCGACCGCTAGGCGTGAGGAACTTTGAAGCCAGGTGGTTCTCTGGCTTGGCGGCAGAGGCCGCGCCTGCCAGATCGGCCGACGGGTGCGCGACGCGCACGAGGCAGTCCATGTGGGCGACGTGCTCCGACACATCCGCCTCACCGCGAGCGAGCGTCACGGCACAGGCGTCCTGATCTCCGTCCACCTCGAGCCAGCTACCGCAGATGAGGCAGAATCCCCGCCGCTGGAGCGGCGGGGATGCAACCTCTGCTTCGGTGATGGCGACCGCGTCGGGGTTCCGCGTGATGTGCTCAACCATCGCTAGGTTCGCGCGTCAGGACGCGATCGAATGGAAGTGCTTCGCGAGGTGGTCGCCCGCGCGCCACGACGTCGCTTGGATTGACTCGGTTGGGTTGCGCCCGGCGGTCGTGGGGAACGCCGCGCCGCCGAGGACCAGGAGGTTCGGCACCTCATGCGAGATCTGCCACTCGTTGAGGACCGAAGTCTCAGGGTCGCTTCCCATCCGGGTCGTCCCGTAGGCGTGCGTGCTCGGCGAATACTCCGTCGGCGGGTAGGTCCAGATATCGCTCGCGCCGGCAGCGGCCATCCAGGTCTTGATCTTCTCCTGTATCCACAGAGCAGACTTGATCTCGTTGTCTTGAAGCGCGAACGTGATCCGGAGCACCGGACGGCCGAGGTCGTCCTTCACCACGGGGTCAAGGTCGCAGTAGTTCTGAGGATAGGAGAACGTCTCCATCTGAGCCGAGATCGTTCCGACCGCGTCGTAGTTCTCCGCCAGCCACGCCTTGTAGCCCGATCCCCACGTGGGCACACTGGGAGGCGTCGTGTTCGCCGTACCGTTGATGGGCTTTGATTCCATCGTGGCGCTGACCATGCCACCAGAGATGAAGCCCAGGCCCTTGTGGTCGAAGTTGTCGGCATCCCAGTCGTCCACCGCGGTGTACTGGCCGAGAGTGCCGCTGTAGAGGTTGAGCTTCTGCCCCTTGAAGACGCCCATCACCGACGCCGACGCCAGCCCGTGGCCCATGTAGTTCTTGCCCACCTGGCCGTGGTTGTTCGAGAGTCCGTGCGGATAGGCCTTCGATGTCGAGAGCAGGAGCAGTCGCGTGTTCTCGTAGATGTAGCTCGCGAGAATCACCACCTTGGCCGGCTGGAAATACGTGCGCCCAGCTTTGAGGTAGGTGACACCACTCGCCTTGCCGTCCTTGTCCACGTTGACCTCAAGTACGCGCGAGAGATCCTCGATCTTGAGATTTCCGGTCTTCACCGCTTGGGGGATGAAGTGGAGATTCGTTGACGCCTTTGCTCCGGTCCAGCACCCAGTCCAGCCGCAAAAGCCGCAGTAGGTGCATTCGGCGAACCCGTGATAGGGCGCCGAGCGAATCCCGGTCGGACCCGGGTAGGGATGCAGGTGGACATCCTTGGCGGCCTTGTAGGTGAGATCGTTCCAACCGCTGCGACGCAACGGATGGAGCGGGTATTTGCGCGAGCGAGGCCCCTCGAAGATGTTGCCGGCCGGATCGATCTTGCCGTGTACGTTGCCGGCTTGCCCCGAGACGCCGTGACGGTACTCGACCTTGTCGTACCACGGCTCGAGCTCTTCGTAGCCGTAGGGCCAGTCGGTCACGGTCGATCCCGCCGGGATCGCGCTCGCCCCGTACTTCTCGATCGTCGCCGAGCGCACCTTGAAGTTCCACGGGAGGTAGCGCCAGCTCTGCGTCATCCAGTGGATCGAGGTGCCTCCGACGGCGTTCATCATCGGGCCGGTCGCGCCAAGCGGCCGCGTCGCCTGCTCCGAGGACAGCCGACGCGTCGTCGGCACTTCCTTATTGGCCTTGAAGCGGCCCATGTAGTCACGGATGTCGTTGCGAATCTCGTCGAACGGATAATCCGAGAACGTGGTGTGCGGCCCTGCCTCGATGCCCACCACGTCCAGCCCGGCTTCGGCGAGGGGCCACACGGCTGTGCCGCCTCCTGCGCCGAGACCAACGACTACGACATCAACCGGCTTGAGTTTCTCAGGCATAGCTCACTTATCCACTTTGGTGTGCTTGAACAGGGTCAGCGAATACGTCGACGCCAACTGATTCTTGACCTTCACGTTGAGCTGCTGATCATGCGCGTCGATGACCAGGCGCGGGCCGGGGAAGCCCACGAGCTTCCAGCCCACAAAGCCGACATTCCCACCGTGGGCGGGATCGCCGAACATGCCCTGGACCGCGTGCGTGCGGATCATCGTGAAGACGGCAGTGGCGCTCGGCGTGAAGCCGGTCGCGACACCGGTCTGCATATCCGTCAACACCGTGTCCTGCTGACTATCCGAGAGCGATGCGAATGCGCTGCCGAACTTCTTCTGGGCGTAGGCGTCGATAGCCGTGATCGCGGTCGCGTACGGGCCCTTGAACACCGCTAGATCGCCCGCGAGCGACCAGTCGATGTAGCGCAACACGTTCGCTTCCTTGGCGCCCGGTCCAGTCGCATCGGTCGGCAGGAGGCGCTCGAGAACGGCTTCCAGCGTGGTCGCCTGAGAAGCCGAGAACACCTTCCGGGTATTGCTCAGCAACTCGGCGGATTGCGCCTCCGCGGATTGCGCCTCCGCGGGTGCAATGCCCGCTAGCCCTCCGCTCACGATCGCCCCCCCGGCGAGTGCCCCTCCGCGCTTCAACAGCTGACGGCGCGAAACGCTGCCGCCGCCCTGCTTGTCGGTCATATCGTCTCCCTCGCGAACCGTCTCTTCCAGCTACGGCAAGCGCCGCGAGCCGCGCACGATCTGAGGCCACCCGTAGATGTCCCAGCGCCCCGCATCCCTACCCAGCCAGTATTTCGTCTGGCTACCGCCACTATACTCGGCACTGCCGGGGGGCACAATCAAGTCGCCAAAGTGCCGGCCGATCTGTTGAGTCCCCACTAGAGTTCGACGATGCACCGGGAGACACTCGCCGCGCAGCTCAGCGGGCTGCGCCAGGAACGTGGCCTTTCGCTCGCCCAACTAGGCCGCGCGACGGACATCTCGAGCTCGTTCCTCTCGCTGGTCGAGCAGGGACGGTCCGACATCACCATTGGACGGCTGCTCAGACTTGCTGAGTTTTACGACGTCGAACTCGCTGACCTCGTCACGGGCGACCACGTCGAGCCGGCCAGCCAGGTCCAGATCCTCAAGGCTGATATCGCAAACGCCGTGCATTCCGAGGAGGAAGGCGTCGATGTGTACGACCTATCCCCAGGTACGCGTTGGGCCCTTGCGCCGATGCTGGGTGCCTACCGGCCTGGCGGCAGCGTCGAGGTCGACGACGTCCACAATCGCGAATCGCTGCTCTTTGTTCTCGAGGGAACTTTCGAACTCGCCTTCGCCGGAGAACCCCCCATCCGTCTCGTCCGGGGTGAGGGCGCCATCCACCGCAGCACCGAGACTCACCGCGTCACCAACATCGGCGACACGCCAGGGCGTCTTTTGGCCGTTCGGATGCATCCGTAGCGCGTAGCTGCCCCGGGCGCAGACAACACTGCCGCGCCCGCGGGTCAAAGATCGGCCGCGACGGCCCGCGTCTCCTTTGTGAAGAGGTCGCCGCGCTGCTCCGTCGCGCAATCGTCGATACCGTCGACTTGGCAGGGAATTGAGGCACGGATGCCTAAACTCCGGAGCCCTCGCTGAGTGGTGCTTTCGCCTTTGGGGCACTCTGGTCGCCCGCGGGGAGCCCCGCGCCGGTCTCGGAAGCCCCAATGACCCCTCACGAACACGACACGATCGAGGCCGGACTTCGCCCCACCGGCATCGCTGGAGATCTCGCGACGCGTCGTGCCGATCTGAGCAACCCCAAATGGCGGTCGATCCGGCGCAGCGGGCCGTTGAGACTTGGCTTCAACAGCATCGTCGCGTTTGGGGACGGCACACCAGCTGAGGCATACGCCAAATTCATCGACCTGGCAATCCACGCCGAGTCGCTGGGCTATGCCAGCGCGGCGATCAGGGTGCGGCACTTCCAGCCCAACGTGTCAGGGCACGTCGCGCTGCTGGCGGCGGCATCCCAGCACACCACGGCGATCCATTTGGGAACCGCCGTGATACCGATTGCCTACGAAGACGTGCTGCGCTTGGCCGAAGAGTTGCTCACCCTCGACCACCTGAGCTCCCAGCGTCTCGAGGTCGGGCTGTCGGCCTCAGCATTCGACGACAAGGTCAAGGTGCGATGGAGCGCGCGAGAGTGGGACCTCTCCAAGGAGGAGCAGTGGGACAAGATCGCGACGCTGATCTCCTATATCAGCGGCGACGGTATCCCGATCGACAATACGGGGTCGATCCTCAGCGGCGGAGAAGAAAGTGGGCTGGCCTACGTCAGTCCCGCCGGCCCGGGCCTCCGGGACCGCCTCTTCTATGGCGCCGGCAGTTTGGCCAGCGCGCGACGGGCCGGGCAACTCGGCCTGTCGCTCTTCAACTCGACGCTCAATACGGAGCACGCCGGTCTGCGGCTTGAGCCGGCGCAGTACGAGCAGATCGCGGCCCACCGTGAGAGCTTCGACCTGGCTCGGCCGGGTTCCACGCCGTCGGTGTGGGCCAGCCGCTACGTCATTCCCACAACGGGAGCCTGGGCTGAGCGGAACCTCGGGCTGCTCAGTTGGTATTTCGACCGCTTCGACCCCAGCGGGGTGCCGAGGTCCTCGGACCGCCCCCACATCCACCAGCATCCCGCGACGGGAAGTTCGGACGAGATTGCCGAGATCCTCGCTACGGACATCGCCTTGGCCGCCGCCGACGGCATCAGCGTTGTGGTCCCGAGCGAGCTGCCCACGCCGGCGGCGCGCGAGCTCTTGACGATCATCGCCGAGTATGTCGCACCGAGATTTGAGGCGGCGGCGACGAACGACGCCGCTCGCTCGTGAGGGCCCGCCCGAGTCGGGCACGAGTCTCCGCTCGCGGCAGACCTTCCCCGCCGACGGCGTGGGTAAAGCTTCTCCGGTGCCGGCGGCTCCTCGCGATCTATCGGAGGAGCGGGACTGCTAGCTCGATCCGGCTGCCAAGGCGCCGCCGAGCGGTCCAGAAGGCGAGTTCCGTGTCGACGGCATCGCGCAGCTTCGTCCACTGCGTCGCGAAGCTAGACAGTGCGACCGGATCGAGATTTACTGCCTCTCCGGCTTGCGGAACCGCGACAAGCGTCATATGTAAGGACGTGATTTGATCCATGATCGTCACGGTATGTGCCACACGATTGAAGTCCTCGTCGTCGTTGAGAACAGCGAACGTTGTGGCCCAGCGGCTGACGGCCTCAACAAGATGGCTTCGCGAGACCCGCAGCGTCTGGGACGCGCCGCGCCGCCATGCGGCGTCCCCGATCAGCGTCGAGAACATACCCGCGGCACCACCCGGATCGGGCTCGTCGTAGATCGCGTCCGCATCGATAGGAGCCCGCCCCATAAGCCGTGTGGCGCGATCGCGCGCGGGTCCAAGATGGAACTCGACATCAGATCGCAGTCTGTAGCCGTCGTCGCTTCCGGTCAGCGCAGATACCGCGATGGCGGTGTCGTAAAGAATGGCCGCGAGCTCGCCCGCGGCCGCAAAGCCCAAGCCATGCCAGCGGTGGGCCTCCCGACGCCGACGGTAGGCATCAAACACTGAACCGGCCACGAACAGAAGCGCCAAGCCGCCGGCAAACTCAGCGATGAAGGGGTGATGACCCCAGAAGCGCCACCCCAGCGGCCAATCCGAGATAGCAAGCGCCACCGCCAAGAGAATCGCCAACACCGGAAGGGCCCTACGGAGGGCCCGAGACACATGACCACGCATCGCGAGCGACACTGTAGCCGCCGGGACTGGCCGTCCAAAACCGCAACCTCCGGCATAAGCCGCTGAGCGACTGACGGCTCGGAGTCAGCAAAGCTCGACGGCACGCGCGGCGACTCCTACGACGAACGGGTGTGTAGCCACGCCAAGCGACGCGCCCCCGGAGTCCTCGCAGAACGGGCCAGCCCCCCTGCGGCTTCACGATCCGCAGGCGCCTCTGTGTTCGCGCGCGAAAGCGACCGCGCTCATGCCGGTCCCAGAGGCGGACCAGCGACCGCATCGTGTGTTTCGCCGAGGTTTTGGACTGGCGCACGAATGGACTCGCCAGCGAGCCAACCACCGCGCCGCAATAACAGGGCGCCTTGCAGCCACTTCCCCCATGGAGCCAACCGGGATCGAACCGGTGACCTCCTGCTTGCAAAGCAACACCGCAAAGGATCTTGAAGGGGCCAAAACGCCTGAGAAATCGGGCGAATCCGACGAACCTGGCAGCCCGGCGGATTAGCGGCGTTTGCCTGGGATAGCCGGGGATTAAGGCACTGGTGCCTAAACCCCGTCCATACGCCTGGCCCGCGCGGCGCGCCAGATGCCGACCAGCGCTTGTCCCCCCGGACGGCCTGACCACTCCGGCTGCGCGACTGCTGTCACGCGGGAGCAGTAGCATGGCCCTCGCTTCAAGCTCCGCACAGCGTGGCCGATACAGGTCGTGGATGCTGGCCCTGCGCCGCGGATACCTGGTCGCGCTGGTGGCCGTCGCGCTGGTCGTGACCGGCTACGTCGTTGTGCCGAAGGTGTCTGGATCGTCAGCGCCCAAACCGGTGGCGGCCACTCCCGCCCGCCTCATCCGCAAACTTGACGCTGCGATCCTGCGCCGCCTCCAAGTGCCCAAGGACTTCATCCCGGTGCACTCCGGGTGCACGTTCTATCCGTGCTTCCGCGCTCCTCGGCTCACCACACAGGTCGCACCCGAGCTCGCTGGGATCCTCGCCAGCACCGGAGCGGTCCGTGCATCCCCCGTGAACCGCATCAACGGATGCCAGATCACCCATCCGGACCATCCGCCTCATGTCCTCGCCCTGTGCACCTATCTCGGGACGATCGACCACAAAACGCTGATCTTGTTCCTCGCGCCCTGGGATCCGCCCCATTGCGCCGCCTCCAAGCGCTGTGTCTCTTGGTTCCAGACGCAATCCGAGGTGGACTTGGCCCTTCCCAGCCAGCAACCCGCCCCAGGCGCCGGGCAGGCGGTTGTCCCCTAGCGCGAACAGCAGGCGCGCCGCGCTTCGGTCGTAGGCTTCAGCGGTGCCCTTGATCGAGATTCCAGTGTCGCGTATCACCGACTGGGAGAGCTTCCACGACGTCTGGGCAAGTACGCTCGGCTTCCCGTCGTTCTACGGTCGCAACATGGACGCCTGGATCGACTGCCTGACATATGTCGACGAGGGGGACGGCATGTCGAACGTGGTGGTTGCGGACGGCGACGTTCTGACGCTTCGCCTCGATGAGGGCAAGGCATTCCGGGACCGCTGTCCCGACCTCTACGCGGCGACAGTGGAGTGCGCCGCGTTCGTGAACTGGCGCCGCCTCGAAACGGGTCGTCGCGCGATCATCGCGGTCGCCTTCGCCTGATCGACCGGGTCCGGTCCCGTTGTCGCTACGCGCGATCAGCGGTAGTGGCAACAGCAGGCCGTGGTTGTGTTCTTGTGGGGTCTTGGCTGGGTGGTCGACTGGGGTGGTCAGTCCGATGAACGTTGGCGCCGCAAGATGGACGCGACTATCGCGGCGGAGCCGACGACGAGGACGGCGGTGACGGTGGCACCGGGAGCTGCGGGAATTCGCGCGGTGGCGGCCGCGTACGCTATGACTGCGGCGGCGACGACGAGCGCGGTTGCTAGCAGCCACAGTATTGGCGTGCTCAGTATCGGTCGTGCGGTGAGGCCTCGTGCGTCTCGCGAGTGATTGTCGACTTGGACCCAGAGGATCAGTCGGCCGATTAGCGCGGATGCCGCGGCGACTCCGACGAGGGCGGTTCGTGCGGAGGACGGCGCTCCCGACGCGACGACGAGTAGCGCGGCGGACAGTAGTTCGCAGGCGACGGCGGTTCGGATCTTGGGATCGTGGAGCACCACTGACCGCAGGCGTTTGCGCACGACGTCGTTCAGGCTCGTCATGAACCTGCCCGCGAACAAAAGCGGGATCGCGAGTGCGGCCACGGCGAGGAAGCGTGCTGCTCCCGCGTTGCTGCTCGTGGTGAGTCGTGAGACGAGGTACGCATCGAGGAAGATGAGGTACGCGGTGCGCGAGAGGAAACTGCGCAGTACGACGTCGAGGTTCTTTCGGCTGGTCTCGGCGCGGGGGTCGGCTCGGACCGCCGTTGCGAAGCCGGTCGCGGCTCCGGCGAGACCGCTCGGGCTGGCGAAGCGGCTTTTCTTGAATTGGAGACGGGCAAGCTCGTTGTGGGCCGGGCTGTGCTGCGGGTCGATTGCGAGCGCGCGTCTGAACGCTAGATCGGCGTCTGCTCGACGGCCATCCGCGACCGCCACGGCGCCGGCTGCCATGTGCGCCTCGACTTCGTGAGGCGCGATTTCGAGCGCGTGCTCGGCCGCGTCACGGGCCTCGCTGCGGTCCTGCGGCTGGTGCGCGAGCCGGCGCGCGAGATTCGTGAACGCGCGCCAGTCGTGCGGAGCCAAGCGGACCGCTTCACGAGCGTGCCAGAGCGCCGCTGGGTGATCTCCCAAGCTGGCAAGCGCGATGCTCGCGAGGCGGTGCGGCCAATGGGCATCGGGCGCCAACGCGATCGCCGTCTTGGCCGCGTGCAGCGCTGTTGCGTGGTCGCGGAGTCCGAGCGCTGCCCGCGACCTGAGACACCACGCCGAGAAGCTCTCCGGATTCGTTGCGACGATCGCTGCAAGGAGGCTGGCGGCTTCGGGATAGCGGCCCAGGTCGCATAGCGCACTAGCTCGCTGCAGCTCGGTTTCGAGCTTGTTGGGCGGGATGCTCATGCCAGGTTGCGCTTACGGAGGTAGGCGAGAAGCTCGTCGTAGGCGCCGTCTTCGTTGGCGAACTGGGCGACGTTGCGTGCGGTCTCAAGCCACGCTCCGATCGAGGGCCGCACTTCTGCGAGCGCGCCCTCGAGGTCGGCCATCGTGATCATCCGCGCGACGCCGGCTCGTGCCGAGTCGGTCAACGCGCGCTCCGCGGCGCACTCACACACATAGGCGAGGTCCGCTCCCGAATAACCGTTCGTCATGCGTGCGAGCTTGCGCGCATCGATCGCTTCGATCGGGCGCTCACGCAGGTGGTAGCGAAAGACTGCCTCGCGAGCCAGCTCGTCGGGCGGAAGCACCAGCAGCATCCGATCGAATCGGCCAGGCCGACGCAGGGCAACGTCAATGTCCCACGGATGGTTGGTAGCGCCAACGACATAGACACCTTCGTTGCTGCCGCCCATACCATCCATCTCGCTGAGCAGCTGGTTCACGGTCCCGCGCGCCGCACTGTTGCGCAGCTGGGAGCGCTTCTGCCCGAGTGCGTCGACCTCATCGAGAAACACGACGCACGGCGCGGTGCGCCGCGCCACCTCGAAGATCTCCCGGATATTGCGTTCGCTCTGCCCGATGTACATATCCAGCACGTCCGCTAGCGACACGATGAGGAACCGGGCGCCCATCTCGCCCGCCAGTGCGCGCGCGATGAACGTCTTCCCGCACCCCGGCGGCCCATACATCAACAGCCCACCCCCCAGCGACTTGCCATACAACCGCGTCAGCTCGGGGTTTCGGAGCGGCGCAAGGAACGCCGCCTCAAGCCGTTCCTTTACCTGCGTCATCCCAGCCACATCGCCCAACCGCAACCCCGGGGACTCCGCGTCATAGCCAGCCGACGCCTCATCGCCGCTCTCGAACATCGGCGGCACGACGTCGGCGAACTCGGCGTCGAGACGGCGAAGGGTCTCCTGTTGAGTCTCAACTACGTCGGGGTCTGCCGCGTTCGAGTCGGGGGTGGCTGCGATCAGCCGCACCGCCCCCGCGTTCGTCGGGTCGCGCTGCAATACCGCGGCAGCGTGCTGCACCGCTCCATCGCGATCACCACCCGCCGCCAACAACTCAGCAAGATGCAAGCGCAACGGGATGTCGTCCGGAGCACTCTCAACCGCTGCACGCAAGCTAGCCACCAGCGCATCCACGCCCATGAGTCCCATATCGCCACCACACCCGAAACACTTAACCGACACACGCGATTCCGCTACACCAGCATCCAAGAGACATAGACACCCATCGGCGCGCGGAACGCGCGCCCTATCGCCAGGCACGAGATGGAGCAGCGCGGCACAGCCGAAACCACGCGAAACGAGTCGCGGCACTGAACGCCCGGCCGCGCCCGTTGGCGAGGCGCCTATAGGTGCGAGAGCGTCCGGAGGACGTGCCCAGTGGTACTGCGCCACTGGACCGTGAGCGGGTTGTTGATGCGACCGGGGGCTCCGGGAACGATGACGACGAGGAGGTTGCCGACGATCGGGGTTGTGGTCGTGTAGGCCTTGTTGTACTCCTGCTGGAGCTTGCCGTCGGGGAGCCGCGGGTAGTGCGGCGTTGTCCCGGCGGAAAGATCGATCGTGATGCTCGCGACGCCGTCCGGGATCAGCGTGACGATCGTAGTTGGCCCGCGGGACGATCCCGAGCCGGAGCTGACGCTTGCTTGGCCCCGTGCGATGGCTGGCGCGTAGTCGCAACAGTAGGAGCCGCCTCGACCCATGACTGAGATCCCGTCGGCTGACTGTGCGCCGTCGCAGCTCACGCGGATGACCGGGACGAGGTAGTAGTAGATACCGCCAACTACGCGCGCGAGGCGGAAGTAATTGACGAACGTGATGCGCCCGCTGAACCTGCCGGGATTCGCTGCTGCCGCCGCCTTGAATTCGCGAGCGAACGTACGATCGGCGGTCGTCGCTGGATCACGAAGAACACCGACCACATCCAGCAGCGCCGCGGCCGGAGCGGCGGTTGTGTACGCCCGCGGCGATGGCTTGCACCCCGCGGCGCGAGGCCCAGCGAACGCCACGCCGGACCCGATCATCCCGAGAGCCGCAACGACGACAGCCACCGCGCCGATGCTCCTCGCCGCGTAGCGCCTTCCGCGCCGTGCAGACCACCACAACATGCACTGGCGAGACTACACCCGCCGACGTTCGCCGCGCCTCCTTTGCGCGACGGAGAGTGAGGGTGTCCTGTTTTCTGTGCCGCGTCTAGCCACCGATGGCCACCGACACGAAGTTCTGCCCCCGATGTGGACAGCCGGCCGGTGCCGGGGACGCATTTTGCCGAGGTTGCGGCGCCGGCTTAGCTCTTGCGACTGAAGAAAGGGCCGCTCCATGGGTAACGGGCTCTTCTCGGAGTACGTCGGAGGACTGCAGCACACGTAGCGCGGTGGGCGTGCAGATCGCTCACACTGGGGGGTTGACTCCACCGGCGGGCAGAGAGCTACCGCTGCCACGCTCACGTGCGCCCGCCGTTCTCCACGACGTGTCCGTCGCGGAGCTCGATTCCTCGCCCTCGACGGTAGGTGATCCGAAGCTGGCACTACGGGCATCGGAATGGCTCGGCCGACCAGTACGAGCAGCGTGCTTTGTGGGATGGCGTGGCGCGCGGGCGACTCAGGCGGGAAGCGGGTTAGCGGGAGGATTCCTCGCGGGAGTACTTCTCCCAGACGTGGGCGGCATCGACGGCCTGTTGACCGGGGCCCTCGGGGGAGGCCTTGCGGCGGGCGTTGGAGACCGGACGAGCGCTCCGAAGGTCGCAGGAGCGACGCTTACAGCCCGGATGGCGATGCTCGTGTCTGGCGACTTGTTCCTTCTAGTGGCCGTGGGCAAGCAGAGCATTTGGCGCCCGAAGGAGATTCTCATGGCGGTGCCGCTGAGCACTCTCTCCGCGGTTGAGCTCATGGGCGGCCGGATGCGTAACCGCTTTCGGATTCGTCTCGTCAACGAGCTCCCACCGCTTGAGCTTGAGGGAGATCGCGGTAGCTCTGAGCAAGTCGTCCACTGGCTGAGCGGGCGGCTTAGGACAGTGGAGCGAGTTGCAGACTCTCGTGCCGCGCTCACATTCGCAAGCTGCTGCCGGTGTGGCGAACTTCCTGCCGCTGACAGTCCGCTTTGCACAACGTGCGAACAGCAGCTTCGCGCGGGCGACTTCAATCTCACATCGGATGCCGAACTTCAGAGGATCTGGGACGCATTGCGCTTGATGTGGGCGCGTCTGGACACTCATTCCTTTGATGATGCGTACGACCCCGAAATCATTTTCCACCCTGGCGGACAACCGGCTCTTCACGGCCGTTCGGAAGTCGTCGAGCTATATGACGACCGGCGTGGCTGGGCCAAGGCCCGGCCTGTGGAC
Source organism: Solirubrobacteraceae bacterium (assembly GCA_036489875.1). Taxonomy (GTDB): domain Bacteria; phylum Actinomycetota; class Thermoleophilia; order Solirubrobacterales; family Solirubrobacteraceae; genus Palsa-513. The sequence goes on along the minus strand of DASXEZ010000124.1, from coordinate 39,073 downwards.
CTCGTATTGCGCGCGTGCTTCGCCGACAATGCTCGGACTTGGCTCTTGTTCGACTTGGTCTTCGGACCATATGCCGTGCCGGTATCACTGCTTGGCGCAATTACCCGTCGCGACGGCCACATCCTCGAGTTCTGGCAGTGGCCCCTACGGACACCGCCACGCGGCCTTTTGACGCCGGCGAGCTAATTCGCTTGCCAACGCGGCACGGAAACTCCGACGGCCGCCTCGAAACCAGCCTACACGCAGTCAGCCATAGAAACAGCGAGACCGAGATTCGAACTGAGGAGACCACGATCTTCCGACGACCGCCATCGGCCTCGAAAGTGAAACCGTTCCCTGATCGTGCGTAGTTAACCGGGATTGCCGGGAGTTCTGGCCCACGGGACGCCAGTCGGTGGCTTAATCGCGCGGTTGAGGCAGCGCGCCCGTCACGCGTGACAGAGCGAACGTAACCCTGCCCCCTAGGCCTGTATGCGGTCCGGCGTGTAATACTCGGATGTGGAGAAGAGCGGTGCCGAGAGCGCCCGTGGTGACGCCAGCGGCCACCCACGTCGCAAGGCGGCTTAGCTGCAGGGACACGTCAATAGTTTGCGCCGCGCACCGGCGGACCGCAGGCGCCTTAGAACCAGTCGATCGCCACGGGCAGCGGGAGGTCAAGCCACGGGGGGTCGTCTGTGCCAAGCGCGACGAACGCAAGCTCATCAGCGATCCACTCAAGATCGCGCTGCATCCGGAGCACGGCCGTGATGTGCACGAGCAAACGCGAGGCAGCCCGCCAGGCAGCGCGGACGTCATCGTCATCCAGGCGTCTCCCATCGTGGACGGCCTCGTTACGAAGGGCGTAGCCCTTCGCCCACCATTCCCCCCAGGGAGAGGTGGTGTCAGCCACGTCGATCTGCGCATTCGTAAGGAGCGGCCCAAGGTGATCCGCAACGCGTCCGCGAAGTCCGGTGGCGTCCCTATTGGCCCTATCGATGCGAGCCTGGTCCCAGCCAAGGACGGGGCCGGCCGTTGCTATCAATTGGCTGAACAGAAGCTCCATAGCTGTCGCTAGACCTACGACACATCGAGTCGCATCGCCTGCAATGCGCTCGGAGTTCGCGGCACGAAGAAATCTGAACATGCCCTCGAATGGCTTGCGACCGCGGTTGCTCGCGGTGACCATCGCAATCGCTGTCTCTATGGGTACGGGGTCCGGCGAAGGCTCGCCCATCTCAATGAAATAGGGCATATCGTTGTGCAGCGGAATCGGAAACGTGCTGGCGCGTGGCTGGAGGTTCTCGTCGGAGTGGCTACTCAAGAGCAGCACCGGTAGTACCGCCGGTAGGTCTCTTCGCTCAATCGCCGTGATCGCCCAGTCGCGGGTCGCGAAGCCAACGTGATCAAGTACACGGTTGAGTTCCGCGAGCATCCCGTGAAAGACCGCAGTGAGCCAGCGGACGGTCATATCGTGGCTGGCTGGATGCTGTGACTCTGGGAGAAAGCGCGTGAGCGCGACGACGGACTGTTAGATATCGGTGGTTGCCGTCTTTGCGTTACGCGCGTGGGGATCCGCAACGACTAGCCAGTCACGGAACGCGACGGCCGCCGCGCGAAGCGGCATCCCTGTAGGCGTCCGAACGCTGCGCACGGAGACATGGAAGCCCGGAACGGTGCCCTCCGATAGAGCCTGGGGTGCATCCGTCCCGAACATCGACTTCAATCCCTCGACCGTCCAACTACCCCAAGCCGGCGTTCGTTCCGCCAGGCTCACCCATGGCCGGGGCGGAATCGGGAGGAGCCTCCCTACCTCAAGAAAGAATGTGAACTTAGTGAACGGTGGAGGGTCAGTCTCGATCGGTCCGCGCTTGGCCATCATGAGAGCGTACGCGCCGATTCGGCGAGTCGGTGCTCCGGGAAGCGGGGCACCGCAGAGACGCTTGACTTGTATCGCTCTGTGGCGCGGCCCGATGTTTCGGACTCATCAGGACGTAGGTACTGGAGCCTCAACTTGCGGTAGCGCCGTCTGCACAATTGTCAAAGAACACGGAAGACGTGCACCGCATTACCGGAGCACTGGCGAGATCCCAACGCCGACGCCGCCCGAGGTCCACTACCACTCGACCATTTCCTGAAACGCGCCAGCTAGTACCCGCACCTGCGCGGCGCCGTCGATCTTCCGACCACCTAATCCGAGCCTAAAACTAGCGTTGTGCAGCAGGGCTATCCGCTCCTCCCTCGGCGTCCGGCTGTGGGCATCGTCGACGAACAGCAGATGTACAAACCACGTGGGGCCGGCGAGCGACCGTAGCCAAACCAAGTGGGCGAGTCGATTAGCGTGCTAATACAAGCGCCCAGACCAGTCTTGCGGCGTCTTGTCGACGACGCCGAGCTGCTGCATCGTCCACTCGAGCGAGCGCTCGATGAGCCGCCGGGAGGGAGATCCTGTGCGCGCGCCGATGCCGCCGCCGTAAAGGTCCCCGGATAGCTCTTGGCCTCGCGAGCAGCACTTCATGCGGCGAGCTCGCGTGCCGGACGATGGCAAGGGCGTCCCAGTGCGGCTTCGTCTCGGCGAAAACGTGAAAAGCTCCCTCGCATGCTCGGTCAGCCCACCTGCGCGAGCAACCCGGCGTCCGATTACTCGGCGTAACGGGCAAACAACAGGGGACTCCGCCATTCAAACGTGGCGCTGGAAAGCTCCTTGACGGAAGCGCGGATGGCGTCGTCAAGATCTCTCCGGCGCTTGGTCACGTACAACTGGGTCTGGAGCTGGCTCCCAGCTAACGCTGTTCCGGACACCGAGTCCGCGCGGTCTGCCACCAGCCCCACGATATGCCCTTCCATGCAATCTTCATGCGTGTAGGGGGGCGATTCCACTCCGGAACGCGCGATGCCGTCGCGGCATCTAGGCGCCGCCCGCTCTCGCCGCCGCGCGAGTTCGGCGGTATCGTGGTCCGATGATCAGTGTGTTTTGCCTAGAGGGCAATTGGCGCCCCGAGGATCTCTCGCTCAAGGATTCTTTGCAGCCAGCGCTTGAGTTGCTCGCGTGTCACGGAGTGATCGATTACATCCGGCGCGACATCGCCACGCGTGGCGAGCTGGAACACTACCTCCAGATATGGGCTCCCGCAAGTACTACGACTACGAGGTTTGCTACCTCGCATTTCACGGAGACAACGGTAAGGCGATCCTCCTTGATGACCGCGGCCTCTCGCTTCGTTCCCTGGGCAGCCTGCTAAACAAGCATCGCGCGGGCCGGCGGGCCATAATTCACCTCGCTAGCTGCTACGGCCTCAAAGTGTCTCAGGCCACCATGGACAACTTTCTGGCAACAACCGGTGCCCTCGCCGTTTGCGGCTATGACGTGGAGGTCGACACGATTGAAGCGGCCGCGTTCGAGTTGCTACTGTTCAACCACCTGAGCGGAAGGTGGCGGAGCATCGGACGCCGCCTCGAGCAATGCCGCGACGCATATCCGGATATGTGGGCCCGCCTCGGATTCGTGTATAGCTGCTAGGGTCGGTCCGTCGGTTCCCCGACGAAGTAACCTATTGCCGTGTACGCTCGCGGGACTGCAGTCGCCCGCCAAACCGGACACGCGGCTCGGCCGATAAGTTCTACTCCGCAGCGGTCGCGTCGTCGGTCGGGATCGGTGATTCCATATAAGCACACGACTGTGTGTTACGAGTCGCGCTCGCCTGGGAGTGCCAGGAGTGTAGGCACTGGTGCCTACACCTACCGGCCTTTCATGACGTGGGAGGCGACCCTCGAAGGCGTCCGCAAACACGAGCGCCAGACTGCGGCGTCTGCCCGGTTCCGTCGCCGGCCCAGCAGGTGGCCTCTCGGCTGCACGTTGGCGCGTCGGCGGTCCGTAAGCGGCAAACTGGCGATCGCCGATGGCCTGCAACTGGCTGCGCGGCCTCCCGTAAAGCCCGCGCCGCTTCGATGCCGCGCCGCGTTACACACACAGCTTGCTTTGATGCGGCACGCGAGGATCAGACTCGCGAGCTGCCTCGCTCAGCCGGCATGCCGCCAATCGCGACAGTGGGCTGTAACTCCACTAGTCGACCGAGTTGCTATCACCCGGAGCGACGCTGGGCGAGTCCTCGAACTACAATCCTGAAATCGTTCCACGGCGACCAGTGAGTGACGTAGAGATAGTCCACGGTCGCCTCGTCGAGTGACATTCTGGCTTCCCTCATCTGCCAGGGCCCCGTCATCCCTGGCGTCAAACGGAGGCGCCGTCTGCGCCAGCCCACAGCGAGGGCGTCCTCGGCAAAAATCAAGGGCGTCGGGCCCACCAGACTCATGTCGCCCCTCAAGACGTTGAGAAGTTGTGGGAGCTCGTCAAGGCCGGTGCGCCGCAGCCATCGCCCCACGCGTGTGACGCTAGGATCAGGCGGGATGTCGAACAGCCTGTAGGTTGCCGGTGGCGGCGAGTGCTCCGCCTGCGCATCGGCATCGACTCGGTCAGAGCGAAATGTGAGCAGCGCGAAGCAGTTCCCATCACGGCCAACGCGGGTCTCGCGACGTAATATTGGCCCACTCGAGTCGAGTCTGATGACCGCTGCAATGAGCACCAGAAGCGGCGCGAGACAAATAATGCCAAGCAAAGCCACGGCAAAATCGACAACCCGCTTAGTCGCCCAGGCAAAGTACGTTAGACCTATGCGCGGAACGTCCAACACGACCATGCCGTCGACAGCGTCGAAGACTGTGGCGCTCTCGACTACGAGCGACACGTTAGGTAGCAGGCTAACCTGCACTCCTAGAGCCTTTGCGAGACGCACGAGGTCTAAGACGGCGCTGGACTCTATTGCCCCTGCGTCAACAATTAGCCGCTGAACGTACTCGGAGACGACGGCCTGTTCGAGCTCATCCATTCCGCTGGAAAACTCAGTCGCTGAGAAGAAGCCGACTAGCGCAAGCTTGGGATAATGCAACAACACCACTGTTGCTACGCGGTCGCCAACTTCCCTTGGCCCCACAAAAAGGCACCGCTCAGGCGCCGCAGCATGGCTTGCGAGCGTGCGCGCCACTGACCGCGCCACCGCAAGGCCGGCGGCAAACACCAGCCACAAGCTTAGTACGTTGATGTGGCTTGCTCCATCCCGAAGGGCGTACCGATCGCCTATCCAGCCCAGAAGCGTCCAGATGGCGGCCAGCTTCACTAGGCGTGGTATTTCACTGAGTGTCGAGTGGCCTACCAAGAGGTCGTCTTGGTCGTAAAGGCCCGAAAGCTTCGCCGAGAGCACGATAAGCGGCAAGGCAGCGAAGTAGGCAAGGCGTACGTGCCTGCCACCGTCGTCGATCACGACAAGCAGGGCCACCACCGCAGCTATCACATCGGCGGCAACCAGCGACCTCAAGTACAACCGCTGGCGGCCGACCGTCTTGGACGGACCCTCATAAAATCCGCCGCCACTGACGGCCCTGCTTAGAGACACGGCGAATCGGCCGCGACGCGCCGGTCGACGCTCGGCGTCGCCTTTTGTGAAAAACCTCAGCGCCGTCGGGCCTCCTGTGGAAAGTCGCGGCCCCCCCTCGACGCGCACTACATTGTGGCCGGCGAGCGAGCCTCCACTCATAGTCACGCGCGGCGCGTCTGATGGCGCCGGGAGTCGCGGCGTTGACGCGGCCGCTGCTTCGACCTCGGCGGCGCCCGTCGGCTCAGGCTGGGTGGCGCCCATCAAAAGCCACTCCGAGCCGAACCGCGGGTTCGGCTGCAGAACCACGTCCCCCGTGGCGGCCGCTGTCTCTGGCGCGGAATCTCACGCTTTACATTTGCCCGGGCAAAGAAGGGACGCATGACGAGGTCTAGGAGGTGATGATGGCAGCCGCGTACACGATAGTGCCAATCAGAAGACCCAGCGCGATTTGTAGCCGCTTTGTTTTCATGGTGAGCGGGCGAGCGTTGTGTTCTCGTGCTGCGTCGAGATCCGACAAGAGCTGAGCGAGAGCTGCGAGGTCGTGCTTTGCCCTGTGCCGAACGTAGAACTCGCCGGGTGACGGACCTAGGTCGAAACGACTGACTGCCATGACCGACCCCCCAGCGATAGCGGAAGCGAATAGTCCGGGGAGCGGTACCCACCAAGCGTGCCCGAGGCTAGACTGGGCCGCCACGACAGACGCGGACAATGCAGCGTCCAAGCCGACGAGTCCAAGTGCCTGCACATCGAGGTTGCCGCCCCGTGCGATAAGAGCCCCTATTTGAGTTTGTGCCAGGTCAACAAGCGCTTCAAGCATCACGAGAGCTCACTCAATCCGCCGCCCCTCGGGAAACGGCTCACCGAGCTCCCCGTTGCTGCCTTTGCGAGACGGATCATGCGCGCTCCATCAGCTCGGGCCGCCGGACGGGTCGGGCACCTGCGAGCATCCGCATGCGGATGCAGACCATGAGGCGCCCTCTGCGCTTCTCAACCTATCCTTATCTGGCAGACGCCGATTGCGGCTAGAGGCCAACCGGCTCGAAAAGCGTCGTAAGCGCTGGCAGAGACACGAGCGGTTTTGGTTGTCGACTCGAGCACACGCATCATTTGAGGTCTGCGCCGAAGGATACCCCTACGCTGGCCCCGCTTTCCAGCGATCATTCCTGACCTCCGCCCGGGTTCGCAGGTGCCAAGCATCGACGCGTTGGGAATCCGCACGCTCGCAGCCGGGCCTCAGGAGTTCGTGTTCGCACGACCGCTGGCTGCACCCGGAAGAGTCAGAACGTCTTCCCGGCGCACTGCGCCGTCCTGCGTCTGACGGAGGTTCCGATCGCAAGTTCTGTCGTGTGTGGAGGACAGCGCCTTGAGTCACGGCGAAGGCGAATCAGTGTCGCCCAGGCGGGGCTGCCAAGACTTGTGGTCGCGGCCCAGGGTTCGGTCGAATCAAACGTAAGACGGTTTCAGGGTTCGCACGATCACGTTCTGGAACGGCACTCTGGGCCCTCTGGCTAAACACCATCTCGAACCGCCGACGCCACAGGTCCTTCTCTTCCAGCTGAGCCATCCGCATCAGCGAGACGATCACTGCGGTGCGTGAGCACCGTTGGCCCGTCTCTTCGCTCGCGACCGCGATAAGCCGATTCAAGCGCAAAGACAGCGGCGCCGGCAACTGAACGTGAGTTCGCCGCCGCAACACATCCGCCATGGTGCCTGGCGGAGGCAGCGGTCCGGCTGCCGGAGAGTGGTTCGACAGCGTCACGATCAAGGCAACATCCTCGGGCATATGGAGGATCACGGCCGAAAGAATGGCTCGAGGCGTGGCGTACGTACCGGTCCGCTCCGGCACCCGATATCTACGTAGGGCCACCAAGGCCTGCTCACCGCGTGGCGGCAACGAGAACATCACAGGCCAAGACGGGCAGGCCCCGAGCGCTGTGTCCGGGCTTACGAGCGGCCCGAAATCTTTGCGGTCCGACCGAGGCATCGGCTAAATATTGCAGGAACATTCTGAAACTGCCATGAGCGAGGTATCGGCATGAGCGCTCTAGCCTTGACCGCCACGGTTTCCGGAAGCTTTCGACGAGCTATGGGAGCCGTCGCCGACGCCGTCTACCACCTAACCGATGCTGGAGTGCGCGTCCTCTCGCCCGCCGATCCACGCGTCGTCGGTCAGTTCGGCGACTTCCTGTTCGTGGCGAGCGACAGAGGTCGCGCCATCAAACTTGTCCAAAGCCGGCACCTAGCGGCCATTCGTGCGTCCGACTTCGTGTGGCTAGTCGCGCCGGAGGGCTATATCGGGCAATCCGGCGCGATGGAGGTCGGATTTGCCGTCGCCGTGGGCACGCCCGTCTTCAGCTCTGAAGTGCCAACTGACCTGACACTGCGCCAGTACGTGACCGCATCGCCATCGGTGGAGGACACCGTGCAGGTTATGAAACGGACCAATCGCGCTAACCGGGCCTTGGGCGACGTAAGCGTCTTCTTAGACCCGACGGCCGCCATCCAAGAGGCGCACGACGATCTCGAACGCATCGCCAGGGAGCTAACAACCTACGGCGAATCGCTCAGCCCTGTAGCTGGCGTCGCGGCCGACCGAGTCGCCGCGCGCGTGATGCGTCCCCCTCGCCACAGCTAACCTCATGGCTGCCGCCCAGGCGCCTGAGCCAATCCGACTGCGCCCCCACGGGCTTGACTTCGCTGAGCTCAAGGATCTCATCGAATATCTCGAGCGCGTCCAAAGCACGGCCGACGCATCGCTCCAGTATTTCCGTGATCCGGCGATGGGCGGCTTCGGGCACCGCGTAAACCCCGGCGATCATCCCAAAAAGAGCTCCAAAGCGAGCACTGCCACATGCCTTGCCTATCTCCGTGCTGCCGGGAAGTTGACCGGCAAGGACTGGACTAGTCGCAAACGCAGCAAGCTGCGTCGCTACACGATCGACGAGCCTTGGCGCAGCGCGGGCCTGTCAGACGACAATCCCTTCACAACCGCATTTCTTCTTGAGAGCATTCATGCATTGGGAGGCGCAAAAGGACTTGACGCGGGACGCGCTGAGAAGGTTGACGCCAAGATCGCCTTGCTCAACGCATCTCTGAGTGCCACGGGTGGCCTTTCCATCGACAGATACCCTCCGAACGCCTTTCTCACATATAACGCAGTCCACGCCCTAGCCCAATGGGGACGTCTCGACGACCAGGCCCGCGAGCGGGTCGCGAACTGGAATTGGTCCCATCTTTACGAGGAAAGTATGCTTATTTCCTCGCTGAGTCAAGACGAAGACTTCTTTGAGCTCATCTACGCGGTCATCACTGCGAGCGTCATTTCACCGCTCGGACGCATGACACCGCGCGAACGAAGGTTACTTCAGCACGCCATTGAACAGTTTTTCGCCGGGCAGCGCGAGGATGGCACGTGGCCACGGAGCCGTCCACTCTTTCTCTATCCGGGGATTGGCTATGCGTACTGCTACGACAGCGAGCTGCTCGTTCAGCTTCTCACTGAACGCCAGCTCCGCCCTTTAGTTGCACCCCACCTGAAGGAGCTTCGTAAGGCCGCGTGGGCTTTGGACGCGCGCCGAGTGCCATTGGAGGGGCGCGCCTACGGGTGGTCGTCGGAACACCAGGGGCAAACGGCTGACGCTGAATCGTGGCCTACAGCATCGGTATTCCATTTTTGCTTCGAGCTTGAACGTCTTGTATCGGACGCAATCCGGCGTGACATATTCGAATATGTCGACGCAGCCTACGACGAGCCCCGAGACGCTGCTCCGGGGGGAGTCATGCTTGCGGGACAGTTGGACTCGCCCATTGATTACAACGGTCGCACCTACTCGTTCAAAGAGCGATTTACAACCGAGTTTCTTGGTCCGCTCGTGCAAGACCGCGATGTCGTCCGGGCAGGACGCCGGTTTTCCAACGCCGCCAAGATCTCGGCCATCGTATACGGGCCGCCCGGCACATCGAAGACGAGCCTCGCTCGGATGGTGGCAGACGCCTTGGGGTGGCCCTTACTTCCGCTTGATCCGTCGCATCTCACGCGGCGCGGTCTTGACTACGTTCACGCCGAGGCTGACGCGCTGTTTGTGCGTTTGCGATTTTGCGACCAAGTCGTAGTCCTTCTTGACGAATTTGACGAGCTCGTGAGAGAGCGGGCGGGCACATGGGAATATCAGTCACGCTTCCTTACGACCGCGATGCTTCCGAAGATTGCCGCTCTACACGCGCGGCGGCGCCTCGTATACATCGTCGCCACGAATCACCTTGAGCAATTCGACGCCGCAATCAGTCGGCCGGGGCGGTTTGATGTCATTGTGCCGTTGATGCCGCCCACGGCAGAAGAGAAGTATCGCGTGTGGCCCGACCTCCTGGCAGCACGGGACCACCTGAGAACGCTCACACCGCCCGAGGACGTGGATGAGTTGATTGGCGATCTTACGTATGCGGAGGCAGAGGCGCTGGCGACGCGCATCGTCGGTGTCGACGACGACGTCCTTAGGGATGCCTTCGCAACGGCGGGCGCCGGCGCCACGCTTAACTCCCGCGTGCTTGACTCTGGAGGGTCGGAGGACCTGACCGTCGACGCTGCGGGGGCAGAGACGGAGGAGGCTCCAGAGTCGTGGAGGCAGAACATCGTTAGTCAGCAGGCAAAGATTCGCGGGATAGGTCTATGAGTCATTACGTATGTTGCGAGTGGCGCGACGACAGATGCGAGACGTGCTCGCGGTCGGACCGTTCTGGAGCCACTGCTGGCATAGTTCGCTCACCCAGAGGGGAGCCGACTTCGCGGCGTCGTTCAGCCAGTTAGCCACGGAATCCTGTACGTACCGCGCCGGATCGGCGCGTAAAGGAGTGAGTAGTGGCAGCCCGAGCGCTGGCTCAGCCTTCAGCGCGGGCAGATGGGCCGACCAGACGCCGCGCGGGCGAGTTACCTCCGTGGCGTAGCGTCGAAGCCGCTCAGATGATTCGGTCGTCCACTCCGTGAGCAGCTCGATACCAAGCCGTACGTCTGCCGCGATGTGAGGGCGTAGGCTCAGCCATGCCCACTCGCGAACGGCGAAATGTTTATCGGCGGCATATGGCCGGATTAACTCTAGGCGCTCGGCTAGCGACAGCCCAGGCGCGTGGCCGACGGCCATAGCCGCCCAGCCCCGAGCCGTGTCACTTTGCCAGGCAATGCCTGCCTGCGAAATTCCGAAGCCGAGCTCCTCTTGCAGAACGCGGCCCCCGGCACGCATTCGCGCGACCAAACCGAGGCCTCGGAGTTCGGGGGCGCGATGAGCAACTCCCGGAAACTGCGATACGAGAAGATTCCCCATGTCCATTGCGATCTGCTCCATGTGGTTCGCTGACTCGTGGCCTGCCTCAAGCGCCGCCAGAATCTCAGCGGGGACCGCGGACGGGTGGCGGGCCCCTCGACGAACTGGAACGACCATTGCGCGCGATAGTGCTCGTCTGAGCGGACGACGTAGCCGGGCCGAACGGCCGCGTCACCGTGGGTGAGTGGCTCCGGACTCCCACCGATCTCTGGGAAAGTGCCCAGCAAGTGGCTCGGCAACCGTCCAGAGCGGCCTGAGCTTCCGGAGGACTCCGCCCGCCCAGTTCCCCCGGCGGGCGGAACCTCCAGACGGAAGCCTAGAGACTATCTCGCAATTTCGCGCGAATACCGCCCCTGGTGAGCCACCGCGTGGGAACGCCGGTATACCTGCATCTGATGCCGACCGGCGTTAGTCCACAAGTGACAGGCTTCATCGCGACCTCGGCGACCTCTGCGACGAATGTGGTGGGAGGGACGAACACGCAGGTACGGCTGGGTCGCTGAACGGCCGCTGGGACGAAAGGTTGGCACCGTTCGCAAACCACGCCGCCGACGCGTAGTAGCCTAACCACGGGCGCTGGTACAACCGGTACCACCACGTGTCGCCGTTAGCTGCCTGCTTGCCGCGCACCTCGCATAGCACCAGGACCGTGTGGAACGAAGGTATGCCTTCCCCGTACCTACCTTTCGCCGGATGCACAGGATCGACCCACGTCGAGGCGGCTTGGCGATATATATTCAGCTCAGGATAGACCGTAGTACCTTCACGGCCGACACTGGGCATCAGGTCGCAGTTTGCTAGCGGGCGGTTGGTTGAGTAGCACTTTGCGCCCGCCGCAGCGACTTCGTCCAACTGGCGAGATCTGATTCCGGGTTGGCGTAGTATCTGCGTCAATAAGTACGTGTTTCCACCGATGACACAGTTCCCGCTTGTCAAAGACGAAAGGCTCGGAAACGGCGACGCCACAATAATTAGACCAGCAGGTAGTCGCTGTGCCGTGTCGTGAAGCAGCGTGATAGCTAACACGTACACGTACGGTGTACTCGCACCGACAGAAGCAAAAGCGGCGCCGCCCGGCAGGCTGAACGCGATACGAAACCGATCCGCGGTATTGGCTGGGACTTGTTCGCTGATATTTGCGCGGAAGGTCTGCCCCATCCGGGGCCTGGCCGGAAGGGTCACCTGATAGTCGCTATCAAGCGGAATCCCGCTGGTGCCTTGCCCGCCTGGAGACCCTAATCCGTCGCACGCCGTGTCATTCTTCAGGACTGCGGCCCGTTTGACCGTGAACCGAATTCCCGTGATGACCGAGATCCCGGTACCCGGGTTTCGCAACGTGATGACGGCAGCAGCCGTAACGCTAGCAGGGTAAGCCTCCGCCCCGCTGGCTTGCGGCTTAATCGCCGCTGCCGGAACGGGTTGATTGACAACCGACACTGCCTCGACCTGGAGATCGGACTGATAGACCGTCGGCGCGCCGCCCGGCTGCGCGACGAGTTCAAAAATGCCGGCGATTGCCGCAGCAAGGATCACCGCCGCCGCGCCAATGAGCGGACCGCGCAGGCCCCGGCGCTCGCTGCGTCGCGACTTGGGATCGGGTCGCTCGCCACTGCTGGGGCTATCGTCGCCGAGGGGACCTTGGTCAGGCATCTGTCAGAGGCCCGTGCAGTCCGCCGCCGAGAAACCAGCGTCGGGAATGTGGCGACGCGGTCGTGGCGGCGTAGGAGAACGACGGGCGCCTACCGGTCCGGCGAAGCTCGTTACCCACAGCCGCCACACATCAAAGCTATCGCGGCGCCACACGGGTTGTCGCAAGCCGCGCCGTCGACACGACGGCTCCTGCGGCTGGCCTGAGGGCCGCCCACTGTTTTCCTTCCGGGGCTGGGGCAGGGAGGTCAACGGCGCCACCTCGGTGCCGAGGTCTAGCACGTCATGGGGTCACCTCCAACCGGAGGCCGGCGAATCTCGAATTGTCGGTCTGATGGTGATGCGTCTGGGCTCGATCCGCGACCACCGGCTTGCGCTTCGTCGTATCTCAGGGTGGGACGCTCCCCGAATGCGCGCGATGCGCCACGAGGTCCGCCGAACAAGAAATCGCCAAACTCTTCGGTCATGCTTTCGTTATGACCGGCGATCGACCAGGGGAGGAGCAGCCCGCGGAGTTGGACGGCACTTCGGAACCGCCGTCGGTCCCTGCTTCGACGGCGCGCGGGGAGCCGAGCGTTGACACGCCACAAGGTCCCGCCCCGGCCGAGAAGCCCATGTCCGTCACGGCACACGACTTGGCGCGGTTCCGTGCGCGCGTGACACCAACTGAGCTGGACCCGACCGCTCCACGGGGCGCGCGTACGGCCCGTACCGTATCGGCTCGCCATACGCGTGTTTTGGCGGCGATCAGCGGCATGGCGATCACCAGCTTGATACTTGTGCTGTGGGTAGCGCTTTCGGCGCGGATGGAACCGATACGCGCGCACGTCCGGCTCGACTTCGCGTACGCCACCGCTCATCTTGACGCTTTGTCACCGACGAGCGCCGCGCTGTTGGTCACGCTCAAGAATCTCGGATCGTCATCGATCACAATCCGACACATTGAGGGCACAGCCGGCACTCACGTCACACCACTGTCAACCTCCGTCTTTTATCCGGAGGGCGGTACATTTTCGCCGAATGAAGCTCGCGCCTGGCCCGTACGCGTCTCTTCGGGTTCGCAGCAAACCTTTACGTTTTCAGTCGAAACGCTGGCTGCCTCACGTCCGGACGCCTTGCGGATCCTAATAGCGCCTCAGAAGACGCTCCGTATCAGTCTCGGGCGTTGGATTCCCTCGCTGGTGTGTGTAGCGGCACCCCCTCCTGGGAGCACCTGCTCCGTCTCGGGGCTTGCGACAGAGGCCGGCCCGCAGCCTCCCGCGCGGATATTAAGACAAGGCGGCATGCTCATGGTTCTGACGCCAAATGTTCCGTCTCGGCGCGTTCCTTCGCGTTGTCGACTGAGCGCCAAGCCTGTCAGTTTGGCGATCCTTCTCCGTCGACACTGCCTGCGTGATATATCGAGCCATGGCCAGCCGGTGTTTTCTCCACCGAGCCCTGAGGCGACGGTTGGCGCGTGGCCCGGCTAGCGTAGACCGTGAGTTGGCTGCTGCTCTCAGCTGAGGAGTGTTTAGTGTGTGCCACCGCACGATAGCTGGCCAAGCTTCGGCATCCACTCACGGTCTGTATTTACGGCATCTATACGCGCGTACCGCTAACTGTTCCGTCTCGTAGGTATCGTCCCGTTCGTGGGTCGCGCGACGGCCTGCGGCGGTCCGCACGACGGGGTGCTGGGGTTAGCTGTGCGGCCCGGAGCGCTTGGCTCCATGTCCCGAAGTGCTGATAGATCGTATGGGCGTGTGGGTATTCGGTTGTCGCTCGAGCCCAGTCAGTCGTGACAGGTGATCTGCCGTTTATGAGCGCCCACTGCTTCAACGCGAAGACCAGCTCGTTGTCGGTCCACCGCTCGCGCGCCCTGTGCCCTTGGCCAGTTCGTAGAACTGCTGCGCGCCATGCGAGCTTGTCAACCGTGATCGGTCGCTCCCCCGCCGGTTTCGAAGAGGCCTCGGCGTGAACGATCGGCGTGATATGAACGTTGGTGCTTGCTGTTTCGATCTCGATCCGGTCGAACAGACGGCGGAGAATCGCATTCAGTCGGTGCGTTTCCGCTTTTTCGAGCGCGCGTCCGGCGAACAAGTCCGCAGACCAGGCATTGAAATCGCGCAGCAGAGCGTGTTCGTACCCACTGCGGTCCGAGCGAACCCCGTTCAACCCGGGCTGTCGCCGGCGGTGGTCGGCGAGGTCGTTGAGGAGTTCATCCACAAGCGTGTCATCGCCATCTGCGACGGCTCCGCGGATTCGAGCTCTGAGATGCTCGGCTATCGGCGCCGCCGACGGTGCGGACATCTTCCAGTTGAACGATGGAGGCTCATCGACTGACGCTTGGTGCGGCGTTCGCGAATCCTGGTCCGTGAGGTACCGGCCGAGCGCGGCAATCAAGCTGTGCTCCACGGCTCCTGCCTCGACCGGTCCTGCGGCGCAGTGGCCGTGAAGGTGCCGGTGGCAAATGTAGTCGCGGCGACGAGTCCCGTCGAGCCGCGGCGGACTCGGGACAGAGATCATCCCGCTCCCGCACACCCGACACACCAGCAAGCGTCGCAGAAGGAACGGCTCCTGGGGCAGTCCAGTAGGCCGGCGGGCGCGCCGCGGATGGTCTTGGAGCGCCTGCCACGCACCCGGGGTGATGTAGCGGGGAGACTTTGCCGGGCCAAGAATCTCGCCCTTGTAGAAGGACAGTCCGGCGTAGCGCGGATTGCTGAGCGCGACGATCACGCGCTGCGCGGTGAACGGAACCGGGCTCTGCGCGCGCGCAGCTGGCTTGGTTAGCCACCCGCGCGCGTTCAATCGGCTCGCGATCGCGCTTGGCGACTCCCCCCTACGCGCCAGTCGAAACATGAGATCGAACAAGGGCTTGCGTGTCGGGTCAATCTCCGCCCGCTTCGTCACAAACCCGCGTTCATCAACGTCGACCGCCACGCGAAAGCCGTCAACGAGAGAACCAGCATAGTCGCCGCGAACAGCGGCCCGCCGCTTCCCGGCGGCGCTCGCGGCGCCCTTGCGCTTGGAGTCCTCGTGATTCCGCTGGCCCGTTACGACTGCGTACAGCAGGTCACGGAATGTGTCTGGATCCTGAACCGAGCAAACAGAAACGTCCGCTTTCAGGGCCCAGAGCGCGATCTCTACGACATGTCTCGCTCGCTTTCCATCCCCGCGAGCTAAACGATCGCTGTGCTGCACCCAGAGCTCAGCCCCGCGGTGATCAGCAGCAAGCGATGCCGCAACGCGCATCGCTTCCTCAAGCGCCTCCCCCCTACTCCGCGTGAAGGCCGAGACCGCCTCTTCGTCGAACTCAGCCACCACCACCCGTGACCCTCGGGACGCGATCGCGCTTCGGCAGTCCGCAAGTTGCGTACCAAGCGAGCCGCGAACATCCTCAGTGCTCTTGGCCGCGTAGATCACGCAACGGGCTGCGACCAATAGCCCGTGGTCCACACCAGCCTCAACCAACGCGCACACACCACCTCAACTACGCCGCCGGCTCGCTGAAGCCTTCCGGCCGATGAGTGGCGACCCCCGCGAGAGGCACTGCGGATAACGCGACGCCCGAGTGCGATGGCGCAGGCGGCAAGGATCGCCTTCGCGGCCGGCGGGTACTGTGTCGCCCCCCGCGCGCCATAGCTCTTCCTTAAGCGCACGCCCTGAGGCTGCCAGCGGCAACGCGAGGCGGTTGCGTCTCACGCCGTCGCCGCGGGCCTGGCCGGGACCGAATAACCCCAGTGCCTACCCTCCGGACAAGGCTTTGGGACCTAGCCAGCCGCCACCGCAAGGGACTTAGCCGCGGCTGTCGAACGTCAGAACGTGGCGGCGCAGGACGACATTCGGGAACGCGAGATGCGAACCCTCTTCAACCTTGAGACCGCGCCAGACCGCCGGCGTGCAGACATCGACGCGATCCTCAAACTTGAGGGCACGTCTATACCGCCTGAGTTGTCAGGCACCACGGTGCCGTTCGAGTTGAAGTCAGCAACTGGCGGAAAGCCCACGATTTCGACCGTCCGCGACTTTGGGCTCAGTCACGTCGAGAAGTGGCGACCGCTGCACTGGCTGTTCGGAATCTACGGCCGCGGGGTTGATGGCGATCTCCAGCTTCAGTATTGCCTCTACGGTTCCCCCGCCAAGATGGCCCCATGGTTCGATCGGATGGCGGACTACATCGCTCCCGACGTAATGCTCGCCCTCCATGTCCCTGAGCTGATCACAATGGCGACCCTCAGCGCCGTGCTCGGCGATGCGACTGACTTCTCCCTCCGCGAGGCCCGCCAGCTCATGAAGAATCAGTACAGCGCTGCCCAGTACGAGCGAGCTGCCGACGAGCCCGAGCAGCATTATTCCAGAGTTGCAATGCTTGCGATGCTTCGCGAGCGGTGCCGGTACGTGATTGAGCGGGGCTCGACGCTGAACAACCCGCACATTCCGGCCAGCCATTTCGCGGGCTGGGAGCAGATCGAGCGAAATCACGCCGCGCGCCTGCGCGAGCTCGTCGTTGAAGCGTTGCTGCGCGAGCAGTAGCCAAGCCTTGGTCGTCCGGACTCCAACGTAACTTCCGGTCGGTGTCCGAGGCCCACGAGCACATAACCGACTACGCTCGCGGCACGGCGGCACCTTGGTACCGCGGACGCGAAATCAGCGACGAGAAACGCGAGTTCTTCCGGCAAACTGCGGTGAGGTCTCGAGCGGCGAAGCTACGCTCACTCCACAGCACGGACGCGGAACGACTTTATGGCATCCACGAGCCTGCGCTAGATCCAGCGACCCTCATGCCCGAGGCAGACGCGCGGGACGTATCGTCGCTCTCGCTCTTCAGTGGCGGTGGCGGCCTCGACCTCGGATTCGATCGGGCTGGCTACGTGCATGTCGCGTCGTACGACACGCTCGACGCAGGGGGCAAGACGCTTGCTGCTAATCGGCCTGACTGGACGGTGTTTTCGGGTGCCGCAGGTAACGTGCGCGCGACTGATTGGCGAAGCTACCGCGGAAGAGCGGATGTGGTGCACGGAGGCCCACCCTGCCAGCCGTTTTCGACGGCCGGACGGCAGGACGGCGAAGCCGATCAGCGCAATCTCCTTCCTGAGTTCGTCCGCTGCGTACGTCAAGTCCGACCGTCCGCGTTCGTGGCCGAGAATGTCCGCGCGCTGGGAGGGCCAAAGTTCGCCCCATATCTAGACCAAGCCTTCTACTCGCCCCTCCGTCGAGCTGGCTATTACATCGCGACTTTCTGCCTCAGCGCTCACGATTTTGGCGTGCCACAGCTGCGGCAACGCGTTTTCTTCGTCGGGTTCAGGCGCAAACGCGACTTTGGACGGTTCGAGGCGCCCGCTCCGACGCACCGCGCCGACCACCTTCTGCGGGGCCCGAAGACGCCAGGCGCGAATCTCTCCCAGACGCAAGGCGTCCGCGCCGCGCTCGGGCTGCCAGACATCGGGGTGGACGCGCTGGCGCCGACCCTGCGGAGCACACTCACGGGGCCTAGGCACACGACATCCGTGCTGAGCAGCGTGTCCGCCCAGAAGCTGTGGGGGGCGCTTCGCGTCTGGCCGAACGGAGTCGCCGCCGATCGCGACGCCGCAAGCCGCTTCCCGTCGAAGAACGGACACTTTCGCCTCTCCGTGCCGGACTGCGCGTTGCTCCAAGGCTTCCCCGAGTGGTGGTCGTTCCACGGTGCCGTCTACCTGGCACTCGGTCAGATCGGCAATTCAGTCGCACCCCCAGTCGGCTACAGGGTCGCGCTCGCCGTCGCACGGGCACTCCACGGCGAGTAGCGGAGAGGCAGGTGACCAGCGAGGGTCAGCGCGTGGCGCGAAGGGTCGTGTCAAAACAGCCTCCTAAGGCGAGCAGTCACCACGCGAGACAAACAATGCTCGCAAACCGGCGGGTCGATACCACACCCGAGCTGCGGTTGCGATCGGAGCTACACAGGCGCGGCTTGCGATTTCGGAAGGATTTTCGCATCCTGCTGACGGATCGAGTGTCGGTGCGCCCGGACATCGTGTTCACAAGGGCCCGCGTGGCCGTCTTCGTCGACGGGTGTTTTTGGCACGGCTGCCCCGACCATTTCCAGATGCCGCGTATCAACCGCGGATACTGGGAGCCGAAGCTCGCCCGCAATGTCGAGCGCGATCGGGGAGCAGATGCGGCGCTAGTTGGATCAGGTTGGCGCGTGATTCGGGTGTGGGAACACGAGCGTACGGCGGCCGCCGCCGCTTTCATCGAGGCGACCGTTGTCCACGCTGACCGGCGCCTGGCTGGCTGAGCTACGGGACTCGACTGCGGTCTAGCCGGGGCCCGCTACTCGACGCGGTCCCCTCCGGTCGAGCGCGTAATCGACCAGTGGGCGCAATGCGCCAGCCGACAACGACGGCCGCCCCCTTCATATGGCCGTCGATGCCGGGCGCTTGGCCGTGTTCTTACGTTGCCGTGCCAATTGTCCCGGACGGCCCCGGTCCGGCGGATCGTTGCCCGTGGGCAGAAGCACAGGGTCGCGCGGGGCGCCACTAGACGGTCCAGCGTCTGAGCGTTGGACCAGAGGAATGCTGGCACGGTTTGACGCGATCCTAGCCGGGGCGGCGCCAACAGCAGACGAACGGCGCCGTCTTATCGAACTCATCGCGGGGCTACGCCGAGAGCTGGCGGACGCGGCCGACGTCCAGGCTCAAGCTTGCGAGGGTGACGCCGGACTGTCGTCGCAGATGCCTTGACTGCGGCACGACAAACGGCCCTCGACCAAGTAAATAGGGCTCGAGCGTACCGGCTTGGTCCCGTTCCGATCCTTGACCACCCTCCCTCTGCCTTGATTAGAGCTGGGAGTGAGGGTGGTCAAGGATCGGAACGGGGAGGGGTGTGGTGGTTGGAGGGAGGGTTTTGGGTTGGGTGGATGGATGGATTTGGATGGATGGGTCAGGGAGGAGGAGAGAGAAGAAGAAGAAGAAGAAGAAGAAGGAGAGAGGAATCAAGAGCAGGAGTTGGGAGCTGCAGAAGGGCTAGGGGCTTGACAGAAATGTCACGTGATGTTTAGAATGATGATATGGCTGATCGGGAGAAGAGTAAGCAGGCTGGCGGGCGGGGTGCAGGTTTGGGTTCGCGTGGTGTGTTGGCGCAGATCGACGCGCAGATTGAGGCGCTCGACGGCGAGCTCGCGGGCTACAGGCCGCTGGTGGAGGAGCGGAATCGTCTGGCTGCTGCGCGGGCTGTGCTGACGGGCGAGCGGCCGCCTAAGGGGCTGTCGACGTCGGGTGGTCGTAGGCTTTCGCAGGACGAGGTCGCGGACTTTCTGCGGGAGCATCCGGGTGCGAAGGCCGGTGATATCGCGCGGGCTTTGGATGTGCCGTTGACGAACGTGTCGCAGCACTTGTATCGCGGGAAGCAGGGCCGGTTTGAGGCGCGCGGCGACGGCTGGCACGTGCGCGAGCAGGGCGTCTGAGATGCGCACGAGCGCCGTTATCGCAGGACCAGGTCCGGTGCCGCGAGGGCTTCGCCGCGCAATGGCTTCCTCCGCCAGTGTGTTGTCGCGACGAGACGTCGAGGTGCTGGCGTTTGTGGGTGAGCAGTACGGGCTGCGGCTGGATCAGCTCGGCGTGCTTTTGGCTCGCGGCGAGCGCACACCTCAGCGCGTGGTAGCGCGGCTGCGCCAGGCGGGCCTCGTCGAGGCCCGGCCCCTGCTGGCGGGCGAGCCCGGATGGCTGTGGCTCACGGCAGCGGGCCGACGCGCGAGTGGCCGGCCTTTCCCCGGATGGGCGCCGAGACTCGGGTTGCTCACCCACATCGAGGCGGTGACGTGGGTTCGCTTGTACGTCAGGTCGCGGTCGTCGGAGTCTGGGTGGGTTTGCGAGCGGACCCTGTTGAAGGATCGTGTGCGCCAGGCAGATCACGTGCCGGACGGTGTGGTGCTCACGCCGGCGGGTGAGTCGCATGCGATTGAGGTGGAGTTGACCGTCAAGAGCCGGGCGAGGACGGAGCGGATCATCGACGAGCTCTCGGCCGCTCATGACGCGGTTGTGTATTTCACGACGCCGGCGACCCGCTCGAGCATCGAGCGTCTCGGCGGCACCGGACGCTGGCCGCGCCTGGCGATTCGCGACTACCACGAGTCGGTGGCGGCGGTGCGCAGATGAGCGCCACCGCCGCGCACGGACGCGCGGCGCTCCTGCGCAGGACGCGAATCGCAACCGAGCCGCTCACGGAATCGGCGGCGCAGACGTGGAATGCGGCGGGCGGCGAATCTGGAGTTGTGCTCGGACGGCGGTTGCGTGGAGAGCTGGCGCTTCCGTGCGCCGGCCGCGAGGTCATCCTCTCGGCGCAACGGCTGGCACGCCATGTACTCCTGATGGGCGCAACCGGGTCGGGGAAAACCGAGACGGCGCTTCGGATCGCTTGGGCGCTGGCCAAGCACACCGACGCGCTGGTGTTCTTCGTTGACGGCAAGGGGGACCGCCAGACTGCGGAGCGATTCGTCGGGCTGATGGCCGACGCCGGCCGCCACGCGCGCGTGTTTCCCAACGAGCCGTTCGATGGGTGGCGCGGAGACAGCCAGCAGGTAATGGGCCGCCTCGTCGAGATCGTCGACTACTCAAGCGAGGGGCCGGCGGCGTGGTACCGCGACGTCGCCAAAGCGGCACTCGCGCTCGCGACCGAGCACCCCGAGGGTCCCCCGCGCTCGAGCGGCCAGCTACTCGCGCGGCTCGACTTTGACCACCTGGCCGCCGCCCACCCCGGCAGCCCCGCGGTCGCGTCTCTAAGCCGCCAGCTGGTATCCCAGGTGCGGCTTCGCTACCAGGCGTTCTTCGCCCAAACCCGCGGCTCACTCGACGGGAACTGGTGCTGGGAGGACACCGACGCCGCCTACTTTCTCCTGGACTCGCTGTCGCTGCGCGAGGAGACCGGAAGCCTCGCAAGGTTCGTGTTCGAGGACTTCGCGTGCTTCTTCTCGCGCCGCAAACCGCGCGAGCAATTCTGCGTCATGGTCGTCGACGAGTTCTCCGCCCTCGCCGACCATGCGGGGATGGCCGCGAGGATCGAACAAGCACGGGCGTTCAACACCGCGCTCGTCCTCGCTCCGCAGGTCGCCGCCGGGATGGGCGACGAGATCGAGACCGCGAGGATCCTGGGGTCGGTCGAGACGATCGTCTGCCACCGCGTCAACACACCCGAAGACATCATCGCGCTGGCCGGCACCGTGATGCGCCTGGACTACTCCTCGCAGTTCGAACAAGCCGGCGCGACCGGCGCCGGATCCGCCCGGCTGCAGCACCACTACAAGATCGACCCCAACGAAGTCCGCTCGTTGCCCGTCGGTGAGGCCTACGTCATCGCGCGCGGCAAAGCCATGCGCGTCCGCGTCAACCAAGCACCACAACTGTCGGCAACCCTGCCAGAGCCCCTCGCTCCCGCGGACGGCACAGCCGAAGCGGAGCGGGAAGACCGTCCAGTCGTTCACGCCCCAGTGTCGTCTCGAGAGCTCGATTATTGATGTTTGAGCCCGATCCCAACATCTGGCTTGACCGCGAAGGCGGCGGACTGGCCGAGCGCGGCTGGGTCCCGCTGTACCTGATCCACCTGCTCGCGCTGATCCCGACGTTCACCGCGATGTTCTTCACCTCCGGGCTCACCGTCGTGTTCGTCACGCTGATCAAGAACGGCCACGCCGACTGGACCGCAGCGAACTGGTTCGCCTACGGCGTCCCGATCGCATTCATCCTCTGGGCCACGTCCGGAATCCTGCTGCCGTTCGGTGCCGGCCGATGGCTCGCCGACAGCATCGGCGCCCGCCACCCCACAACCACCGAGATTGAGGCGTACAAGGACGCGATCGACGCGCTCGGCGTCAACGACACCGACGACAGACGCCCGAAGTACCTGTACGTGCTCGACGAGAGCGACCTCAACGCCTGCGTCATCGCCGACACGATCATCGTCAACCGTGAACTCCTCAACACCGGCTACTGCGAGGCGATCATCGCCCACGAACTCGGCCATCTGAACAGCATGGACGTGCGGATCTCCGTCGCCGTCAACCGGCTCGGAGCGTTCGCGCGCACATCCCGCGCGCTCCACGAGGGCTACCGCGAATCAGTCGCCGAACAAGGACGCGGCAGCTGCATCGTCGGCTTCTTCGTACTCGTCATACGCGCCTGCTCCGGCGGACTCGCGAACAACCTCATGGCCGCCAACTGGACGACATGGTGGCGCCTACGCGAATACGCAGCCGACGACTACGCCGCCCGCCTCGGCCAAGCCGAACACCTCGCCAACCTCCTCGAAACCCACGGACTCCTCTACGACACCCCGATACGGCGGGTTTGGGCCAGCACCCACACCCACCCCCCAGTCGCACTGCGCATCGACCGGCTACGCCAACACCAAGCCGCATGAACCCCATCACGCTGTCGACCCTCCCCCGCGCCCGCTACCCGGTAGCACCGCCGCCGGCTCGCCTCAAGCCCGCACGAGACCACCCGCTCCCGACCACGTCGCGGGCGGGCTTGACCCGCCCCGACAACGGCGCTACTCAACACTCAAGTTCCGGCCCAGAGGACCGGAACAACATAGAACGGCACACGCCAACCGCCACCAGCGGCGATCCGCTTATTGAGCTCGGACCAGCAACGATCGAAGCCATCGCCAAGCGGGTCGCCGAACTGCTGGCCGCAGCCGGATCGGGAACGACAGCAGCCACGTTGATCGATGCGGGCGAGCTGGCGCGCCGAACCGGCATAAGCCGCACCTGGATCTACCAACACGCGGCCGAACTCGGCGCGATCAGACTCGGCGACGGACCCCGGGCGCGACTTCGTTTCGATCCCTGTGCTGTCGAGAGCTGCCTCGCGCAGACACCGCCCCCAGGTCGGCTGCCTGCACCGATACGGCCGCGCCCGCGGGCGACGAAGCTCAGCGACACCGACCTTCTGCCGATCAAAGTCGCCGCGAGTACGCTGTCCCGCTGCCGGTCGTTCCGTCGGAGAGGGCACTGAATGGCACGGCCCGCCCGAGGACAAGTCGTCGAACGAAAGACCGCTCACGGCCGTGTATACGCGCTTCGGTTCCACGCCTACGGCAGCCGTCAATACGTCACGCTCGGATCCAATGAGGACGGATGGAACCGCCAGCGCGCAGAGCGCGAACTCGAGAACATCCTTGCTGACGCTCGCCGAGGCCTTTGGAAGGCCACGCATTCCGAGCCCGTCGCCCCTCCACCGGCGGATCCGACGTTCCACGAGTTCGCCTCTGCGTGGCTCGCGGAGCTCTCGCCGTCGCTACGCCCAAGGACGATCGAGGACTACAGCTGGGCCCTGAGCTACCACCTCCTCCCCTTCTTCGCGAAACACCGCCTGACGCGCATTACGATCGCCGAAGTGGACCGCTACCGCTCCGAGAAACTGGCCGCGGGCCGGCTCGGGCCGACCTCCATCAACAAGACGCTGACGCGCCTCGGCCAGATCCTCGACATCGCCGAGGAGCGTGACTTGATCGCTCGTAACCCAATGCGCGTCAACCGCCGCCGACGCAAACTCCGCACCCCAAACGTTCGCCGCAGCTACATAGACAAAGCAGTGCACCTGGAGGCGCTACTCGACGCCGCCGGCCACCTGGACCGGCACGCACGCGCCGACCAATCGACCCCGCGCCGAGCGATCCTCGCGACGCTCGCGCTCGCCGGCCTACGAATCAGCGAACTTCTCGACCTCCGCTGGAGAGACGTCGACCTCGCCACAGGCGCGCTCACCATCGGAAGATCAAAGACCGCAGCCGGCGTCCGCGACGTCGCGCTGCTCCCCCTCTTACGTGACGAACTCGCCGCACTCAAGGCAACGGTCAATCCAACACGCGACGACCTCGTCTTCGGAACAACACGCGGGAATCGCCAAACCGCCACCAACGTGCGTCAGCGAGTACTGGCCCGCTCAGTCACCCTAGCCAACGAGGTCCTCGAAGCGACCGGATCAGCTCCGCTACCAGACAAGCTCACCCTGCACTCGCTGCGACGCACCCACGCATCGCTGCTCTTCGCGATCGGCCGCACCGCCCCAGAGGTCATGGCACAGCTCGGCCACGCCGACGCGCGCCTCACGCTCCGCGTCTACGCCCACGTGATGTCCCAGGACGCCGGCGAGCGTGAACGGCTACAACGCCTGGTCGACGGGCAGGATTTAGGCACCAAAAGGCACTGGAACACATCCGAGGAGCTTCACGTACCCCTACTCGGCCCGGAAGCCGACGAGGAAAAGCTTGCACTTGCAGCCACTTCCTCCATGGAGCCAACCGGGATCGAACCGGTGACCTCCTGCTTGCAAAGCAGGCGCTCTCCCAGCTGAGCTATGGCCCCGCGTGCTTGATCTTACGCACCGCCCGCTAGGCCACGCCGAGTCCAGCGGCCACCAGGCGCCGCGCGCGTCACGGAGATCTCCGCGGCCGCCGAAGGCCGCAGCTTGCCGCCCACCCGCACGCTGACCTCGGGACGCCGGGCAGTTGCTAGGCTAGCGCCCGCGAAGGACCCTGGCGATGCGCCACACCAGCTCGATCACGTCGCTGTCGTGGATCCCCTCTGAGGCGATCGAGGGCTCGATGCGGCTGGCGTTCGACGCCGGCTTCACTCATTACGACCCGCCGCCGCCTGATGTCATCGAGAGCATCGAGGAGCTGCGTGTGAGCGACCGCTTCCGCTTCGCCAACGTGCTCGAGGCCTGGATAGATGTCAACGACTCGGGGCGAATCGTGGACTGCGGCTACTCCGGCGGGGGGATGATGGGCAGCACCACGGTGCGGGTCGGCCCCATGGCGCGCACCTTCGAGGCGATCGCGCTGCCCGATCTGCGCAAGGCGCCCGAGCGCGGCGAGGGCGCCGTGCGGTTCGTGCAAACCGCGGGTGGCCGCACCGGGCTCCCGGCCCCGCGCCGCGTCCGGCGGCGCCCCTTCATCCAGTGGCAGGCGCCACTGGTGTGGACGACGCTGAGCCTCACGATGCAGGCCGACGGCAGCGTGAAGGCGGGCGTCGCCGGTCACAGCCGCTTCCCGCGCCACTGGATCTATGACAATCGCGGTCGGCTGTCGGCGAAGTCCGGGCTCGCCGACTTCGAGGACTGGTTTCGCAAGTCCTTCGGGCGCCACACCCCCTGGGGCGACCAGGAGTCGGCGGCACTGGTGACGGCCGTCGAGACGGCGCTCGAGCGGCGCCTCTCGGCCCAGATCATGTCCGCCGGCGTCAAGCCGCGGATCAGCAAGCTGAGCGCCGGCGAGGTGCTCGTGAGCCAGGGCGAGCCGGGCCAGGACGTCTTCCTGATCCTCGACGGCGTGCTGCTGGTCGAGAAGGACGGCGAGCGGCTCGCCGAGTACGGCCCGGGCGCGTTGCTTGGCGAGCGCGCCCACCTCGAGCAGGGCGGGCGCACCTCGAGCCTGATCGCCGTGACCTCGTGCCGGATCGCGGCGGTCGACGCCGCCGCACTGGATCGCAACGCGCTGAGCGAAATCTCGAAGGGTCACCGCCGCGAGCACGCCGCCGGCGACTGACGCTCGCGCCAACGGCTCAGTTCACGGGCGGCGGCACCAGGATGCTGTGGCCCTGCTTGATGTTGTGCTTGGTCTGGGGCTGTGCGTTGGCGGTCACGATCGCCTTGTCCTTGGTGACCCTGACGTAGGTCCCATCGCAGCGGTCCTGGGTGAGCCAGATCGTGCCGTTGACCGACGCCGATCCATAGCGGCCCTTCGTCGTGAAGTTGCCGTGCGCGTCGCCCGAGAGCTGGCGGATCACCGTGGTCGGCGTCTTCGCTGCCGCGATGCGTGCTGCTTCGGTCGTGGTTGCGGCGGTGGCAGCGGCGGAACCGCTCGCGCCGCTCGCGCCCGTGCTACCCGTCGCGCCGCGTCCTCCGGTCGCACCGACCTCGGTGGCCTGGGTCTGGTCCGGTGCCGGGCAGCCCGCGTAGCTCCCGCCGGCCAGGGTCAGGACGGTCCTGCCGCTGCTCGTCTGTGTGAGCACGAACTTGCCGTCATAGAACTCGCCGGCCTGCGTGCGTCCGTCAGCGAGGCCAACGGTGAGTCTGACCTTCCCATGGGTCGTGTCGATCGTGGTCCCCAGCGGGAGGTCCGTGGCGCTCGTGAGCTTGGCGAAGGTCCCGCTCCCCGGGAGCTTGACGAGCACCGTGCCACTCACCGGCGCGAGGTCAGTCGTCTCGCCGAGGATCGGAGCCGCGACGCTCACCTGGAGGGATTTGACCGAGGCGGTCTTGGCCGAGGTGGCAGCGGTGCCGCCGGCGACATTTGAGGCGGTCACCGTCGCGCGCAGGGTGTGTCCCCCGTCCGCCGCTGCCGGCACGTACTTGTTGCCCGTCGCTCCGGCGACTGGCGAGCAGCTCGCGCCGGCGCTGTTGCAGCGCAGCCACTTGTAGGAGAAGGCGGTCGGCGAGTTGGTCCAGCTCCCGTTTGAGAGCGAGAGCTCCCGGCCCTGGCCGGCGGTGCCGGAGATCGCCGGCAGAGTCGTGTTGGCCGGCGCCCCGACGGCCCGCGGCGCTCCCGCGTTCGGCGGGGGCGTCGAGCCGACGCTCGGCGGTGCACTCGACACCACCGATGAGGACGCGCTGAGCGCCGTGGCGGTGCCACCAGCGTTGGTCGCGGTGACAGTCACTTCGAGTGTGTGGCCGGCGTCACCAGCTGACGCCGTGTAGCTGGCCGCAGTCGCGCCCGCGATCGGGCTGCATCCATTGCCGGAGCCGTCGCACTGCGCCCACTGATAACCGTAAGCCGAGGGCGAGTTGGTCCAGCTTCCGTTTGAGACCGACAGCGGCTGGCCGACCACCGCGTTGCCGGAGATCACCGGGGGTGCCGAAATGGCGGGTGCGGCGATCATGATCGGCGCCGCCTGAGTGATGGTTGCCGTGGTGCTGCCGGCGGTGTTGGTCGCCGTGACGGTCACCACCAGCGTTGACCCGACGTCGGCGGGGCCCGGCGTGTAGCCGGGAGCGCTCGCGCCGGCGATCGGGGTGCAGTTGTTGCCCGTGCTGTCGCAGCGCTTCCAGCTGTAGGTGAAGGTCGGGGCCGGCGTGGCGTTCCAGCTACCGCTGGTGGCAGTCAGGGTCTGCCCCTGCTGGTCGGCTCCGGTCAGCGTGGGCGGCGCGGTGTTCGTGGGCAGCGTGCCGACCAAGGGGCTCGGGGCGCTCGTCGCGGCGGTGTTGCCGCCGGAGTCCGAGGCGGTGACGATCACCCGCAGGGTGTGGCCGACGTCGCCGGGCTGGACGACGTAATTGCCGGTGGTGGCAGTGCCGATGTTCGCGCAGTTGTTGCCCGCGCTGTCGCACTGCTCCCACTGGTAGCTGAAGCCTGTTGGAGATGGGGTCCACTGCCCGTTGGAGGCGGTCAGCAGCTGTCCCTGTCCAAGCGTGCCGCTGATCGCCGGCGGGGTCGTGTCGACTGGCGCCGCGATCAGGACCATTGCGGTGGGCGCGCTCGTGACGGAGGTCGGGCCGCCGGCATTGGAGGCGGTGACCGTGACGCGCAGGGTCGCCCCGACATCGGCGCCCGTGGCGAGGTAGCTGCTCGAGCTTGCGCCCGAGATCCCCGCGCAGGCGTTACCGGCGCTGTCGCAACGCATCCAGGCGTAGGTGAACGAGGTCGGCGAGTCCTCCCAGGTGCCGGTCGAGGCCGAGACGGTGTCACCCATTTCGGCGCTGCCGCTGATGGTGGGCGCCGCGGTGTTGGCTGGCGCTGCGATCAGCACCTCGGCCGTGGCGGCGGAGGCGACCGTCAGCTGGCCGGCGGCGTTGCTCCCCGTGACCGACAGCACCAGCGTGTCGCCGATGTCGGACGTCGTCGGTGTGTAGGAGAGCGAGTTGCCACTGGCGGCGACGGGGTTGCAGTTATCGCCGTTCGCGTCGCAGTCCTCCCACTCGTAGCTGAGGGCGGGAGTCGGAACGCCGCTCCAGGTGCCGGGCGCGGCGGACAGGGGGACGCCCTGCTGGGCGGTCCCGCTGATCGACGGAGCCTGACTGTTGGTGGGCGCGGAAGTCACAGCGGCAGTGGTGGCGCTCGCGGCAGTCGCGTCGGAGCCGACACCGTTGGTGGCGGTGACGACCACGCGAACGAAGAGGCCGGAATCGGAGGCCGAGAGCAGGTACTGGTTGCTCGCGCCTGACTGCACGGTCGCGCACGCGCTGGCGGCGCTGCTGGTGCAGTCCTGCCAGGCGTAGGTGTAGGTCGGCGCCGGACTGCCCGACCAGATGCCGCTCGTGGCGCTCAACGTCTGCCCCGCGGACGCAGTGCCGCTGATCGCGGGCGCGACGCCGTTGAGCGGCCCGGCGGTGACGGATGAGGTGAGTGCGCTCGTCGCGGTCACCGTGCCGACGCCGTTTGAGGCGGTGACGACCACGCGCACGAGTGAGCCCTGGTCGGAGCCTTGGATCGCGTACTGGTTGCTGGCGCCCGACTGGACGGTCGTGCAGCCGTTGCCGGAGTCATCCGGGCAGTCCTGCCAGGCGTAGCTGAAGCTCGGTGCGGGATTCCCGGTCCAGGTGCCGGGAGCGGCGCTCAGCGTCTGGCCGGCGCTCGCGCTGCCGCTGATCGAGGGCGACACCGAGTTGGCGGGCGCCCCGACGACCACGGCGGTCGTCGCGCTCGGGACCGACACGTCGGCGCCGACACCGTTTGTCGCCTTGACGATGACCAGTACCGTCGAGCCCTCGTCGGTGTCGGTGAGAACATAGGAGTTCGAGAGCGCCCCGGCGATCGTCGAGCAGCCGTTGCCGGTGCTGTCGGGGCAATCCTGCCAGCTGTAGGTGAAGCTCGGGGCGGGATAGCCGGACCAGGTGCCGTTGGAGGCGTGGAGCGTCTGGCCGGCGGTGGCGCTGCCGGTGACCGCCGGGGGTGCCACTTCGACGCTCGGCCCCGTGACGGCGTCGGTGTAGGAGCTCGTCGCCGAGGCATGCCCGAGGCTGTTGGTCGCCGTGACGCTGACGCGGACCAGGGAGCCCTCGTCGGAGCTGAGCAGTGCGTATTGGGTCGATGACCCCGATTGGACGGTCGTGCAGCCATTGCCGGAGTTGTCCGGGCAGTCCTGCCAGAGATAGGTGTAGGTGGCCGACGGGTTGGCGGTCCAGGTGCCGGGGCTGGCGGTCAGGGTCTGCCCCTGTGAGGCCGACCCGGAGATCGTGGGTGCCGCCGTGTTGGCGGGGGAGCCGGTGACCGCTGCGGTCGTGGCGCTCGTGGCGCTCGCGTCCGAGCCGATCCCGTTCGTGGCCGAGACCACGACGTTCACGTGCGAGCGCTCGTCGGCTGCCTGGAGCGTGTAGTCGTTGCTGGCGCCCGACTGGACGGTCGTGCAGCCGTTGCCGGAGTTGTCCGGGCAGTCCTGCCAGAGGTAGGTGTAGGTCGGAGCGGGATAGCCCGACCAGTTGCCCGTGGAGGCGCTCAGCGTCTGCCCGGCAACGGTGGCACCGCTGATCGCCGGGAGGCTGGTGTTGGCGGGCGGGCCGGTGACGGCGCTGGTGAAGTCGCTGGTGGCCGAGGCGTTCTCGCCGCCGTTGTTGGACGCGGTCACCAGGACGCGGATCAGAGAGCCCTCATCGCCGACCGCCGGCGTGTACTGGCTGCTCGCGCCGGACTGGACCGTGGTGCAGCCGTTGCCGGAGTTGTCGGGGCAGGCCTGCCAGGCGTAGTTGAAGGCGGGAATCGGGAAGCCGGACCAGTCACCAGGGGTCGCGCTGAGGGTCTCACCCGAGCTGGCCGTCCCTGTGATCGTCGGCGAGGAGGTGTTGGCCGGCGGTCCGGTGACCTGGCCGACGGGGACGCTGGTCGCCGAGCTGTCGGGGCCGCTGCCGTTGGTGGCGCTCACGGTGACCTGGACGTAGAGGCCCTCGTCGGAGACGCCGGGCGTGTACTGGTCGCTAGCGTCCGAGGCGACCGTCGTACAGCCGTTGCCGCTGGTGTCGGGGCAGTCTTGCCAGGTGTAGGTGTAGGTCGGCGCCGGATAGCCGGTCCACGTCCCCGCCGAGGCGGTCAGGGACTGGCCCGCGGTCGCGCTACCGGAGATCGAGGGCAGGACGGTGTTGGCCGGAGCGGCGGTGATCGCCGCGCTGGTCCCACTCGCGACCGAGACGTCGGAGCCGACCCCGTTTGAGGCCTTCACGAGGACTCGGACCATGGAGCCTTCGTCGGAGGCGGCGAGCACGTATGAGTTCGAGATCGCACCGTCGATCGTGGTGCAGCCATTTCCCGAGTTGTCTGGGCAGTCCTCCCAGCTGTAGGTGAAGGACGGGGCCGGATAGCCGCTCCAGCTGCCGCTGGTGGCGCTCAGGGAGTCGCCCAGCGCGGCGTTGCCCGACAGCGACGGCAGCGCCGTGTTCGCCGGCTGCTGCGTGACGGCATCGGTGAAGGCACTGTCAGCGCTGGCATCGGGAGCGTTGCCGTTGGTCGCGGTGACGACCACGCGCAGGAGTGAGCCGGCGTCGCTGTCGGTGAGGTCGTACTGGTCGCTGGAGCCGGACTGCGCCGTGGTGCAGCCATCGCCCGAGTCGTCGGGACAGTCCTGCCACGTGTAGGTGAACGTCGGCGCCGGGGCGCCGCTCCAGGCGCCCGGCGAAGCGGTCAACGTCTCACCGGAGCTCGTGCTGCCGGCGATCGACGGCAGCACGGTATTGGAGGGCGCCTGCGTCACCGCAGCGGTGAAGTCGCTGTCTGCGGTGACGTCGGAGCCGGTGCCGTTGGAGGCGGTGACGATCACACGCACGAGCGAGCCCGCATCGGCGCCGAGAAGGTCGTATCGGTCGCTTGAGCCCGACTGGACGGTCGTGCAGCCGTTGCCGCTGTCGTCGGGGCAGTCCTGCCAGAGGTAGGTGAACGTCGGCGCCGGGTAGCCGCTCCAGGTCCCGGCGAAGGCGGTGAGCGTCCCGCCGACGCTCGCCCCGCCCGAGATCGATGGCGCCAGGCTGTTGGCAGGCGCGTGCGTGACGACATCGGTGAAATCGCTGGCGGCGGTCGCGTCGGGGTCGGTGCCGTTGGACGCGGTCACGACGACCTGCACGAGGGAGCCCGCGTCGGCGTCTGCGAGGTCGTACTGGTCGCTTGACCCGGACTGCATCGTCGTGCAGCCGTTGCCGCTGTCGTCGGGGCAGTCCTGCCAGACGTAGGTGAACGTCGGTGCCGGGTAGCCCGACCACGTGCCCGCTGAAGCGGTGAGGGTGGTGCCCACGCTCGGGCTACCGGCGATCGACGGCGCGGCGCTGTTGGCGGGAGCCTGCGTGACCGTGTCCGTCAGCGCGCTGTCGGCGCTCGCGTCGGGCCCGGCTCCGTTTGAGGCGCTGACCACCAAGCGCACCAGCGAGCCGGCATCGCTGTCGAGGAGCTGGTACTGCTCGTCGGATCCCGACTGCACGGTGGTGCAGCCGTTGCCCGAGCTGTCGGGGCAGTCCTGCCAGGTGTAGGTGAACGTCGGCGCCGGGTATCCGCTCCAGGTGCCGGGCGTGGCGGTGAGCGTGTCGCCGACGATCGGGTTGCCCGCGATCGTGGGCAGGACGCTCTCAGCGGGCGCTCCCTCGATCGCCGCGGTCTCGGCGCTGGTCGCGGAGGCGTCCGGGCTCTCGCCGTTGGTCGCCGTCACGACCACCTCGAGGTAGAGGCCCTCGTCGTTCGCGCCGAGCGTGTACTCCTCGCTCGCGCCCGACTGGACGCTGACGCAGCCGTTGCCGCTGCCGTCGGTGCATTCCTGCCAGTCGTAGGTGAAGGTCGGCTGCGGGTACCCGCTCCAGGTGCCGGCTGACGCGGTCAGCGTGTCGCCGGCGCTCTGCGTCCCGCTGATCGACGGCGCCGCCGTGTTGGCCGGCGATCCCGTGACGGGACCGAGCGTGGCGCTCTCGGCGATGTCGTTGCCGTTGTCGTTGGTGGCGGTGACGAGGACCTCGACGAAGGCACCCTCGTCGCTGTCCTGCAGCGTGTACTCGTCACTCGCTCCGGACTGCACGCTCACACAGCCGTTGCCGGAGTTGTCGGAGCAGTCCTCCCAGTTGTAGTCGAAGCTTCCGGGCGAGTTGTCCCAGGTTCCGGTCGAGGCGCTCAGCGTCTGACCCGCGGTGGCGGTCCCGGAGATCTCCGGAGCGGCGGTGTTCGCGGGGTCGAGGCCCGAGACGACCGTCGAGGCGCTGGCGTCGTTGTTGCTCGTGTCGGGGTCGGTCACGTCTGTCGCGTCGGCCACCGTCGCGTCGACGGAGGCCGTGCCCGCGGAGTTGGCGTCGGCGGTGACGGTGACGGTGACGACATCGCCGTTCAGCAGCGGACCGAGGTCGCAGCTCACGGTGAGCGTGACCGAGCAGCTGCCCCGCGAGCTCGTGGCACTGACGATTGACTCGTCGCTGTCGAGCGGGACGCTGACGAGGGCATCATCGGCCGCGGAGGGCCCGAGGTCGCTGACGGTGTAGGTGTAGGTGATCTGATCACCGACACTGGCGGTGCCCGCAGCTCCGCTCTGGGAGATCGCGAGGTCCGCCGAGGGCGCCGTGCGCGCCAGTTCGACGAGCGTCCCCTCCTGAGCGGCGACGTAGACGTCGCGCCCGTCGGGACTGACCGCGAGGCGACGCGGCTGGCCGAGGCCGTTGACGTTGTAGCCGCCGCAGCCGCTGCCGTTCTCGGTCAGGCAATCGAACGGCGCCGCGGCCTGGGTCAGCGCTCCGGTGCGGGGGTTGCGCTTGAGCTCGTCGACCGCGTTGAAGGCGCCGCCGGCGGCGGCGGGGCCTGAAGCCGCGGCGTAGAGGTCGAGGCCGTCGGCGCTGATCGCGAGACCCTGGACGCCGTTGAGCGCCACCGCCGAGGTGTCGCCGCAGCCGCCCGGGTTGGTGGCGTCGCTGGTGATGCAGTCGTTGGGGGCCGCCAGCGGCGCCAGCGCACCGGTCGAGGAGTCGCGGCTCAGCTCGATCACGGCGGAGTTGGCGAACGAGTTCAGGTAGACGTTGTGCCCGTCGGGGCTGATCGCGATGTCTTCCTCGCCACCGAAGCCCGGGACGGAGGTATTGCCGCAGCCGGAGCTGCCGGCCGCGGCAAGGCAGTCGTTGGGCGGGGCGAGCTGGGTCAGCGCGCCTGTCGCGGGGTCGCGCGAGAACTCGGCGACGTCGCCGTCAGGCCCGAGGCCGCCGGCCGAGACGTAGACGTTGGAGCCGTCGGGGCTCACGGCGACCGTAACCGGGTCATCGAGCCCGGCTGCGGTGTCGATCGCGCAGCCGGCCGGATCGGTGTTGTCGCTGGAGATGCAGTCGTCGGGGCTCGCGGGCTGGGTCAGTAGGCCGCTCGCGGGGTCGCGCGTGAACCACGCGACGGAGGAGTCATCGCCCGAGGTCACATAGACGCTGGCCCCATCTGGGCTGACCGCGACACTGTTCGGTCCCTCGAGGCCGTCGGCGACGCCGCTGCAGCGCGAGTCGGCCGCGCCGGGCGAGGTCAGGCAGCCGATCCAGCTCAGCTGGCCGCTCGAGGGATCGCGCGAGAACATCGTCAGCTCGTTCTGCGAACCGACCTCGTAGAGGTAGTCGCCGTCGGGGCTGAGGGCGATCGAGCGCGGATTGTTCGCTCCCGGCGCCTGCGTGCAGCCGGCGCCGCCGTCGCTGAAGCAGCCGATCTCGCTCAGGGCACCGGTGCTGGGATCGCGGC
Source organism: Solirubrobacteraceae bacterium (assembly GCA_036489875.1). Lineage (GTDB taxonomy): Bacteria > Actinomycetota > Thermoleophilia > Solirubrobacterales > Solirubrobacteraceae > Palsa-513. Next base: position 5,097 of record DASXEZ010000124.1, on the reverse strand, counting down.
CGAACTCGACGAGATCGCCCAGCCAAGCCGCTGCGTACACGTTCTTGCCGTCGGGGCTGACGACGGTCTGGTAGTCGTGGTCCAGGCCACCGGCGGGCGTGATCAGCGTGTTGCATCCGAAGGGGTTGGCGGTGAGGCAGTCGTTGGGAGCTGCGAGCGGCTGCAGTGAACCGCCGGTCGGCGTGGCCGGCGTCACGGCGGGCGCCGGCAGCGCGTGCACGACGACCGTCGAGGGCCCACTGCCCACCGCGAACTGCGGGTGGACGGAGTCGGCAGAGAGCGTCCCGTCGGCGGCGATCGTGTAGAGGTACAGATCGTCGTCACCGTTGTCGCCCACGTAGAGCTCGTTGTCGTCGGGAGCGAGGGCGACACCGTCGGGGTCGCTGCCCGCCCGGATCGACACGGTGGCCTTTGCGCTCAGCGCGCCACTGGAGGTGGCGATGTCGTACTCGTTGACGAGGCCTGCGCCCTCGGATGCGACGTAGAGCGATGCGGGTGTGGTGGCGGTGTCCACGGCGAGGCCGGTCGGCGAGGCATTGGTCTGGAGGTCACCGCTGAGAGTCAGCTCACCGCTTGAGGGGTCGATCGCGAACTCGTCGATCAGGCCGTTGTCGTAGTCGGTGGCGTAGAGGTAATCGTGGCCGCCGACCGCTGCGGTGACGAGACGACGGGGCTGGGGCTGCGTGTCGCCGACCGGCTGCGGCAGCGCGGCGATCGCCTCGCTCTTGGGGCTGAGCTCACCGGTGTGGGGATCGACGTCGAACTCGACGATGTCGCCCGCGCCGAAGTCCGCGACATAGAGGCTGCGACCATCGGGGCTGAAGGCCACGCCGGTCGGAGAAGAGATCAGCTGCGAGCGGAACTCATCGACCATCGTCAGCGCGCCGGTGGCGGGATCGATCCGCAGCTGGCTGACGGAGGCGGCGCCCGGGTTCGCGACGTACACCCAGCGGCCGGTCGGATCGATCGCGACGTCCTCGGGATTGGCGCCGGAGCTGTGGCTGACCTCGACGCTGGCGGGGTCGAGCGCCGTGAGCTCGCCGGTCGCGGAGTCCACCGAGTACTGCGACAGGGAGCTCGCGCCGTTGTCGTTGGTCACGTAGACGTGCGCGCCGTCGGGCGTGACGGCGATCCCGAACGAGGCGGCGCCGCCGCTGCCGGCGAACACCGGTGTCGAGAGCGCGGCGTCGAAGGAGCCGAGCGTCATCGAGGCCACGTTGGCGCTCGCGCCGTCATCGCGCTGGGTGACGTAGACGCCCGTGCCACTGCCGAGGCCCACGTTCGTCGAGGTCACCACCGTGTCATTGGCGCCGTCGGGATCGGTGACGTCGGTGCTGTCGCGGACGCTGGCGGTCGCGGCGAAGGTGCCGGCCGAAGGCATATCAACCTTGACCGTGACGGTGGCACTCTGCCCCGCGGCGAGGAGTCCGAGGTCGCAGACGATGTTGGCGCTGCCGCTGCAGCTGCCCTGCGAGGAGCCGGCCACATCGAGCACGGTGGTGGCGGGGAGCGCGATGTTGACGATCGCGTCCCCCGAGTCGCTCGGGCCGCTGTTGGTGATCGTGTAGGTGTAGGTGACAGCGTCGCCGGGCGTGGCGGCGGCGGGCGCGCCGCTCTCGGCGATGCCGATGTCCGCGGAGGGGAGCGTCCGGGCGAGCTCGACGATGGCGGGGGCGTTCTGCGCCGCGACGTAGACGTCGGCGCCGTCGGCGCCGTCGGCGCTGACGCTGAGGCGCCGCGCGCCGGTCAGCCCCGGCACGTCGTCGGTGCCGCAGCCGCTGTCGTCGGCGGTGACGCAGTCCTCGGGGGAGGCGAGCTGGTCGAGAGCCCCCGTAGAGGGGTTGCGGGTCAGGGTGGTGACGGCGTCGGCGGAGGAGTCCGCGACGTAGAGGCTGAAGCCCTCGGGACTGATCGCGACGCCGAGCGGTCCCTGCAGCGAGGGGGCGTCGGTGCTGCCGCAGCCGCTCGCGGCGGAGCTCGAGATGCAGTCGTTGGGCGCGGGCAGCTGGAAGAGGGCGCCGGTGGTGGCGTCGCGGGAGAACTCGAGCACCGCGTTGGCGTCGAAGGAGTTGGCGTAGAGGTTGCTGCCGTCGGGGCTCAGAGTGAGGTCATCGGGACCGTCGATCGCGGTCGCCGCCGAGTCGCCGCACTGGACGTTGGGGTCCAGAGCGGCGGCGGAGGTGATGCAGTCGTCCGGGTAGGGGAGCTGTGAGAGCTCGCCGTAGTCGGGCGAGGATTTCGACATCGTGGTGTCGCGCGAGAACTCGGCGATGTCACCACCGCCGCCCGTGCCGCCCGCGGCGACGTAGACGTTCTGGCCGTCGGGGCTGACCTGCACGCCGATCGCGTTCTCGAGGCCGTCGGCGGTGGCGGTGCAGGAGCCGTCGGTGTAGGTGCTGTCGCTCTGGCAGGCGAACTCGGTCAGGGCGCCACTGCTGCGGTCGCGACGGAACTCGGCGACCGCGTGATCGTCTGAGGAGGTGACATAGACGTCGAGGCCATCGGGGCTGACCGTGATGCCGCTGGCATCCGCGAGGCCGTAGCCGGTCTGGTTGGCGCAGCTGCTCGCGCTGTCGGTGTCCTCGGAGATGCAGGCCGCGGTGGTGGAGAGCTGCGTCAGCGCGCCGGTGCTCGCGTCGCGCGAGAAGGCGACGACGGCGTCGTCGGCCTGGCCGATCGCGTAGAGGTTCTTGCCGTCCGGGCTGACGACGAGCGCTGCCACCCCGTTCAGGCCGCTCGCGGTCTGCTGCGCGCACTCATCGGTGGTCAGTCCGCCGTCGGGGGCGGCGATGCAATCGCTGGGAGAGGAGAGCGGCGAAAGCGTGCCGCTCGAGCCGTCGCGCGAGAACTCGGCGATCTCGTTGCCGAGCACCGCCTCGTAGGCGTTTGCTCCGTCGGGGCTGAGCGCCGTCTCGTAGAGGTTGTCGAGGCCGGCCGGCAGCTCGGTGTCACACGAGGTACCCGACCCGCTGACGCCGACGCACCCCAGCGAGGACAGCGAGCCGGGGACCGTGGCGGCCAGCGCCGGAGCGGCGGCGAGAAGCGACGCGCCGAGGGCAAGAGCACCAGCCAGGCTCAAGGCGAGACGGCGAGCGCGCAAGGGGCGTCGAGCTGCCCTCGTGGCCGCGTACATAAAGAGCATTTCGGCACCAAACAGGCTCAATGAGAGGCCGCGAGCGTGCGCTGGACGTCGAGATCCTCGCCTGGCCGGGTGCACAGAGGACATTTCTCCGCCAGGTTAGAATGGGTTACCCCACCAGGTGGGGTGTTTTTCCCCCTATTCGACTCCGCCCCTCACCACCCCGACAGGGCCAGATCGGCCCCGAAATCGCTGGGGTGGCGACTACAACGAAGTTACATTCCCGCAACACCGCGGGCCTATCCTGTCCGCCGGATGCGGAGCGGGCGCAGCGTCGATGTCGGGCTGACCGAGACTGCGCTACGCAACCCGGCGGTCAAACGGATCGTCGGCGCCTTCGCGGCCGTGACCGTCGGCGAGTGGGTGCTCGGCACCACCGTGGCCGTGCACGCCTACACGGTCGGCGGCGCGCTGCTGGTCGGCCTCGTCGGCTTCCGCTTCCTGCCCGCAGCCGTAGCGGGCCTCTTCACCGCCCAATTCGCCGAGACGTATAGACGCGCGCGCGTACTGACGGCGACGGCGACCGCGCGCACGGCGCTGAGCGGGGTCATCGTCACCGCCCTGGCGCTTCATTTGCCGTTCGTGATCCCGCTCGTGCTGGTGTGGCTCGACGCCCTCGCGGGCTCCGCCTACCGTCCGGCGCAGGCGACGCTGCTGCCGATGCTCGTGCACAGTCCGGGCGAGTTCACCGCCGCGACGGCGCTGACCTCGAACGCCAAGTCCTCCGGCCAGATGCTCGGGGCGCTTGCGGGCGGTCTGCTCGTGGCGAACGTGCCGATCGCTGTCGCGGTCTCGGTCTCCACCGGGCTCTACGCGGTCTCCGCGCTGGCGACGACCGCCGTTCGCGCGGCGGCGCCACCTCTGCACGCGCGCGTGTATCTCAGCGGCCGCCTGAGCCGCATGCGCGACGGCATCGATGCGATTCGCGAGGACCGCGAGGCGCTGGAGATCGTCGGCTACGCGTGCCTGCGCTCGCTCAACCGGGGCCTCTGGATGTCGCTCGGCGTCGTCGCCTCGATCACCCTCCTCGGCCTCGGACGGGCGGGCTTCGGTGTGCTGATGGCGGCCGCCGGCGCCGGCGCCCTGCTCGCCATCCCGCTCAGCGCCCTACTCGTCGGCCGGCGCCTGCTCGCGCGCTGGCTCGCGGTCGCGCTGCTGGCGTGCGGGGTGCTGGTCGCGGCCGTGGGCGCCGTCGTCGCCGGAGCCCCGGCGATCGTCTTCATGATCGGCTGGGGAATGGCGATGGCGATCTCGGACGTCGCCGGACAGGCCGTCCTCTTTCGGCTGATCCGCCCGGCATCGATCGCCCGCGTCACCGGGTTGACCGAGAGCGCCAAGCTCGTGTTCGAGGGAGCCGCGAGCCTGCTCGCGCCGCTCGCCGTCGTGCTCTTCGGCATCCGCGGCGCGCTGCTGGTCGCCGGCGGGCTGGTCGCCGTGCTCGTGCTCGCCGGCGCGCGCACCTTCGCGCAGATCGATCGGCGCGCGCTGGGCCGGATGCAGCTGCTGCAACTGGCCGCCGGCGTCAATCTCTTCAAACACATCCGCGTCGATCAGCTCGAGAGCATCGTCGCCCAACTCGAGTCGATCGTCGTACCCGCCGGCTCCGAGGTCACGCGCCAGGGCATCAGCGACGACGGCGGCTGGTATCTGATCGACCGCGGCACGATGGCGGTCCTGATCGACGGCTTCGAGGTCAACGAGCTCACGCGCGGGGACAGCTTCGGCGAGTTGGCGCTGCTGCGCGAGCGCCCGCGCGCCGCGACCGTGCGCGCGCTCACCGAGGTCGGGCTGCTCGCCCTCGAGCGCGACGCCTTCCTGACCGCGATCGCCGGCGGCGACGTGGAAGTGAGCGGAGCGCTCGGGTCCGAGGGGCGCGCCGCCGACGCCGACCCGGCCGAGTTGCTCAGCCGGACCGCGCTGCTCTCGGGACTCAGCCGCCGCGAGATCGCAGACCTCGC
>DASXEZ010000100.1:0-3526 GCA_036489875.1 Solirubrobacteraceae bacterium | reverse complement strand
TCGGTGACGGGCGACACAGCGAATTCTCGGTCAGGCCTCCTGGTCGACAGTCGCAATGAGAGTCAGCCCGCCACCGACCGAGAGCCAACCCCACCGGCCGGACATCACCGATCCAAGACCAGCCTCCCACTGAGTCGCAATGCGAGCGTGGGCGGGCGGGTGCCTGGGCGCATAGATGCGTGCGCCCGCCCCAGCCGGCTGGTGCCGCCGGGTCGCGTGAAGCCGTCACGGCGACCCCGCTGGCCGCGTTCTCCCAAAAAACGATGACGGGGCGCTGTTGGGGGTGCTGTGTCGGTAGCCGATGTTCAGGGGCCGGTCGCCCGGACGTGTCGCTGGGTTGGCTCCAGGTCGAATGACCCGGGGTCGACGCTGCCGGTGTCCTTCAGCTCGGCGTAGCCCCAGGGGCCACCACAATCCTCGGGCGGGCAAGCGCCTTTGCCAGTGAGAAGCTTTGGTCGTCCATCGCTGGCGTCCGGCTCCATCACCTTCTCGAGCACGATGTCGTGCTCCCAGTTGTCGCCGAAGTCGTAGGTGTAGCGGACGCGATCCTTGGGGCCGAGCAGCACCTCGTCGAGCGTCGTCTCGGCCTCGTCGACACACTCGTTGTCCCACTCGGGATCCGGGACGCCGATCTGCTCGCCTTGATAGTCGAAGCCGTGCAGATGCGTGTCAGTCCAGCCGAACGCCGCCTGGATGATCTGGTGAAGCGTCGCGAACGTGGTATCGGCGCGGACCTGGACGCGGCGCCAGACCGGCGGCTTGCTGATCCGCTTCAACGTGACTTTCAGCTGGAGGATTTCGTCTGGCTCGATCGCCTGCGGTACCTCGAGGTCGGCAAGGTCCGGCTCGCTGCGCGCGTTCCAGCCACTGATGAAAGTGCTCAGGGCCTGCTCGTTCTCGATGTCGACGCCCGCCGCTTTTGCCGCCAGCAGGAACTGCTTGGAAGGCCCGCCGACCGCGGGGTCCGAGGCGCTGTCGACCATCTCCTTCACCCACTCGCCGATCGATCCTCGGGTCTCCTTCGCAGCCCAGTCGGGGATCCCGCGCCGGCGCGCAGCGAAACGCACCCAGGCATCAAGCGCTGCAGGCAAGCGGTCGAGCAGTCCAGGAGTCGTGAGAACCTTCCGTGGAACCCAGTCGGTCATGAACAGCTCGACGACCACCGGGCTCCAGCGCAGCGGGTCGCCGTCCGTGTAGCCGGCGCAGAAGTCGATCGCTAGCGACGCTATCCAAGCCTCGTCTCCGTCGGGCGCGAACTCGCGCCCCTCCGGCGATGAGAGGAACTCATCGCGCAGCCTGTCGCGCTCCGCGGCTGGTAGCTCGGTGGGGTCCGGCGGCTCGACCGCGCCCGGCGTCTGGTCGGCACGCAGCAGCGCCAGCGCCCGCCCGGACCAGAAGTCCTCGGCAACCGGTGGATCCCAAGTCATGTCCGTCCGGGCGATCGCCGCCCGAATCAGCCCGGCAGCGACACCGGGGTCAATCTGCTCCAGCGCCAGTTCGGTCTTCTCGCCGGTCGGGTGGCGACCGATCGCGCCCGCGACCTGCTCGATTGACTCAGCCAGCAGGACGTCCTTGGCCAGCCCGCCGAGATTGCGATCGATCAGCACGCCGACGGCCATCATCTCGCCATCGGGATGACGACTCTCCAGCAAGACCGTGCGAGCGTCGTCGAACACCGCCTCGCTCATCACCGCGGCGCCGACGACCTTCGACTCGCCAATCTGCTCGATCCACCCTGGGGCGCCGGCCACCGACGTCGAGCTGGTAAGCAGCTCTGCCGCCAGCACGCCCAGCTCGCCATCGTCCACCGCCGCGACCGACGCCAGCGCGACCGTCGCTGCGGGATCGTCGAACGTCGCCAGCCGGGTCACGAGCGGCCCGCCGAACAACAGCGCGGCATCGACCTCGACCGCGTCTGGGAACGGCAGGCCGTGCTGCTGCTGGCGAAAAGAGCCGAGCAGATGCGACGCCCACGCCTCGCCGTCAAGCGCCGAGTCGACGTCCGCCGCCGACTTCGCGATCATCCGCGCGACTCGAACCTCCTCAGCCAGCGGCCCTTGTTCCGCCCGCGCGCGTTCGCGTCGCTGCGCGACCCGAGCTGGATGACCGCCGGATCCGCGTCGTCGTCTGCCGCCGCTCACGCCTCAGACGGTAAACCGCACGCAGCAGCAACGCGCGATCAGAACCCGCAACGAGCGCCAATCCCGCAACCAGAGCACAACTGACTCGAAGCGGCCGGCGGCAACTCGCACGCCGCCAACCCCAAGAGCCGGCAACATGCGATGGTCGCCGAGCGAGCGCCCGCCGGTGGCCGGCGGCTGACACGGATGCGAGTGCCCGCGGTCTGTTGCCGTTGCGTCCCCGTTTTGGCGTCAGCGGCCGACCGCAGGCCTACCACAGCGTGTAGCCCCCGTCGATGACGAGTACGGAGCCGGTGACGAAGCTGGACGCATCGCTGGCGAGGTAGACCACCGACGGGCCGAGTTCCTCTGGGAGCGCGTAGCGTTGCATCGGCGCGTCCTCGATCCAGTGCCGCCGAAACTCCGGCTGGTCGACCGGCGACATCTCGGTCTTGACGTATCCCGGAGCAAGTGCGTTGACGCGAACTCCGAACGGCGCCCACTCGGCCGCCAACGACCTCGTGAGGTGGTGCACCGCCGCCTTGGAGGCGTTGTAGGCCGGCTGCATCTGCGGGCGGTTGACGATCATCGCCGACATCGACCCGATGTTCACGATCGCGCCGCTGCCGCGCTGGACCATCTGCTCTCCGATGATGCGGCTGCATTGCCAGAGCCCGTCGACGTTGACGTCCCAAACCGTGCGCCACTGCTCCTCAGACACGTCCAACGCCGCCCCATGCAGCGCCACGCCGGCGTTATTGACCAGCACATCAACCGGCCCAAGCTCCTTGGACACTGTCTCCAGCATGGCCACGACACTCTCCCGACTTGTGACGTCTGTGGCCACGGCGGTGGCGCCAAGCTCGCGTGCGACGTGCTCAGACCGCGCGTGGTCGCGGGCCGCGATGACGACTCGCGCGCCTGCGTCGCGCAACGCGCGCACGAAGGCGTAGCCGAGACCGCGATTACCGCCGGTGACAACAGCGACTTTGCCGTCGAGGCGGAAATTGTCAAGCACCGTCATCAGCCAGCGGGGCTCGAGCGGACTATCCCGCTCAGGGTCGGTGCTCTCTCGACGACGCCTCGCAACGGATCACCGCGACGGAGCTTATCCCTGGTCGCTGAGCGCCCCATTCGGCCTCGCGGACGAACGTCCTGCGGGCGGTGCTGCAGGACGAGCGCCTGCCACAAGTCCAGGCTCCGCTTCGACGATGCCCCCGCGCGGCGCAGCAACCGCCCAAGCAAGCACCGATGCCAGCGAGCGCGCGATCGCCGAACAGCAATCAGCGAAGGATCGGAAGCGTCGCAGAGCAGGCGCCCGTCGGTGGCCCTCCGGGCGCATGAATGCGAGCGTCCGCCCTGGCCGGCGGGCGCCGCGGGTCGCGCGTGAAGGCGTTGCGGCGACT
>DASXEZ010000068.1:0-174715 GCA_036489875.1 Solirubrobacteraceae bacterium | reverse complement strand
AGCCAAACACGTAGTGGTCGGGCTGCCGCTGACGCTGAGCGGCGGCGAGAGCGCCCAGACGGCGCAGGCTCGCCAGTTCGCGGCGCGGCTGCAGCGCCGGCTCGGCCCGGGCGTGGCGGTCGAGCTCCACGACGAGCGCCTGACCACGCGCCTCGCCCAGCGCGACCCCTCGCAGCGTGCGAGCGAGGATTCGCGGGCGGCGGCGCACCTGCTGGAGGACTGGCTCACCCGGCGGCGAACCCCGGAAGCGGGCCGGGAACCGCGCTAGGCTCCATTGTCGGGCGCGGCCGCATCAACCGCCGCGCCGCCTTATGACCGAAGACAACGACGATCTCGACTTCGGCTGGGTCGACGGCAGCGAGGCGCAGGAGCAGGCTCCGCCGGCAGCGGCGAGCGCTCCCCAGAGCACGCTGGACGATCCCGGATCGGCGCAACCGCAGCGCGCCGAGGGCGTCCGCACGGTCAGCGGCCGGCGCCCGCGCGGCGGCGGAGGCGGGGGCTCGCAGCCGCGACGTCGCACGCCGCGCAAGATCTGGATCCGCAGGACGATCGCGCTCACGCTCGTCGCGCTCGTGGCCTTCGTCGCCTGGTTTCTGATCTCGCTCTTCCAGCCCTTCGCCGGCGGCGGGACCGGGCGCGTCGAGGTCAACATCGCCCGCGGCGAGACACCCGGCCAGGTGGCCGACGAGCTGTCCTCCGACGGCGTCGTGTCCTCGTCCTTCTTCTTCGATCTGCGGGCCCGCCTGTCCGGCGACCGCTCGAAGTACCGCGCCGGGGTCTTCGTGATGCGCAAGGGCATGAGCTACTCGGCGGCGCTGGCCGCGCTCACCGGTCCCTCGGCGATACGCGAGGTCAGCCTCACGATCCCCGAGGGCTACACGCGCGCGCAGATCGCCGGCCGCGCGAAGGGCGCCGGGCTCAGCGGCGACTACATGCTGGCCTCGCGCCCCACCAAGGGCTTCAACGCCCAGATGTACGGCGCGCACTCTGACGTCCACTCGCTCGAGGGCTTCCTGTTCCCCGCCACCTACTTCGACTTCCCGCACGCCAACGTCTCGCATCTCGTCGCCCAGCAGCTCCAGGCCTTCCAGCAGAACTTCGACCAGCTCGACTTCGGTCACGCCAGCGCCGCGCACCTCAGCCGCTACGACGTCCTCATCATCGCCTCGATGATCGAGCGCGAGGCGGAGGTTCCCGGCGACCGCGCGCTGGTCTCGGCGGTCATCTACAACCGCCTCAAGGACGGCATGCCGCTCGGCATCGACGCCACGCTGCGCTACATCCTCAATGACTACACGCACCCGCTGACCGACTCCCAGCTGGCCCTGGACTCGCCCTACAACACGCGCATCCACCGCGGCCTGCCGCCGACGCCGATCTCGAACCCGGGCGTCGCCGCGATGGTCGCCGCCGCTGACCCGGCGCACGTCTCCTACCTCTACTACGTCGACAAGCCCAACACCTGCGGCAAGCTCGCCTTCGCCACCACCAACGCCGAGTTCCAGACGGAGGTCAACGCCTACAACGCCGCCCGCGACGCCAACGGCGGCCGCAACCCGACGAAGTGCCAGTGAGCGAGGCCGAGCACCGGCCCGGACGTCTCGCGGTGATCGGCTGGCCGGTCTTTCACAGCCGCTCGCCGGCGATGCAGAACGCCGCCCTGCGGGCGCTCGGCCTCGACGGCTTCGTCTACCAGCACCTGCCGGCGCCCCCCGAGCTCTTCCCCGAGATCTTCGCGGCGCTGCCCGCCGCCGGCTTCGTCGGCGCCAACGTCACCGTTCCCCACAAGCACGTCGCGCTCGCGATGTCCGAGCACGTCAGCGTTGCCGCCGCCGCGATCGGCGCCGCCAACAGCTTCAGCTTCCGCGCCGACGGCTCGATCTACGCCGACAACACCGACGCCCCGGGGATGATCGACGCGATCGGCCGTGACCTCCATGGATCGAGCGCGATGATCCTCGGCGCCGGCGGCACGGCCCGCGCCGCGGCGTGGGCGCTGCGCGAGGCGGGCGCCAGCGTGAAGGTCTGGAACCGAAGCCCCGAGCGCGCCCAGAAGCTGGCAGAAGACCTCGATGTGCAGGCGGTTTCCGTGCCCCGGGCCGCGACCATCCTCGTCAACACGACGACCGTGGGCATGGACGGATGTCCGAACGCTGAACTCGCGCTCAGGAGTTTCGCGATGGATTCCGATGCCCTAACTAGCTATGAGCAGGTTGTTGACTTCGTGTACTCGAGCGCGCCTACGGCTCTCGTGACGGAGGCGAGGCGCCGGGGGGTCGCTACCGTCGATGGGCTGGAGATCCTGGTCACCCAGGGTGCGCGTTCGCTCGCCCAATGGACCGGCTGCCTTGCACCGCTTGATGTGATGCGCGCAGCTGCCGAAGGGAAGAGTGATGGCTGAATCGGTCTCACACACCGAAGGGAGAGCCGATGACTGAATCGGTCTCGCAGCTGTCTGCGCTCGACACCCCTGCGCTCGACACGCCCGCGCACGACACGCCGGGGCGCGTACCGCCTGCGCACCAACCGCCTGCGCACGACACGTCTGGCCACGACACGTCTGCGCACGACACGCCGGGGCACGTGCCGCCGGGGCACGAACCGTCCGGCCCCGAGCCGCCTGCGCGCCAACCGGCTGAGTATCAGCCAGCCGGTCTCGGGACCCTCGCCGAGCAGCGCCAGAGCTTCGTTGGGGCTGACGGCGTCCGCGTCCCCAGCCACCGCGGCGGCGCGCCGCGCTCGCTGACGGAGACGATGGTCGAGCTCGGCCTGTGCAGCCGCGAGCAGGTGCTCGAGGCGATCGAGGCCGCCGCCGCCACCGGCACCACCGCCGACCGGGTGCTGCTCGAGCGCGGCCTCGTCAGCCCCGAGGGCGTCGCCGTCGCCCTCGCCGAGCGCCACGGCCTCGACTACGTCGACCTCGGCGTCTTCAACGTCGACATGGGCGCCGCCAACCTGGTCACCAGCCACGTCGCCAAGCGCCACGACGCGCTGCCGATCGCGATCGTCGGCGAGCGCGCGCTGCTGGTGGCGATGTCTGATCCCGCCAACGTCCACGCCGTCGACGACATCGCGATCCTCACCGGCTACCAGATCCTCGTCGCGGTCACCACCAGCGAGGACATCGCCAACGTCGTGGCGCGCCTTCAGCGCGTCGGCGACGTCGTTCACGTCGGCGACGAGGAGAGCGTGCAGCGCGAGGAGGACGCGGACTCGATCGTCGAGCTGCGCGAGAGCTCCGACGACGCTCCGGTCGTGCGCCTGGTGCACCAGCTCGTCGGCCAGGCCGTCGAGGAGGGCGCCTCCGACCTGCACATCGCCCCCGACGGGCAGGGCCTGCGCGTGCGCTTCCGCATCGACGGCGTCATGCGCGACGTCACCAACGTGCCGCGGAAGATGGCCACGGCCGTGGTCTCGCGCATGAAGATCATGGCCGAGCTCGACATCGCCGAGCGGCGGATCCCCCAGGACGGCCGCGTCGGCCTCACCGTCGACGGCCACCGCGTCGACCTGCGCGTGGTGACCGTGCCGACGGTCAAGGGCGAGGGCATCGTGATGCGAATCCTCGACAAGGGCGCCGTCGTGATGGACCTCGGCACCCTCGGCATGGCCGACGCCGAGCTCGCCCGCTTCCAGCGTGCCTACAACCAGTCCCACGGCGCCGTGCTCGTGACCGGCCCGACCGGCTCCGGCAAGTCGACCAGCCTCTACGCCGCGCTGACCTCAGTCAACACCCCCGACCGCCACATCATCACGATCGAGGACCCGGTCGAGTACGAGCTCGACGGGATCACCCAGATCCAGGTCAACCCCAAGGCGGGCCTCCACTTCACGACCGGTCTGCGCGCGATCGTCCGCGCCGACCCCGACGTGATCATGGTCGGCGAGATCCGCGACTCCGACACCGCGCAGATCGCGATCGAGGCCGCGCTGACGGGCCACCTCGTGCTCTCCACGCTCCACACCAACGACGCCGCCACGTCGATCACGCGCCTGATCGAGATGGGGATCGAACCCTTCCTCGTCGCCTCGGCGCTCGACTGCGTCGTCGCCCAGCGCCTCGTGCGCACGCTCTGCTCGCAGTGCAAGCGACGGATCATCCTGCCGATGTCGACGCTGCGCGAGTACGGCTACGCCGCCAGCTTCGACGTCGAGGGCTTCGAGCCGGTCGGCTGCAAGCACTGCAGCGGCTCCGGCTACCGCGGACGCACCGGGATCTATGAGGTGATGACGATCTCGGCGGAGATCCGCGCGCTGGCGCTCGAGCGCCGCTCGGCGGATGAGATCCTCGAGATGGCGGTGATCCAGGGCATGCACCGCCTCAAGGACGACGGCCTCGACAAGGTCAAGCAGGGCAAGACCTCGATGGCCGAGATCGCCCGCGTCGTCAACGCCGGCGGCGAGGTCGAGTAGCAGCCCCGTGGGGGGCCTGCGGCGCATGCGCCGCAGGCGCGATCGGCGCATGCGCCGATCGCCGGGAGGGTGCATGCACCCTCCCGCGGGCAATTGATTCAGGTCTGTGGCGCGGCTGCCGATACCTGCCTGGGAAGCCGTGTCAATCGAGTACTCACAAATTCTCCTGGAGGTCGTGCGGCGCAACGCGTCCGACCTCCACCTCACCGCCGGGGTGCCCCCGATGGTGCGCCAGCGTGGTCGCCTCGCGCCGCTTGAGGAATACCCCAAGCTGACGCCCGAGGACACGCGCGAGTTCATCTACTCGATCCTCACCACCGAGCAGCGCCGGCGCCTGGAGACAGACCTCCAGCTCGACTTCGCCTACGTCGTCCCCGGCCAGGCCCGCTTCCGTGTCAACGCCTACTTCCAGCGCGGCGCCGTCGCCGCCGCCTTCCGTCTGATCCCCTCGGAGATCATCGCGATCGACCAGCTCGGCCTGCCCCCGGTCGTCCACGACCTCACGCGCAAGCCGCGCGGGATCGTGCTCGTCACCGGGCCGACGGGCTCCGGCAAGTCGACGTCGCTGGCGGCCATGATCGATGAGATCAACCGCACGCGCGAGGAGCACATCATCACGATCGAGGACCCGATCGAGTTCGTGCACGGCCACCGCAAGTGCATGATCAACCAGCGTGAGCTCGGTAACGACGCGCTCAGCTTCGCCGCCGCCCTGAAGGGCGCGCTGCGCGAGGACCCCGATGTGATCCTCGTCGGCGAAATGAGAGACCTCGAGACGATCTCGACCGCCCTGACCGCGGCTGAGACCGGCCACCTCGTCTTCGCGACGCTCCACACCCAGGACGCGCCGCAGACCATCGATCGCGTGATCGACGTCTTCACCCCGGAGCAGCAGGCGCAGGTTCGCGTCCAGCTCTCGGTGACGCTGCAGGGGATCATGACCCAGCAGCTGGTCCCGACCTCCGATGGCGCCGGACGCTGCGTCGCCTGCGAGGTGCTGATCCCGACCCCGGCCGTGCGCAACCTGATCCGCGAGGGCAAGATCCACCAGATCCCGTCGGTCATCCAGACCGGCAGCGCGCACGGCATGCAGTCGATGGACGCCTCGCTGGCCACGCTCGTGCGCTCGGGCAAGATCACCCAGGACGTCGCCGAGTCGCGCTCATCCACCCCGGAGGAGCTGCGCCGCCTCCTCGGCGGCATGGCGCTGGTGGCGTGAGCACCTACGTCTTCAAGGCCATGGACCTCGCCGGCGCGCCGATGCGCGGGCAGGTCGAAGCCGAGAGCAAGCAGGCGGTCTCCGACCAGCTGCGCTCGCGCGGGCTGGTGATTCTCGACATCGCCGAGAAGCACGGCTCCAAGGAGCTCAACATCACGCTCTTCGAGCGGATCACGCTGAGCGACCTCGCGATCTTCTCGCGCCAGCTCTCGACGATGGTGTCCTCGGGTATGACGATCCTGCGGGCGCTGTTCGTGCTCGAGGAGCAGACCGAGGTCAAGAAGCTCAAGGAGATCATCATCGCCGTCCGCAAGGACGTCGAGGCGGGCCTCGCGCTGAGCGTCGCGCTCTCGCGCCATCCCAAGACCTTCAGCCCGCTCTTCGTCTCGATGATCCGCGCGGGTGAGATCGGCGGCGTGCTCGAGGACTCACTCGTGCGCATCGCCAACCAGCTCGAGAAGGAAGACGCGCTGCGCCGCCAGGTCAAGTCGGCGATGGTCTACCCGGCCGTCGTCGTCAGCGTCGCCGTGGTCGTGATGATCGTCCTCGTCGTCTACATCGTCCCGGTCTTCGCGAGCGTGCTCTCGCAGTTCGCGACCGACGCCTCCGGTGCGCAGCTGCCGGCGATGACCCAGGTCACCGTCGATGTCTCCCACGCCGTGACCGGCTACTGGTACGCCTTCATCGGCGGCGCCGTGGCGATCGCCTACAGCTTCCGCCGCTGGAAGACCTCCGAGGGCGGTCGCGAGCAGTGGGATGGGATCCGCCTGCGCATCCCCTTCAAGATCGGTGAGATCGTCCAGAAGATCTGCATCGCGCGCTGGGCGCGCACCTTCTCGGCGCTGACCGCCGCGGGTGTGCCGCTGCTCGAGGCGCTCGACATCACCGGTCGCAGCGCCGGCAACGTCGTCATCGCCAAGGCCATGAACGAGGTCATCGACTCGGTCACGCGAGGCGGCACGATCTCCGAGCCGCTGAAGGCCAACCCGGTGTTCCCGGCGATGGTCAGCCAGATGGTCTCCGTCGGTGAGTCGACCGGTGAGCTCGACTGGATGCTCGCCAAGATCGCCGACTTCTACGAGGAGCGCGTGGCCGCCGCGGTCAAGGCGCTGACCTCCATCATCGAGCCGGTGATGATCGTCTTCATCGGCGGCATGGTCGGGTTCATCGTCATCGCGATGTACCTGCCGCTGTTCAAGGTCTACAACGAGGTTCAGTGATTTTTGGTGCCGCCCTTCGGGCGGGCGCCAAAACATCACTTCATGGGGGGCCAGGTAGCGGGGTGTCGGTTGGTTGGACTGCCGCTTGCCCCTTGTGGTCGCCGCTTTGGAATCTCGATGGCGTTGGGTTTGGCTGCCGGTTCTGCTCCTGAGTGGCCGGATGCTGGTGCGTCCCTGGTGGGGCGTTGGTGAGGCGGGTTGGGTTTGCTGTTGGTGCGACTTTGACGGTGCGGCTTTAGGACGGGTGGGGTTGGGGCCGGCGGGTCCTTGGCGCGGCGTGCGGGCCGGGGCGGGGTCGGTGTTGGCTTGTCCTGGCGGCGTTGTGCGTCGGGGCCGCTTGGTGCCGGCTTGTCCTGGGCGGCGTTGTGCGTCGGGGCGGGTTGGTGCCGGCTTGTCCTGGGCGGGGTTGTGCGTCGGCGGCTGAAAGCGGGGGACGTCTTGGCGGGGTGTTCATGGCTGGGGCGGCCGGACGCTGTGCGTCCTTGGGGCGCCTTCAGGGCCGCGCCTGGCGCGGCACCTGTGAGCCTCGGCTCTTGCTAGGGGATTCGGGTGTCTCTTGCGGCCAGGGCCTGCTCTCGCTCCTGCTCGGTGAGCTCGGATTCCTTGACGGGGTGCACGAGGGTCCAGTGGTTGCCGACGGGGCAACGCTGGAACCGCCACCAGCCGAGACGGATCGCCTTGAAGGAGGCGAGCGGGACCCAGATCGTGGTGAAGAGGTGACCGGCGCGGCAGCGCACGATCGTGTTGTTGCCGAGCTTGTAGCCGCTTCGGCGCAGGAGCAAGGTCGCGGGGAGGGCTCCGGCGATGACGGCGGCAACCGCCTTGCGCTTATGAGACGGATCGATCGACTTCAGGGGGCGCATCGTGGTTCTCCTTTCGTTGGTTGGCGTCTGGCTGTGTGGCGGGCTCGCCGGGGAGCAGAACGCTGGCGAGGATGCGCCGGCGCCGTCCCGGCCCGGGCGGGCTTGCCAGCCGCGGCTGCAGGACGGTGGCGAGCTCGCGCATGAGCTCTGCGAACTCCGCGTCGTCGAGCCACAGGCCGGCGAGGCGGTAGCTCACGCCGTCGCGAAGGAGGTCGATGTCGCCGCGCGCGAGGTAGCGGTCGAAGTCCGCGAGCAGGCCGGCCACGAAGGTCATGAACATGCGCCGGTGCTCCTCGGGACCGAAGCTCGCGAGCTCGTCGAGGTCGACGGTCGCGGCGCTCGTGCGCAACACATAGGTCCGCTCGAGGGCGCCGCGCACGCGCCGCTGCGCCACGACGGCCAGGACTCCGGCGGACACCAGGCGCGCCACGTGACGATAGAGGCTCGCGGGGGGGACGTCGGGGAGCTCGGCGCGGAGCTGTGCGGTCGTCAGCGCTCGGTCGCCGAGAAAGGTCTCGACGATCCGCAGGCGCACCGGGTGAAGGAGAAGGTCGGCGCTCGACACGACCCTACGGTATCAATACTGAGAACATTCCTAAGTTTGATAACGTCGACGCCTGGGTGGAACCGGCCAGGATCCCGGTCAGTCGTCGCCGCCGGGGATCTGTCGGCCGCTACGACGCTCCCAGTATCGCGCCGCGCTCGTGAAGTCCTGCTCCGGACCCTCGCCGTCGCGTGCCTGCGCCCAGAGCTCCGTCATCAGCGCGCAGGTCGGCGCGTCGGTACCGGTGGCCTCCGCCAGCGCCTGTGCGAGCGCTACGTCCTTGGCCATCAGCCGCAGCGAGAAGCCGGTGCCGAACGCCCGATCGAGGACCTGCGAGGGAATCGTCAGCTCGGTGTTGAAGTTGCGTCCGGTCGAGCCGTTGATCGCGTCGACGATCGCGCGGGGGTCGAGATCGAAGCCGGCGCCGATGATCAGCGCCTCAACCGAGGCCGTGAAGCAGGCGGCGGCGACGTAGTTGTTGAGCGCTTTGACGGCGTGGCCGGAGCCCAGGGGACCGACGCGCAGGATCTTGGCGCCCAGAGCCGAGAGCAGCGGGTCGATCCGGTCGATCTCGGCGTCCTCACCGCCGACCATCACGGCGAGGCTGCCTGCGACCGCTCCGCTGACGCCGCCCGAGACCGGCGCGTCGATCAGAACCAGACCGCTGCGGGCCAGCTCAGCGCCGAGCTCGCGCGTGCCGACGGCGTCCGAGGAGCTCATGTCGACGACGATCGTGCGGGGGTCCAGCACTGCCGCCAAGCCTCCGTCCCAATCCAGCAAGACGCTGCGCACCTCGGCTCCGGTGGGCAGCATCGTGATCAGCGCCTGCACGCCGGCGAAGTCGGAGGCGTGCTCGCCAACTTTCGCCTCGACCTCGCCAGCCAGGCGCGTGCGGCGACCCGAGTCGAGGTCGCCCAGGGTCAGCGTGAAGCCCGCCGCCGCCAGGTTGCGTGTCATCGGCTCTCCCATGTTGCCGAGGCCGATGAAGCCGACGCGCTCGATCGCCTCGCTCATGACGCTGCCGCGTCGATCTCGGCGAAGACCTCGCTGGCGGCGCGAAAGCCGCTGACCGCCGCGGGCACGCCGGCGTAGACGGCCGCGTGCAGGAAGACCTCGCCGATCTCCTCGCGCGAGACGCCGTTGGCCAGTGCGCCGCGTACGTGGATCCTGATCTCGGGCTCGCGGCCCTGTGCGGCGAGCATGGCGATCGTGATCATGCTGCGGATCTTGAGCGGCAGCAGCTCGCGGCCCCAGTTCTCGCCGAAGCAGTAGCCGGTGACGAGATCCTGGAGACGGCTCATGAAATCGTCGGCGCCGGCGAGCTGGGCGTCGGTCGCCTCCTTGCCGAACATCTCGTGGCGGATCTGAACTCCTCGCGCGTAGGTCGCGTCGGTCACGGGCTTTCCTTTCGGCGGGGCAGGGTCGAATGAGGCGGCAGCCTACCGCTGGACCAGCGGGCGGCTGCACCTGATAGACAGGGGTGATGGGATCCATCCACGTGCGCGCCGAGCGCGCCATCGCGGCGCCGCCCGACGTCCTCTACGGCTACCTCGCCGATAACCGCGAGCACCATCCGAACTTCCTGCCCGAGGCCTTCTCCAACTTCCAGGTCGAGTCCGGTGGGGTCGGCGCCGGCACGATCACGCGCTTTCGCATCACCGCCGGCGGGCGCAGCCGCGAATACCGGATGGCAGTCGAGGAACCGCAGCCCGGACGCGTTCTGACCGAGTCAGACACCGGCTCGACCCTGGTCACGACGTTCACGGTGTCTCCCGCCGGCGCCGGGTCGCGGGTCCAGATCGCGACGACGTGGGAGGGAGCGAGCGGTGTCGGCGGCTTCTTCGAGCGACTGTTCGCACCGCGGGTCCTGCACAAGATCTATGAAGAGGAGCTCGAGCGGCTCGACGCCTACGCGCGCGAGCGGCGAGCCTAGGGGCTCAGTCCGGCGCGCTCGTGCCGTTGCGCTCGCGGATCGCGAGCGCACCACCCTCGCCGACGGCGAGGCTTCGCTCCCCCCGCAGCATCGCCATAAGCTCCGAGCCGACCAGCTCGCGGCGCCAGCCATCGAGCGTGCGCACACCCGGCTCGCGGTTGCCGGCGCGCACCGAGGAGACGATCGCCGACAGGTCCGCGCGCGCCGCGATCAGCTCGTAGGCGAGCCCCGCCTCCAGCGCGCGGGCCCGCACGAGGGCCTCGGCGAGCGCGATCTGGGGGCCGTCGAGCGGCGTGCTCGGCTCGTGACGCTCGACCTCGACGGGGATCGGTGGCTGCTCCGACCCTCGGGCGATGGTCGCCAGCAGGTCACTGCCGCGGCGGCGCAGGCTCCCCGGGTTGACCCCGCGCACCTGCTCGAGCTGCTCGGGCGTCCGCGGTGAGCGCTTCGCGAGCTCGACCAGCGCGGCGTCGTTGAGGACGGTCGTCGCCGGTCGGTCCTGGCGCTCGGCCACCTCCTCGCGCCAGGCCACCAGCTCGCGCGCGATCGCGCGGGCCGACCCCGACAGCGAGTTGACGCGCGGCAGTCTCGCGAAGATCGTGTCCACCTCGCGGACGTCGGAGACCGTCTCGAGATAGCGGCATTCCTCGAGCGCCCAATCCACGCGGCCGTTGGCGGCGAGCCGCCGCTCCAGCTCCTCGGCCAGGTCGAGCAGGTGGAGCACGTCCTCGCGCGCGTAGGCGAGCTGTTCGGCGTCGAGCGGCCGGCGGTCCCAGCGCGTGTAGCTCGCGGTCTTCTGCACGCGCACGCCGAGCACCTCGCGCAGCAGCGTGTCGTAACCCGCCTGCGCCGAGAGGCCGGCGAACCCTGCCGCGATCTGGGTGTCGAAGATGCGGTTGACCTCGGTGTTGGCGCAGCGGCGCAGCAGCGCTATGTCCTGGCGGCCAGCGTGGACGATCACCTCGACCTGCGGATCGGCGAGCAGCTGCGCGAGCGGCGCGAGGTCGGTCTCGGGCTCGAGCGCGTCGAGCACGACGACCTCGAGCCCCTCGGCGTCACTGACGACGACCTGGATCACGCACAAGAGCGTCCGGTAGCGGCCCTCGCCGACGAACTCGGTATCGATGCCGAAGCGCCCGACCGCCCGCACGCGCTCGCTGAAGACCTCGAGCGCCATCAGCGCGGGACCTCCTCGAGGGTCAGCCGGAACGTCGCGCCCGGTGTCTCCTCGGTCAGCTCCAGGCGCCCGCCCATCCGCACCGCGAGCTCCGAGCCGATCGCCAGACCCAGCCCGAAGCCGCCCTCGTCGCTACGTACGCTGCCGCGCTGGAAGCGTTCGAAGATCAGTTCGCGGTCCTGCGGCGGCACGCCGGGGCCGACGTCTGAGACCTCGATCATGGGCTCGCCCGCTTGGCCGCCGATGCGGATCTCGATCATCGAGTCGGCCGGCGCGGCGCGCAGTGCGTTGTCGAGGAGGATGCGCACGATGCGGGCGACGCTACCAGGGTCGGCCTGAGCCCACGACCGACCGGCCACCTCGTCGAGCGCGAGTGCGACTCCGCGTTCGCGCGCACGGGCGTCGAACTCGGCGGCGACGGCCCGCGCGGTCTCGCCGAGTTCGACCGGCTCGCTGCGCAGATCGAGGACGGCATCGAGGCGGCTGAGGTCGAGCAGGTCAGAGGCCAGGCCGCGCAGGCGCCGCGACTGCTGCTGCGCGGAGGCGACGCGCTCACGCGCGTCGGCGACGTCGGCCGGCTCGGCGGCGAGGTCATCGGCGAGCAGCTCGAGCATGCCATCGAGGGAGGCCAGTGGCGTGCGCAGCTCGTGCGAGGCGGTCGCAACGAAAGCGCGCCGCGCGTCCTCCTGCTGGCGCAGACGCGCATGCATCGTCGAGAACGAGTGGGCGAGCTCGTCGATCTCGTCGGTGATGCGCTCGCGGGGCACGACGAGAGTGCCGAGCGCGTGCTCGTCGAGGCTAGCGTCCTGCAGCAGTCGCAGGCGCCGCAACAGCCGCGAGGAGAGGCCGGTGCCGATCAGGATCGCGACGGCGAGGCCGACGAGCGCGGCGAGCAGGAACGCCGAGCGCACGACGCCGTTTGCGGTGCCGAGGTAGTCGACCGGCTTGAACATCTCGACGACGTAGTAGGCGTGGTTCTGGGCGCGGTAGCGCGCGGCCATGTAGAGGACGTTGTTGACCTCCTCGGGCCTGGGCTGCTTGGCGATCGCCGTCGGTGCGCTGAAGCCCCGCTCTGCCAGGTCGGTGGGGATCCGCGCATCGGTGTCACGGTCGGTGTCGGCCAGGTGGCGCAGGTTCCGGGTCCACACGACCACCGTGTCGTGGTCTGTGGTCGCGAGGGCGATTGCGGCCTCCTGGATCCGCTTCTTGTAGGAGCCGCTGCGCGGCGACAGGAGCTGCACCGTTCCCAGACGTGTCTGGGCCGTGCTCACGTTGGCCTCGAGCACGCTCTGCTCGTTCTTGCGCAGCTGCGACTCAAGCGGCGTCAGCAGCGCGAGCGCGGCGACCGCGAGCGTCGCCGCCGCTGTGAACACCAGTGCCGCGAGCAGGCGCGGCCTGAGGCCGAAGCGGATCGGCTGGCGACCCGCGAGGCTCTGCCTACGCCTCCGCAAAGCGGTATCCCTTCGGTCTGCCGTTGGCAGCGTTCGTCAAGCCTCCCACGGGAGAGGAGGTTGCCACAGCAACCGAGGTGGGGCGACATGAACCCGCGGCCGACCCCACCGGCTGCTGTTCGCCCCCGCGAGAGGAGCCTTCTCGTCCCCTCCGGGGCCCCAGCACGAGTTGGCTGCGCAACCGGCTGCGCCGCCTGTCGCCGTCGTACGGCAGGCGTAACAGGAGCGGTTGTCGCCCGTGCTCGGCGGTGAAGTTCGTCACCGGCCGTGCCATATGCCGCGCGCTACGGTGTTTCGGTGAGGCGCGCGCGGCCACCCGAGGTAGGTCCCCGACTGCAATGTTGAGCGACGACGAGGCCAAGGCTCTGATCACGCGCGTGGAAGCCCTCGCGCGCCGAGTCCGCGTGATGCAGGTCCTGGCGATCGGCGCGCTGATCGTTGCGTTAGCGGGCGGCAGCGCGTGGGCGGCGTCGCGGTATCTGATCACCAGCACCTCACAGATCAAGCCGAGCGTACTCAAGGCGCTGCGCGAACAACGAGCCCCGGAAGGCGCTCGCGGTTACCAGGGACCGACCGGACCTGCGGGTGCTGCGGGATCTGCCGGCCAGCAGGGGGCCCCCGGGGTTCCGGGCCCGCAGGGCCCTGGCGGATCCGCCGGTCTTCCGGCGGGATTCTCGGGGACTGGCCCAGCCGACGTAGAGTTCTCGACGGAGCCGAATGTTCCGGTCACGGCCGTAGCCGTGGACCTTCCTGCCGGGACGTTCATCGCAAGCGGCAACGCGAACGTTCTCGTACAAGGATGGCCCAGCATGGACGACGTGATCAACTGCCAACTGGTTGACACGCCGAGCTCCGGTGCCCCACTCTCGGACACCGTTTACTGGGAGGCCCTGGGTAGCTTCTCAAACGGTCTCCAGGCTCCCGGCGGAGCCGAGGAGACGCTGCCGCTCAACCTGGCGGTCAGCTCAACCAGTCCCAGTACGCTGGCTATCTCTTGCTCCGGGTTCGGATTGACCGGAATGAATAACAACGGGCCCCCAGCATTCGTTTCGGGAAGCATCGTCTCCTCCACTGTCACAGCCATCCAGACGAGCGGGAACACGCAAACGTCTTGACACGGTCGCCCCGCAGGTGGGGCCGGTGGACTAGCGGCCCCAGGGCCACGCGGAGCAGCTGCCGGATGACCTCGATGAGTCCTGGCTGGTGTTTGCCGACCCGAGGTTGCCTAGCGACCAGGCCAGTGACGCAGAGGCCGGATATTTCGGCTACGCCTCCGCAAAGCGGTATCCCGCGCCGCGCACCGTGACGATCAGGCGCGGTTCCTCCGGGGTCGCCTCGAGCTTCTCGCGCAGGTGGCGGATGTGGACATCGATCGCGCGCGGGTCTCGATAGGCGGAGTCGCCCCAGATCGCGCGCAGCAGTTCCTGGCGGTTGAACAGGCGACCGGGCTCGTTCATCAGGCAGGCGAGCAGCTCGAACTCGGAGAAGGTCAGGCGCACGGACTCTCCCGACACCGTCACGTCGCGCTGTCCGCGATCGAGGGTGACGGGCCCCGCGACGAGCTTGTCGCCGCCGAGCGAGCGCGGGCCGGCGCGTCGCAACACGGCGCGGATGCGACTGCGAAGCTCAGCCAGGCCGAACGGTTTCGTCACGTAGTCGTCGGCGCCCGCCTCGAGGCCCTGGACGGCGTCGGCCTCGCTGTCGAGCGCCGTCAGCATGATGATCGGCACTACGTTGCGGCGCGCGCGCAGCGTTCTGCAGACGTCGTAGCCGTTGGGCCCGGCGCCGAGTGCCACGTCCAGCAGCACGACGTCGAAGCTGTCGCTACCGGCGAGCTCGATCGCTGCGTTGCCGTCGGCGACCGCCTGGACTCGATGCCCTTCGCGCGTGAAGGAGTGCGTCAGCGTCTCGCGAAGCGAGCTCTCGTCGTCGACGACGAGGATCGAGAGGCTCGGTGATGCCTGCGCGTTCATGACTTGAAGCTAGCGCGTTGTGAGGCGGTAGAGCACGCCTCGATGGGGCAGTCCGGCTCGCAGCGAGACGTCGATTCCGTGCGCCCGGACCCAGTCCGCGCCGGGCGAGCAGCCGGGCAGGACCCGCGCGGCGGCGCTCGTGCCGCAACCGCCGTCGAGCACGGCAAAGCGCAGCTCGCCGCTGGCGACCAGGGAGCGAAGACGACCGATCGGCAGCAGCTCGTGCGCGTCGTAGGAGGTCAGTGAAAGGATCGGCTCCTGGTCGACGACGACCAACGCTCCCACCTCGGTCGGATCGGCGGCCGCGAACTCGTAGCGAGCGACGCCGTTGTGGCGACCGATGTAGCCGCCGATCGCGTGCACGTAGGTGCTGCTGAGCGCGCCCGTGCGGCCGCTGTCGAACTCGTGGTTGCGGATCAGGCTGGCGTCCACCTGCAGCGGCAGCGCCAGCGTCGCCAGGCCGATCCCGGCCGCGAGCAGCGCTACGCGCAGCCGCGCCGTGGGTAGGAGGAGCGCCGCCGCTGCGACGGCGGCGCCGATCGCGGTCAGCCGCCAGGCGCTCGCGGAGTCGCCGAGCAGGTAGCGCGCGTAGAGCACCAGGGCGAGCGCTCCCGCGATCGTGATCAGGCGCGGGAGGATGCCGTCACGCAGCAGCCACGCGGCGCCGATTCCCGCCGCGGCGGCGACGGCGGGGGTGAAGCCCTCGGTGTAGCGGGGATGAAGGCGCGCCATCGCGCTGTAGAGGACCACGCCGATCAGCAGCCAGATGAGGATGGTGGCGGCGAAGGCCCGCTCCAGCCCCAGATCGGGCCCGCGCGCCCGGACCACGGAGAAGAGCAGCGCCGGCACGCCAAGGACGAGCGCGGCGAGCAGCATGAAGCCGAGCCGCAGACCCGAAAGCGGCCCGTCGTGGTCGAACAGACGCAGCAGGGCCGGGGTGCCGATCGGGACCGCCGAGCGCGCCACCTCGCTCTGGTTGGCGGGGTGCAGCTGACTCTCGGTGAGCTGCGCGTTCAGCGCCGGCTGGGTCGCGGCGCCGGCGATGCGGTCGTAGCCGTTGAAGACGAAGGCGGCGTTCCAGGCGCTGCCGTTGGTCGAACCGATCGCGAAGGGCCGCTGAGAGCCCGGGAAGGCCAGCGTCAGCGTGAGCCACGACAGCGCGACGACCAGGAACACGGCGCCGGCGGCCAGCAGCCGCACGAGACGCCGCTTGCGGCACATCACCACGCCGAAGAGGAGCAGCGCCGGCAGCGCGACCAAGCCTTCGAAGAGCTTCGCGTTGAAGGCCAATCCCATCGCTGCTGCCGCGAGGTAGCACCAGCGCGAGCGCCCATCCTGCGCGAAGCGCACGAGCAGCCACAGCGCGATCACGCTGAGCAACATCGAGACCGAGTCCATGGTGTCGCTGCGCGCCGTCAGCAGGGCGATCGGAAGCGCCGCCAGCGCCAGCGCCGAGGCGACACCGGCCGCGGCGCCGAGCACGCGGCGCACGGCGTCATAGAGCACCACGGCGGCCGCTGTCCCGGCCAGCGCTGGTGGCAGTTTGAGCGCGAACGAGGTGAACCCGAGCACCTGCGTCGTCAGGACCTGCAACCACAGATCCAGGGGAGGCTTGTCGACCGCGAGGCTCCCGCCAGGCTCATAAGCGCCAAGCAGGAAGTTATGTAGAGAAAGCGGCATGCTGCGCACGGCGGCGTCGTAGAAGGGGTCGCTGGGGACACTCGCCAGCGCCCAGAGGCGCAGCGCGCCGGCGAGCACGACGACGGCGGCGATGGCGCCGATCTCCGCGCGATGGCGCGTGGTCGCGGGATCTGAGGCGCGGCGCACGGCGTGCGAACGCACACTTTTGGCAGCCACGGCCACGGGCCGCCATGATCGCATGAGCCCGGCCGCGTTGGCCCTTCTGCACGAAAGCGCCACAAACGACTAGGCTCGCGGTGTGAGCGAAGACGCCCCCGAGCCGACCGAGGCCACTCCCTGCGGCGCCTGCCGTGGCACCGGCGTGGTCATCTCCAACCTCGGCGGCGAGTCCCACGAGCAGCCGTGCCCGTGGTGCGACGGCGGCGGCGTGTTTCTGCGCGAGCACGACGCGCAGGCGCGCTGGCGCGACGGCGCTCAGTAGGGCCCTGAGCGATCGCTAAGGATCGCTGCAAAGGCTCAAGTTTCTCCGAGCCCGAGTCGATACGTGAGGCAAGGAAGGCCAGCACCGAAGGGTGACTGTGGTCGTGTGTGGCGCTGGCGCCGGAAACTAGAACTCGGATCCAGGAGGATTCAATGCTTCGAAAGCTGCGCCAGCGAGCTCAGGACGAGCGAGGGTTCACCCTCATCGAGTTGCTGGTGGTCATTCTCATCATCGGCATTCTTGCCGCGATTGCAATTCCGTCATTCCTGAACCAGAAGGGCAAGGCGGTTGACGCCGCGGCGAAGGAGCTCGCGCACACCGCTCAGACCGCGGCGGAGACGATCGCCACGGACCAGAACGGTTCGTACTCAACGGTGTCGGCTGCGACGCTGAACCAGTACGAGAACACGATCCAGACCACCTCGGGTGGTGGCAACGCCTTCGTCTCTTGCGTCGGCGCCGCTGCGACCACGGCGGTCTGTTCGGGTAGCCCGAGCACCGGCTACACGATCGCGGTGACGCCCGCTTCGGGTGGTGAGGTGTTCTATATCTCCCGCTCTGCCACCGGCGTCGTCACGCGTAGCTGCACCTCGACGAGTACCGGCAACACCGGCGGCGGCTGCGTCGGCGGCAGCTGGTAACCGTTAGCTGATTTCATCCACAACGCAGCTGTGAGCGGGGCGGTCGATACGGCCGCCCCGCTTTCGTTCCTGGCCGCTACGAGCGGTAAGCGGGGGTCCGCGATATGCCGATACCAGCAATCGAGATGACAGCCACTGAGATTGTCTTCGCGGCAGTGATCGGCGCGATCGTCGGATCGTTTCTCAATGTCGTCGTTTACCGTCTTCCGCGCCATGAGTCGCTGATGACGCCGGGGTCGCACTGCCCATCGTGTCAGGTGCCGGTGAAGCCGTACGACAACGTTCCGGTGCTGGCCTGGGTGTGGCTGCGCGGTCGCTGTCGTGCTTGCCGGGCGGCGATCTCACCGCGCTACCCGCTCGTTGAGTTCACCACGGCGGCGCTCTGCGTCGGAGTGGCGCTCAGGTATTCAGACGCCGCGCATCTCGCACTCGGACTGTTGGCGGTGTTGGTGCTCGTGCCCGTGGCATTGATCGATCTGGAGCATCGCGTGATACCGAACGCGATCACCGCGCCGGCAGCGATCCTCGCCCTGGTTCTCGGCAGCGTGCTCGATCCGTCCGGGGAGCCCGCCCGCTTGATTGCCGCCGCCGCCGGTGGTGGCTTCTTCCTGGTGGCCGCGCTGATCTCGCCCCGCGGCATGGGAATGGGCGATGTCAAGCTCGCCGGCTTGCTCGGATTGCTGCTGGGCGCCGAGGTGGCGCCCGCCCTTGCGCTGGCACTCCTGGCGGGCGTGATCGTTGGCGCTGTGGTGATCGCCCGGCGTCCTGCGGGCGAGCGTCGTGGTGCCGGTGTGCCGTTCGGACCGTTCCTCGCCCTGGGTGGCATCACCGCCGTTTTTGCCGGAAACGCAATTCTCGATGCGTACCTGCACCACTTGGGGTGAATTTCCTAATGCTCGAGACGTCGGCGGTCGATGAGTTTCGTGCGCCGGACGAGATGGGCCGGCTCCCCTGCTAACAATGCGCGACTTTCTCAAACAGCCGATTTCGCTTAAGTCACGGCCGGCAATGCCTTCGCTTGCGCTGCCGTCGGCTGGAGCATTGCTGCGCGGCTCCGGGCCGCGGCGCTCGCGCTCACTTGTCGGGCTCGAGATCGAGCCCGGCCAGCTGATCGCCGCGCAGAGTCGCGTCAACGGCCACGTGGTCGTAGAGCGCGCTGCCGGCAAGCCCATCGCGGCGAACATCGTTCGCGACGGCGAGGTCAGCGACGTCAACGGGCTGAGCGAGGCGCTGTCGGAGCTTTTCGCAGGCAGTGGCCTGAATCGCCGTGTCCGGATCGGTATCGCGAACCAGCGGATCGTGATGCGCCAGATCGAGTTGCCGCCGATCACCGAGCCGAAGGAACTTCACAACGCCGTCCAGTTCCAGGCGCAGGACGAGATCCCGATGCCGATCGAAAGCGTCGTGCTCGACTACCACGTCCTGGGAATCGTCGAGACGGACGCCGGGCCCAAGATGCAGGTGCTGCTCGTAGCGGCACGCCGTGACATGGTCGAGCGCATCCTGCTCGCTGCACGGCAGGCGGGTCTGCGACCCGAAGGGGTCGATCTCGCTGCCTTCGGCATGATCCGCGCGCTGCGGCCGCTCGACGCGAGCCTTGACGAGCAGGTTCTCTACCTGTCGATCGGCGGCATCACCAATCTTGCCATTGCGCGCGGTGCGACCTGCGAGTTCACGCGCGTGATCACCACCGGCGTCGAGCACATCGTGGCCGAAGTCGCCGCGACCGGCGGCGTTCCGCTTGCCGATGCGCGTCGGCTCGTCGCTGATGCTGCCGAGGAGGACGACCTCTCGACTCCCACGGCGCCCGGCGTCGGAGCGCTCCAAGGCGACATCACCTCCAGCGACGCTGAGGGCGATCACGCCCGTGTCGCTCGTGTCGCGCTCGCAGACGGGATCCGCCGGATCGCCGCCGAGGTGCGCAACTCCCTTGACTTCCACACAAGCTCCCACGGCGAGGGCGCGGTCTCCCGCGCGGTCCTCACCGGGCCCGCGCTAGATCTGCGCGGCTTCGACGTGGCCCTCGGCCGCGAGCTCGGGCTCACGCTCACGCGTGGCTCCGTCGATGTCGTCGATGAGGCTGCGATGGGTCACGTCCCGATGAGCAGGTTGGCCGTCGCCGCCGGGCTGTCCGTGCAGGAGGGCGTGCAGTGAGAGCGGTAAACCTGATCCCGGCTGACCAGCGTCGAGGCGCCGGCGGCATCGGTGGGCGCTCCGGTGGAGTCGTCTACGTCCTGACCGGGGGACTTGCCGTCATCGTTCTGCTGGGTGTCCTCTACGCGCTCGCCGTGCACGATGTGTCCAACAAGACGACGCAGCTCGCGGTGGCGACGCAGCAGGTGACTAACGTTAACAGTGAAGCGGCGGCACTCGCGCCCTACGTGCAGTTTTCGACCATCAGCACCAACGAGGTGTCCCAGGTCAGCACGCTTGCCAAGAGCCGCTTCGATTGGCCCACCGCGATGCGCCAGCTTGCGCTCGCACTTCCGTCAGATGTCACCCTGACCAGCTTCTCGGCCACCGCAGGGAACGGGCCGCTGACCGCGACGGGTGCAGCGGACACCGCTTTCGCACTCAACGGTTGCGCAACGCGCCAGGTGGAGATCGCGGAGGTCCTGACCCGTCTGGCATCGGTCCCAGGCGTCGATAACGTGACCCTCACCAACACGATTGAAGGCGCGAAGCCAGGCAAATCTTCGGGCGCCACGAGCGCCGCCCCCAGCGGCGGCTGCCCCTACGTCACCTTCTCGCTTGCGGTGAACTACTCGGCGACCTACACGGTCCCCGACGTCAAGCCCTCGGCTAGTGGCCGCGGGAAGAGCACCCCGAGCTCCCCCACACTCAGCACGGCAGCCAAACAGCAGACGACGGGGGTGGCTCCATGAGGCCTCGCGACAGACTTGCCCTTGCCTCGGTGTTCGCGGTCGTCGTGATCGGCGCCGTCTGGCTCCTGCTTGTCGCTCCCGAGCGCAGCAAGGTCAGTTCGCTGTCCACGCAGATCACCGCCGAGCAGTCGGCCTTGACCCAGGCACAAGCGCAGCTGGATAGCGCACGCTCATCGGTGGCCAGCTACGTCGGTCATATCCACGCTCTCGACGCGGCGGTCCGTTCGGTTCCGACCAGTCCGGCCGAGGCCGAGCTGATCAAGACGGTTGTCAAACTGGCAGGAACCAAGGTCGACGTCCACGAGCTTGACGTCGGAGGTGAGGCTGCCTCCAGCGCTGGTCCGACCGCGCTTGGGCTGACGTTCACCTTCAACTCCAACTACGGCAACCTGCAGAGCTTCCTTACCGCGATCGACGGCCTGACCACCACGGACGGGTCTCAGATCTCGAGCAAGGGCCGGCTCTTCACGATCCAATCAGTGTCGCTGACGCCCGAGGGCCATGGTGACACGGGGGCGTCGATCGTCGCCAGCGTGTACGACCAGAGCCCGAGTGCCGTCACGGGCGCAACCGGCGCGACGGGCGCAACAGGCGCCGTGGGGGCACCATGAACTTTCTCCAGACTCTCCGCGTCGACCTGCGCGAGCGGCAGATATTCCCAGCCGTCGTCGTCCTGGCGGTGCTCGCGATCGGAGTCCCGATCTTCGCCAAGATCGCGCTCGGTGGTAGCTCGACGCCCGCGCAGCCGTCCATTCTGCCCCAGCCGGTGTCGTTGCCGAAGGGCGTAAAGGCTCCTTCGCGCGAGTTGGTCCTGCTCACCACGCCGGGCCTGCCGAAGTCGAACACGCGCAACGGGCACGAGCCGAATCCGTTCCGTCTTTACGGCGGGTCAGGCTCAGCCGCGAAGACGAAGGCGAGCTCCACGACTTCGCCGAGCACATCGACGCCGACGACCGTGCCCACGAAGACGACGCCTACGACGCCTACGACGACGCCGACCAAGACGCCGCCGACCACCAACTCGGTCACGAAGCCCAAGCCGACAAGCCCCAAGGCGACGAAGCCGAAGTCGACGACGCCCAAGAGCACGACCGGCAACGGCTCCAGCGGCAACTCCGCTCCGCCGGCTAGCGCAACGCCGACGACCGGGCCGGCAACCCTCAAGTCGACTCAGGCCTACACGGTCAACATCGACACCAAGGATGCCACCGGCACGCATGCGCTCACCAATGTCGTGCGGCTCGCGCCGCTGCCTGCCGCGCAGACCCCCGAGGTCATCTTCCTCGGCGTCCTCCACGGCGGTCAGAAGGCGGCGTTCCTCTTCACCAATGCGGTCAAGGTCTCCGGCGCCGCCGGTAGCGGTCTGACCTGCCTGCCCAACGCCGACGACTGCCAGATCGTCGAGCTGGCCCCGGGCCAGGGCATGAGCCTGACGCCGACCTCGAACACCGCGCTGATCTCGACCTTCACCTTCGAGCTGATGTCGATCGGCGCCCAGAACTTCCCGACCGCCAGCGCGGCGATGACTGCGCGCGACGCGGTCTCGACCGCGGGCCAGACGCTGCTCCCGCTCTACAGCTCGAGCGAGCTGCAGACGCTTCGCTTCGACGACAAGGTCGGTGCGCTGGTTCACCACTCGGTGCCCTCTGGCGGCTCGACCGGCTCGACCGGCACCACCGGGGCGACGGGCTCGACCGCGGCGACCGGCTCGACGGGGGCCACGGGTGCCACCACCAACGCCGAGCGTTTTCCGGCCGGCCTGGCGTTCGCGGCCGCCCCGCTGCGCTGAATAGACTCAGCGCCTGATGGCGCTGCTGCGCATGATCACGGCCGGTGAGTCGCACGGGCCTGGCCTAACCTGCGTGCTCGAGGGGCTCCCCGCGGGGCTGACCCTCGACGCCGACGTAATCAACCACGACATGGCCCGCCGCCAGCTCGGACACGGCCGCGGCGGACGCATGAAGATCGAACGCGACGCCGCGGAACCGACGGCCGGAGTCCGTCACGGTCGTACGCTCGGCTCGCCGATCGCCCTCGCGATCGCCAATCGAGACTACGCCAACTGGGAGGAGCGGATGAACCCCTGGCCGGTGGAAGCACCGCCCGAGGAGGTGCATCTTCCGCGCCCTGGTCACGCCGACCTCGCTGGCTTGCTCAAGTTCGGCCTCACGGACGTGCGCGACGTGCTGGAACGGGCGAGCGCGCGCGAGACAGCCGCGCGCGTGGCCGGTGGGGCTGTCTGCAAGGAGTTCCTGCGCGCCCTCGGGGTCGAGGTCGTCTCGCACGTGCTCCGCATCGGCACCGTCGAGGCGCCCGCCTACCCCGAGCCGCTCGCGATCGCGGCCTTCGCCGCCGTCGACGACTCGCCAGTCCGCTGCCTTGACGCCGAGGCGTCGCGAGCGATGGTCGCGCACATCGACGTGCAACGAAAGGCCAACGAGTCCCTCGGCGGCATCTTCGAGGTCCGCGCCTTCGGGCTCGTGCCGGGGCTCGGCTCGCACGTCTCCTGGGAGGAACGCCTCGACGGGCGCCTCGCTGGCGCGTTGGGCTCGATCCAGTCGGTCAAGGGGGTCGGCATCGGGGAGGGCTACGCGCTGGCTGCCAAGCCCGGCTCGGAGGCCCACGACGAGATCTTCCATTCCTCCGAGCGCGGCTACTACCGCGATACCAACCGGGCTGGCGGCATCGAGGGTGGAATCACCACCGGCGAGACACTGATCCTCACCGCGGCGATGAAGCCGCTGCCGACGCTCACCAAGCCGCTGCGCTCTGTCGACACCTCGACGCATGAGCCGGCGCAGGCGCTGCGTGAGCGCACCGACTCCTGCACCGTGCCGGCCGGCGGCGTCGTAGGCGAGGCGATGGTGGCGTTCGTGATGGCCGACGCCTACCGGCGCAAATTCGGTGGCGACCACATCGACGACGTGCTCGCCGCGGTCGCGGCCTACCGGACCCGCATCCAGTGAGCCGCAAGGGTGCGCTCGTCCTGATCGGCTTCATGGGAGCCGGCAAGACGACCGCGGCTCTGCAGCTGGGACACGAGCGCGGTCTGCGGGTCACCGACGTCGACCAACTGATCGAGGCCCGGGCGCAGACTCCGATCGCTGAGATCTTTGCCCGCGATGGGGAGGCGGCCTTCCGCGCGCTCGAGGAGGAGGTGGTCTGCGAGCTCCTGGACCGTGTCCACGGGGGGGACGTCGTGGCCCTCAGCGGTGGCGCGATCACCTCCGAGCGCGTTCGCTCCGCGCTCGCTGGGCACCTCGTGGCCTGTCTCGAGATCGACGCTGAGGGCGCCTGGAGGCGTGTCGGTGGCGGCGCCCGTCCGCTCGCGCGCGACCGCGACGATTTTCAAGCTCGTCACGATGCGAGGGCGCCCGTGTACGCCGCGCTCGCCGATGCGATCGTGCCGGCAGGTCTGCGGACTCCGCTGGGACGTGTGCACGACGCCATCGAGCGTCTGCGCAGCGCGCCTGCCGGGACGCGGCTCTTGTGGGCCGTGAGTGCCTCGGCGGAGTATCCGGTGTGGGTGGGTCGCGGCCTGCTCGGCTCCGATGTCTGGCCGATCGAGCGGCCACCCTCGCGCCGCTTCGTGGTCACCGACGAGCACGTCGCGCCCCTCCTGCTGGGCACGGTCGGCAAGGTCGACGCCTCGATCGTCGTGCCGGCCGGGGAGACGAGCAAGTCGCTCGAGCGCGCTGCCCTGATCTGGAGCGAGCTCGCGCAGCAGGGTATGACGAGGGCCGATCATCTCGTCGCCCTCGGCGGTGGCGTGGTCGGCGATCTCGCCGGTTTCTGCGCCGCGAGCTACCAGCGCGGCGTCGCGGTCGTCCAGGTCCCGACGACGCTTGCGGCACAGGTGGACTCCGCCTACGGCGGCAAGACGGGCGTCGACATCCCCGAGGGGAAGAACTATGTTGGCGCGTTCCACCAGCCTGCGGGCGTGCTGGTCGACCCCGACACGCTCGCGACGCTTCCGCCAGCTGAGTGGAGCGCCGGGTACGCTGAGGTCATCAAGACCGCGCTGATCGCAGGGGGGAGTCTCTGGGAGCGAATCGCCGCCGATGCGCCGATCGACGACGGCGTGATCCTCGACTGCGCCCGCTGCAAGCTCACGATCGTCGGCGAGGACGAGCTCGACGGTGGCCGCCGCCAGGCGCTCAACCTCGGTCACACGGTGGGTCACGCGATCGAGACGGTCACCGAGTACCGCCGCTACCGCCATGGCGAGGCCGTTGCCCTCGGCCTGCTGGCGGCGCTCGAGCTTTCCGAGCAGCCCGATCTGCGCTCGCGCGTGGCCGAGCTCCTGGCCGCGCACGGCCTGCCAACGCGCGCGGAAGGGCTCGACGCCGCCGCCGTCGTGCGCGCCACCCAGCGGGACAAGAAGCGGCTCGGCGACAGCGTTCCGTTCGTGCTCGTCGAGTCGCCCGGACACGTGCGCCACGGCGCCGCGGTCAGCGGCGAGCAGCTCGCGGCAGCAGTGGCGGGGATCTGCGCGTGAGTCCGGTCCGCAACCGTGTCGCGGTCATGCACGGGGTCAACCTCGACATGCTCGGACGCAGGGACGCAGCGCACTATGGAACCCTTACGCTCGTGGAGCTCGAACACCAGGTCACGCGCTTCGGTCGCGAGCTCGAGCTCGAGGTCACCTGCTTTCAGACGAACTCCGAGGCCGAGTTCATAACCCGGCTCCATCAGCTCCCGGCTCGGGCCGACGGCGTGCTGCTGAACCCAGGCGCCTGGACCCACTACGCGTGGTCGATCCATGACGCCCTCGAAATTGCCGGGTTACCGGCCGTCGAGGTTCACCTCTCGAACATCGAGGAGCGGGAACCGTGGCGTAGCGTTTCCGTCGTCCGCGACCTCGTCCTGGCGTGTGTCAGCGGCCAGGGTGTGGAGGGCTACCGCGAGGCGCTCGTGCGACTGAGCAAGGAGCTCGACGGATGAGCTCCGGACGCGCCGAAGGACTGGCCGAGCTGCTTGCGGACGCACAGCTTGATGCGCTGATCGTCGAAGGCGCATCGAACCTTCGCTACCTGACCGGCTACACGGGATCGAGCGGCCTGGCGCTTGCCACCGCCGACGGCGGCGGTGTCTTCTACACCGATTTTCGCTATGAGACACAGGCCGCCACCGAGGTCGACGACGTCTTCTCGCGCGAAATCGTGACCGGCGAGCTGCTGGACGCGCTGGCGACGTCGCTACAGGGCGGCCGCGTCGGGTTCGACGACGGCGCGATGAGCGTGCGCCGACGCGAGCGGCTCGGTGAACTTGCCGACGCGAGCGTCGAGCTGATCGCCGCGGCCGGCCTGCCGGAGCGACTGCGCGCAGTCAAGGATGAGGAGGAGATCCGTTCGATCACCGCCGCCGCAGCGCTGGTCGACGAGATCTACGAGTGGCTTTTCGCTCAGCAGCTGCGCGGCCGCACGGAGCGCGAGCTGGCGGTTTCCTTGGAGCACCAGATGAGGGTGCTCGGAGCCAGTGGACCGAGCTTCGACTCGATCGTCGCGGCCGGGACTCACGCCGCGCTACCCCACGCCCAGCCCCGCGAGGTCCCGATCGAAAGCGGCGTACTCGTCACCTTCGACATCGGCGCGCGTCTCGACGGCTACTGCTCCGACTGCACGCGCACCGTTGCGGTGGGGGAGCCCGGTGAGCACGCGCGCGAGGTCTACGCGCTCGTGCTCGAGGCGCAGCTTGCCGGCCTCGAGGCGGTCATGCCGGGTGTGAGCGGCCCGGCGGCGGACGGCGCCGCGCGTGCGGTGATCGACGCAGGCGGCTACGGCGAGCGCTTCGGGCACGGGCTGGGTCACGGCGTCGGGATCGACATCCACGAGGCACCGCGACTCTCGCGCACCGCCTCCGAGGACCCGCTGGTGCGGGGAAACGTCGTCACCGTCGAGCCCGGGATCTACCTGCCGGGCGAGCTCGGGGTGAGGATCGAGGATCTCGTGGTCGTGCGCGACGGCGGCCCGGAGATCCTCAGCCACTTCACGAAGGAGCTGCTGGTACTCGAGTGAGCCGCGGCAGCGCGCGCCCAACCGCCAGCGAGCGCGGGCGCAGCCGGTACACGTAGACAGCCAGCGCCGCGAGCGCGAGGGTCGATGGAACCAGGAACGAGACCGCCTGGGCGTCGACGTTGATGTGAGCCGGCAGGTACCAGAAGATCAGCCACGTCGCGGCCGTAGCCACGGCGGCGCACCACGGCGCACGACGCGCGACCGAGGTCTCCCAGGCCGCCAGGGCGAAGATCATGGGCAGCGTGTAGTAGACGATGTCCCAGGGGTCGAGCCAGCATCGAAGCAGTGCGAGCAGCGTCAGCAGTAGCAACGCATCGCCAGGTCTAGTCCGCCTGCGCAGGGCCCACCAAGTCAGCGGCACGCCCAAGCCGACGATCAGCATGTGGGGGCGTCCACCCAGCCAGGCCGGCGGCAGCCTGAAGCCCTTCGGGATGTATGGAGCCATCGTCGGGATCCAGTGACCCGGCGTTCCGAAGAACCAGAAGACCTGCCACGGATGAAACAGGTCTCCCGTGCTGGTCGGAGCCACCCGGCTGGTCCCGAGCACGAGGCTCCTGGAGGCCAGGATGAACGGCGCGTAGAAGGCGAGTGCGACAGCCGCCGCTTCAATCATCGTTCGCAGCCGCCGATCCGGTGCCGCCAGGAGCACCGGGCCGACCGCGATCAACGCCCACTCCTTGTTGGCCACGGCCAGTCCGAGCGCCAACGCGGCCCAGTGAATGCGTCCTCGTTGGGCGGCGAGAACGGCAGCAACGCACAGCGCGCCGCCCAGGAGCTCCTCGGGGTGGCCGATCTGTACCGCGCGGTAGGTGATCGGGTTGGCGGCGCACAAGGCCAGGACCAGACCCGCGCCGATGAGCCCACCGCCCGCGCGGCGCAGGTCTCGGGCTAGCCACACCCCAAGCGCGGCGATGGCGAGCAGGCAAGGCAGCGCGGACAACCGAAAGATGAGGCTTGCGTTGGCGTGCGTGAGGCTCGCGGGCAGGGCGAAGGGCGCGCGCATGATCAGCGAGGGCCCATATGCCGGCGCCGTTTTCAGGAACAGCGCGACGTGTCCATGGAGCAGCGCGGTGAAGCTCGATGCCGCCTCCAAGGCCCAGTCGCTGGAGCGAACGCGCCAGCCCCAGATCATGACGAGGCTCGCCGCGAGGGACAGCGCGGCGAGAACGGCGATCTCGCGACTCGCAGTCGCGCCGCGAACACGCCTGCGCTCGCGTGGTTGCGTGCTCACACGGTCGATATCGGCGCTGGCGCGGGGCCCCTTGAACGCTGGCCAAGCTGTCGCTGCAATGCAGCCGGCAGCGCGATTGCGCGGCTGTAGAGCGCCAACGCGAGAGCCGCCAGAGTGGCCGACGCGATCACGGCAAACGCCAGCGCCATCTGATCAGGACTGAGGCGCCCCGGCGCCTCCACAAACAGCAGCCAGACCGCTGCGCTTGCCACCAGCGAGAGCAGCGGCGGACGGCGGAAGCTCAGGCTCTCCCAGGCCAGAAGCGCAAGTACGAAAGGCAGCGGGTAGTACGCAAAGTCCCAGGTGTCCAGCGCGCAACGGATTGCGAGCAAGAGGACAAGCAGGAGCAGGGCGTCGCGGCGACCCCGCCGTCGCGCCAGCAGAGTGAGGGGGACGCTGAGGGCGACGATCAGCGCGTGGGGGACGTTCGACAGCCAGCTCGGCGGGGTCCGGTAGCCGACCTTGATCACCCCGGAGGCGTCACGGACCACGTGACCGTGTGAGCCCAAGAACCACCACAGCTGCCAGGGTTGGAAGATCGGTCCTCCGCTGGCTGCTCCGACGGGGCCGACGTTCGTCAGCGAGGCGTGGTCGACCAGCGCGGGGAGCATCAGCGGGATGTAGAGAGCTACGGCCAGCGCTCCGGCGAGCGCGAGGCAGGGCAGTCGCCGGGCTGGCAGGGCGAGCAGCACTGGGCCCACCGCGAGCAGGGCCCATTCCTTGTTGGCGATGGCTAGGCCGAGAACCAGACCGGCCCACCACGCGTGGCCGCGCTGAGCAAGGAGAACGGCGGCGACGCAGAGCACGCCACCGAGGAGCTCCTCCGCGTGGCCGTACTGCAGGGCGTACAGGGTCACCGGGTTGAAGATGAAGAGCGCCAGCGCGGTGCCGCGTGCGAGACGGCTCTGACCGGCGCTGCGCATCTTGTCGACCACCCACAGCGCGAGCAACGCCGCGGCAATCAGGCAGGGAACGGCGACGGCGACGTAGACCGCGACATCGCCGCCGTTCCACAGCGACGGCAGGAACGCGAACGGAGCACGAATCTCGAGCGATCCGCCGTAGGCGGGCGCAAGTTTGAGGAACTGCCAGAGATGCCCGCCGGTGAGGGCTGTGTAGGCCGGCAGCGCCTCCGTTTCGTAGTCGTTCCAGCCGAAGCCGTACAGCGACACGTAGGCCGTCGCCCAGACGGCGATTGCCGCAAACACGAGCGCCGGCCCATGGTCGCGCATACGCCTTCCCACGGGGTGGTTATCGGCCCTGAACACGGGGCGCTTGAGGTCTCACGGCCATGCCGGGAGGCGCACCGGGCCTGCGCGTGCGCCATCCTGAGGGCGGTGCCGCCGCCCTCCCTGTGGAGCCTCGCCCTGACGCCGGCGGGGGACCCGTCCTTCGACGCCTCGATCGCCGCTCTGACGCTGCTCCAAGCGCTGCTCGTCACGACGCCCCGGGCGCTCTCACTGCCGGCTCTGGCGCGTTTTCGCAGCGGTTGGTGGGCGATCCTCCCGGCGCTGTCGGTTGTCGGATTCGTGTTCGGCGTCGAAGCGCTCTCGGGTGCGGC
Source organism: Solirubrobacteraceae bacterium (assembly GCA_036489875.1). GTDB lineage: Bacteria > Actinomycetota > Thermoleophilia > Solirubrobacterales > Solirubrobacteraceae > Palsa-513. The sequence continues at coordinate 145,465 of DASXEZ010000068.1, read as the reverse complement.
CGACGGGCTGACCTACCTCGCGCTCTTCGCGGTGCCGCCACTCGCGGCGTTGGCGCTCGGCGCGGGCATACGCGGTGCGCGGGGGTGGTTGGTGCCCGCGGCAGCGCTCCTTTTCGTGTTGGCGTGGATCGATCGCGGCGGGCTTGCCGGCGAAGCGGCGGCGGTGGTACTCGAAGCGCTCTCCTGTGTGACGCTGGGCGTCCTTTGGGTCGCGGTCACACCGCGCGCCCTGGTCAAGCTGGGCATCCTCGCCATGGCGGCCGCCGATCTGTGGCTTGTCGCCAGCACGCGGCTGAACGCCCCCAACAACGCGCTGAACAACGTCGTTCCGGTGGCGCATCTGCCGCAGCTTCAGAGCGCGTTGCTGGGGTCAGCGGTGATGGGTTACGGCGACCTCTTCGTGGCCGCGTTGTTGGGAGCGCTCCTGGCCTCCAACCCGCGTCTCGCCGTGCGTGGCGCGCTGGTCGCCGCGGGTGTCGGCCTCGCCCTGGATCTCCTGTTCTTCGTCGTCGATGAGCTGCCGGCAACTGCTTCGATCGCTCTGACCCTGCTGATCCTCGAGGCCTGGGAGCGCTGGGCGCGGCGGCCGGCGTCGCCGCGCAAGCGCGAGCGCGAGCTCGCGGTCTAGCGCTGCGCGTGAACCACCGCGCGGAACTGGCGCGTGGCGGCCGTCGCGCCGGGTCCGCCGGGGGCGGACGGACGAGCGTCCGCGCGGAGGCGAACCCTGTAGCGCGGCAGAGTCCGTCGATCGCCGCGAGAGCGCTTCGAGTTCGCCCTCCGTGCAGGCCTGCGAGCGGTAGTCGATCAAGTGCCAGCACTGTGAGACGCTCGCGACGAGCCGCCTGCGCTCGAGGCGAGTCAGCCCGAACACGCGCGCAGAACACCCCGCCCGGCGCTCGCCGCGGTTTTGAAAGGATGCGGCTCCCGGCGACGAGCGCCCCCACCAACCTCAAACGACGGGAATCAGATGAAGACGAGCACGGAGCGGATCCTCACGACCCACACCGGCAGCATCGCGCGGCCCGATGATCTCGTCGCGGTGATGCGGGCGAAGGAGAACGGTCAGCCCTACGACGAGGCCGCCTTCGAGGCGCGCGTGCTCAGCGCGGTCGACGACTGTGTCTCGCGCCAGATCGAGGTCGGGCTCGACGTGATCAACGATGGCGAGCAGCGCAAGAGCGGCTTCACGACCTATCTGACCGAACGCCTCAGCGGCTTTGACGCCGTGCCCTACGGCGCAGATCACGACCCCGCGAGCATCTGGGCGGAGGTCGCGGAGTTCCCCGAGTACTACGAGCGCTACTTCGAGACCGCGATGTTCGGCGCGATGCTGAGTGAACCCAAGCGCCTCGTCTGCCGCGGCCCGGTCGCCTATATCGGTCAGGAGGCACTCGAGAAGGACATCGCCAACCTCAAGGCGGCGCTCTCACACCGCGACTGCGAGGAGGCCTTCATGTCGGCGCTGATGCCCACCTCGCTGGCCTCCTGCGAGAACGAGTTCTACGGCTCTCGCGAGGCGTTCCTCAGCGCGCTCTCGGACGCGATCCACGTCGAGTACGAGGCGATCCTCGATGCCGGCTTCGTGATCCAGGTCGACGACCCGGGCGCTGCCGAGTTGTGGGGTCACAGCGCGCTGGAGCCGGCCGAGCGTGCCAGGCGCGTCGAGGAGACGATCGAGCTGATCAACCACTCGCTGCGCGGATTTCCGCCCGAGCGCATCCGCTACCACACCTGCTACAGCATCAACCAGGGTCCCCACATCCACGACCTGCATCTGCGCGATTACGCGGACGCGATCTTCCGCGTCAATGCGCAGGCCTTCTCGTTCGAGGCGATGAACACGCGCCACCTCCACGACTACCACGCGTTCGAGGACGTCAGCCTTCCGGAGGGCAAGGTGATCATTCCCGGGATGGTCAGTCACGGCGCCAACTGGGTCGAGCACCCGGAATTGATCGCGGAGCTCACCGTGCGCTATGCCGAACGCGTCGGGCGCGAGAACGTGATGATCGGAAACGACTGCGGGTTCGCCTCGCAGGCCGGCTCGCGCGAGGTCGACCCGAGGGTCGGATGGGCGAAGTTCGCCGCGCTCGCCGAGGGCGCAAGGCTGGCGAGCGAGCAGCTCTGGAGCCGGTGAGGGCGCCGCCGCCGTGGATGTGATCGTCGCCGGCGGCGGCACCGGCGGGCTCGCCGCCGCGATCGCGCTCCGCCGCCTCGGAGCCGACGTGATCGTCCTCGAACAGGCTCCGGCGTTCAGCGCAATCGGTGCCGGGCTCGGCCTGCAGGTCAACGCGACGCGCGCGCTCACCCATGTGGGCGGCGACCGCTATTGGCGCGAGACCTCCTCGCGCATCGACGCCGAGCACAGCCTCGGACTCGAGTCAGGCAGCTTGATCGCCGCCGTCGAGAATGCCGCACAGGTCGCCAAATACGGCGAGCACTACCGCTGCGGGCACCGCGCGGACCTGATGCAGAGTCTGCTCGAGCCGCTGCCGGAGGACTCCGTCCGCGTCGCAAGCCGCGTCGTCGCCCTCGAGGAGACGCCAACGGAGGTGCGCGTGGTGCTCGAGACCGGCGAGGAGTTGCGCGCCGACCTGCTGATCGGCGCCGACGGCCTGCGCTCGACGGTGCGCACCCTGCTCTTCGGCGAACAGGAGGCGCGCTTCACCGGCGTCGTCGTCTGGCGTGGATTGATCCCGACCGAACGAATCCCCGAGCGCCACCGCGGGCTCCTGCTTTCGTGGCTCGGACGCCGGCGTCACGTGCTCGTGTATCCGATCCGGCGCGACTCCCACCCGCAGGCGGTGACCAGTCTGAGCGCGTTCGTGCCCGTGGAGGAAGTGCAACGCGAGTCCTGGACGGTCTCCGGCGACCTCGAAGATCTGCGGGCTTCGCTCGAGGGGGCGTGTTCCGACCTCGCCGAGTTGCTGGCGATGATGGACTCGGCCCTGATCACCGGCATCTACTTTCGCGACCCGCTCGAGGAGTGGGGGACCGAGCGGGCGATCCTCCTGGGCGACGCCGCTCATCCGGCGCCACCAAGTGCCGGGCAGGGCGCAGGGATGGCGCTCGAGGATGCGGTCACGTTGGCGGCGTGCGTCGATCGCCACGGCCCGCAGGATCTACCCGCAGCGCTGCGCGAGTACGTCGCGCGGCGGCGGCCACGGACCACTCGGATGCTCGAGTCCTCTCGCGTCAACCTCACATATAGCCAGGTCTCCGAGCCGGCGGCGATCGCCGCGCGTGACGGCTACTACCGCGGGCTTCGGCGACTGAGCCCGCTGGGCGCGCCGATGCGGGAGTGGCTTCTCGGGCACGACCCGGTCGCCGCCGCGCAGTCGGTTGGTTTTGGCGAGCATGCCGAGAGTTCGTTGCAGCGAATGCCTGCCCGCCGCGCCTACGACGCCTGGAGGGGAGCGCTGTCAATCGAAAATCGCGCCGTCGGGTGGACCGGGGAGCGCGCGGGCTACGAAGAGTTCATGCGCAGGGAATGCCCGCCCGCGCCGGAGGCGGTGACCGCGGCGGAGCCCGTCGACTGCGACGGCGTCCTCGGGCTGATGGTCGGGGCATCCGGCTCGGGCGGCCCCCTCGTCCTGCACCTGCACGGCGGGGCCTACGTGATGGGTTCGGCGGCCTCCTCGATTGGCCTGGCGGCCCGGCTCGCTGCCGCATCGGGCGGATCAGTGCTCGTGCCCGAATACCGGCTCGCCCCCGAGCATGCCTTTCCAGCCGCGCTCGAGGACGCGATCGCCTCCTATCGGTGGCTACGGGCCGCACACCCGCAAGCGCGCGTGCTCGTGAGCGGCGAGTGCGCCGGCGGAGGCCTCGCGCTCGCCCTGGTGCTCAGCCTGCGCGACGGCGGCGAGCCGCTGCCCGAGGCGATCTACGTCTGCTCGCCCTTCTGCGACCTCTCGGTGTCGGGCGCGGGCTTCGACTTCGACGGCAGCCACGATCCCTGGTTCGACTGGGTCTTCGCGACGCAGCTCGCCGCCTGCTACGTGCAGGAGAGCGATCCGTCGCTCGCGCCGCTGTCACCCCTGTTTGCAGACCTGCGCGGTCTGCCACCCACGCTCATTCACGCCGCTGCCGAGGAAGCGATGCTCCCGAGCGCGCGGCTGCTCGCTGAACGCGCGCAGGAATGTGGTGTACAGGCGCGCCTCGAGATCTTCGATGACAGTGTCCATTCCTTCGTGCTCTTCGACTACCTGCCGGAGACCGCCGCTGCTCTGCGCGACTTCGCGGCCCTGGCTGCGCCGCTCGGCGCGGAGCACTGAAGCGGGGAGACCGCACCGACCTCGGGGATTCGTCTTCGAGGCTCCGCTGCACAGGATTCGTGCGTACAGGAGGGTGCGCCACGCCCGTCCGTAAACTAGCTCCGGCATGAGTATCAACACCAATCAGTTTGGAAATATTTGCGTACACAACCCGACGGATGTCCGACCGGGCGGGGTGCTAACACGTCAGCGTGGACTTGGAGGACTTCATTGACTGGGCCTACGCGGACCCGCCGGACACCATCGAGGCGTCCACTCTCGCGGCGCTGAACCCGAACCCTTGGATTTGGCGTACCGGAAGCGGCAGGACGGCGCAGATCAGAATGCGACTCGGCTCCGGGAAGCTTCGTTACGTCCGAAGGGCGAACGAGTCGGTCTGGCACCGGGCCGAGTGGACGCCCAACTTCGATGTCGGCAGCCACGGGCAGGCGATCTAGCGAGGCCATGCACGCCACCGAGCCGGACCTTGACCGAGACGCCCGGTTGATCGAATGCGCAGCCAAGCTCTTCATTGAGGGAAGACGGGTTGAGGCTCTGGAGGCGCTCGGCCAAGTGGACACCGCTTCGATGCCGAAGCGCGTATCTCCGTCGGTAGGGGCTAGGGGTAAGTCGGTCCCGAAGGCGACACGCGTCCGCCCGCTATCCCCACGCAAGGCAAAGGAGCTGTCACTCGGCGTGTTTCGTGCGGACCGCTGGACCTGCTGCTACTGCGGCCGGCTGCTGGTCTCTCCTCGAGTCCTCGAACTCGTGGCTCGGTTGGCGGGTCCGGCGTTCCCTTTGAAGCCGGGGTGGAACATGAAACGTGATCCCGCAATCAATCACCCTGCCATCGAACGGCTCTATCCCAATCTAGAGCACGTGAATCCGCGATCTGGCGGAGGCACCCACGAGGAGGACAATCTGCGAGCGAGTTGCACGCCTTGCAATGAGCAGAAGAACGCACGGATCGGATATGAGCCACTCCCAGTGGCCGCTGGCTGGGATGGGCTCGAGGGTCTCGTCGCCGCGATGCTCGAACGCTGCGAGCGCGACGAGCTAATGCTCCCCTAGTGCGACGCCGGCGTCGAGGCACCGACTCGTCATCTCGAAAGACGCTGAGGACGCATGGCGGCCCGGCGGTGGCGCATATGCCACGCAGCGGATGTCCGATTGCGGTGGACGCCGGGGCCTGTCACCGTTCGACCACATGACTCCAACGATGGATTGTCAGACTGTCGAGCAGCCGACGGAAGTCGAGCGGCTCCTTGAAGCCGTGCAGCGGCTCATGGTTCCGCTCCTGCGCGCCCCGGCATTCGCGGCTCACCCGGAATGGGTCGAGGACCTTCAGCGTTTCGATTGTCGGTGGGACGCGCGCGTGGGGACGATGCGGCTCGAGCGAGGTGTCGAGCGCTTTCCGCCCGACGAGAGCGAGGATGATTACGATGCCCGGTTCATCGCGACGCTGCGTGCGGTCGCCGACGAGTTGGAGGCTCGCGGGCCGGGGTGGCGGAACGCGTGAGCTGGACGCGCGGCGAGCACTAGAGCCGTTTTCGGACCGAAATCTTCGCCGAGCGGCGCGCGGCGCGCGAGGGCGAAGCACGACCTGACCACGCTGGAAGGCCGGCTCGCCGTCGGTCGCGCGGCGCTTAGCGCCGGCGCCGCGAAGAGGCCGATGCATTACGGCTACAGCCTGAAGTCGGTCTACAACCTGATGGAAAAGGCACGCAAGCACGACGAACGCGAACGCGAGGGGCGCGAGCGCGAGTTGTACGACGGCACTCTCGAAATGCGCACTCGCATCGCCGCGACACCGGGCACGACACGCACGGTTGGCGACGCCTTCGGAGTGAGTCACGTCAGCGTGGCCAAGTGGCGCCGGCTGTCGTTAACCTCGACGCAGATTGGACAATGAACGTGCTCGAGCCTATAGTCGGTAACGCGTCTGACTCAGCGGTACGTTCCGAGTCAGACCTTCCGCTCGTCTCAGCCTTTACCGGCGATGAGTGAGTGACTCCCGTCGGGTTGCCTCTGGCAACCCTTTTTCTTCTGCCTCTGGTTACCGTGCGAGAGAGCAAGCGCCCGCTCATCCGGGCCTCAGCGCACCGCCGAGTAGATGACGAACGCCGTGTTGACGGCGGTGAGCGCGGCTATGGCGATGGTGAAGCGCCGGAGGCTCTTCGCGTTCGCTCGAGCGTCGAGCGCCAGCTTGGCGAGGTTCCGTCCTACCTCCTCCGCCGTCTTGACCGCCTTCTTGTGCTCGGCTCGCCGGCGCCAGAGCGCCCAGTTGAGCACCCATACCGTGAGATTGAAGAAGGTCCAGTGCCAGCGCTGAACGCGTAGGTCGGCGAGCCGAGTTCCTCGTTTTTCGTTCATCGCGCACTCGACGTTACGCCCCGCCTCAGACCGTAAGGAGCCTCACGTGGCCAGCAATCTGCTCCTTCGCCTCCTGGGCGATAACAAGGACGCCAACGCGAAGGTCGATGAGACTTCGGGGAAGGTAGACGAGTTCGGCAAGAAGCGCGCCACGGCCGACCTGCGCGTGAGCGCGGATCAGGCGAAGGCCGAGCTGGCCGAGGTTCTCACCGAGCTGCGCGCGATCCCGCGCGAAGAGACGATCCGCATTCGCGTCGAGGCCGAGACGGCCAAGCTGCAGGTCCTCGAGGCCCGCATGAAGGCGCTCAACGATCAGAGCGCCGCCGGCCTGACCGACTCGCAGGCGAGCGCCGTCGCGCAGCGCATGGGCACCATCGCGACGCAGATCGACGCGAGTCGCACGCGGCTGGAAGGCTTCTCTCGCGACCTCGACAATCTCGGCGAGTCCGGCGAGCGCGACTTCTCGAAGATCACTAACTCGCTGACGAAGGTCCGAGGCGGCCTCGCGGACCTCGTGGGCCACATCCCGCTTCTTGGCGGGCTGATGAAGGGCGCTATCAACGTCGTCTCGAGTGGTCTGCAGAGCGTCGTCACGATGCTGCCGGAGGCCGCTCAGGGCTTCGCCGGCATGGTCGCGGCTGGACTCGGCCTTCTCGCCGTCGGCCCCATCGTCGTCGGCATCGCCGCCGCGCTGGCGGCCGTCGTCGTCTCGCTCGCGCAGGCGCTCATCGGCGTGCTCGCACTCGGCGTCGCCTTCCTGGCCGCCCTCGGCCCTATCGCGCTCGTGGTCGGCGCCCTCATCCTCAAGCTGAAGGACGCCTATCAGGCTCAGCAGAAGGTCACGCAGGCCACACAGTCGCAGCGCGCCGCCGTGCTCTCGCTGCAGCAGGCGCAGCAGGCCGAGTCGCAGCAGCGGCTCGCCGCCCTGCAGGCCGAGAAGGACGCCGTGCTGCAGCTCCACGACGCGCAGGATCAGCTCGCCGACGCGAAGCTGAATGAGCGCGCGACGCAGCTCGCTGTCTCTCAGGCGCGCCTCGCGCTGCAGCAGTTCGCCTCCGGCATGGGCCTGAGCGTCGGCGAGCTGCAGAAGAAGGCGTTGAACGTGGACGTGTCCGGCAGCACCGGGCAGACGCAGGTCAGCGGCAATCCGTTCGGCAGCGAGTCGCAGGCGCTTCAGTACAAGGGACTCGTCCTTCAGCTCGCGCAGGCTGAGCAGCAGCATCGGGACTCGATAGATCAGACGGCCGACGCGCAGGACGGCGCCAATAAGGCGCAGGCCACGGCGAACGACTTCGCCAAGCGCGGCCTCGACGCCTACGGTCCCTATAGCTCGGCCGTCATCGCGACTGCGAAGGCAACCGTGGCTCTCCACTCGGCGAACGTCACGCTCGCCAAGGACACGAGCGCGATGGCCGCAAGCGATGGAGTGCTCGGCGTCTTCGACCGCCTCAAGCGCACGCTCGGGACGATCCTGGGGCCGGCGACTCGCGCTGCCTTCTCCGGGCTCGGCAAGGCGTTCGACATTCTCGCGAATGGGCTGAAGCCGCTCGAGGGGCCGCTCGGGAAGCTCGGCGAGGCCATTGGCAAGGGCTTCGTCCAGCTCGCGCGGGCGCTGACCTCGAAGACGGCCATCGGCGAGTTCAAGCAGCTCATCAGCGGCGCCGCGAAGCTCGTCCCGACACTCGTCGCCTTCTTCTCCGGGATCGGTGGCGTGCTGGTCGGCGTTGCCAATGCCGCGATGCCGCACCTCATCAGCGGGCTGGGCAAGCTCGGCGGGAAGTTCACCGACGTGGCCAAGCACCCGAAGCAGATTCGCGAGTTCATCGACAAGTGCATCACGCAGACGAAGCACTGGCTCGATGGCGTCGGGGCCATCGTCGGCGTTGCCAAAACGCTCGCCGGCGTCTTCAAGGCCTTCGAGCCCGTCCTCAAGTCCATTTGGGGAATCGCCTCGGCCATCGGCAAGGTCCTCGGCGTCGGTCCCGGGGGCGTCATCGTCGGCCTCGCGCTCCTCTCGAAGTTCGGGGGCGGCGCGGGTGGACTGCTCAGCACGCTTCTCGGCGCGGCCGGGGGCGGAGGCGCCGGTGGCGCTCTGGCGAAGGTCGGCCTCGCTGGCATGGCCGGCGCGGCCGGGTATGGCATCGGCACCGAGCTGTATCAGCACGTGGGTGCGGTGCGCGGCGCTGGCAACGCGACGGCGGGTGCCATCGACTCGCTGCTCGGTGTCGATAGCACTAACCCGGCTAGCTACGCGAAGCAGGCGGGCTTCACGAACATCACGCAGGCGCTCGAGAAGTCGCTCGCGACCGGCATCGAGCAGATCGGCCCGCACATGGGGCAGCGGTTGTCGAAGCTGATGGAGTCCCGCTTCCTCGAGATTCTGAAGCAGGACGGCATCCACTACACGGGGCCGGTAGCCGCCCTTGCCGGTGCCGGTCATCACACCGTCGTCCATCAGCAGAATCACTTCCACGGGGGCAGCGCCGAGCCGCAGCACGCGGCGGCCGTCATCACGCGCCGGATGCGCGGCATGGGAGGCGGGCTTCGTGGCTGAGCTGAGCCGTGTCATCTGTCCGTTCGTCGGCAAGCCGCGCGCAAAGACGCGGGCGGCGCTCGATGGGCAGGCGCCGGATCGGGTCGAGTACGTGGACGTGTCGGGATCGCCGACCGCCTACTTCGAGCTGATCCGGCGCCTATGGGGTGAGCAGCGCAGCTTCATCCTCGTGGAGCACGACATCGTGCCGCCTGCCGGCGCGCTCGAGGCACTCGAGGCGTGCGGGCATTCGTGGTGTAGCGCGCCGCCAGCCACAAGACACGACGGCAGCTCGCGCGACCTGCGCGCATGGACAGCGCGAGGCCGCAAGGCGGCTCAGCTCACCTGCAACCGCTTCGACCGCGCGCTGATGGTCGGCTTGCCCAAAGCGTGTGTGCTCCGGCCCGGCCTGCAGCACTGGGGCAACGTCGCGGAGGGTCTGCTGTCGAAGCTCGAGCGGAGCGGCGCGAGCTGTCACGTCCACCTCGACCTCGTGACGAAGCACCTCGCGAGGCGCAGCGCGGCGACGCAGGATGCGAGAAACCGCGAGCGCACCGAGTGGGCGATTGAGCATTCGTCGCCGGAGTCGCTCATGCGCCGCCACTACGTAGCAAGGAGCTAGCCCATGGACGGAGTACCTGCAGCGTTTGACGGCGCCATGGAGGTCCCGACAAGCGCCTTCCAGCGCGAAGGCATCGGCGCTCTCGCGGAGACGCTCGGCCTCGAAACCGAGGCAGCGGCGAGCTTGCTCGTGAGTATCGGCCTCTGGACCATCGCCGAGATAGGAGAGAGCTTCGCTCCGGCCATGATGTGCGGCTCGCCAATCGGCGAATGGAGCGATTGCCACCGTAACGCCCTGCGCGTCGCGTTCACCGGGAGCGGTGATCTCGGGTTGGTCCCGGACACGCTCGCCGAGCTGTGGCCGTTCGCTCTCGAGAACGACGACGCCTGACGCGCTCAGCGCGGCTCTAAGGCCATGGGTCTCGCTTCGTTGGTAATCCCCGCCGAGGTGCGCGCGCGGGCCTGACACGCGCTCGTGGGTGTTTCACGACCGTTACACATGCAAGGAGGACTCGACATGCCAGGTCCGGGGAGTGCCAGCTCAACCGCTATCGCCTCGAGGGTGAGGCCCGCCGAGGCGGAGGCTCTGAAGATTCTCGCGAGGCGCGAGGGCACCACGCTGTCGGCGTATGTCGCGGGCGTGATCTCTGAGGTTCTCAGCCGTCCTGCCGAGCAGGCGGCCTAGCACGCACACGCGCGCAGTCCTGCTGCGCGCGTTTTCTTTGCGACCCGGTTACCGAGTGCGCTTTGAAGGGAGGTGACCCGTGGGCTACAAGACGGCACACCGTCTCATTGAGGATGGCCGCCTCGCCCAGCTCAAGCCGGCCCATGCCCTCGTGGCCCTCGTGCTCGCCCATGCCGAAAACGCGAAGAGCGGGGCCTTCCTGAGCACCCGTGAGCTTGCACGGAAGGCTCACGTCTCGCACTCGACCGCAGTGCTCGCGCTCGAGGCGCTGCGTGATGCTGGCGTGATCGTCGCCGCCGACTCGAAGCCGCGAGGCGTGACCGTCTGGCGCTTCGCGTCTGTACCGATAGCGAGTACAGAAGGCAGCACCGACTGTACTGACAATGCACACAGTTCCGTACCGATTGGCGGTACAGACACTGACGGAGACTGTACCGATTCTGAGTACACGTCTGTACCGATTCTGCGCGACGACTGTACCCATTCTGCTCGCGTGTATAGAACCGGGAAAGAGAACCGGGAATCTGAACCGGGAAGGCGCGCTGCCGCGCGCAGCCCCGAAAGAAGCTCACGTGATGTCGGATTGACTCCCGAGGAGATCGCGGAGCGAAACCGCCTCGACCTTGCGTTCAAGCGCCGCAAGGAGGCTGAGGTCGAGCGAGAGCGGTCCGACTCGCTTTCGTGGCTCGACCGCGACCGCGCCTAGCCGCATGCCACCGTCCGGCGCACTGCGCCGACCCCCTCACCGAAAGGACCCTGACAGATGACTCTCACCTCCGATGAGCGGGCGGAACTCGACCGCTTGCGCAACCTCGAGCGCACACAGCGCTCCGCTGACCTTGTACGCCGCGCTGCCGGCGACTGGACCAACCCCGAGGACGCCGTGGCGCTGCTCCGCGTGTCCGGCGATCTCGAGTATCTCGAGGACGCGGCCGAGGCGCAGCGTGCAGTGAAGGCACTCGCTTCGGATAGGCCCTACTTCTTGCGCGGCGGACAGCACGAGGCCGTCGCTGCCACCGTGACCGACAGCCAGGGGCAGACGCGGCTGAGCCGGGAGCAGCTCATCAAGCTCTCGAAGCCCGAGATCGAGGCGCTCAAGGTTCGCGACCCGGGCCTCTACCAGAGGTCCATGGACGCACTCATCGCCGAAGCCCGCCGGTAGTCGCGGCGGCTCTCTACCTTCAACTCGACAGGAGAACATCGAATGCCCACCGCCACTAAGCAGAAGGCACCACGCAGCCGGGCCGAGATCGTGGCCCCGTTCGCGAAGGAAGCCGCACTCGTCAGCGCCAAGCGCAACGCCGCACTCGAGCGCATCGCCGAGATCGACGCGGCGGTGACGGCTGCAAACGCAGCGGTGCTGCGCTCCGGCGCCGATCCGCTGGAAACCCAGGCCAAGCTCGCAACGCTCGCCGACGAGCGCGCGGAGCTTGAGCTGCGCGTCGCGTCATTCCCGGCAGCAGCACGTGAAATGGAGGCCGAGAAGGCGCGCACGCTCGAGGAATGTGCCGCTGAGCTGGCCGCCTACGCGGACCTGAAGGCAGCCGAGGCGGAGGACGCCATCGCCACCTTCGTCGCTTCGGGCCGCGCTCTCTTCGACGCTCGCCTCGTCGCACTCGAGGCCGACAACGAGGCAGGCAACCCAGCCGGCCGCGCCCCGTTCGCGACGCGGCAGGTCAGCTTCGGCAAGGAGAACATCCGCGACCCGTGGTCACGCATCGCCGAGGACATTCGCTGGTTCGAGGCGGGACTTCCGGTCGGCATCCCTCCGACCGCCTCGCATGTGCCGGGCGACCCCGAGCCGACCAAGAGCGGCGTAGAGCAGGCTCGGGAGTGGCAGGCCGCGAAGCGCGCTGCGCACGGCGCGCCGGCCGTGACGAACTCCTCGAGGCAGGACGCCCTCGTGGCGATACAGCGGACAGCCTCGGGGAGCGTGTGATGGCCGTTCCGCGCAAGCGCCGGCAGCGCCGCCGCCTGATCGCGCTCGCACGCCACCGCCAGCGCCCGGCGCAGCGCAGGGCGCTCAGGTTCCGTCCGATTAGGAAAGGGCGGCGCTGAGTCCACGCGGGCGTACGATCCTCGGGTCAACCATCTCGGAGCACGGGACATCGCCAAGAAACCATCACCGTTCGATCTCGCCAGCGATGGCCTTCTCGATGAGAACTACCCGGCCCTGAACCGCGAGTTCTACGAAATGCAGCCGTGGGTGTATTTCCGGCAGCGGCTTCTGCATCTCGTGCTCGTCGCCGGAGAACGTGACCGGTACCGCGCGCTCCTCGCGGACGGTGTGAAGCTCGGCAACGTCGAGATGGCCGTCAGTCCTCCGGATGGGGATGAGGCCATCCCGACCGCCGAGCAAATGTTCGCTGCCGTGGAGGCCGAGATACTGCTCCACCACGCAGCCGAGACGCTGTTGCGGTTCGTGCACGCACACGCCGTCGATTCGCCCTGCCCGTGGATGCGCATGAGTAGCGAGGTGTCATTCAAGGCGTTCAAGAAGTGGGTTGGGTCGCAGCTCGTGACGGCACCGGTGGACGCGAGAGTCTCACTGTGCGAAGCGTTGTTTACACCCGGTGACGCCGAAAGCGCCGAGCGCTGCGCCGAGTACGTCGGGCTTCTCGCGAACTACTTCCTCGACGCCGGGTCCTACAACGCGGCGAAGCACGGAATGAGCGTTCGGGGCAGCGCGAATCGGCTCGTCGTCACGGTTGGCGACGACGAGATTCTCAACCACGACGGCGCGATGGTCGAGTGGCTGCAGCTGCGGCCTCGAGGCGACGATGCGCAGGCCAAGCCGAGATGGACCAAAGTGAATCGCGTCGCGCCAACCGAGGCGCTTGTCGCCCTGATCTACCTCACGACGCAATTCATGGAGGCCTTGTGGGATGAGGGCCGCCGTCGGCATCTCGGCGAGACCGTGGACCGAAGGTTCCGGCCGATGCCGCTGAGTCAGCTCATGGCTACCCAAGGCCTCGGCCCACATCCCCTCATCGCCGACCTCTTCGAGCCGCTCAAGTATCAAGACGAAAGCCCGACGATTGAAGTCCGGTCAGCAAACTTCCGCGTTCCAACGGCGCCCCAGGCTTCGGAGTAGTCCCGCAGGGCGGTCTAGCTGCTTTCGGGAGCCTGTCGGCCGTACTCCGGCGGCATCTTCGCGGCGCTGATGCAATCGGCACGGGCGCGCAGCAGCATTCGCGGGCTTGAGATCGCAGGCCAGGTCTGCGACCGGCGGCGGCCAATCCCAGCCTCCCTCGAGCGGCAGGCGTCGCGTCGTGCCTACGATTCCCGCATGGTCGATCAGCAGCTCGACAAGTGGCAGCGCTGGTGCGAGGAGTTCATCAAGCCAGACGTGATCCGGATGCATATGCGCCGTTCGATGTGGCGGTCTGTCCAGGACATGCTCTCCGAGAACGACACCCTGCCGACTTCGCACTGGTGGGACTTCATGAGCCACACCTACTCAACCACGCAGGCACTCGCGATCAGGCGCCAGGCTGATACGAACGAGCAGGCCGCGAGCCTCGGGCGACTGCTGTCCGAGGTCGAAATCAACGCCCACCGGATCGGGGCCGAATGGTGGGTCGGACTGTGGCCCGACCACGACGAGCGGCTCTTGATCGAAGCTAGGCGCTGGTGGCGCGACGGCTGGGGAGGCTCCGTCGGCGATCACCTCGACCCCGCGATACCGGCCGGCTTCCTGCAGCAGCTCACGGACGCCGCCGAGCACGTCAAGCACTACGTGGACTGGCACGTGGCGCACCTCGACCGCCGCGCCGGACGGACCGCCGTAACACTCACGCTTGGCGATCTGCACGACGCTATCGACGTGATCGGAACTGTCTTCCAGCGCGTCTTCAACCTATTGACGGCGAGCAGCATGATTCAGCTCGAGCCGGTGGTGCAGTACAACTGGATGGCTGTCTTCGAACAGCCGTGGCGGAACGCGGACGCTAACCCGTTGTCCGCATGATGGGTCCGAGCAGCTTCACGCTCGTCCGCAGCTCACCTGCTGATCCATACGCAGCTCGATACGCCGTCTCCGCGTTCGCTCGAGCACGGGCCTCGCTGATCGCAGCCACCTTCGTGGTCAGCGTCTCACCTCGGCCGTCAGCCGGCCACACCTTGATCTCGTATCGCACCAAGGGTCGGATTGTAGGGCGGGGAACGCCGAACCGCTCGAGCCGCCGGCTTACGCCGGCCTCCCGAAGCTAGGTGGCGGCCAAGTAGCCGATAAATGCGGCGGTCCAATAGATCATGAGGTCCACGATGGCGTCAGGAATCTCGGCAGCAGCAGGAGGCTTGCCGTGCGCGTCGCTCATCGAGTCCCGCACTGCGGATGACCGCTTCAGAAGCTTGTCGAGGACATCGAGACCCTCCGGGACGCTGGCGAGCTGCGAGGGGACGAGACTGGAGTTGCGGAAGCTCTTCGCCAGCGAATCGAGCCGGTCGCCCTTCAGGCCCATCGCTTTCATCGCGGCCTCGAGCGCCGCGTGTGCGTCCGTGATGGCCGCAGCGCGTTCTGCGGGTCCACCACGCTGATGCCGCAGGGCATCCCGGAGCGGTGCGTTGACGCTCTCCCACCCCGGCCGACTTGTAGCGGCGAGAGCGGGGGCGAGGACCGCTTCATCTAGGACCTCGGAGCCGACACGGCGCACCTGTCCGTCATGAATGCGGTATCCAAGCCTGAATCGGACGAACATCGCTTCGAGTCGGCCCTCGGCGTCGGGGAGGACCGTGTGGAACGTGGTCCCTGAATCGAAACTCCACCGTTTCGGCCCCTCCTCGGCAATAATCTCGATGAGATCAAGAAGTTGCGGGAGTGTGCAGCCCCCGTGCTCGATCCAATGGCCGAGCGTCAGGCTGACAGCGCCGCCACTCACGAACTGCCGGCCAAAATGCTGCGTCGCTAGATCGGCCATACGGAAGCCGAACTGGCGGGCCACGGGAGTCAGTCGCGATCCCTCGTGTATCAGGCTCGCGACGGCCACTCGAAAGCCGTCCGGGGCCGTGTCGAAGTTCAGCGGACCTAGTGTTCCGTCGGTCGCAAGGCGCTCCCGATCCGTATAGCGCATCGCCGGTGGCATCGCGCGAGCGAGTGTAGACCCGCGCCCTGTCGTGACTGGCGTTAGCCGGCCAACGGCGCGCTGGTCAGTCGCTCGTCGGCTCGCCTAGGTAGCGCTCTACGTTGTCGAGCGTCGCCTTGGCACGGCGGGCGAGCACGTCGTACGGCACGACCTCGATCCGGTGCAGCGATTTGTTCAGCTCGGAGAGCACGTGCCGGCGATGCTCGGGTAGAGCGTCAACCCTGCCAAGCACGATGATTAGGCGGGGATCTCGAGCATGGGGGAGTCCGTACAGCTCTTCGGCAGCGTCTGCAAATCGAGTCAGACGGTCGCGGTACACCATCGCTTGGGCGAGAGCTTGGGCGAGCGTTCTGCTCAGCGCGTATTCGTGAGGCGCCGGAGCGGCTGTCCCCGGCTCGTGGTCCGGTGCCCGAATGATCTCGTCTTGCGGACTCTTCAGCTCGAGAAGGTCTTGGAACCCATCGAAGCGGTCGAGGAGGAAGTCCGCTGCTCCGCTTGGGCCGCCCTGTCTCGGACGCACCGTCGCGTAGTCCAAGCCGAGCAGCCAGGGATGTTCCTCGATGAACTTCTGCATCACGGTCTCAGTAGATGCCCCGTCGTTCAGTAGAGCCTCGTAGGCCGCGACGGCCTCGCGGGCGTCCTGAACCCGCTGCAACGTCCGCTCCGCGAATACCTCGCCGGTCACGTAGCGGCCGGTCGGGTCGGCCGTAACCGCGCGGGCGACCTCTAGGAGCTTCTCTCTACTCGAGGCGGTGCCGAGGAAGTCGGCGAGCGCGCGTATGTCCTCTATCGACAGGTGCTCCACCTCGCCAAGCGCTGCGAGCGTGTCGGCGAGGCTGCCCGGCTCCGCGCCGTCGCCCTCGGCGAGCTGGCGAAGGGCCTGAACGCGCCCCTCGTTGTCAAGCGCCCAGTCGGCGATGTGGCTGATGTCGAGCTGCGACTCGATGAATGTCTGCAGCAGGGCAGGGTCCGTAGCAGCCGCGATCCGCTGAAGCTCTTCGATGTCCGTGATGTCCACATCCAGATGAGCAGCGAGGTACGACATCGCCGCGTCCCCGTCGCTGCTTCGGTACTCGGCGAGGTGGACCACGAACACCGCGAAGTTGTCGGTCTGACGCAGACCTTGCCGTTCGCCGTCGCGGAGCGTGAGCAGCAGAGCAGGGGTCTTCCCAGTGGGGCACCGGTCCTGCACCAACTTTGCGAGGCACTTGCCGTTCCTAAACTGCGTGCGTTCGTCGGAGAAGACCGACCGCCAGTCGAAGTCGTGGAACACGTCGATCCCACAGAGACGGTCCTCCGCGCCTTTGCGGTGCCTCAAGGTCACGGGCCACTCGAGGTCTAGTTGCATGCGGCACATAGTACGGCGAGCCAAAGCGGCGGCAACGCTGCCGAGCCGCCCGACAGGTGGCGTCAATCCCTCAGCCCGACCGGTCCCCGCCTGGCGTCAATCCCTGAGGCCGAGCGCCCCGCCAGCCCAAGAGTCGCGCCATTTCCCTCCGAGGGTGCAAGTCCGACACAAAAGGGAGGTCCGCCGATGACCGCTCGCTGCTACTTGTGCCACCGCGTGCTTCCGATCACGGAGTTTGGCCGCGACGCGTCGAAGGCTTCCGGTCGGGCGTCGCGCTGTCGGCCGTGCGATAGCGCCCGTTCACTCGCGCGCTACGAGGACCTGGACGCTGACGCTCGTAACCGTCGGCGCGCGCTCGCCCGTGTTGCCGACCGTCGCCGCCGTGAAAGGAACGCACGCGTGGCGTCACTCCCTGAGGCCGAGCGGCCTCGACAGCCCAAGCGTCGCAGTCGGAAAAAGTCGCCAAACGCCAGTGATTCCCAAATCGCCGTGTCACCTGCCAAGGAGGTCCCGAAGTGAACGCCACTCTCAATCCGAAGTTGTCCCGGCTCGAGCGCAAGGAGGCCCAGCGTTTGCGGGCGAAGATCACGCACCGCGAATCACTGATTGTCGCTGCCACTGCCGAGCTTGATGGCTTGCGCGACGAGCTGGAAGTCCTCGAGCGCGCGGGCGCGACGCCCGAGCAGGACCGCTGAAGTGCCCGTCAACGAGGGCCGCCCGTGGCGGCGCGTTCCGCTCACGGATGCCAACTTCGAGGACACTGGCCGCGCCTTCAACGCGGCAGTGTGGGGGAGGATCGACCGGCGGCTCGCCGATGCGGTCGCCCGCGAGTTACAGCGCCGGCACCCGAGCGTCGTGGTCAGCGTTCGCGAAGGTGATGCGAACCTTCTGCGGCAGCGGCAGCCGGCCGCGCTGCACGACGACACGGATACCGATGGCACGTAACACGTCGCCCTGCTGATTGGGCGGCAGCTCGCGCACGGCCTCGAGTGGGTCCGCAATCCACGAAGCGCCGACCTCCTCGAGCGAGGCCTGATACTCGGCGCGCTTCTCGTCCACGTTCGCGACGTGACGCTCGGCCTGCTCCGCGTAGCGGTCCGGCCCGAGCACGCGCCGCAGCGTGAGGTCCGCAAGAAACTCCTCGAGGTCGGCCTCGGCCTGCATGAAGGCTGCTCGCGCCTCCTCTGCGTCGCTGCCGCCGCTCCGCTCCACGCCCTCAACGTGCAGGCTCACGTTCTCCGCCCGGTAGCGCTCCTCGAGCGTCTCCATCACGAAGCGCTCGAGCGGCTCGGCCGTAGTCAGCGCCGGCGCATCACACAACGTTCCCCGCTGGCCGGCGCGCCGGCGGTTGATCGAGCCGGCGCAGCGGTAAAGGCGGCGCCCGTCGCGGCCGCCGCGAGAGCCGACGAGGTGCTGTCCACAAGTCGCGCACGTCGCGATACCCGAAAGCAGGAAGTCGGCCGACGCTCGGCGCTGCGTGACCTCCGGCGGCTGCGCCGCTGACCACGTGGCCACGTCCACAAGCGGCTCGTGAGCCCCGGCGTTGATGAGGCGTGGCTCGCCGGGCTGCTCCGACACGTAGCGGCTCTCGCCGAGGTAGACGCGCGTTGCGAGGAGGCGCCGCGTCGTCGTGGTGGTCACGTGCCGTTCAGGCGCGGCATCGGCGAGGTACTCGCTCGCTGCGCGCAGATCGACAGTCGCTGCGCGCCGGAACGTCTCTCGCACGATGGGAGCGGTGTCAGGGTCCGGCTCAAGGCGCCCGTCCTCCTGCCTGCGGTAGCCGAACGGCGTTGGGCCGATGGTGACGCCACGGTCCACCGCCATCGTCTTGGCGGTGCGCCATGACGCTTTGAGGTTGTTCAGCTCGAGCGCGGATACGGCGAGAAGCACGGTCAGGATGAACTCGCCGAAAGGCCCTGTCGGGTCGATGTCCTCCTCCACGCACGCCAGCGAGCCGCCGGCGAGTCGGATCCGGTCCACGTCGCGCAGTGCCTCGCCGACGTTGCGAGCGAAGCGGTTCAGGCGCCAGCAGGCGAGGCCGTCCGTCTCGTGGCGGTCGATGCGTTCGAGGCAGGCGATCAGGCCGGGGCGATTCTGGCTCCCGCCGGACTCGTCCTCATCGAAGTGCCAAGCGACAATCTCGACGCCGCGATAGTTGGCCCACCGCTCGATTGACGCCCGCTGAACGTCCGGCGATATGTAGCCCGGCCCCTCCCGGCCGAGGCGCCGCGAGACGCGCAAGTAGCCGTCCATTCGGGTCGGGCGAGTAGGCTTCGCGCTCATGCAGCGGAGGGTAACACGTTGAGCATCGGAACAAATCAGTTCAAGAACGGCAACCACATCGACGTCGACGGGGTGATCTTCAAGATCGTCGACTTCCAGCACGTCAAGCCCGGCAAGGGCGGCGCCTTCGTGCGTACGAAGCTGCGCAGAGCCAGCGATGGCGCCTCGATCGACCGGACCTTCCGCGCCGGGGAGAAGTTTCGGGCCGTCAGGACCGAGACCCGCAAGATGCAGTTCCTCTACGGCGACGGCAGCAACGCGCACTTCATGGACCTGTCCTCCTACGAGCAGCTCGAGATACCGGAGTCCACGGTTGCCTCGGCGCTTCAGTGGACGCGACCGAACGACGAGGTCGAGGTGCTGTTCATCGACGATGCGCCGGTTGACCTGCAGCTCCCGAGCGCCGTCGACCTCGAGGTAACCGAGACCGAGCCCGGGCTGCGCGGCGATACGGCCTCCGGTGGCGGCTCCAAGCCGGCGACGCTCGAGACCGGAGCGGTCGTCGCGGTCCCGTTGTTCGTCAACATCGGCGACCGGATTCGCGTCGACACGCGCAGCGGCGACTACGTGTCGCGCGCGTGAGCTGATCTTTGCGCCGGAGCGATCAGCGGCGGGCGGCAGTGATCGCCGCCTACCAGCACGACCTCACCGGGCAGACGCTCGAACATACGCTCGGCCGCTCGGCGGGACCGTTCACGAGCGCGCTTGCGCAGGGAGCGGTCGAGCACGCCGACGAGTTCGACGAGTTGATCGGACGCCACTCCAGGGGCTGGACGGTCGCCAGGATCGCTCCGCTCGAGCGCAGCATCCTCCGCGTCGCGCTCGTGGAGATGCTGCACGGCGAGGAGGTGCCGGCCGAGGAGCCGATCTCTCCCGAGGGCGCGATCGACGAGGCGGTGGAGAGCGCCAAGATCTTCTGTGGCGCCGACGCGCCGGGCTTCGTCAACGGCATCCTCGACGCGATCCTCCGCGAGGTGCGCGAGAATGCGGCTCATGAGCGGACCTGAGGACCACCTCGATGCGCTGATCGGGCGCCTCGAGCGTGCCGGTGAGCAGCTGCGCTCGGGCGAGCTCTCAGCCGACGCTGCCGCGACGCTCGTGGAGGAATGCGCGGCGCTGGCCGGCGAGGCGAGCGCCGAGCTCGAACGCCGTGCGCGAGCCGGCGCCCAGGAGCGCCCCAGCGCCCAGGGCAGCCTGCTGTAGTGCCATACCCCGATCACCTGCGCCTGCAGGTCGACGCCTACCTCGAGGAGGTCCGCTTCACAGACGGCCCCGACCTGGAAGGTCTAGCCGAGGCGATGCGTTACTCACTGCTCGCCGGCGGCAAGCGGATCCGGCCGGTGCTCGCTCTCTCGACGGCGCTGGCGATCGGCCACGAGCCCGAGGAGGTGATGCCGCTCGCCGCCGCGCTCGAGCTGATCCACACCTACTCGCTGATCCATGACGACCTACCCGTTATGGATGACGACGATCTTCGACGCGGGCGACCCACCTGCCACAAGGTCTATGGCGATAACGTCGCGATCCTCGCCGGTGACGCTCTTTACGCGGAGGCGCTGCGGCACCTCGCCACCCAACAGCGCGCCGAGCCGGGTGCGCTGTTGCGCGCGATCGGCCTGCTGGCTGGGGCGACAGGCGTCGACGGGATGGTCGGCGGACAGTACCTGGACGTCAAGGAGCTCGCGCCGGAGGGACCCGACGGGCTGCGCCGGCTGCACGCGCTGAAGACCGGGCGGTTGATTGCAGCCTCGGTGCAATGCGTGCTGGAACTTTTCCCGGCGGCGGAACCTGAGACAATCCAATTCGGTCGTTTTGCTTCGGAGCTCGGCGTGCTCTTCCAAATCGTTGACGACATTCTCGACGTGACAGGTACCGACGCGGCGCTGGGCAAGCCCAGCGGGAGCGACGAGCGCCATGGCAAGCGCACGTACGTCTCCGAGCATGGACTGGAACGGGCCCGCGAGCTGGCCAACGCCTCGCACGCGGCGGCGCGTCAGGCGCTGACCGCGGCGGTTCCCTCGGGGGCGCCCGAGCTCGAACAGATCACTGATTTCATCTATACGAGGACCTCGTGAGCGACAAGAAGACCGAACGGCTGCTCGACAAGATCGATCGCCCTCAGGACCTGCATCGCCTCAGCGAGGATGACCTGGCGCGCGTTGCCCAGGAGGTGCGCGAGCACATCATCGAGACGGTCGGTGAGATCGGTGGGCACTTCGGCGCCAATCTGGGGACCTGCGAGTTGGCCGTCGCGCTGCATTCGCTGCTTGATTCGCCGCGCGACAAGATCCTCTGGGACGTGGGCCACCAGGCCTACCCGCACAAGGTCCTGACCGGTCGCCGCGACCAGCTCACGACGATTCGCCGCTACGGCGGCCTGGCGCCGTTCTGCTCGATCGCCGAGTCCGAGCACGACGTCATGGGCGCGGGCCACGCGTCCACCGCGATCGGCTACGCCGTCGGGCTCAAGGAGGCCATGCGCGCTCGCGGTGACCTCGACTCTGGTCGCGTGGTCGCGGTTGTCGGAGACGGCGCGATGACCGGCGGGGTTGCCTTTGAGGCCATCTCCCAGGCCGGCGGCCTCGGGACTCCGATCGTCGTGATCCTCAACGACAACGGCATGTCGATCGCGCCGAACGTCGGCGCGCTCTCGCGCCAGTTCAACCGGGTCCGCCTGAATCCGCGTCTGTGGCATGCCCGTGACGGCATCGAGGGCGGCCTGACCAAGCTTCCCGGTGGCATCGGCGCGGCCTTCGAGCGCTTCGGACCTCACATCAAGGAGTCGATCAAGGCCTTCGCCGCCCCCGGCCTGTTCTGGGAGGAGCTGGACTGGGCCTACGTCGGCGTCATCGACGGGCACGACGTGCGTGCGCTGAGGACGGCGGTGCGTGATGCGCTGGCTGCCGAGCGCCCGGTCGTCGTCCACATCGCGACCGTCAAGGGCAAGGGCTTCGCGCCGGCCGAGAACGGCGGTCTTGCCGGTATGGAGAAGTGGCACGCCGCCAAGCCCCGCTCGATCGCCAACGGCGATGTCGTCAAGGCGAGCTCCAACGGCTCGAGCTCGCCGCCACCGCCGCCCCAGTACACGACCGTTTTCGGCAATGCGCTCCTTGAGGAGTGTCGCCGCGATGCGCGTGTGATCGGCATCACGGCCGCGATGAACTCCGGGACCGGGCTCAACATCCTCCAGGAGGCGATGCCCGAGCGCTATTTCGACGTGGGCATCGCCGAGCAGCAGGCGGTGCTCTTCGCAGCCGGGCTCGCGCTCGAGGGGGCGCGGCCGGTGGCGGCGATCTATTCGACCTTCCTGCAGCGCGGCTATGACCAGATCGTCCACGACGTCTGCCTGCAGAAGCTGCCGGTGGTCTTCGCGATGGACCGCGCCGGGCTCGTGGGCGACGACGGACCGACCCACCACGGCGTCTTCGACATCGCCTATCTGCGTTGCCTGCCCAACATGGTGCTGATGGCGCCGCGTGACGAGGCGATGCTCGTGCACATGCTTCACACGGCGCTGTCTCACGATGGCCCGACCGCGTTGCGATACCCCCGCGGCGAGGCCGTCGGCGTGCCGCTTCCTGCTGTGCCCGAGCTGATCGCGATCGGCACCGGCGAGATCCTGCGTGAGGCGCCCGATGGCGACGGCGGCAGTGCGGGGCGCGTGGCGCTGCTCGGCTACGGGACCGGCGTCGGCAAGGCGCTGGAGGCTGCCGCCCTGCTCGAGCTCGACGGCGTCGAGGTGACCGTCGCCGATGCTCGCTTCGCAAAGCCGATCGACAGCGGTCTCGTGGCCCAGCTCGCAGCCGAGCACGAGTTGCTCGTCACGATCGAGGAGGGCGTGCTCGGTGGTGGCTTCGGCAGCGCCGTCTGGGAGACGCTCAACGAGTCCGGCGGAGCGCCGACGCGGATCCTGCGCGTAGGCGTGCCGGATCGCTACATCCAGCATGGGGCGCCGAAGCTGCTGCACGAAGAGGTCGGCTTCACCGCCGAGCGGATCGCTGAGCGCGTCCTCGCCGCCATCGACCGTCCGAGCGCGACCTTCGCCGGGCGGTAGCGGCGCCGAGGCGATGGCCTCGAAGATGAGACTCGACGCGCTGCTCGCCGAGCGCGGCCTGTTCGAGACGCGAACGCGCGCGGCCGCCTCGGTGCTCGCCGGCGAGGTGCGGATCGGCGACCACGGGGCACGCGCGACCAAGCCCGGGACGCTCGTCGCGACGGACGTGACGTTGAGCGTTGACGAGGTTCCTCGCTACGTCTCTCGCGGCGGTATCAAGCTCGCTAACGCGCTCGCCGCAAGCGGCGTCGAGGTCAGCGGCCGCAAATGCCTCGACATCGGCGCTTCGACGGGCGGGTTCACGGACTGTCTGTTGCAGTCGGGCGCGGCGGCGGTGGTCGCGCTCGACGTCGCCTACGGGGAGCTGAGCTGGAAGCTTCGCAGCGACCCGCGCGTGAGCGTGATCGAGCGCTCGAACGCCCGCGAGCTGCGCCCAGACTCGCTGCCCTACGCTCCCGAGCTGATCGTGGCCGACGTCTCCTTCATCTCGCTGCGGCTGCTGCTCGGCCCGCTGCTCTCCTGCGCCGCGCCGCGCTTCGACGCGCTGCTCATGGTGAAGCCCCAGTTCGAGGTTGGACGTGGCCTGGTCGGACGTGGCGGCGTCGTCCGCGACGGCGAGCTGCGCCGCGGCGCGATGCTGGCGGTCGCGGCTGCTGCGGCGGAGCTCGGCGCGTCGGTGCGTGGCTTCTTCGGCTCCGGACTCCCCGGTCCGAAGGGAAACATCGAGACCTTCGTGGCGCTGGCCGAGGGCTCCCGCGGCTCGCTCGCAGATCTCCCAGCCCTCGCACGCGAGGCCGACGGCGGATGAGCGGCGTCGGCACGATCACGGTGATGACCCACGGGCGTCCGGAGGAGACCGCCGGGGCGCTGCGCCAGCTCGCCCAGATCGCGGCCGCTCACGGGGCGATGCTGCGGCTGGACGCGGAGGAGTCCGAAAAGCACGCGGATCTGGAAGGCCTGCCGGCGGTGGCGATGCAGGCGCCCCTCGACCGCGATGTGGAGCTCTGCGTGGCGCTCGGCGGAGACGGCACGATCCTGCGCGCGCTGCGCGCCTACGCACACACGCCGGTGCCCGTCTTCGCGGTCAACTTCGGCGAGGTCGGATTTCTCTCCACCGTGGAGCCGGATCTGATGCGGGAGGGCTTCGAGCGTGCCCTCGCCGGCACGCTCGAGCTGCTGAGGCTGCCGGCGATCGAGCTCGAGGGTCCGACCGGGACCCACATCGCCCTCAACGACGTCAGCGCGCATCGCAAGATCGGTAGCCGCGTCGCGGAGCTCTCCTACGCCGTCGGGCCCGAGGAGGTCGGCAGCGTCCGCTGCGACGGAATCGTTGTCGCCACGCCCGCCGGCTCGACGGGTTACAACCTCGCCAACGGGGGGCCGGTGCTCGCCTGGGGCGTGGCCGGCATGGTCGTGTCGTTCATCGCGCCGCACTCGCTGAGCGCTCGCGCGCTCGTGATCGCGCCCGACGATGTGCTGACCCTCTACAGCAGCTCGCGCGAGAACCTCGCGGTCTCGGTCGACGGCCGTCCCGTGGGCGAGCTCGAGCCCGAGCAGTCGATGCTTGCGCGCTTCGCCCAGGATGTCGCGACGCTCGCTTTGATGGAGGGCTCGAGCTTCTACCTGCGCCTGCGCGAGAAGTTCGGCCGGCTGTCGCGCTGAGCGCGCTGTTCCGTCCCCGCACGCTGCTAGACCCTGCCTGATGCTGCTTGAGTTGTCTGTCCAGAACCTGCTCCTGATCGAGGAGGCCCGCCTCGAGCTTGCGGCCGGGCTCAACGTCATCACCGGCGAGACGGGAGCCGGCAAGACCGTGCTCGCTCACGCGCTCGACCTGCTCCTCGGCGGGCGCGCGCGGCCCGGCATCGTGCGCCCAGGCGCCAGCGAGGCCTACGTGGAGGGCGTCTTCGAGCTGCCGGAGGAGTTCAACGCCGAGCAGCTCCCGGAGGGCGCCGGCGAGGTCGCGCTCGCCCGCCGCGTCGGCGCCGACGGCCGCACGCGCGCCTACCTCAACGGTCGCTCGATTCAGCTCGCTGAGCTGCGCGAGCTCGCGGGTGAGCTGCTGTCCTTCTACGGCCAGCACGAGCACCGCCGCTTGATGCTCGCGGCGGCGCAGCTCGAAATCCTCGACGCCTCACTGGGTCCCGCGCAGGCGGAGCGCCGAGCCACGAGTGCGCGCGCCTGGTCGCAAGTGCGCGAGGCGCGGGCGGAGCTGGAGCGTCTCGGCGAACTCGCCGGGGCGCGCGAGCGCCAGCTCGACCTGCTCGAGTTCGAGCTTGGCGAGATCGAGCAGGTCGAGCCCTCCGAGGAGGAACGCGAGCAATTGATCGCCGAGCGCGACCGGCTGCGCAACGTCGAAGGACTGCGGATCGCATCCGCCGGCGCCGAGCAGGCGCTGGGTGATGAGGAGGCGGGCGGCATGCGCGCCCTGCTCGCCTGCCGCACGAGCCTCGGTGCTGCGGTCGGCTTGGACCGCGAGCTCGCGAGCCTGAGCGAGCGCGCGGAGGCGCTGGAACTCGAGGCTCAGGATCTGCTCAGCGAAATCCGCCGCTACGGCGAGGGACTCGAGAGCGAACCGCGCAAGCTCGAAGCCGTCGAGGAGCGACTGGCGGCGTTTGCCCGGCTCGAGCGCAAATACGGCGGCAGCGTCACCGCGGTGCTCGAGCACGCAGATCTGTGTCGTGCCCGGCGCGAGGAGCTCGCCGGCGCTGAGGTCGCGATGGAGGCGGCAGCAGCTCGCCTGGAGGCCTCGCTGCGCGAGCACGAGACCGTGAACAAACAGCTGAGTCGCGCCCGTGCCGCGGGCGCTCCCAAGCTCGCAGCGGCGGTGCACGAGCGTCTCGCTGATCTGGGCATGGCCGAGGCCAGCTTCGAGGTCGCCCTGCTGGCCTGCGATCCCGGTGCCAGCGGCGCCGAGCACGCGCAATTCGTGATCGCACCCAACCCGGGCGTGCCCGCGGCGCCGCTGCGCGAGATCGCCTCGGGCGGCGAGACCTCGCGCGTGATGCTGGCGCTGCTCTCTGCCGCCCATGGCGGTGGCTCCTCGACGCTCGTCTTCGACGAGATCGACGCGGGCATCGGCGGGCACACAGCTCGCGCCGTCGGCGAGCAGCTGCGTGCGCTCGCGCAGGGGCGCCAGATCCTGGCGATCACCCACCTGCCGCAGGTCGCCTCCTTCGCGGCCCGCCACTTCACGATCGCCAAGGACCTCGCGCGCGAGCCGGCGCGCGCCCAGGTGATCCAGCTGGCCAGCGCCGAGGTGCTGGGCGAGCTCGTGCGGATGCTCGGAGCCGACGAGCACGACGCCGGCGCTCGCCGCCACGCGAAAGAGCTGCTGCGGGCGGCGTGAGCGCGGCCGACGTCGAGGCCCTGGTCGCGGCGCTCGGCGGCGAGGGCCCCGCGCTGGCGCGGCGCGCGATCGCTGGCGTCGCCCGAGAGACGCCGGTGCTCGTCTCCGGCACGCTCAGCGAGCGCTGCGGCGGAACCGTCGTGCTGAAGGCCGAGAACCTCCAGCGAACGGGGTCCTTCAAGCTCCGCGGCGCCCTCAATCGCGTCGCACAGCTCGAGCCCGGCAGCGGCGTGGTGGCCGGCAGCGCCGGCAACCACGGCCAGGCGCTCGCCTACGCCGCCAGCGCCCGCGGGGTCTCCTGCGAGGTGTTCATGCCGGCGGAGGCCGCGGTCGCCAAGGTCGCCGCGGTCACGGCCTACGGCGGGACAGTGACGCTCGGCGGCGACAGCGTCGATGACTGCGTCGCCGCTGCGCGCGAGCGAGCGCAGGAGACCGGAGCGATCTTCGTGCACCCGTTCGACGATCCGCAGGTGATCCTCGGTCAGGCGACGCTCGGACTGGAACTGCTCGAGCAGGTGGAGCAGCTCGCCACCGTGATCGTGCCGATCGGCGGCGGCGGGCTGATCTCCGGCGTCGCCGGCGCGATCAAGAGCGCCCGCCCGCAGACCAGGGTCGTCGGCGTCCAGGTGGCGGCCTGCGCGCCCTACCCGGCGGCGCTCGCGGCCGGCACGCCGGTGGCGGTGAACGTCACCCCGACGATCGCCGACGGCATCGCCGTCAAGCGTCCGGGCGAGCTGACCTTGCCGCTGGTCGAGCGCTTCGTCGATGAGGTCGTTCTCGTCAGCGAGGAGGACACAGCGGAGGCGATGGTGATCCTCATGGAGCGCGCCAAACTGGTCGTCGAGGGCGCGGGTGCGGTGGGCGTGGCGGCACTGCTCGCCGAGCTGGTGGCGCCGGCCTCCAACGGGACGACGGTCGTGTTGCTCTCCGGTGGCAATGTCGACGCCGGCCTGCTGGCGCTGGTGGCGCGTCGGCATGAGACCGCCGTCGGCCGGCGCCTGCGCGTGTTCACGCGCGTCTCCGACCGCCCTGGCGGGCTTGCCGCGCTGCTGCTCACGGTCGCGCAGGCCGGCGGCAACCTGATCGGCGTCTCGCACGTGCGCGAGGCGCCCGACCTCGAGGTTCGCCAGACCGGGGTCGAGCTGACGCTCGAGACGCGCGGCGCCGAGCATGCGGCGGCCATCCTCGAGGCGATGGCTGCGGCCGGTTACGAGGTCGAGCGCGTCTAGTGTGCCGCGGCGAGGTCGCGCTGGGGGTCGATCCGCCAGCGCGCGGCGGCCGCGAGGTGCTCCTCGCGCAACGACCAGCGGTCGGGCAGGTCCTCGCCGTCGTGATCGGGCACCGCTCCCTTGAGGGTCATGCAACCCGTGTTGTCACCGATCGCGCGGATCGCGGCGACATCCGCCGGCGACAGCGGTGCGGCGTGGCGCAGGGCGGCGAGCTCGGCCCGCTTGTCCTCGATCGGGCGGGCGCGAGGGCCGGCCTCCTGGATCAGCGTTGGCGCGACGCAGCCGACCGGCTCGTGGGCGAGATCCCAAGCACAGGCCAGTTGGAGCATCGTCAGCCCGTTGCGGCTCGCCACCGGGCGCATCTGCTCGAGCCGCTCACAGGCCTGCTCGACCCAGCCCGAGGGGCGGAACGAGCGGTGATCGCCGGCGCGGAAGCCCTGCTCGGAGGTGACGTCGTCGTGGAAGACGCCGCCGTAGTCGACCACGCGTGCAATCACCCGCACGCCCGCGGCGCTCGCCGCGCCGAGCGCGAGCTCACCGGGCCAGGGTTCGAGTGGGTTGAGGATCAACATCGCCCAGTCGATCAGCTCGCCGAAGTGCTCGAAGCAGTCGATAACGTCGAGCGTGAAGCCGTTGGCCGGGCCCGGCGCGACTCCGAGCATGCGCGTCAACCCTGCCGCGCGCAGCGCGGCCATCCCCTCCCA
This sequence comes from Solirubrobacteraceae bacterium, assembly GCA_036489875.1. Lineage (GTDB taxonomy): Bacteria > Actinomycetota > Thermoleophilia > Solirubrobacterales > Solirubrobacteraceae > Palsa-513. The sequence continues at coordinate 117,012 of DASXEZ010000068.1, read as the reverse complement.
GACCACCTCGCTCGTGTAACCGAGGCGGTCCGGGTTGTGCAGCAGCAACAGGTCGAAGGCGTCGATGCCGCAGCGCTCGAGGCTTCGCTCGGTCGCCATACGCAAATAGGCGCCGTAGTCCTGCGGCCCGCGCAGAGCGGGGTCGGTGAAGCGCGGATAGCCCTTGGCGCCCGCCCGCTCGCCCTCGTAGAAGTCGTGCCCGACAGCTCCGATCACGCACATCCGCTCGCGCGGAACGCCTTCCAGCGCCCGGCCCAGCAAACGGTCGGCCTCGCCGGCGCCGTAGACATCGGCGGTGATCACGGTGTCGATGTCCTCGTCGGGACGCAGCAGCGCGACCAGGCGCTCCTCCTGCAGCGGCTCGCCGAAGTGCATGAAGCGACCGCCGCTCCAGGTTCCCAGAGCCGCGATCCCCGGATCACGCGTCGGCTGCGCCGCCATCGGGTCCAGTCTAATGCGGGCTCCTCGCTACGCTCGCGCTGCGTGCACACCAATCCCTGTACACCCTCACGGCCGGACGATCGGCGCCGATGAGCACCGGCGGCCTCGGCGCTCTGCTGACGGAAGCCTTCGAGCTCTACCGTCGCAACCTGCGCGTCGTCCTCGGCGTGGCGATCCCGATCGTGGTGATCGTGACCGGCGTGACCGCGCTGGGTCTCGGTGAGCTGACCGCGCACTTCAATCCGGCGCCGCCCGCGCGCGACGTCTGGATCGATGTGCTCGCGAGCGGCTTGGTGACCGTGCCGCTGATCAGCGCGATTCTCGCCCAGCTCGTGGTGGCCACCCGGCGCGGCGAGAGGCCGGCGGTGACCGACCTCGTCGGCAATGCGCTCGAGGTCTTCCCGACCGTGCTGGCGGTGATCGTGGCGTGGCTGGCGGTCTCGGTGATCGGGCTGGTGACGCTGATCGTGCCCGGCATCTACGTGTTCGTCAGCTGGTATTTCGTCGTGCAGGCGGTCGTGATCGACGGCGACCGCGGTTTTGCACCGATCGCGCGTAGCGCGGCGCTCGTGCGCGGGCACTGGTGGCAGAGTCTGGGCACCGGCATCGCCTTCGTGGTCACGGCCGGGCTCGTGCCGCAGCTGCTGCTCGACTTCGCCTTCACGCCGGTCGCGCGCTCGGCCAACTCCTACGCGGTCGTCGTCGTGGTCGTAGCGATCGCGCGGGTGATCCTGCTGCCCTTCGTGGCGATCGGCTCGACGCTCTACTACCTGCAGCTGCGCGATGCCGCCGCGGCCGCCGCGCGCCCCCAGCCGCCGCGGCGGTTCTGACCGCGTCGGACGCTACGGTGCCTCTCTGGCCGCAAACGCCCCCCGACACGGCAGCAACGCGAGGGATGCAGGCCCGTTTTTCTCAAAATCCGCGCTCGGCTTGGACGCCGGGGAGCGGCGCTATCTAGACTGAGAAGCAGACCCGATGCCCGAGACACAGGACCGCCAGCACCGCCCGCGTTTCATCTTCGTCACCGGCGGCGTCGTCTCATCGCTCGGCAAGGGCATCGCCGCGGCCTCGATCGGCAAGCTCCTCGTGGCCCGCGGGATGAGCGTCGCGCTGCAGAAGTTCGACCCGTACATCAACGTCGATCCCGGCACGATGTCGCCCTACCAGCACGGCGAGGTCTTCGTCACCGAGGACGGCGCCGAGACCGACCTCGACCTCGGCCACTACGAGCGTTTCACCGACGCCAACACGACGCGCGCCTCCAACGTCACCGCAGGCGGTATCTACAACGCCGTGATCAGGCGGGAGCGTCGCGGCGACTACCTCGGCGCGACCGTGCAGGTGGTGCCCCACATCACCGACGAGATCAAGCAGCGGATCGCGCTGATCGCGGAGTCCACCGACGTCGACTTCGTCGTCACCGAGATCGGCGGGACCGTCGGCGACATCGAGTCGCTGCCGTTTCTCGAGGCGATCCGCCAGTTCCCCGTCGACGTCGGGCGCCGCCGCTGCATGTTCATCCATCTGACGCTGGTGCCCTACATCAACCACGCGGGCGAGCTCAAGACCAAGCCGACCCAGCACTCGGTCAACGAGCTGCGCCGCATCGGCATCCAGCCGGACATGGTCGTGTGCCGCTCAGAGTCGCCGCTCTCGAGCGACATCCGCAAGAAGATCGCGCTCTTCGCGAGCCTCCCGGTCGAGGCTGTCGTCTCCGCCTACGACGTCAAGAACATCTACGAATGCCCGCTCACCTTCGAGAGCGAGGGCGTCGATGAGTTCGTGCTCGAGCACTTCGGGTTGAGCGCGCCGGCGGCCGCGCTCGACGGCTGGCGCTCGCTCGTCGAGCACGCGCGCGAAGCCAGCGAGACGGTGCGGATCGCGATCGTCGGCAAATACGTCGAGCTCGAGGACGCCTACCTGTCGGTCGCTGAGGCGCTGCGCCACGCCGGCTTCCGCCACGGCTGCCGGACCGAGGTCGACTGGGTCGACTCCGAGGCGCTGACCGACGGCGGTGCGCAGCGCCGACTCGAAGGGGCTGACGGGATCCTGATCCCCGGCGGCTTCGGAAGCCGCGGCTTCGAGGGCAAGATCGAGGCGGCGCGCTACGCGCGCGAGCACGATGTTCCCTACCTGGGGATCTGCTTCGGGATGCATGTGGCCGTCTGCGAGTTCGCGCGCAACCTGGCCGGGATGGAGGGCGCCAACTCGACCGAGTGCGACCCCGAGACTCCCTTTCCGGTGATCGACCTGCTGCCCGAGCAGAAGGAGATCGCCGACCTCGGCGGCACGATGCGCCTGGGTGCGACGCCGATCAAGCTCCACGACGGCAGTCGCGTCCGCGAGATCTACGACGAAGCCGTGATCTACGAGCGCCACCGCCACCGCTACGAGGTCAACAACATGCTGCGCAAGCGGCTCGAGGCCGCCGGCCTGGTGATGTCGGGGACGACACCTGATGAGCGCCTGGTCGAGATCGTCGAGCTGCCCGAGCATCCCTTCTACGTCGCATCGCAGTTTCACCCGGAGTTCAAGTCGCGCCCCGAGCGCCCAGCACCGCTGTTTCGCGACTTCGTCGGCGCGGCGCTCGTACGCTCGCGCGGGCAGCAGTCCGCCGTCGGCTCGTGAGCGCCGCGAGCGACGCCGAGCGCCGCTTGCTGCACGACACCTTCGCCGCGCTCTGCCGGATCGAGAGCCCGTCGCTGCACGAGCGCGCCTGCGCTGATGCCGTCGCCGGAGAGCTTCGCTCGCTCGGCCTGGAGGTCCTCGAGGACAGCGCCGGAGCGGCGATCGGCAGCGACAGCGGAAATCTCCTCGCCCGCATACCCGGCAGCGGCGAGCGCTCGATCCTCTTCTGCGCGCACCTCGACACGGTGCCGCTCGCGGCGGCCATCGAACCGGTGGTCATCGACGGCGGCTGGGAAAACGCCAACGACGGCATCCTCGGAGCCGATAACAAGGTCTCGGTGGCGACGTTGCTGGTGCTCGCGCGTAGGCTGACGGCGGCGCCCGAGCCGCCGGTCGCGGGCGTCGAGCTCCTGTTCACGATCGGCGAGGAGCTCGCGCTCGCCGGGGCCAAGGAGTTCGAGGCGGGGATCCTTCGTAGCTCCGTCGGCTACGCCTTCGACAGCGCCCAGCCGGTGGGAGGCGTCGTCGTCGCCTCGCCCACCCACTACCGCATCGCCGCGGCGCTGCACGGTGTCGCCGCGCACGCCGGTGTGCGCCCGGAGAACGGTCGCAGCGCGATCCTCGCCGCGGCGCGCGCGATCGCGCAGATGCCGCTCGGGCGGATCGACTCTGAGACGACCGCCAACATCGGCACCATCGAGGGCGGCAGCGCCGCCAACGTCGTGCCCGACCGCTGTGCCCTGAGCGGCGAGGTGCGAAGCCTCGACAGCGAGCGCGCCGAGCGCCTCGCCTCGGAGATCGCCGGATTCCTCTCCGACGCCGCCAACGATCCCGAGTGCGAATGCGACCTCGACATCACGATCGAGCGCCAGTTCGAGGGCTACCGCGTGCGCCCGTCGGCCCCGGAGGTGACGCTCGCCTTCGATGCGCTGCGCGACTGCGGGCACGTGCCGCGACCGATCCAAAGCGGCGGCGGCTCTGACGTCAACGCGCTGCGCCCGCGCGGGCTGGCGATGCTCAACCTCTCAAACGGCACCGAGCGAAACCACGAGCCCAGCGAGCGCGTGGCGACGACGCAGCTCGAGGCGGTGCTGGACCTGGCGATCGCGCTGGTGGCGCGCGCCGGCGCCTGAGCGCCCCGCTCTAGCGCTCGGCGCCCACGAGCGCGGCGACGCGCTCGCCGATCATCAGCGAAGCGGCATTGGTGTTGCCGCTCGTGACCGTCGGCATCACCGAGGCATCGGCCACCCGCAAGCCCGCGACGCCATGGACGCGCAGCTGCGGGTCGACCACGGCCAGCGCGTCGGTTCCCATCTTGCAGCTGCCGACCTGGTGGTGGTAGGTGATCGCGGTCCGGCGGATGTAGTCGCGCAGCTCGGCAGAGGTTCGAACCTCGGGCCCCGGGTAGAGCTCGCGCGCTCCCCAGTCCGCCAGCGCCGCCGAGGCACCCATCTCGCGACAGAGATTGACGGCCGCCTCGACGGCGTCGACGTCGGCCGCGCAGCTGAGTGCGCGCGGATCGAGCGCCAACTCGGCGTGGGGGTCTGCGGAGGTCAGTCGCAGGGTGCCGCGGGAGACCGGGCGAACCAGGCCGCCCAGCATCGAGAAGCCGTTCGAGGGACCCTCCATCCACGATTCATACAGCGGCGCGCCGAAGTGGATCGGCTGGATGTTGGGCGCGAGCATTCCCGCCTGGGTGCGCCAGAAGAGGTGGCTCTCAGCGGCCCAGCAGTCCGCTGGCGGCGGACCGATCTCACGCTCCGCGGAGTAGATGACGGGGGAGAGGATGTGGTCGTGCAGGTTCTCGCCGACGCCGCGCAACTCGACGGCGACCTCGATCCCGTGCTCGCGCAGGTGCTCGGCCGGTCCGATCCCCGAGAGCATCAAAAGGCGCGGCGACTCGATCGCGCCGGCGGCGACGATCACCTCGAGCGCCGCGTGGGCCCGCCGGCGCTCACCACCGGACTCGAACTCCACGCCCACGCAGCGTCCGCTCTCGAGGATCAGCGCCGTCGCGTGGGCGTGGAGCTCCACGCTCAGAGCGGGATGCTCGAGCACCGGGCGCAGATAGGCGATAGCGCTGTTCTGGCGTCGCCCGTCGATCGTCGTCATCTGCATGTAGGAGAAGCCGTCGGGCTCGCCGTCGTTGCAGTCCTCGTTGAAAGGGATCCCGGACTCCGCCGCCGCGGCCCTGATCGCCTGGTGGATCGGCGAGGGCTCCCAGGTCGTGTTGATGTGCAGCGGTCCGCCGACGCCGTGGAACTCGGAGGCGCCGCGGTCGAAGTCCTCCATCGCGCGAAAGGTCGGGAGCACGTCGGCCCAGCCCCAGCCGGGGTTGCCGAGATAGGCCCAGGTGTCGTAGTCGGCCGGCGCGCCGCGCACGTGGATCATCCCGTTGAGGGCGCCGGAGCCGCCCAGCACCTTGCCCCGCGGCCAGTGCAGCCGGCGGTCGGCAGCGGCGGCCTGGGGCACTGTGTGGTAGGCCCAGTCGACCTCTGAGAGCCACAGCTCGTGCACCCGCGCGGGCACGTGGATCGCCGGGTTCTCGTCGGGACCACCGGCCTCGAGCAGGAGCACGCGCACGCCCGCGTCGATCAGCCGCCGCGCCGCCACGGCACCGGCCGAACCGCCGCCGACGACGATCACGTCGGTCTCGATCGCTCCCTCAGCCACGCCGTAGTTCTACAACGTGGGTCGGCTCGCGTGCGGATTGGCGTAGGCTGCCGGATCGATGATCGAGCCCGACGCCGCCGAGCTGCGCGTCCTCGGCGCGCTGATCGAGAAGCAGCGCACCACGCCCGACGCCTACCCGTTGTCGCTGAACGCGCTGCGGCTCGCCTGCAATCAGGCGACGGGGCGCGAGCCGGTCGTCGACTACGACGAGGCGGTCGTGCGCGAGGCGATCGCGCGACTCGTGCGCCGTGGCTGGGCCCGGCTGGCCAGTGGTCCCGGCAGCCGCGCCACCAAGTACCGCCATCTCCTCGACGAGGCGCTGTCGCTCAGCGGCCCGGAGCTGTCACTGCTCGCGGTGCTGATGTTGCGCGGCGCTCAGACGCCCGGCGAGCTGCGCGTGCGCAGCGAGCGCCTCCATCACTTCGCGACGCTCGAAGGCCTCGAAGCCCACCTCGAGGCGCTCGGGTCGCGGCGGCTGATCTTGCGCTTCGAGCGTCGTCCGGGTCAGAAGGAGGCGCGCTGGAGCCTCGGCGAGAGCTTCGGCGTGGGCGCCGCGGGCGAGCAGGAGCAGGGAAATGGGGAGGGGGGCACCTTCGCGTCGCCCGAGCCGGTCGCGCTCCCAGCAGAGCCTTCGCCTTCCCCAGCGACCCTCGAGCTGCGCGTCGCGACGCTCGAGCGCGAGCTCGAGGCGCTGCGCGGCGTGGTCGAGCGCTTGCGCGCCGACGCTCCCTAGAGGGGACCACGGACGCGGGGCGAACCTCGCGCCATGGCCACCGCGGCGCCGCCCAGGGCGTTTGAGCAGGCCGTGCTCGACTTCCTGGCCTACCTCGAGTTCGAGCGCGGGCTTTCGCGCAACACGCTCGAGGCCTACCGCGCCGACCTGCTCCAGTTCGGCGCCTACCTGCGCGAGCACTCCTACGACGCTCTCAGTGTCGGGCACGCGGAGCTGGCCGGATTCCTGACGGCGCTCGCGCGCGGAACGCCCGAGCGCCCCCCGGTCGCGGCGGCGACGTTGCAGCGCAAGGCGGCGTGCCTGCGCTCCTTCTACCGCCATCTGCGCCGCGAGGGCACCATCGAGCACGATCCCACGGCGGAGCTGCGCGGGCCGCGCAAGACACAGAAGCTGCCCGAGGTCCTCAGCCGCGACGAGGTCAATCGGCTGCTCGGCGCCCCCCAGGGCAACTCGGCCACCGCGCTGCGCGACCGCGCCCTGCTCGAGGTGCTCTACGCCTGCGGGCTGCGCGCCTCTGAGGCGATCGGCCTCGCGCTCGAGGACGTCGATCTCCAAGAGGAGTTTCTGCGCGCCCGCGGCAAGGGCTCGAAGGAGCGCCTGGTCCCCATCGGACGCCAGGCCATCGCCGCGCTGGGGACCTACCTGACGCGGGCTCGGCCGGTGCTGGTGGGCCTCGGCAACGAGCGCCACGTCTTCGTCAATCGTCGCGGTGGCTCGCTGAGCCGCCAGGGCCTCTACAAGATCGTGCAGGGCCACGCCGCCACGGTCGGGCTGCGCGAGCGCATGAGCCCGCACACGCTTCGTCACACCTTCGCCACCCATCTTCTGGCAGGAGGTTGTGACCTGCGCACCCTCCAGGAGATGCTCGGGCACGCCGACATCTCGACCACCCAGCTCTACACGCACCTCTCGACCGAGCGGTTGCGCGACGTGTACTTCGGCGCGCATCCGCGCGCCCAGGGCTGAGATCGGGGACGGCTGACGCCGCGCGCGATGTCAACCTAGGGCCATGCGCGGCCGGCGGGCATTCGTGGTGGTGGTCGACGCCTGTGGCGTCGGCGAGCTGGCGGATTCCACCGACTACGGCGACAATGGCGCCAACACGCTGCTGCACGTCGCGCAGCTGGTCGGTGGCCTCGAGTTGCCGGCGCTTGCCTCGCTCGGCCTCGGCAACATCCTGCCGTTGCCGGGAGTGGCGGCGGTCGCGATGCCGGCGCTCCACGGTCGCCTGTACCCGCTCGGTGCCGGGAAGGACTCGACCAGCGGCCACTGGGAGCTGATGGGGGTCAGCGTGGCAGCGCCTCCGCCCACCTATACCGACGGCCTGCCCGAGGATCTGGTCGCGCTGGTCGAGGAGACGATCGGACGCGGCGTCCTGTGCGCGCGCGCCTACGACGGCCTGGCGGCCATCGAGGACTTCGGTCCTCGGCATCTGGCGAGTGGGCGGGCGATCCTCTACACCTCGCAGGACTCGGTGCTGCAACTGGCAGCGCACATCTCGGTGATGACGGAGGCCGAGCTCCACGCCGCCTGCGGCGCGCTGCGGGAGGCGCTCGCGAGTGGTCCAAACGCCGTGCATCGGGTGATCGCGCGACCGTTCGAGGGGGAGCCCGGCGCGTTCGAGCGCACGCTCGGCAGGCGTGACCTCACGCTCGCCCCGCCGACGCCCAGCTACCTGCGGCTGTTGCGCGAGGCCGCGGTAGAGGTGCACGGCGTCGGCAAGGCGGCCTCGCTGTTCCCGCGCGAGGACTTCAGCGCGGTGTACCCGGGAGCCACCAACGCCCAGGCTCTCGCGAGCGTCGAGGGGCTGCTCGCCGAGCTACCCGGCGGACTCGTGTTCGCGAACCTGATCGAGACCGACCAGCGCTATGGTCATCGCCATGACGCCGCCGGCTTTTACGACGCCTTGCGCTTGATCGACACCGCGCTCGCGCGCTGGCTGGCGGCGCTTCGATCCGAGGACCTCCTCGTGATCACCGCCGATCACGGCTGCGACCCGATGGCTGCCCACACCGACCACACGCGCGAGCACGCGCCGCTGCTCGCGCGCTTCGGCGGCGATGGCGGGCGCCGCCACGACGGGCCCCTGGCCGATGTGGGCGCTTCGGTGCTCGACTGGCTGACGGGCCGCGCGGCGGAGGATCTGCCGGGGGTGTCGTTCATCGATGCCTGAGCTGCCCGAGGTGGAGACCATCCGCCGCCAGCTCGAGCCGGCGGTGGTGGGGGCGAGGATCCGCGAGATCGAGGTGCTGGACGCGCGTTGGTGCACCCCGCTGGCGCCGGCTGAGCTGCGCGACGCCGTGGCCGGTCGGCGCGTGAACGCGCTGCGGCGCCGCGGCAAGTACCTGGACTGGGCGCTGGCCGGCGAGGTTCACCTGGTGATGCACCTGCGGATGACCGGCACACTGCTGCTGGACCCCGACGGCGTGCCGGCGCACACGCGCGTGGTGATCTCCCTGAGCGGGCGCCGGAGGCTGGCGTTCGTGGACCCCCGCCGTTTCGGCACCGGCCAACTGGTGCTCGGCGACCTTGCGCTCGAGGAGTTCTACGCCGCGCGGTTGGGTCTCGAGCCCTTCGATGAGGATTTCACGCCGGAGCGGCTGCGCGAGCTCGCGCGCGGACGGCGGACGCCGATCAAGGCCTTCCTGCTCGACCAGCGGATGGTCGCGGGGATCGGCAACATCTACGCCGACGAGGCGCTGTTTCGAACCGGCGTGCACCCGCGGCGTCCCGCAGGGGCGCTGGCGCCCAAGCAGTACGCGCGGCTGCGCGACGCGATCCGTGAGGTGCTGACCGCGGGAATCGACGCTCAGGGCGCCTCGATCGACGACTTCCGCCATCTCGACGGGGCGCGCGGCAGCTTTCAGGACCGCTTCCTCGTCCACCGTCGCGGTGGCGAGCTGTGCGTGAACTGCGCCACCGAGATCCGCAAGCTCGTCGTCGGGGGCCGGGGAACGTATGTCTGCACGCACTGCCAGCCGGTGCCGAGGCCCCGGCGGACGACTGTGCGTTAGGCCTCGAGAAGCTCTGCGAGTCGTCCCGAGCGATCGGCGCTCAGAAGCTCGTTGAAGCCGCCGACGAGTTCCTCGCCGATGATGACCTGCGGGAACGTCATCATCCCTGTACGCGCTGCGAGTTCGGCGCGGCCGTCGGCGTCCATGGCGAGGTTGATCTCGTCGAAGCTGAGCCCGCGCTTGTCCAGGAGCGCCTTCGCCTGACGGCAGTAGCCGCAGGGCTCGGTGGTGTAGACAGTGATCTTGTTCATTACTTCACAATGTATAGCATGAGCGGACCGGTCAAGACGGAGGCGATAGTGCTGCGCTCGCTGCGCTACGGCGAGGCTGATCGGATCCTGCATCTCTACACCCCCGCGCGCGGCCGTGTGGGGGCGATCGCCAAGGGGGTGCGGCGCACGCGTAGCCGCTTCGGCGGCCGCCTCGAGCCGTTTTCGCGGGTGCGCCTGGTCTGCCACGAGGGCCGCGGCGAGCTGTTGACGATCACCTCGGTGGAGACTCTGGACGCACACGCGCGCCTGCGTGACGCGGCCGCTACGCTCGATAGCGCCGCCCGCGCCTGCGACGCAATCGCGCGCGTATTCGAGACCGAGGAGCCGCATCCCGCCGTGTACAACCTGCTCTCCAACGAGCTGGCATTGCTGGCCTCCGACGCTCGTCACGCCACCCACGCCAACACCTTGTCGTTCCGCCTCAAGGTCCTCGTCGCGGCGGGGCTCGCGCCGGCGCTTGGCGCGTGTGCGTCCTGCGGCAGCCCCGAGCACCTGGTCGCCTATTCGCCGCAGGCGGGCGGCGTCGTCTGCAACGCCTGCGAGGCGGGGGGCTTCGCGATCGCGCAGGAGACCCACGACTTCATGGCTTCGGCGCTCGGGAGCCCGCTGGCCCAGACGCCGGTCGCCTCCGCCCGCGCGCTGCGTGAGGCCGAGCGCGCGATCGGCGAGACGCTCGAGCATCACGCCCATCTGCGGCTACGCCCGGCGGCGGCTCGATGACGGTCGCGGCCTCCTTCGAGGAGCGGGTCCGCGAGCACGAGGAGCGGGACCTCTCGCCGCTGGCGGCGCGCTCCTACCCGCCGCAACGCGCCGTGCCCGAGGATGACTGCCGCCTGCGCACCCCCTTCCAGCGCGACCGTGACCGCATCGTTCATTCGAAGGCGTTCCGCCGCCTCAAGCACAAGACGCAGGTCTTCGTGGCCCCCGAGGGCGACCACTACCGGACACGCCTGACCCACACGCTCGAGGTCACAGGGATCTCGCGCACGGTCGCGCGGGCGCTCTTGCTCAACGAGGATCTGGCCGAGGCGATCGGGCTCGGGCACGACCTCGGACACCCACCCTTCGGCCACATCGGCGAGGACGTGCTCGACCGCTGCTTGCGCGAGCGCTTCGGCGGCCACTTCCACCACTGGGAGCAGTCGCTGCGGGTGGTCGACGCGCTCGAGCGCGACGGTCGCGGCCTGAATCTGACCGAGCCGGTCCGCAACGGCATCCTCTGCCACTCCGGCCGTGCGCCACAACCGGCGACGCTCGAGGGAGCGATCGTGCGCTTGACCGACCGCTTCGCTTACATCAACCACGACATCGACGACGCGCTGCGCGCTGGTCTGCTCGAAAGCGCCCAGCTGCCGGCGGAGGCGATCGCCGTGCTCGGCGACAGCGGCTCCGCACGCATCGACGCTCTCGTGCACGACCTCGTCGAGCACTCCGAGCGTGAGGGCGCGATCGTCCAGGGCGAGCAGGCCGCGGCGGCTCTGATCGAGCTGCGCAACTTCATGTTCGAGCACGTCTACATGGGCGCCGTCGCACGGCGCGAGCATTCGAAGATCGACACCGTAGTCTCCAGTCTGTTCGCGCACTACTGCGCGAACCCGGATCTGCTGCCGCCCTCCGACGACGATCTCCCGGTTCGCGTGACCGACTACATCGCCGGGATGACCGATCGCTACTGCATCCGTGCCTACGAGGAGCTCGCTGTGCCACGGGCGTTCGCGCGCTGATGGCGTTCTACACCGCGGACTCCAAGGAGCGCGTGCGCGACGCCATCGACATGGTCGAGCTGGTCGGCAGTCGCGTCGCCGATCTGCGCCAGGCGGGCGCCGACTCCTTCGTCGGCCTCTGCCCCTTCCATGAGGAGCGCACGCCCTCATTTCGCGTCAAGCCCTCGACCAAGGTGTATTACTGCTTCGGTTGCCAGGAGGCGGGCGACGCCTTCACCTTCGTGCGGGAGACCGAGGGCCTCGATTTCCGCGGTGCTCTCGAGTCTCTCGCGGCGCGCTACGGCGTCGAGCTCGAGCTCGAGCAGGAGGACCCGGCCGCCACTGCGCGCCGCAAGCGCGAGGAGCGCCTGCTCGAACTGCTCGACCGCACCTGCTCCTACTACGAGCGCGTGTTGTGGGAGCACCCGGAGGCGGCGGGCGCGCGCTCCTACCTCGCCGAGCGCGGCCTCGAGGACGCGATCTTGCGCGAGTTTCGCGTCGGCTACGCGCCCTCGCCCTGGGACCGCGTCCTCCTCGCTTCGCGCCGCAACGGCTTCAGCGAGGCCGAGCTGCTGGCCACCGGCCTGGTCATGCGCTCGAGCAACCGTCCCGGCAGCGTCTATGACGCCTTCCGAAGCCGGATCACCTTCCCGCTCTGTGACCAGCATGGACGCGTGCTCGGATTCGGGGCGCGCACGTTGGGAACCGCGGATCCGCGCAAGTACGTCAACACCAGCGACGGCGAGATCTACCACAAGGGCAGACACCTCTTCGCGACCCACCTCGCGCGCGCCCACGCGGCCAAGGCGGGATCAGTCCTGCTCTGCGAGGGCTACACCGACGTCATCGCCGCCCACCAATCCGGCGTTCGCAACTGCGTGGGCCTGATGGGCACGGCGCTGACCGATGGGCAGGTGTCCGCGCTCGCGCGGCTCGCGCCGGAGGTCGTGCTGGCGCTCGACGCCGACGGCGCTGGGCAGGCGGCGATGATGAAGGCCGCCGGGGCCATCGCCAAACAGCGCATCGAGCTGCGCGTTGCCGCGCTACCGCCCGGAAGCGACCCCGCGGACGTGCTCACCCGCGACGGGGCGCAGGCGGTCCGGACGCTGCTCAGCTCCTCGCTGCCCTTCGTGCGCTTCCGCGTCGAGCGGATGCTCGCGAGCGGAGACCGCGACACGCCTGAGGGACGCGACCGGATCCTCGAGCAGCTGCGCCCGGTTTTTGCCGAGCTCGCCCCCGGCGCGATGCGCGAGAAGCTGGAGCGCGAGGTCGCGAGCCAGCTGGGAGTCTCGGAGAAGCTCGTCGAGAGCCTGCTCGCGGGACGCACGGAGCTCGCGCCGGCGAACGGCCGTGCGCAGCCCGGCACCCCGGCGCAGCTCGATGCCGGCGAGCGGGTCGAGCGATCGTTCCTCGAGCTCTGTCTCGCGCTCCCCGGCCGCGGCGGCGAGCTCCTCGGCCAACTCGACCTCGATGCTCTGTTTACCGGTCGCGCCCCGAAGGCGGCGGCGGCCCACCTGCGCGACCATCTCGCAAACCCGGGCGTCGGCGTGGAGGATCCGGCCCTGATGGCACTGCTGGCCGAGCTCGAGGTGCGGGCGGCGTCCGTGTCGCCCGGGATGGCGGAGCTCGAGGTCGTCCGGGTGCAGCTCGAGCTCGCTCGCGTGGCCCGTGCGATGCACGCCGCACGCGGAGCCGGTGGGGGAGGCCTGACCGAGCTCCAACGCGAGCGGACGGCGTTGATGACGGAGCTTGACCGCTGGCTTGCCGAGGCGTCTGAGTAGACCGCGATCGCACGTGCGTGAGCGCGTCGGGTGAGCGCAATCACCCGCGCCGTGCCCGCCCGGTGTGCTCTAATTGGCGGCCCCGGCGGAGGAAGGCGATCGGCCATCGTCCGCCAGCGGCCCATTCCGGGGTAGCTCAATCGGCAGAGCGCTCGGCTGTTAACCGATAGGTTGTGGGTTCGAGTCCCACCCCCGGAGCTTGGGCCTCAGGTCAAGCTCTGCGGATGGTCTCAGGACGAGGCGGACCGCGGCAGAGCGAACCACGTCGCCGGCTCGCCGAGGTTAGGCTGTGGCGCGCGGGCCGGTAGCTCAGTTGGTTAGAGCAGCGGACTCATAATCCGTCGCGCCCAGGTTCGAGTCCTGGCCGGCCCATCTGGAAGTGCCTGCAAACGGCCACATTTGCCAGTTGGCGCAGCCGAGGTTGGGGCGAAGTTTGTCCCAAATTTGTCCCAACTCTCGGCCGGGTTTGTCTCCGCCGATGCGTTTTCGACGGTTCGGGAGTCGCGACGATGGGCGTGAGTCGAATCCCGACCGGCAGCGTCTACCGCCGAGACGGCAGCCGGCGAGCCGTCTGGTACGCCCGCTACCGGCTGCCGGACGGGCGCGAGGTGCGCAAGCGGATCGGTCCGGCATGGACAGGGCGGGGCAAGCCTGCCGCCGGCTTCTACACTCGCGCAAGGGCCGGAGCCTGGCTCGCCGACTTACTCAACGAGGGCCGCCGCGGCACGCTGCCCGGGATGGTGCGCAGGGGCGCAACCTTCGCTGACGCCGCTGCCGAGTACCTGCGCTACATCGAGTGGGACCGAGGCCGAAAGCGATCGACCCTGTTCGACTACAAGTCGATCCTCAAGACGCACCCGCTGCCAGCGTTCGGAGAGCGACGCCTCACTACCGCTTCGATCGAGGCGTGGCTGGCAGAGGTTTCTGCGCGCCGATGGCGCGACCGGCCGTTGACCGTGCGCACGCGCAACAAGATCATCGTCGTCCTGCACGGCATCTTCCGCCGAGCCTGCAAAGTCTGGAGCCTCCCCGTCAACCCAGTCGCGCAGGTCGAGCGTTTCCCCGAGCGCCCAAGCGGCGACATCGATGTGTTCTCGGCTGAGGAGATCCGCGCTCTCGTGCGGGCGACGCCGGACCCGCAGGACGCGGCGATGTTTGCCACGGCGGCGTTCACCGGCCTGCGTATGGGAGAGAGCTGCGAGCGCTCTGTTGGCGCGACGCCGACTTCGTTCGTTGCGCCATCCGCGTGCGCGGCGGCTACGCGATGGGCGAGCTGACCACCCCGAAGTCCGGCAAGGTCCGCTCGGTGCCACTGATCGATGGAGCGGCCCGACTTCTGGCAGCTCTCGCCCAGCGACCCCGGTTCACGGGCGACGACGACCTGGTCTTCGGTGACGAGCTCGGCGGCTGGATCAGCGACGACAGGATCCGCTGGCGCTACACCGGCGCGCTGTCCGGCGCCGGACTGCGACCGCTCCGCTTCCATGACCTTCGCCATACCTTCGGGAGCCTCGCCATCACGCGCGCCGACATCGTCGAGGTCCAGGCCTGGATGGGTCACGCCGACATCAAGATGACGATGCGCTACCTCCACTATCGCGACCGCGGCGAGGCGGCGCGCCGACTCGGCGAGGCCTTCAGCGTGCCCGAGCCGACCCGCGCCAACCCGATGGCCACAGGCGCCTTTGGTCGGCGGGACTGAGCTTCCAGTCCAGGCCGGCCCCGCCGGCCTTGAGTGAGCAAGAGCCGGAGGCGACGTGAGCGCCCCAGTGGCGCACGCACGAGCGCGGCTCGTTTCACGCGGGAGGGGGAGCGTGGTGGGTCCGGGTGGCGGCTCCTGCTTTCCGCGAATGCGGTCGTGTGGGCCGGCAGCGTCTCGGGATGTTGGGCTCGTAGCGTCACAGGCCGGGGTGTTGTTTCGTCTTTGTGTTGATGAGCGGCCGTGGTTCGATTGATGCCGATGGGCTGAATGCCTTGTATGACGCGCACGCGCGGGATCTGCTCGGCTATCTCGCGCGGCGCTGCGGTGACGCTCAGACCGCTTTGGACTTGTTGAGCGCGACCTTTCTGAGCGCGTTCGAGAACCGCGAGCGCTGTCGGGCGGGCGATGAACGCGGCCGCGTGGCGTGGCTGTATCGGATCGCCGCGAACACGTTCGTCGACCACGCGCGCCGAGGTTCGGCGGAGCGTCGGGCGGTTGATCGACTCGCCGGCGAGCTTCGCGCATTGACGCCGAGCGAGATCGAGTTCGTCGAGGAGCTTGCCGGGTCGAGCGAGCTTGAGGAACGCGTGACCGCAGCGTTTGGCGAGTTGAGCCGGCAGCAGCGCGACGCGCTGTGGCTGCACGTTGTCGACGAGCTGCCCTATCCGGAGGTCTCGGCGGCGCTCGGCGTGAGCGAGCCGGCCGTGCGAGCCCGAGTCAGCCGCGGGCTGCGCGCGCTTCGGCAAGCGACCGAAACGCAACGGAGGACACGGCGATGAGCACGAACGACCAAGTTGGGTTCGACAGGCTCCCGATCCTCGGCGAGCTACGCGAGCAACTCAACGAGCATTACCGCGCCAGCATCTCGCGGCCGCGCGCGCATCCGCGGCTGGTCCGTTCGCGGCGCTGGCGCCCGCTGGCGCTACTCGCGGTGCTCGTCCTAGGAGGAGCGACGGGCGCGCTCGCTGCCGCTGGGGTCTTTCAATCGCCGACCGTCATCCAGCGCTACAACCAGTCCGTCACCCCCGTGATTCTGCGTGCCATGAACAGCCCGCTGTGCGCTCGCCCGCACGTGGCGGCAACGACCACGAGCACCGCTCCGGCATCGCTTCTGTCGAGCCTTGGGGTGTTGCGGCGGCCGTCGCTACCCGGCGGGCTTCGCGACGTCCTACCTCATCTGGTCACCCCGGGGACGTCGCTCTACGTCAGGTACGTCCGCTTCGCTCGCTCGGCGGACGGTTTCGACTTCTACGTGTTCGTCGGCACCAGCTTCGCCGGAACCCCATCGAACATCAGCCGTTGCACCGCGGCCGTGACCGCCAACTTCACGCGCGAACTACCGCACCTCAAAAAATCGCTGCGCGCGGACGCCACACAGATCTTTGACGCCGCGCTGAGCGCTCAGCGCGCCAACTGGTCGCGCGCCAAAGCGCCGTTCGTCGGCGTCGGCCTCAGCGCGATCAGCATGTACGCGGCCGGGAACGGCTTCGGTGGCGGCGTTTCCCGCGCGTCACAGGTCGATCAAGGCATAGCACTAGGCGAAGGTGGCGCCGCCACCGGCTCGGGACCGAACACCAGCTTCGTCGATGGACTCGTCCCCGACAGCGTCGCGAGCCTCACGCTGCACTACACCGCCGGACCCCTCGGCGGCTTCAGCCACAAGCACGCGGTCGCCGCGAACATCACAACCAAGCCGGTCGACAACGTCTTCGTCGCGATCGTCCCGCGTGCAACCGGGAATGCCTTGCCGTCGACCATCACCTGGCGCGGCGCCAGCGGAACCACCATCAAGACCATCCACGAGCCATGACCAACGAAGGCACGCCCGAGCCGTCGCTCCCAACCAAACCGTCGCACGGCGGCAGCGAGACGCTTGACCGGCTCAGAGCTCAAAACGCCGAGCTACGACGCCTGCTGGAGAAACACCAGTGGAGCGGCCTCACGCCGTTTAAATCCTACGGCGCCTGCCCTGAATGCTGCGGCTCCGCCGCCTCCTGGGGCGGCCACCGTCCCGACTGCGCAATCGCAGCCGGCCTTGCAATCCCCGACCTCACGCAGACACAACCCGGCCCCCACCGCCAGCTCACGACTCCTTCCCAAGCAAAACAGTAACCACCCCAAGCCCGGCTTCGCAGCCGCTCGGCGCGACGAGGAGCACCAGCGCTACGGAGTCGGTGCCCGAAGGCGTCACGCTTCCCGATATGGATCCGCAGGGGAGTCTTCGCGTTGAAGACCTGCGAGCCGCGCTCGATCTCGTGCTCGCGCGCGTCGAAGAGCGGTTTGGAAGCGCGTTCGATCTCGACGCTGACCTGTACTGGGAGATCGGGGCGGAGGCGGCGTTTGACATGCAGTCGACGCCGGTTCCGAACGTAGGACAGCTAACCGACGACCTCGCCAGGTTGCGCGAGCTGAGCGGCAACGGACCGGGTGAAGACGTATTGGTCTGGCACGACCTCGCCCGCCTCGTCGGAATTCCGCGCCGGATCGGTGCGCTCGACCTTCCCGCCGCTCACTGAGTCGCATCGGGCTCGGTTTGAGGCGCTCGGCGAGCCCTGAGATGCGGCCCCGGTGGCGGCTACCATGTGCGTGTGGCCACATCGAAGCCGAAAAGGGCGCCGGATTCCAAACCGGCCGAGTCCAAGGGCTCGCGTCCGACGCCGTTGAAACGGGGCCTGCCTGGGAGTGAGGAGTCTCGCCAGGCGCAGCGTGAGCGTTTCGCCTCCGAGCATCACGAAACGCTGCGCCGTCTCGGCAAGTAGATGCGCTACCCCGAGTTCGGGGACTTCTGTGATGTCGCCGCCAGTGTCCTGAGCATGAGTCCCGAGCAGGTCTCGCGACTCCCGAACGTCGGACTTGCCCAGTCCGCGCTCGAGGCTCCGCGAGCCGGCTTCGGTGAGGTCGAGGTTTATCCGACGCTGCTTGAGAAGGCGGCCGTGTTGCTCGAGCGTCTTGGCGAAACCACCCGCTGCCAGACGGCAGCAAACGTACCGCGTTCATCGTGGCCGGCCTCTTCCTCGAAGCGAACGGATGCCCGCCTCAGGGTGCCGATCCCGGGCGCGACGTACCGCTCGTGGAGCGCGTGGCCGCTGGCGAAGCCAGACAGGCAGAGATCATCGACAGGCTGGGAACACGCACGCGCACGACGCCCGGCGTCTAACCGATTGGCCGCCGGCGCGCTGTCGCAACGCGCGCGACAAGCGGCTGCGACGACGTTGTTCCGGGAGCGCGACAGGTTTTGCTTGGGCTAGGCCTCGGGTGGGGTCGCCGTAGCGGCTAGCCCATTCGTCGTCTGGGGTCGATGCTTTTAGGTCGATCGGAACTCATATCGCCGCATAGGCCTCGCGCGGGAGCGCTGAGTGACCGTGCGGCTCGGGTCGGCGTGTTGAAGTTGACCCGAGAGGGTCGTGGCGTGGTGGCCGTAGGCGAAGCCGTCGGACAAGGCTGGGAGCGCGTCGTCGGGCGGCTAGGTCGTGGTGGATCACGGCGTGCTGCGCATTAAGTTCGCTGATGGCGTGACTGGCGAGGTTGCCGTCCTCGAGCGGATGCGTGGCCCTGTCTGCGTGGATGCGCGTACGCGAGTCGGCTTCGCCACGGCGGCGGTCGATGCCGAGACCGGCACCGTGGTCTGGCCCGGCGGGGCCGACCTAGCGCCGGACACTTTCTATGAGCGGATCCGCACCGGCTCGTCGACCGCCCCAGTAGATCTATCGCGGGGTTGAGCCCGATCGCCCTCGCGTCTGTCGCCGACCGCGACGCTCGTCGCGGCGGGCGGCACGTCCTCGGCGGGCGTAGTACCGACGATCGCGGCGATCAACACCAGTGGAGCGGTCCAGAGCAGGTAGCTGAAGGCGAAGTAGCTCAGCGATAGCGTCACAAGGGCGAGGACCCCGGCGGAAGCCGCCGCGCGGGCCGCAGCGTCCTCGCGTAGGCGGGCGCGCGGAAGAAGCAACGCTAGGGCGATCGTGACCGCCAAGACGAGGCCATGAAGAACGCCGGCCGAGGCGTTCAGCCAGCTGATCTGGGTCCCGTAATGCTCGAACGACGCCCAGATTGAGTCAACCGGGGCTCGGCCCGCCTGGAAGCCAAGCGTCTGTGAAAGGAACGTCCCGGGCGTGTTTTGAGCGAGTGCGAACACGAATACGGCCGAACTCGCGATGGCGAATCCTGCGGCGAAGGTGCTTAGCTCGCGACGCCAGCCAGCGCGTAGTCGCAGTGCGAGTAGCGGCACGAGGGCCAGTGGCGCGAACTTCGTCCACGCCGCCAGTGCCGCCATTGCGCCCCGGGATTTCGAGTGGTCGGCCACGAGGATCGTGCCGACAAGCGTCGCCGCGACCAGCGAGTCGTTCCAGCCCAGGGCGTCCTCGTAGAGACTGAGCGGTAGAGCCAGCCAGCAGAACGCGAGGGTCACGCCCACCGTGGAGTCGCGCATACGGCGTCCGACGAGGAAGAGCAACAGCGCTGTCAGCAGCGAGAAGAAGACGGTTGCGAGTCGCGCCGCCGAGTTGGCGCTGCTGACGAGCGTTGCGAACGGCACGTAGGCCAGATAGTTGGTCGGACCGTAGGTGTCGCCCCCGCCGCCCAGGCTCGCGCCGTAGAGGGCGTGACCGTGAAACAACCGCAGAGCTCCCTGGACGCTGTCAATTCCGACGTCCGTAGGTACCGCACCCGCAAATGCCCACGTGACGTGAATGGCACAGAGAACCGCGATTCCGGCTAGAAGCCACGTTCGGGGCAGCACAGGCCGCAATCCCGGAGCCGGCGGTGCGGAAAGCCGGGCGCTCGCGGGCAGCCGTACCCCAACGTATAGGAGCGGTGGCGCAAGCAGGAACGCCGACCATGGTCGGTTCACTCCGGCGTAGGCGAGTGGAATGAAGAGCGCAAGGACCGCGATGACGTCGAGCTGCGGCCGCCAGGGTGATCTCCGACTGAAGATCGCCAATGCGATCAGTAGGCCGAAAGGAGCGAGCGTCCAGGCGTGTGCGAGCGCCGGGAAGTCGAAGAACTCGTCGCGCGGCATCGGCAGAAGCGCCGCCACCAGAAGCGCCGCAACGAAAGCAGCCCGCCGCGCCGCAACGGCGACAGCGCTTGGCGTGCACGGCAAAGCGGTAGCCACGGCGCCCATGGTGAGACCATCGGCACGCCGTGGACAACGATTTACGGGCGGCTCCGCGGTTGCCAGAATCGGCTGGCACCGTCTGGTCCAAGGGCTGTCTTGCTGCCTGGTCGGACTCAATCTCGCAGCTGCCGGTGGTGAGTCCGCCAGATGGGCAAACGAACGCGCGCGTGGGTTGGGATTTGCACCTCGTCTGGTGGACCGGTGAGCCCTCACCAAATGCGCTTTCGGGGCCGATAACGGTTGCGAACCCGCGGGTCGGGCTGATTGCGGCTGCCGAGGAGATGGCTCCACCGTCATGACGACATCCAGCGAGACCGAGCGACGACGCGAATTCGGCCGCTCGGACCCGTCCCGCGTGGAGAGTGAAGGCGCTCGAGCACGGCCGGTTCAGGCAGTCGGACGCTCGCACCTGACGCGGAGGGTCCGTGGCGGCGGTCCCGACTTGATCGCTTCGGGCGCTCCGTCGAGCAGACGTGTGAGCGTCGAGGCACGGTGGCTGTGGGTCGCCGTCCTGGCGTTCGTGGTGATGTCAGTCTGGTGGCTCACCCAGGACGATCGGGTGCCGGACTACGACAGCGGCTTCCATGAGTTCTTCGCCTCGGTCATCCACACCGAGATCGCGAGCGGCCGCATCACCGCACCCTTCACGGACTTCAACACGTACCCGCCGCTCGTCCACTTCGTCGGCGCCATCGCGATATTCCTCGCCGGCGTCCACTCAATGGCGCTGATCCTGTCGTCGAACGTCGTGTTCGTCCCGCTTCTCGCCTTCGGGTGCTACGGCGTGGGCAAGCTCGCGTATGGCCGCCGAGCCGGATTGCTCGCGGGAGTGCTCGCCCTTGGCAGCCCGATGATCGTCTCGACGATGCACGAGTACTACCTCGATGCCCCGCAGGCGGCGCTGATCGCGGTCAGCGTATGGGCCTTGCTTGAGACCAGGCACTTCGAGCGCGTGCGTGTCGCCCTCCTCGCCGGTGCGCTCGGCGGCTTGGCGCTGATGACGAAGGAGACCTCCGTCATCTTCCTCGCCGGCATCGTTCTGGTTTCGGCGGTGCGGGCCGGCCCCGGGCGCCGCCGCGGGATGCTCGCCTATGCCGCAGGGATCTGCGTCGTGGCCGGGCCGTGGTACGTCTACCACGCAGCACAGCTGAGCTTGACGCTGAGCATCGTCGGCAACCTGACTCCGAACGCATTTCAGTCCCCGCCAGTGTGGTCTCTCGCGAGCTTCGACTGGTACGGCTGGAACCTCGTCAACCAACAGGTCCTCGCTCCGGCGGCGCTGGCGTTCGGGATCGGCACCGCCCTCGCTCTTGGTCGCCTCGCCCGCGGTCGCGGTCGCGTCGCCGCCTCGAATGTCGAGCCGGAGCTACTCGGTGGCGCACTCGTGTCGTACGTGGGGATGACTCTGATGCTTCACAAGGACCCGCGCTACACGCTGCCGATGCTCGTCTACGTGGCGGTGCTGGCAACAGGATGGATCGCGACGTTGGGACATCGGCGCTGGCGCGCCGTTCTCTCGGCGGCCGTTGTTGTGAGCGCCGCCGCCTATTTCGTGGGCGTCTCCGCGGGAATCGGGGGTCCCGTCCGGATCTCGCTTCCGGGCGCGCAGCAGTCGCCGATTGAACGTGGTCAACTCACGCTCTACGCGCCCGGCGGTTGGATTCGCGGGGGACCCGTGCATGACGGCGACGTTCAGTCCCTGCTCGCGAGTTTGCATGCCTCGGGCATCCGCGACGTGATATTCCAGACCGGCGACGACCCTGTTGATTTCAACGGCGCGGGCCTCAGGTTCATGGCGGTGGCCCAAGGGCTCCGCGACGGCGACGCGGGGGCCTTCAGCGCAAACCGGCAGGCTTCTCTCGTCCTCAGTCCGCCCGGGGCCGCAACCCCGCCGCCCTGCCAACGGTTGAACGACGGTTCCCGGATCTACGTCCTCAGGGGGGTTGAGGGGCTTGGTCTCAACGCTCGCGACATGCGATACCCGGGCCACCCGGATCGTCGATACACCTTGATCTGCCCGGGCCGCCCGGCGCTCGTCTACCCCTAGGCAGAGCCTCCCGGAGCCCCGCACCGGATGATCGCCGATGGATACAGGCCTCCGGCGCCTGCTAAGCGTGGAAATAAAGCGCCGGCCCCGCGTGGGGGCCGGCGCGGCCTCGTCCAGAACCTTGGGAGAGGGAGGAGAAGGCCTAGAGAACGTTAGCGAGGCGAACTACTTGACTGGACAAGTAATCCTGAGGTGGCTGCAAGCGCCGATCAGCGCGGCCGCTCGCGCCTGCCCATCGAACCCTGCGCGAAACGCGGAGGTGCCCCCGGAGCCCGCAGGGATCGTCGGGCTCCGGGTCACACCGCCTTCGTGAGGAGGCGCGAGTCGCAGCAATTGCGCCGTCCGGAAGCTTTGCGGCTGAAAATGAAGCCGCCCTAACCGGCCGATAAATATCCGCGCCTGCGCGGACGCTCGACGGGACCTCGACCTGGATGGGTCGTACGACATACGCGCGGCACGGCAGCACGCCGTGGCCGCCGCGGACGGACGGACCGACGATGTCGTAGCCTGGGCTCCCCTGCAACGACACCCAAGGGAGACCGTCCATGGTCGGCGCCAAGCCGGGGATGCCGCCGCCGCACGAGTGGGTTGCGCATGACGGGTACGTCGTGTCGAGCGACCCGGACCGGCTCGACATCGAGCGCATTCACAACTTTCTGGCCGGGGCATACTGGTCTCCGGGCATTCCGCTCGCCGTCGTTGTGCGGGCGATCGAGAATTCGCTTGTCTTCGGGCTTTACGCCGCATCCGGCGAGCAGGCGGGCTTCGCTCGAGCCGTCAGCGACCGCGCAACCTATGCCTACCTCGCCGACGTCTACGTCGAGGCAGCCCACCGCGGCCGCGGCCTCGGTCGATTTCTGGTCGGCTGCGTGCGCGCGCATCCCGAGCTCCAAGGCCTGCGCCGCTGGGCACTGGCGACCGCCGATGCGCACGGCGTCTACGAGCACTACGGCTTCGGGCCCGCACCCGACCCAGCGATCCACATGTTCATTGAGCGCTCCCCGGCAGACCTCTGGCCGCCGTCCGAGCGCGATGCCGACGGGTGAGCGCCGACGAAGCTGCGCTGATGCCAGACTCCGCCGGTATGGACGCACGCATCCACGTGATCACGCTGGCTGTCGCCGATCTCGATCGAGCGCTTGCCTTCTATCGCGACGGTCTCGGGCTGGAGACGCCCGGCGTGGTGGGGACCCAATTCGTCGGCGACTCTGAGACCCCGGCTGGAGACGTCGCGATGTTCGATCTCGACGGCGGCCTGATCCTCGCCCTGTATCCGCGCACCGAGCTGGCGAAGGACGCCGACATAGCTGTCAAGCCACCGAAGTCGGGCGAGTTCAGCCTCGGTCATCTCGTGTCGAGCAAACAGGAGGTCGACGATCTTCTCGCGCGCGCCGAGGCGGCCGGAGCAACCCTGACCGGGCCGGCGCACGAGCGACCGTGGGGGATCTATTCCGGCTATTTCCGCGATCCGGACGGTCATCTCTGGGAGATCATCTGGAATCCCCCGAAGTAGGCGCCTCCGGGAATCCGCCTCGGACGCGGCGCGAGCATCCGCTGGGCGAGCGACTTCTCCAGACGAAGGGGCGAGCAAGCGAGGGCGGCGCAACGCCGTGGTCGCGCCCACACGGACACGCCGGCTCACTACCCCCGAGCCGGCGCTTGGCCGTCCGTCTATGCCAGTGGGCCGGCAATGAAGCGGCCCACGAGCGAGGTTAGTCGCCGCGCGCGGTCCGAAGCGGGGAGCTTTCTCCGCCGCTGGGTCATGCCCGTTTCGGCAGCTGCGTGCCGGCCGCGGCGCCGATGGGTCAGGTGGCGACGGGCCGTTGGGGATCAGACGACCATTGCGACCAGGAGCCTGGGTAGAGAGCGGCGCCGAAGCCGGCGAGCTCCAGCGCCGCGATCTCGTGCGCTGCTGACACGCCCGATCCGCAGTACACGCCCACTTCGCCTCCGGCCCGGACGCCGAGCGCCGAAAAGCGCGCTCTGAGCGCCCCGGGGTCAAGGAAGGTCCCGTCAACCGCGAGGTTCTCGGCGGTTGGCGCGCTGAGCGCTCCCGGGATGTGTCCGGCGCGCGGATCGATGGGCTCCACCTCGCCGCGGTAGCGCTCGCCTGCCCGGGCGTCGAGGAGCAGCCCGGTCGTGGGCATCCGCGCCGCAGCATCGATGTCGAGCACCGGCATGTGTCCGCCGGTGATGACGACGTTCCCGGGCAGCGGTGTCGACTCGCCGTTCTGGAGTGGCCCCCCGGCGCGCTCCCAGGCGCCGATGCCGCCATCGAGCATGCGGACGTCGGCGAGACCGCCCCAGCGCAGCAGCCACCAGGCGCGCGCCGCGGAGACGTTGGCGACCGCGTCGTAGATGACGATTGCGGAGTCCGAATTGATCCCCCAGCGCCGCGCCGAGGCCTCGAGCGCCCCGAGCTCGGGGAGCGGGTGACGTCCGCCCGCCGGGGAGCCGCTGGCGGCTAGCTCGGTCTCGAGGTCGACGTAGACGGCTCCGGGGAGGTGGCCGTCGAGGAAGTGTTGGTGCCCGTCGTGGTCGCCGAGAGCCCAGCGCACATCCAGCAACACCGGCGGTTTGTCTTCGCGCAGTCGGCGCTGGAGCTCGGCCGCGGTGATCAGGATCTCCACGCTCACGCGAGCGGGCAGCGGTCGTGGTGTCTTGCGGGCTGTCCCATCACCGGCGTAGGGGCTGAGTCTAGCCTCACGACGGCGGTTCTTCGGGCGTCCAGCCGGGCAGCAACCGGCTGGACGCTAACCGGCAGAAACCCGATTCGTCGTCCCGAGTTGCGCCCAGGGGGTGTCCGAGCGCCTCAGCTCAGCCGGAACGCCGCGCGATGCCCGTCGATGTGCAGCGACTTCGGCGCGGTGCGAGTCACGGCAACGGCGCTCGCGTAGGTCTTCGGCCGCGCATGGCCGATGACGACCTCGATCGAGGCCTTGACGATCAGGCGTTTCTTGCCCGCCAGGAGCCTGCGTCCGGTCGCCGTGAGCTTCGCGGTCACCTTCTTGACGCCCTTTCCGGCCAGACTGAACTTGAAGCTCACGATCGCTCCCGCGGGCTTCGAAGAAGCCATTGTGCGCTTGCTTGCCGTCTTGGCCCCGCTCGAAAGCAGTGCTCCGGTGCCATGACAGGACGCGGTGCAGGCAATCTCCATCGTCAGCTTGTCGCCATGGATCACGGCGTAGGCCGGGAACATCACCGGGATCCTCGCCGAGAAGCCGCAACCGCGGTAGCAGGCGCCGCTGGCGCCAGCGGCGGCCCGAATGCCGCCGACCGATCCGAGTGGGCCGGCGAAGCCGCCGCTGCCACCCGCGCCCTGCGGGGCCACGGCGGTGTCGGTGGCGATCTGGCTTGCCTGCTGGGACGCCGCGTCTGCGTAGTAGATCGAGAAGCTCGGGCCGCCGGGGCCGCCGCCGCCCGGGCCGCCGGCGCCGCCGGCCCCGCCGCCGCCACCATTGCCACCGGCGCCCTGTGCAGGCACGCCGTTGTTGGCGCCGTTGCCGCCGGCACCGCCGGTTCCGCCGGTTCCGCCGGTTCCGCCGTTGCCACCGGAACCGCCCTTGCCCGCCGCGATAGAACTGGCGTCTGAGACAGTCAAGCTGGAGGAGCCATTGAGGTAGATGCCGAACGAGCCGCCGCCGCCGGTGCCGCCGGTGCCGCCGGTGCCGCCGGTGCCGCCACCGCCGCCACCTCCGCCGCCGTTGGCCGAGCCATAGATCACGGCCATGCCGGCGAGCGCGACGTTGCCGGTGCCCCCGCCGCCACCACCGCCGCCGCCACCGCCGGCGCCGGGATCTCCCGTCGCGCCGACCAGGCCGACGCCCGGGCTCCATCCGTCGCTCTGCGCTGAGGGGTTCGTTCCACTGCCGCCGGCGCTACCGCCGCCGCCGGCGACACCAGCGGTGCCGTTGGCTCCGGGGTAGCCGTCGCCGCTGGCGTTGTAGTTGCCGCCCGCGCCGCCGCGGCCGCCCAGAACCGGGCTTGTCACACCGGCGGAGTTCGAGCCGAGCGAGCCGTAGTAAAGACCGATCACCTGAGGCTTGCCGTTGACGACCTGTTCGGGGCCGCAGGCGGCGAACTCGCCCTTGCCGACGCAGCCCTGCAGATCGGTCGGTGAGGAATCCGATCCCCAGCCGCCGAAGCCGCCGTCGCCCGCGGAGGGGCCCGCTGCCGGCGCCGGAAGCGAGCGGCTCTGAGCCAGGAGTCGCGGGTTACGAGAGAACGTCGGATCCTGGATCACCGTGGTGTTGTTGCCGTTGACGCCGAGGCCGGCTGCGCCGCCCTTGCCGTCGACAGCGGTGCAGTTGGAGCCGTTGGAGGCAAGGCAGGTGGCGACCACGGCGGCGACGGTCTGGCCCGGCCCGCCTTTCCCGCCGGAGCCCCCGGGCACCCCGGTGGCTCCGATCGTCCCGTTGGCGCCGGGGAGGGCGTTCGCGGCGGTCACCGAGACGTCGATCAGGCTGAGCTTCGAGCCGGCGATCGCGCGGATTCCGTAGACCGACGTCGTCGATCCGTTGCTCATGGTCTGGCCGCTGAGCGCGAGTTGCTGGAGCAAGATCCCCGTGGCGCCCGAGGCGAGCACCGCCTCAGGGGCGCCGGCGATCGTCGTCGGGGTCGTCGGGTTGAGCACCGCCGCCCACGACGTCGGGTCAAAGCCACCGTAGATCGAGACACCGTCGTCGGCTGCGCTCAGCGAAAGACCGCCGCCATAGGTCCCCTGGGCGAGGCGCAACTGCTTCAGGGCGCCGCCGGAGGCCTCAACCAGGTGTAGGCCGTACTGCGGGGTCAGGACCGGCTGGGCCTGAGTACCCGGGTTGGAGTTGCTTCCCGCTGGCGAGACGAAGACCGCGGAGCTCGCGTCACCGGCGACGCTCAGCGCGAAGTTGACCACGATCGTGGCGTCGCTCTGGAGGTTGTTCAGCACGCAGGTCGTGGCGGTCCCGGTGCACGCCGGACTGCCCGACCAGCTGGCCACGCCAAAGCCGGCGTTCGGTGTTGCGGTGATCGTGATGTCGTCGCCGACGGGGACGATGCATTTGGCGACCAAGCCGATGCAGCCGACGTTGGTGTTGGAGTCGCTGACCGTAGCGGTGCCCTCCAGACCGGCGGTCGCGATCACCGTGACGGTCGGAGTCGCCTTGAAGTTGGCGGTGTCGGTCTCGGTGGCCGCCGCTGTGAAGGCGCAGGGATTGACAGTCCCGGTTGCGCAGCTGCCGCCACTCCAGCTCGTCCACTCGTTGCCTGACAGCGCCGTCGCGGTGATCTTGATCGCGTCGCCGATGTTGGCGGTGCAGGTGGGCACCGCGTTGCAGTTGGCCGAGCTGTTGGCGTCGGTCACGGTCGCACCGCCGTTGCCGGTCGCGTTGGCCGTGATCGTCACGGTCACCGCGAAGTTCGCGGTATCGGTCTCGGTCTTGGCGGCGGTGAAGCTGCACGGGTTCGTGATCGACGTGCAGGTTCCGCCGGTCCAGCTCGCGAGGCGATTGTTTCCGGCTTTGGGGGTCGCCGTGACGATCACGCTGTCGCCGACATCGACGACGCAACTCGCGGCGGCGCTGCAGGTCAGCAGCGGGTTGCTGTCGGAGACCGTCGCGGTCCCATTGCCGGTGACCGCGGCGGTGATGGTGACCGTCTGGGCGAAGGACGCCTTGTCGCTCTCGTTGCTCGCCGCATTGAATTTGCAGGGGTTGGTGGTGGCGGTGCAGGTGCCGCCCGACCACCCGGTGAAGCGGCTGCCGGAGGAGGGGGTTGCGGTGATCGTGATCGCGTCGCCGACATCGGCCACGCAGCTGGTCACGCCGGAGCAGCCGGCGGTGGAGTTTGAGTCGGTGATCGTCGCCGTGCCGGCGCCCGTGCCCTCGTTGGCACCGGCGGCCGTCGTGGTGGTGATCGTGACGGTCGCCGCGAAGTTCGCCGTGTCGGTCTCGGTGCTCGCGGCAGTGAAGGTGCAGGCGCTCGAGCTGCCGGTGCACGAGGTTCCCGACCAGCTGGCGAGGCGGTTGCCGGAGGCGGCGGTCTGCGTAATCGTGATCGTGTCGCCGACATCGGCGACGCAGGACGTGACATTCGTGCAGCCGGCTTGTGAATTGGAATCGCTCATCGTGGCCGTGCCGTTACCGGTCACCGCCGCGGAGAGGGTCACGGTCTTCGCGAAGTTCGCGGTGTCGCGCTCGGTGGCGCTCGCGTTGAAGTTGCAGGGGTTGGCCGTTCCGGCGCAGGTTCCGCCGGACCATCCGGTGAAACGGTTGCCCGCGGACACCGTGGGTGTGATCGTGATGGCGTCGCCGGCGTTGACGACGCAGCTTGTCGCGTTAATGCACGAGGCCTGGGAGTTCGCGTCGGTGATCGTTGCCGTGCCGCTGCCGCTGACGGCGGTCGAGATCGTCAAGGTCTTGACGAATGTCGCCGTGTCGGACTCGCCCGCGCCGGCGTTGAACGTGCACGGGTTCGTGGTGGCGCTGCAGGTGCCGCCGGACCAGCCGGTGAAGCGGCTTCCGGAGGCCGCCGTCGCGGTCAGCGTCACCGAGTCGCCGAGGCTGGCCGGGCAGGAGGTGACGCCGATGCAGACGGCTTGGGAGTTTGAGTCGGTGATCGTCGCGGTGCCGCTCCCGGCCCCAGCCGTGGCGGTGGTGACGGTCACGATCCGCGCGAAGGTGGCGGTGTCGGTCTGGGATGCGGCGGCGCTGAAGGTGCAGGGGCTTGCCGTGCCGGAGCAGGTGCCGCCTGACCAGCCGCTCAAGCGACTGCCCGACGCGGGCGCCGGTGTGATCGTGATCGCGTCGCCCACGTCGGCCACGCAGTTGGTGACGCCGCTGCAACCTGCGAGGGAGTTGCCGTCGGCGATCAGCGCGGTGCCGCTGCCGGTTCCGCCGACTGCGCTCGTGATGGTCACCGTCTTGGCGAAGGTGGCAGTGTCGGTCTCGGTCTTCGAGGCCGTGAACGTGCACGGACTCGCGTGGCCGCTGCAGGTGCCGCCCGACCAGCCGGTGAAGCGGTTGCCCGAGGAGGCGGTCGCGGTGATCGAGATCGAGTCGCCGACAAAGGCGGTGCAGTGGGACTGGTTGGAGCAGCCGACGCGCGTGTCGGTGACGGTCGCGGTGCCGCTACCGCTCACCGAGGCGGTGATCGTGACGAACGACGCCGCGGCATGGGCGACCGGCCCGGGGCCGGGGGTGCTCGCCACTGCGACCAGCGTGGGCGCCGGAGGCTTGACGAACGGTGCGGGAGCGGAGTCCTCCGAGCGCTGCGAGGCGGCGGGCGCGGTCAGCGTGGTGGCCGCGAGGTGCGTGCTCGCGTGAGAGATCGGTGCAGACGCGATGGCGGGCGCCGCGATGGTGCGGGCGCGGCCGCTGCGTGTTCTCCGGGAGTGGCCGCCGCTTGCGCTGCGGGCGTGGGCGCTGACGCTGGAGTCGTGCGTCGCGGTGTGGGCCGGCGCCGACGCTGTGGCGGCCGGGAGCTTGGCCGCGCGAAGGTCGGCGTGCGCGGAGCGCACGAGCGTTGTCCCGCCACCGGTGAGGAGGACAAACATCACCACCGAGGCTGCGGCGACCGCCGTCGCTGCGAACGCAACGAGAAAACGGCTCTTCTTGCCCATCAACATGCCGAGTCCGGCTCGCAAATCATCTCCTTGACCAGTCGCGCAGGTTAGCCGAGTACCACGGTACGTCCCGGGGGGGTGAGAGGACCGGGCGAGAACGCAACCGGCAACAGGTGGAAAAAGCACCCCGATAAACTGCCGCGGTGGCCTTCGCGCCCCCTCCGCAACCGCGACGGCGGACGTGAGCGCAAAGGTCGAAGCCGACCTTGGGGAGTCAGCAACCTCAGCGCCGGTCGCCCATTCAGCCGCTCCGACGGCGTCCTCGCGGGCCGTCTGGGTGGCCCTGGGGATCGTCTACGTCGCCTGGGGATCGACGTACCTGGGGATCCGTGTCGTCGACCGGACCGTGCCGCCATTCCTGGGCGCCGGCATCCGGTTCATGCTTGCCGGCACGCTGCTGCTCGCGGCACGCACGGCCTGGCAGCGGAGCTTTCCCCGCGTACGCGCGCGCGAGATCGCGTCGCTGGCGTTGATCTCGGTGCTCCTTCTCGCGGCGGGGAACGGAGGCGTCAGCTTCGCCGAGCGACATGTGCCATCGGGGCTCGCGGCACTGCTTGTCGCGTCGATGCCGCTATGGATCCTGGTGATCCGGACGCTTGCCGGCGATCGGCCGCGCCCTGCGACCCTTGGCGGCCTTGCCGTGGGTTTCGTCGGTGTCGCCCTGCTCGTGCTGCGTGGCGGCGAGCAGCAGGGCGCGAGCGTGCCCTACATGTTGCTCGTCGTCCTCGCTGCGTTGTCGTGGGCGCTCGGTTCGTGGCTCTCGAGCCGGCTACCGCTGCCGCAGGATGTCGCGGTCGGCACCGCTCTCGAGATGCTGATCGGCGGCGCGGTGCTGGTCGCGCTCTCCCCGGCTTTCGGCGAGAGCTACGGCGCGCTCGGCCACGCCTCCGCGGACTCGCTGCTGGCGATCGGGTACCTGACCGTCTTCGGCTCGATCCTCGCCTTCACCGCGTACGTGTGGGTCCTGCAACGGGCGCCGATCTCGCAGATATCGACCTATGCCTACGTCAATCCTGTGGTGGCGGTTGCGCTGGGGGCGCTGATCCTCCGGGAGCGGATCACGGCCTTGACGCTCGTCTCCGGCGCGATCATCGTCGTGGCCGTGGCCCTCGTCATCCGTTCCGAGACGCCGCGCACGCGCAACACGCCGTAACGCTCCGCGGGTGCCCTCGATGGGGCCCGGGCGTCGGTCGAACGTCCAGGTTGGGACGACGAAACGTCCAGAGAGTGGGACGTGCGTCGAACTACTGCATGAACGCTCTCAGCGCCCAAGCGCTTGTCCGATCCCATCGCGGTGCGACAGGCGAGGACTGCACTCATCGCCGGGTTGGCCCTTGGAATCTTTGCGGCCGCGTTCCCTGTGGCGGCCGTCGCCGGCGCTGGGGGCGGCGCCCTCACCCTCCGGCGCAACCACGGTCACGAGGTGCTCGTGCGCGAACCGGTCCGATCCAGTGGTCTGTTCGATGTCAGCGTGGCGGTGAGCGCTTCGAGCGGTGGCGACGTCAGGCTGAAGATCGGCACGCTCTCGCGCCGCGCGCGAACCCGGGGCCCCCGGCACCGGACGACCGTGCGGGTTCGCCTGCCGATCAGCGGCCACATGCTGACCGTTCGGGCCAGCGCTGCGCTGTCGCCCACCATCAGCGTCTCGCTTCGGCAGATCCGGTCGCTGCCGCCGGCGCAGCAGCATGGCGGGCCGGGGTTCGGCTCGGGCGGCGGCACCGGTGGTAGCACGAAGGCCGCCGGGGGCTCAAGCCGGACCGGGACGATCGCGCCGGCGCCGACAGCGGGTCCGACGGGGACCAACGGCTCCACCGGGCCGATACCCTCGGCGGGATCAGGAGGCATAGTCGGATCCACCGGCACGGGCGGGAGTGCCGGATCTGCGGGTGGCTCTGGGCCGATCGGATCGGGCTCAGGTGCAGGTACAGGCCCGGGATCCGGTTCCGGTTCGGGCTCTGGTTCCGGCGTGGGTTCGGGCTCCGGTGCGGGTTCGGGCTCGGGCGCGGGCTCTGGATCATCGCCTCAGCCGGATTCCGCGGGGCCGCTGGGTGACCCGGGGTCGTGGCGTTCGGTGTTCGATGATGAGTTCGATGGGTCCTCGTTGAACGGCACGGTCTGGAACGCGGGCTGGATGAGCTCGGGCGTGACGGGCCCGATGAACACCGAGGAAGAGGAGTGCTACGGCCCCGGCCAGGACGTCGAAGCCGGCGGCGAGATCGACCTCGACCTGATCGCAGCGCCGCAGACGAGTTGCGTGATGAACGGCGGCGCCACTCCTGCTGTGAACGAGCCGTTCCTGAGCGGGATGATCAACACCCGCGACAAGTTCGCCTACACCTACGGCTACCTTCAAACGCGTGTCTGGCTGCCGGGTACCCCGAGCGCCGGAATCGACTGGCCCGGGGTCTGGGAAGTCGGCGATCCCGCCCCCGCCGACGGCGAGATCGACGTCATCGAGGGTCTCTCAGGCCTGGCGTGCTGGCATTTCCACGACCCCAGCGAAGCGGGGTTCGGCGGCTGCTCGGGCGTCTATGCCGGCGGCTGGCACACCTTCGGCGCCGACTGGGAGCCGGGCATCGTGACGTGGTACTACGACGGCGTCAAAGTCGGAACCGAGACGACGAACATCACCGGCGACCCGATGTACATCATCGCCGACCTCGCGGCCGACAACACCTACGGCGGATCGCCTGGACCCGCCAGCATGCGCATCGACTACATCCGCGTCTGGCAACACTAGACGCGGGAGCGCTCAGCGCGCCTTGCTCTCCGGATAGCGCTCGAGTCCGTCTTCGGGGATCGGTTCCCACGACGCTGCATAGGCGACGTATGTGCGCCACTGCGGCCTCACGCCGGGGTCGCCGTCGAAGGCGGACATGCGGATGCTCATCTGGGCGGAATCGTCGGGGTTGCGGCTGAACAGGTGTGAGCCGCAGCGCGAGCAGAAGCATTTCTCGAAGCCGCCGTCCGGGTGGCGCCAGACGCTGAGGAGCTCGGCGCCGGAGGTCATCGTGAAGCTGCGTCCGTCGATGCGCGCCTGCGCCGAGGCGGCGGTGCCGGTGCGCTTCTGGCAGCGCGTGCAGTGGCAGTAGCCGGCTTGCAGCGGGGGCTCGCTCAGGGTGAAGCGGATCGCCCCGCAGAGGCAGCTGCCGCCGGCGGCCTCAGGCGCGCTCACGCCGCCCCGCGCTTGCGCTGCCAGCGCCGGTAGAGATGCCGCAGGAGGCGAATCAGTGAGCCGATGATCACCGGCCAAGTATGGCGGCCGCGCCGGCGCGGCGCTTGCCGTACCCTGGGCGCCCAATGCTGCTCTATGACTCCGCCGTATCGGGCAACTGCTACAAGGTCCGCCTCCTGCTCGCGCAGCTGGGAATCCCCTACGAGCGCAGCGAGCTGAGCGTCATCGATCGCTCCGACCGCGACGAGGTGCTGGGCGATCTGAACCCGGCGCTGCGGGTGCCGACGCTTCTCCTCGACGACGGCCGCGCGCTGGGGGAGTCCCACGCCATCGTCTGGTACTTTGCCGACGGCACGCCGTTTCTGCCCGAGGATCGCTTCGAGCGCGCGAAGGTCATGCAGTGGCTGTGCTTCGAGCAGTACGACCTCGAGCCCACCGTCGCCGTGGTGCGCTTCTGGGTGCGCTGGGCGCCGGAGCCGCCGCCGCAGGCGGAGATCGAAGCGCGCCGCGCGGCCGGTCAGCGCGCCCTGGCCGCGCTCGACCGCGCCCTCTCCGAGCGTGAGTTCCTCCTCGGCGACCGCTACACGATCGCCGACATCGCCCTCTACGGATACACGCACGTCGCCCACGAGGGCGGGTTTGAGATGGGCGGCTACGCCGCCATTGCGGCCTGGATCCAGCGCGTCGCCGCTCAGCCCGGGCACGTGCTGATCGGCGACTGACGCGCGCCGATCACGCGTCGCGGCGCCGGAACAGCCACAAGCTGCCTGCGGCGAGAGCCGCCATATAGATCGCGAGCACGACCAGCGCGTGGCTGTAGGAGGAGTTGTCGTTGCCTCCGTGCGCCAGCGCGTCGAGCAGCTGGCCCGGTAGCCAGCGGTCGCCGTTGCCCCAGATCGCCCCGACGATGATCGCCTCGCCGGGGAGGATGTAGGCCACAGCGGTGCCGATCGCGACGCCGGGTGAGCGCAGCAGGATTCCGAACGCCGCGCCCAGGAGCCCGTAGCCGACGGAGGCCAGGAACACGTGCAGGGTCGCCTGGCCGAGATCGTCGAGGCCCGCGCTGCTCGTCCACGCCGCCGTCGAGATTCCGCGTCCGGGGGCGAGCGCGAAGGCGACGGCGCTCGAGACCACGATCTCGAGCACGACGGCGATCGTGATGAAGGCCGCAAGCGCCAGGAACTTGCCCGCGAGCAGGCGCGAGCGGCGCGGCTCGCGCACGAGCAGGTTGCGCATCGTGCCCTGGCTGTACTCGGTCGCGAAGGCGCCCGCGAACAGGCACAGGGCGACGATCCCGATCAGCCCACTGATGTCGACGATGCCGTGGGTCAGGCCGTCGGGCTGCTCGAGCACCGCGAAGGTCACCCGCACGCCGTGACCTCCCCCGAAGAGCTGGGGCGTGCGCACGGCGCGCTCGATCGTGAAGATCGTCGCCAGCAGCGCGAAGAAGAGACCGCCGCCGAGGCCCCACAGGAGCATCGCGCGGCGGCGGAGCTTGACCCACTCGCTCGAGAAGGCGCCGAGCATCAGCCGGCGTCCTCCTGCGTGCCTTCCTGCTCCTGCTCCTGTTCGCCCTCGGTGATGGCGAAGAAGGCCTGCTCGAGTGAGGCGCGCGCCACCGCGAGACCCCGCAGCGTGATCCCCGCCGCCATCGCCGCGCGGTTGAGCTCGGCGGCCCAGTCCTCGCTCGCCTGGACGTGGACGTCCTCGCCTTCGACGCGCGCCGGCTTGCCAGCGGCGATGCAGAGGTCGGCGAGCGCCTGCGCGTCCGAGGGGAGCTCGGGCCGCGCGACGATGTCGGCCTGCTGGCCAGCGATGAGGCCGGCGATCGCGCCCTGGAAGACGATCCGGCCGGAGTCGATCATCACCAGGTGGTCGCAGACCGCCTCGATCTCAGCCAGCAGGTGACTGGAGACGAAGACCGTGATCCCGCGGTCGGCGAGTGAGCGCATGACGCCGCGCATCTCGCGGATGCCGGCCGGATCGAGCCCGTTGGTCGGCTCGTCGAGGATGCACAGCTCGGGCGCCGGCAGCAGCGCCGCGGCGACCCCGAGCCGCTGTTTCATGCCGAGCGAGTAGGAGCGGACGAAGTCGCGCGCGCGGTCGCTGAGGCCGACGATCTCGAGCACCTCGGCGATGCGTCTGCGGTCGATGCGGCCGAGGCGGGTCAGGACCTCGAGGTTGCGGGCGCCCGAGAGCGTCGGGTAGAACGAGGGCGCCTCGATCAGCGCGCCGACGCGGCCCAGGTAGGAGGCGGGGTCGGAGATCGAGCGCCCCAGCACCTCCGCGCTGCCGCTGGTCGGGCGGCACAGGCCCAGCAGCAATTGGATCGTGGTGGTCTTGCCGGCGCCGTTGGGTCCGACGAAGCCGCTGACGACGCCGACCGGAAGCTCGATGTCCACGCCGTCGACGGCGAGCCGCTCACCGAAGCGTTTGGTGAGGGCGTGGGTCGCGACGCTCGAGGCCACCCCCGTGAACGCTACCGTCGGCGCCCGGCGGGTGCCTCAGTGGCCCGAATTGGGCGGGTATCTGCCCCGCGGCGACCCGGGGGTGGGTGAGGTGTGGTCGCGAGTTGGTGGTCTTTCTAACCAACCGCAAATGTGCCGCCTGCACAGCCGTTATCTTGCCAATCCTGCCGCCGTAAATCCTGGGATTCCCTCTCCCGGGCCTGCACTCAGACACCGACGAAAAGGCGCTCTCTGTTCTATGGCCGTCACGGACCCGACGACTGCAACAACGATCCTTTCCGGAGCCAAGCGCGCCGGTCGCGGATCGAAACGCTCTGCCTCCATCAGCGTGGTCATCCCCACCCTCAATGAGGCCGCGAACCTGCCGCACGTGCTGCCGCAGATCCCTGATTTCGTCGACGAGGTGGTGCTTGTGGACGGCCACTCCAAGGATGCGACGATCGAAATCGCGCGGGCGATTCGCCCTGACATTCGCATCGTCCTGCAGGATCGCCGCGGCAAGGGCAACGCCCTCGCCTGCGGGTTCGCTGCCGCGGCCGGTGACATCATCGTGATGCTCGACGCCGACGGCTCGACCGATCCCAACGAGATCCCGCGGTTCGTCGACGCGCTCCTTGAGGGCAACGACTTCGCCAAGGGCTCGCGCTACACGCAGGGCGGTGGGAGCCTCGACATCACGCCGCTTCGCGCCACCGGAAACCGGGCGCTGGCGGTAGCGGTCAACCTGCTCTTCCGCACCCGCTACACCGACCTCTGCTACGGCTACAACGCCTTCTGGCGCCACTGCCTGCCCTACATGGACGTCACCTGCGACGGCTTCGAGGTGGAGACGCTGATCCATGTGCGGATCGCGCGCGCCGGACTCGCGGTCGCCGAGGTCGGCTCGGTCGAGCACCCGCGCCTTCATGGCGAGAGCAAGCTGAACGCCCTCAGCGACGGCCTTCGCGTGCTGCGGACGATCGTGCGCGAGCGCGTGCGCCAGCGCCGCTTCCAGCGCCACAGCCACGATGCCTGGCGGCCGTCGTTTCGCGAGCTTGCGCCCGAGGAGGGCGTGGCCCTCGCGCTGCACAGCGCCAGCGAAGCTCGCCACGAGATCCACAGCCACGGCGCGGGGGCCCTTACCGAGCTCTCTCCGTCGGTGAGCGCCGCCCGGCCATGAGCCGGCGCCCGTGGGGGCGGGCATCATTCTCCGCGCCGATCGCCGCTCCAGACCCATCGGGGCGCTTGCCCGTCGGTGCCGCCTGCTACCAATCCTGTGATGAGTTCTCCGGGCGCTGACACCGAGACCCGCAGCACGCCGCCCGAACCCGATCAGGTTCAGCGTCAGGCGAGCACCCGCACCTGGGCCTCGGGAGGTCTTCTGCGCAGCTACCGCGGTCGCAACCTGCGCCCGGCCGAGGAGGCGGTCTTCGCCCATAACGCCGGGCAGCTGCGGGGTCGCGTGCTCGAGCTCGGCTGCGGCGGCGGTCGGATCACGGGACATCTGATCGGGCTCGGCGCAACCGTCCACGGCACCGACATCGCGCCCAAGATGGTCGCCTACTGCGAGCGCACCTACCCGCCGGCGACCTTCGGCGTCGCGGATCTCCGGGATGCCTCGGGCTGGGGCGCGGGTCCGTGGGACGTCATCATCGCGGGCTGGGCGCTGATCGACGTGCTGAGCGACGAGGAGCGCGCGCGCTTCTTCGACGACGCCCACGGCCTGCTGGCCCCCGGGGGGCTGCTGATCTTCTCCTCACACAACCTCGCGTGCGCGCACCTCGTGCGCGGCCCGCTGAGGAGCATCTCGGCCGACAACCCCGTCAGCCTGGCCAGCCAGCTGCTGCGCCTGCCGCGGAGCCTGCTCAACCACCGGCGCCTCACCCCTTGGCAGCGCTTCGAGCCCGACTACGCGATCCTCAACGGCGCCGCACACGACTTCTCGCTGCTGCATTACTACATCACGCGAGACGGCCAGGAGCGTCAGCTGTCCGCCCACGGTTTCCAGCTCCTCGAGTGCCTGGACGTCGAAGCCGCAGCGGTCGCGGCGGGCGAGGATGCGGTCGGATCGCACGAGCTCCACTACGCCGCACTGCGCACGGAGCGTCGCCAGGCGGACCGTTGAGGGCGCCTGGAAGTCGACACGGCGGTGGCGCTGCAGCGCCCCACCACGCGTCGCCAGGCGTCACGGTCGGGATCGACATGGTGTCCATCGATGCGGTCGAAGACTCCATCGGCGTCCACGCCGAGCGCTATCTTGGGCGCGTGTACACGAGCACTGAGCTTGCGGACTGCCGGCGCCCGGACGGCAGCTACGACGCGCGGCTGCTGGCCGCACGGGCTGCCGCCAAGGAGGCGGTTCTGAAGGCCCTGCGCGTGGAGGACGGCGGAGTTCCGTGGCGCGCGATCGGCGTGCGCAACGGCGACGACGGCCGCCCCACGGTCGAGCTGTCGGGGGCGGCGCAGGCACTTGCGCGCGAGCGTGGCGTCGAGACGCTCGAGCTGAGCCTCACGCACACGGGTCCCTTCGCGGCCGCCGTCGTCATCGCCGGGGTGCGTGGAGAGTCTTGAGCG
This sequence comes from Solirubrobacteraceae bacterium, assembly GCA_036489875.1. Classification (GTDB taxonomy): domain Bacteria; phylum Actinomycetota; class Thermoleophilia; order Solirubrobacterales; family Solirubrobacteraceae; genus Palsa-513. Next base: position 79,106 of record DASXEZ010000068.1, on the reverse strand, counting down.
ACGAGACCAAAGTCGAGATCCGGCGGGTCCTTCGCGAGCACGCCCGGTTGCCGGTCGACGTTGACACCCTCAGTGACGACAGCGACCTGTTCGTGGCGGGTATGACCTCGCACGCGAGCGTGAACCTGATGCTGGCGCTCGAGGACGCCTTCGACCTCGAGTTTCCCGACCGCATGCTGACGCGTTCGGTGTTCGAGTCGATCGGCGCGATCGACTCGGCGATCGGGGAGCTCTCGGGCGGCGGGGGATAGGGCGGCGCGTGAGCGTTCTCGTCGACTCCGAGCGGGCTCTGCTGGTGGAGGTGCGCCGGATCGCCGAAGAGGTGGCGGCGCCGTGCGCGACCGAGGTGGACCGCGACGCCCGCTTCCCGGTGGAGGCGATCGATGCCCTGCGCTCCGCATCGGCGCTGTCGGCCGGTTTGCCTGAGGCCCTCGGCGGCGGCGGTTGCTCTCTGGAGGCGATCGCGCGCTGCTGCTTCGAGCTCGCCCGCGGCTGCAGCGCCACCGCGATGGTCTTCGCCATGCATCAGATCCAGGTGCTCACGATCGCCCGCCACGCCGGCGCCGAGGCTCCCTGGTTCGACGGTTACCTGCGGGAGCTCGCGCGCGAGCAGCGGCTGGTCGCCTCGGTCACCTCGGAGGTGGGAACCGGCGGCGACATGGCCCGCTCGATCGCCGCGGTGACCGACGGCGGCAACGGTACTGCGCGCTTTGAGAAGAAGGCGACGACCGTCAGCTACGGGGGCCACGCCGATGATCTCTTCACGACGGTGCGCCGTGCGGAGGAGGCCGAGGAGAGCGATCAGGTCCTGGTGCTCACGCGCTCGGGACAGCACGAGCTCGAGCAGACCGGCGCCTGGGACACGCTCGGCATGCGCGGCACCTGCTCGCCCGGGTTCGTCGTGCGCGCGAGCTTCGCGCCGGAGCAGGTTCTCGCCGCCCCTTTCTCCGAGGTCATGAATCAGTCGCTGGTGCCGCTCTCGCACGTGCTCTGGTCCCACGTCTGGCTCGGCATCGCCACCGAGGCCTTCGAGCGTGCGCGCGAGTTCGTGCGCGCCAGCGCGCGTCAGCGTCCGGGAGCGCCGGTGCCGGCGGCGCTGCGCCTCTCACACGTCCTCACGGAGCTCACCCTGCTGCGGGCCGAGGTGGCCCAAGCCCTGGCGGACTTTGTCGATTGGGAGGAGGACGGCGGGCGCGAGCGGCTGATGACGATGGCCAGCGTGCTGCGCTTCAACAGCCTCAAGCTCGCCGCCTCCGAACGCTCGCCGCGGGTCTGCGAGGGAGCGCTTGAGGCGATCGGGATCGTCGGCTACCGCAACGACAGTCCCTACAGTGTCGGGCGCCATCTGCGCGACGCGCTGTCGGCGCGATTGATGGTCGCCAACGAGCGTCTTCACTCCACGGACGCGTCGCTGCTGCTGATCGCCAAGGAGGCCTGATGGTGGCGGTCCGTCAGGCGACCGCCGATCAGGCCGCCTTCCGTGACGAGCTGCTCGCGCAGGGGCTGCTGGTGGCCAGCGGCGTGCCCGGGCTCTATGGCCGAGGCGCGCTGTTCGAGTCGATCCGCCACAGCGTGGATGCTCTGATCACCAAGCTGTCGGCCCCCGACGGCCCCCAATCGATGAGCTTCCCGCCGCTGATCCCGCGGCGCACGCTCGAGACGATCGGCTACCTGCACTCGTTCCCGCAACTGGCGGGGAGCGTCTTCTCCTTCGAGGGTGACGAGGCCTCCGCGCTCGAGCAGGCAGAGCTCGCGGATCGCCACGAGGACTGGAGCGCGCACCAGACGATGAGTGAGCTCGTGCTCGTGCCGGCGGCGTGCTACCCCGTGTACCCGGCGGTCGCAGCGCGCGGGCCGCTGCCGCCCGGCGGCATCGTCGTCGACGCCGGCGGCGGCTGGGTCTTTCGCCACGAGCCGTCCGAGGATCCCGCGCGGATGCAGATGTTTCACCAGCGCGAGATCGTTCGCCTCGGCGCACCCGACGACGTACTCGCCTGGCGCGACACGTGGTCGGAGCGGGGGCTCGAGCTGTTCGCGCGGCTCGGTCTGGCCGCCGAGCGCGATCGCGCGAGCGACCCGTTCTTCGGTCGTAGCGGGCGCATGCTCGCCGCCAATCAGCGCCAGCAGGAGCTGAAGTTCGAGCTGCTCGTGCAGATCGCCGGCGACGAACCGACGGCGCTCGCGTCGTTCAACTATCACCGGGACCACTTCGCTGCGAAGTTCGGCCTCACCCTGGCCGACGGCGGCGGCGCCCACACCGCCTGCCTGGGCTTCGGCCAGGAGCGGATCGTGCTCGCGCTGCTGCGAAACCATGGTCTTGATCCGCAGCGTTGGCCCGAGGCCGTGCGCGCGGAGCTCTTTGCGCCATGACGGCGACGCGCAGCGCCGCCTATCGCAGCCTGTTCGACCTCGACACCGCCAGCTACCAACCGCACGCGGTGCATGGCGCAGACCGCACCTACGCCGAGAGCAACTGCTACACCGACATCATCATCGAGCTCTTGCACGGCCGCGGCGATGAGCCGCTGGCCGCCCTCGGTTGCCTCGTGCGGACCGATTTCGAAGGCGATCAGTGGACCTTCTTCAAGCCGCCGCCGGAGGACCTCGAGCGGCTGTTCGGCATCGACATCCACGAGATGCAGCCCTACCGGCCGCTGCCCCTGCAGATCGCCGAGCAGATCGATGCGCAGCGCACGATCATCGTCGAGCTCGACTCGTGGTTTCTCCCGGACACGCTGGCGACCAGCTACCGCAACGAGCACGTCAAGACGTCGGTCGCGGCCGAGGCCATCGACCTCGAGCGCGGCTGGATGCGCTACTTCCACGGGCCGGGGCTCTACGAGCTCGACGGGGAGGACTACGCGGGGATCTTCCGCCTGGACGGCGAGGTCTCCGCGGAGATACTGCCTCCCTACACCGAGCTCGTGCGCTTTGACGCCGGTGCCAGGCTCGCGGGGGAGGAGCTGCGCGCCGCGGCGCGCGAGTCGCTGGCGCGACATCTCGAGCATCGGCCCGCCAGCGACCCCTTCGGGCGCTTCGGCGAGCAGCTCGTGCTCGACCTGCCCGCGCTCCTGGCGGGCGGCCTCGAGGCCTACCACGCCTATGCCTTCGCCACGGTACGGATGGTCGGGGCCGCCTTCGAGCTGGCCGCCAGCTCAGCGGAGTGGCTGTTCGCGCAGGACGCGGAAGAGGCCACCGCGGCGATGCGCACGATCGTCGACGGCTGCAAGGTCCTCGGCTTTCGCCTCGCGCGTCGACGCGAGTTCGATCCCGAACCGGTCCTCGAGTCGCTGAGCGAGGCGTGGCGGAGCGCGATCGGGGCGCTCGAGGAGGTTCTCGGATAACGCCGAACGTTCAGGCGGGGGGATCGGTGCTGCCCTGCCCGTCGCGTGCACGGGTCGGGGGCCACGAGATCATCGAGTTGACAGACGGCTGGGAGGCCGCGGCGTGCGCACCCGGCGAGCACCTCGACGCCGCGGCCCTCACGAGCCTCAACTGGCGCCCGGCGCCGGCCACACCGACCGCCGCGGCCGTTCTCACAGGCGAAGGGGCGGTGCCCTGGGAGATCCCGTCGGAGCAGCTCGACGGCCAGGACTGGTGGTTTCGCACCTCCTTCGAGACCCCGGAAGGCGGCGGCGAGGGCGCCAGTGAGACCGTGCTCGCGCTCGAGGGCGTGGCCACGGTCGCCGAGGTCTACCTCAACGGCACGCTCATCCACGAGCGCTCATCGATGTTCGAGCGCTCCTGCGTCGATGTCGGCGGCGCGCTCGCCTCGAGCGCCAACGAGCTCGCGATCTGCTGCCGGGCGCTGACGCCGCTCCTCGAGATCCCCCGCAAACCCCGTGCGCGTTGGCGGACCCGCGTGGTCGCCGACGGCGCCCTGCGCTTCTTCCGCACGATGCTGCTCGGCCGCGCCCCCGGCTTCGCACCCGGTCCCGCGGTCGTGGGGCCGTGGCGGCCGGTGCGCCTGGAGCACCGGGGCGCCTTCGCGCTCGAGGAGCTCGAACTGCGCCCACGGGTCGCGGGCACCGACGGCGTGCTCTCGGTTCGCGCGCTGGTTCGCGCGGTGGGCGAGTTCGCGGTGGACCGAGCGAGCATCGAACTCGACGGCGGCACCAGCGGAGGCTCCGCGAGCGCGGAGCTCGAGGTGCTGGGCAGCGAGATTCGCGGTGAGCTGGTGGTGGGGGATGTGGCGCTGTGGTGGCCGCACACCCACGGCCATCCGAGCCTCTACGCGGTGAGAATCGTGGTCGAGGGGTCAGGACAGACGCGCACGATCGACGCGGGAAGCGTCGGCTTCCGCTCGCTCGGCGGAGGCGAGCGCCTCGAGGCGGACGGTCTGGCGCTCTCGGTCAACGGCGAGCCGATATTCGTGCGCGGCGCGCTCTGGACGCCGCCCGAAGCCCTGGGCATGGGGGGATCGGCCTATCGAGCGGCGATCGAGTCACAACTGCGGGCGCTTCGCGACGGCGGCATGAACATGGTCCGCCTCGCGGGCGTCGGGCTCTATGAGTCCGGCGCGTTCCACGATCTCTGCGACGAGCTGGGGATCCTCGTGTGGCAGGACTTCATGTTCGCCAACCTGGACTATCCCGAGTCTGACTCGGCCTTCCTCGCCGTGGTCGCCGCCGAGGCGCGCCAGCTGCTGGGGGAGGTGGGCGGGCGGCCGAGCCTGGTGGTCCTGTGCGGATCCAGCGAAATCGCCCAGCAGATCGCGATGATGGGTCTTGACCCGTCCCTGGCGGCGGGACCGCTGTTCGGCGAGCTCCTGCCGGGATTGATCGAGGAGTCGGGGGTCGACGCGATCTATGTCCCCTCCGCTCCGTGGGGCGGCGATCTGCCGTTTCGCCCCGACCGCGGCATCGCCAACTACTACGGCGTCGGCGCGTATCTGCGCCCGCTCTCCGATGCGCGCGCCAGCGGCGTGCTGTTCGCGGCCGAATGCCTGGCCTTCGCCAATGTGCCCGAGCCGCAGGCGCTGAGCGAATTGAGCGCCGGCGGGGACGGCGCGGGGGTCAACACGCCGGCGTGGAAGGGCGGCGTGCCCCGCGATGTGGGCGCGAGCTGGGACTTCGACGACGTGCGCGATCACTACCTCCAGGAGCTCTACGGCTTCGATCCGATGGCTTTGCTCGCCGAGGACGAGGAGCGCTACCTCGAGCTCTCGCGCGCGCTCAGCGGTGAGGTCATGGCCGAGGTCTTCGGCGAGTGGCGTCGCGGGGGGTCGCGCTGCGGCGGTGGGCTCGTGCTGACGCTTCGCGACCTGCGTCCCGGCGCTGGCTGGGGGATCCTCGATCACCAGGGCGGCGCGAAGGTCGCCTACCACCACCTGCGCCGCTCGCTCCTGCCGCTCGCGGTATGGAGCACCGACGAGGGGCTCTCGGGCATCGACGTGCACGTGGCCAACGACGGCGCCGAAGCGGTTCGCGCGCGGTTGCGCGTGGCGCTCTACAGCAACTTCGAGCTGCCTGTCGAGCAGGTCGAGCGCGACCTCGAGCTCGCGCCCCACTCGAGTTGGAGCGGGGGGATCGAAGCGCTGATCGGCCGCTTCGTCGACGTCTCCTGGAGCTACCGGTTCGGTCCGCCAGCGCAGGATCTGGTGGCGCTGAGCCTCGAGGAGGTCGGTGGGGCCGGCAGCGGTGGCGGCGGGGAGCTCCTCTCGCAGTCGTTCCGCTTTCCGGTCGGGCGGCCGCTCGTGCGCGAGGCTCCCGAGCGACTCGGCCTCACGGCAATGCTCGCTCCGCGCGGGGAGCGCGACTGGGATCTGCGCATAGACAGCCGTCGGTTCGCTTACTGTGTGCGGGTGAACGCTCCGGGATTCAGCGCTTCTGATGACGCGTTCTCGGTCGAGCCGGGGGGCGGGCGCACGATTCGTCTCACGGGCCAGGAGGACGGTTCCGCCCCCGCCGGCACGCTGAGTGCGCTCAACCTCCGCGGGCACGTGCCGATCATGTCTCTAGGACAACGATGACCGACCTCGCGCCCCATCCGGACGGTAAGGAGACGCACGTGCTGCACGGTCGGCCAGGCTACATAACAACGGACGCCACACCGCTCTTTGCGGTGCTGCATCTGCCTGCCGGAGAGTGCTCGAGCGTCGGCGTGGTCATCTGCTCGCCGTTTGGTTGGGATGAGCTGGGGGCTCATCGGAGTCTTCGCGCCCTCGCTGGGGCACTTGCCTCGGCCGGGCACCCGGCGCTGCGCTTCGATCTGCCCGGCACCGGCGACAGCGGTGGCTCGCCACGCGACCCGGAACGCCTCGATGCCTGGACCACGAGCGTCGAGTCCGCGGCGACGATGCTGCGCAACGCGTCGGGCTGCGAGCGGGTTGTCGCGGTCGGGATCGGCCTCGGCGGCGTGATCGCCGTACGGGCCGTGGCGCTGGGAGCCGCCATCGACGACCTCGTGCTGTGGTCAGTGCCTGCGCGGGGCTCGCTGCTGGTGCGCGAGATGCGCACCTTCGCCCGGATGGCGGACGCCGAACTGGTCGACACCGGTCTTGCGCGCGAGGAGCCGCCGCCGCCCCACGAGGACCCGCTCTCGGAGGGGGACCTGAACGTGGCCGGTTTCGTTCTGACCGCGGCCACGATCGCGGACCTCGAGGCCCTCGATCTGACCGAGCTCGAGATCCCCGCTGCGAGCGATCGACGCGTTCTCCTGCTCGGGCGCGACTCGCTGCCGCCGGATCGCCGGCTGCGGGCGCGGTTTGAGGAGCTGGGCATGGAGTTGTCGGTCGGCGCCGGCCCGGGTTACGACACGATGATGGTCGATCCGCACCTCTCCGAGCTCCCGTCGGAGACGATCGCCGACGTGCTCGCATGGGTGGAGAAGGGCGATGAGTCGCCGTCGGCCGCCGGCAGCGGTGACGGGGGCGACGGCCTCGCCGAGTCGATCGACCTCGTCTCGGGCGACTCGATCATCCGCGAGACCCCGTTCGGGTTCGAATTCGAGGGCGAGCGGTTGGTGGGAGTCCTCACCGAGCCGGTCTCGGCGGAGGCCTCGGACCTGTGCGCGCTGCTGCTCAACTCCGGTGCCGTGCGCCACATCGGACCGCAGCGGATCTGGGTCGAGGCCGCCCGTCGCTGGGGGTCGCTCGGGGTCAGCACGCTTCGCTTCGATGTCGCGGGTGTCGGCGGGTCCGACGGCGACAGCGCTGCCTACTCGGACCGCGGGGCCTTCCAGCGCCCCGAGTTCGCAGTCCAGGTGATCACTGCGATCGATGAGCTAGAACGCCGTGGCGGGCCTGGGCGCTTCCTCGTCGGCGGCGTCTGCTCCGGCGCCTACTGGGGACTCCACTCGGCGTTGGCCGACGAGCGCATCCACGGGGTGCTGATGATCAACCTGCTCGCGTTCAACTGGACCGAGGAGCTCGGCGCGTTGCGCGATACGCGCCGGGCCCGCGCGCTGCTGCAGGAGCGGGAGGTGGCGACGGTGCTGCGGATCATCGCGACGGATCGCTGGCGCATCTCGCGGATGCTGCTCACGAAGCTGCGCGGCCTGCGCCTGCGCCGAGGTGACTCCGGTGCCCAACCGCTCGTCAACGAGGTCACCACGGTTCTCGATGGGATGCGCGACCGCGACGTCCAGATGACGCTTGCGCTTTCGCTCAACGAGCCCCTCTGGGAGGACTTCGTCGCCGACGGTCTCATGGAGCGGCTTGCGGAGTGGCCCAACCTGCACCTCGAGCGGATCCCGACGATGGAGCACGTCTTCCGCTCGCCGCTCTCTCAGCGCTACGCGCACGCGACGCTCGATGGCGCGCTCGCGCGAACCCTGGCGAGCTCAGTCGAGCCGCCCAGCGACAGCTGAGACGGCACTCGCGCCACCCGTGGAGGCGTTGGCGAGGCCGCGGGCCGAGCCGGGGATTCGCACGTCGGTACCGCCCTCGCGGCCGTCGCGCGCGTCGCCCGCGAATCCGCGACGCGCAGCTTCAGTGCTGCCAGACGCGGATGTAGTCGACCTTCATGGTGGCCGGCGCCGAGATCGGGCCGCCGGAGGAGTTGTCCAGCGCGAGATCGGCGATCAGATACATCGGGGCGCCGGTGATGTCGGCCTGGGCCGAGGTCACCTCGCCGGCCGGTCCACCATCGAAGTACCAGGTCACGCTGCCGGGCTCCCAGTCGACGCCGAAGGTGTGCCAGGTTCCGTCCCAGCCGCCGAGACAGCTGCCGAACGGAGCCCCTGTCGGGTCGTGGTAGTGGTAGCACGCCTGGCCCCCCAGCCCCTCGATGAGATCGATCTCACCGTTCTGCGGAGCCGGATTGCCGACCTCCCAGACGCCGGGCCAGTCAACGCCGGCCCAGGGCGTGCCGGGCAGCCACACGCGCGCCTCCAGGAAGCCGTAGGTGTAGGAGAACTTGTCGCGGGTGTTGACCATGCCGCTCTCGTAATTGGCGCTGATGGTCTGCGGTCCGCCGTTCACGACGCAGCCGCTCACGGGCTGCGCGATGAGATTGAGGTCGAGTTCGCCGTTGGCGACAACGTCCTGGGAGGGGCTGTAGCACTCGAGCTCGTCCGGGTCGATCGGGCCCGTCAGGCCGGAGCTGAGCCAACCGGTGTTCCACACGGCGGTATTGAGCGAAGTCCCGTTGAACTCGTCGTCGAAGGCGAGATGCCAACTCCCCGGATCGCCCCAGGGGCCGAGCGAGGGGTCCCGCGGCTGTAGGGGCGGGGCCGGGGGCGCCACCGCGGGCGGTGGCGTCGTGCCGGTCGCTCCCGTGGCGCCGGTGTCGCCCGTGGTGCCCGTGGCGCCGGTGGCGCGGGTCTTGGGCTTGCTGGCGGGAGCCGTGACCACAGTCTGGGTGCTCACACGCTTCAGCGCGACCGAGAGCAGCGGGGCCTCGCGCTTGCTCGTGGCACGCACCAACAGCCAGTGGTGCGATAGCGCCTCCACGACGACGATGGTGGCGCTCCGGCGAGCGCCTTCGACCCAGACCTGGCGGTGCAGATGCCCGATGCGGACGTTCACCAGGCGGGCGCCGATGCGTCGGGTGGTGACGGCGACCCGGATGCGGTACACACCGCTCGCCCCGACGCGCGCGCGGTGCTGCGAGGTCGCCTCCTGCCCGGCCTGGTTGGGCTGATGACGAACCGACGCGGGGGAGAGCGGTGCGAGCGGGAGGGCTCCCGCGAGGGCGGGAACCGTGGCGGCGGCGATGAGGGCGGCGGCGGCGAGAGCGGTGGTCAATACCCAGAGGCGTTGCATGCCAAGGTATTCGGCACGTGCCGGACGTCCGTTTGGATGCGGGCATCAGGCTAAGCGGATGGTCGATGCGGAGCGGTTTGACCGTCCGCGGCCCTGGACGGATGTATGAGAGATGGCCCGGTTTCGGCGTTTCGGGGCCGGGAAGCGAGCGCGGCCGCTCGCGCGTTCGTCCGTTCAATTTGGCGCGCCCGACGCCGGGGCGGCCTCCCGCAGGTGGGTGGAGGCGGCCGCCCCCGACGCTACGATCAAAGTGGCGGTGGCTGCAAGTTCGGAGTCCGCAGGCCCATCGCTGCACCCGTTGCCCTCAAGTGCGCCCTCACATCAGGCCGATCGACCCGAGGTGGACGCGCGCCCTTCACGAGCTGGCCCGAATCTCACCGAGAATCCTCTGCGGATCCTCTACGTGACACCCCGCTATCTGCCGGAGATCGGTGGCGTGGAGGCGCACGTGCACGCTGTCGCCTCGCGCCTGCAGGCGGGCGGGCGCGCGCAAGTGACCGTGTTGACCACCGACTCCGGCGGTGGACTGCGCTCAGAAGACCACGACGGCGAGATCCCGATTCGTCGAGTCAGCGCCCACCCGCGGGGCCGCGACTGGCGCTTCGCGCCCGGTCTTGGACGCGTGATCCGCGACGGCGGCTGGGACCTCGTCCACGTCCAGTCCTACCACACCTTCGTTGCGCCTATGGCGATGGCCGCCGCGGCGCGCGCTCGGATTCCCTACGTCGTCACCTTCCACGGCGGCGGGCACTCGGACCCGCTGCGCCATCGCGTGCGCGGCCTCCAGCGCGCACTGCTGCGACCGTGGTTGGCTCGCGCCGCGGCCCTCGTCGCCATAGCGCAGTTCGAGATCGATGAGTATGCGCCGGCGCTCTCGCTCGCGCGCGGGCGTTTCACGTTGATTCCCAACGGCTTCGACCTCCCCGCGCCGCCGCAGGGCGCGAGCCCGCAAGCGCAGCCCGACGGCGCGGGGCCACTGATCGTCTCGCTCGGGCGCCTCGAGCGCTACAAGGGACACCAGTACGCGATCGCCGCCCTCCCGCACGTGCTCGCCGAGGAGCCGGACGCGCGGCTGTGGATCGCCGGCTCCGGCCCCTATGAGGAGCAGTTGCGACGCCAGGCGGCGCAGCTGGGGCTCACCGAGCGCGTCGAGATCAGCTCGGTTCCCCTCGGCGAGCGGGCGGAGCTCGCCCGACGCCTCGCGGCCGTCGATCTGGCGGTTGCCTTCAGCGAGTTCGAGAGCCACCCGATCGCCGCCCTAGAGGTCCTGGCGCTCGGGCGCCCCCTGCTGGTGGCGGGTGGCTCGGGGCTCGGAGAGCTTGCGGCCAACGGCTTCGCCCGAGCGATCGATCCACGCGGATCGGCGCAGGACACGGCTGCGGCGATCGTGCGGGAGCTGCGCGACCCGCACACGCCGCCGCCGACGCGCTTCCCGACCTGGGACGACTGTGCGGACGCGCTCCTGGCGCTCTACCGGCGCATCCTTGGAGCGCCGGCGTGAGGGTCCTGATGATGGCCCAGTTCTACGCGCCGATCGTGGGCGGCGAGGAGCGGATGGTGCAGTCGCTGGCGACCGCGCTGGCCGCGCGTGGTCACGAGGTCGCGGTGGCGACGCTGCGCCACGCCGGAAGCGACACCTACGAGGAGCGCGACGGGGTTCGCATCCACCGCCTCGGCGGGCTCAGCCACCGAGCCAGCGGCGTCTACAGCGACGACGGCCGCCGCCACGCGCCGCCGCTGCCCGACCCCGAGACCACGCTCGCGCTGCGACGCGTGCTCGCGCGTGAGCGCCCCGACGTCGTGCACGGGCATAACTGGCTCTCGATCGCCTACCTCCCGCTGGCGCGCTCGCGTGAGCGCGCCTACGTGCTGAGCTTGCATGACTACAGCCTGGTCTGCGCGAACAAACGCATGATGCGGATGGGAGAGCCATGCAGCGGCCCGGGCCCGCTGAAGTGCGTTCGCTGCGCCGCGGACCAATACGGCCTCGCCGTGGGTCCCGCGGTCGCGCTCGCCGTGCGCGCAGCCGGCTTCGGGCAGCGGCGTGCCGTCGACATGTTCCTGCCCGTCAGCCGCAGCGTGGCGACGCGCTCGGGTCTCGAGGAGGCCGGCGTCGACTTCGAGGTCGTCCCCAACTTCGTCGCCGAGCGTGCGGCGCCGGAGCCCTTCGACGCGGCCCTGCTGGAGCAGCTCCCGGGGGAGCCGTTCATCCTCTATGTGGGCGATCTCGCCGCCGACAAGGGCATCGGCGTGTTGCTCGACGCTCACGCCCGCATGCACCGACCGACGCCTCTCGTCCTGATCGGGCGGGCCGCGGATCGCGAGCCGCTGCAACCCCGCGAGGGCGTCGTCCAGCTGGGACTTCTACCCCACGGAGCGGTACTCGAGGCGTGGAATCGCTGCGCGCTCGGGGTAGTCCCCTCGATCACCCCTGACGCCTTCCCCACCGTGGCCCTTGAGGCGATGAGCGCCAGCGTCGCCGTTCTCGCCTCGCGCGTCGGCGGCCTGCCCGAGGCCGTCGTCGAGGGCGAGACCGGCGTGCTCGTGCCCCCGGGCGACGCCGGCGCCCTCGCTGAGGCTCTCGACCGCCTGATGGATGACCCCGCGTTGCGCGCGCGCCTCGGCGCCGCCGGTCGCGAGCGCGTGCCGATGTTCACCGCCCCGGCGGTGGTGCCCCGTTACGAGGCCGCCTACGAGCGTGCGCGCGAGCTCCGACGGGCCCGCGCCGCGGCATGAGGGCGATGCGATGAGCACAGCGACATCGGATTCGCTGGAACGCCCGGATGCTTCGCGCCGGCGCCTCTCGCTGCGTGTGGGTCCCGGCGGCACGCTGCCCTGGATAGTGCTCTGCGTCAGCGCCGGCCTGCTCGCGGCCAGCGCCGGCGATGCCCTCGCGCGCACCGGCCGCCCCGGAGGGCTGCCCCTGTTCTGGCTCTCGATCGTCGTGATCATGCTCCCGGCGGTCATCTGCCTCACCGGTGATCGTCCGAGCGTCGGTGAGCGAGCGGCGCTCATCGTCATCGTCGGCCTCGGCCTCTACGGCGTCAAGGTGCTTCGCGACCCGTTCATGTTCACCTACGGCGACGAGCTGCTGCACCTGCCGAACCTCAACTCCATCCTCGACACCGGACGCCTGTTCGGGAGTAACCCGATCCTTCCGATCTCGCCCCGCTACCCGGGCCTTGAGACGGTGACGGCGCTGATGGTGCGGGTCGGGGGGATATCGCAGTACGACGCGGGAATCATCCTGATCGGATTCGCGCGCGCGGTCATGGTGCTCGCGCTCTTCCTCTTCTACGAGCGCGTGAGCGGGTCGCCACGCGTCGCCGGGATCGGTGCCCTGGTCTACGTGGCGACGCCCACCTTCCTCTTCTTCGACGCCCAGTTCGCCTACGAGTCGCTGGCGCTGCCGCTGGTCACGACGGCGCTGATGGCGCTCCTGCGTTGGGGCCGCGCCACCGACCCCGTGTCGCGAAGACGCTGGGGTGCGCTCGTGGTCGTGCTCGCCATGGGAATCATCGTCACCCACCACGTGAGCTCCTACTTCCTCGTTCTCTTCCTGATCGGCCTGTGCCTGGTCCACGTGTCGCTGCATGAGCGCCGCAGCGCCCCGTGGGTTCTTGCCGGCCTTGTCTTCCTGCTCACGGCCGCGTGGCTGATGTTCGTGGCCGGACGCACGGTCGGATACCTGAGCCCGGTGATCACGAGCGCGCTGCGCAACGTGATCGCGACGATCAACCGGGAGACGCCGACACGGACCCTGTTCGCCAACCAGGGCGGCGTGGAACGGACCGACCTACCCGAACGCGTGATCGCGATCTTCGGCATCCTCGCCCTCGCGATCGGGGTGCTCGGGGGGCTGACGATCTCCTGGCGGCGGTTGCGCGCCCGACCGCTGATGTTGCTGCTCGTGATCTGCGCGCTCCTCTACATCGCGACGCTGCCGCTGCGCTTCGTGCCGGCGGCCTGGGAAACCGCGGGCCGCGCCGGCGAGTTCCTGTTCATCGGCGTCGGCGTCACCGTGGCGATCGGGACCAACTGGCTTCTCGACCGCGGTGGGACCAGTCGAATGCGCCGCCGTCTGGTGATCGCCTCGGGCATCACGCTGGTGTTCGCCTCCGGGGTGATCGCCGGTTGGCCGGGCAACGAGCTGATCGCCTTCCCGCGCCGTGTCGTCGCTGACGGCCGCACGCTCGATCCCCCGCAGGTCGTCGCGGCGACCTGGAGCGGGCGCATGCTCGGCCCCCACGAGCACGTCTTCGCCCAGGGGGCCGACGCTCGGTTCTTCAACAACAACGCCCATCAGGTCGGCTTCGAGGGGACCGATGGGCTCGACAGCCCGACGCTGACGCCGGCGGTGCGGGCCGCGCTGCGGGCCAACCACATCACGCTGGTCGCCGCGGATCGCCGCGCCATCAGCTCCGACCTGCTGGTGGGCTTCTTCTTCGACATCGGCTCACCGCCGCTGCGCCCCGCCAGGCAGTCGGACAAGTTCGCAACGCCGGTGACCGACCGGATCTTCGACGGCGGCAACTACGTCATCTACGGCGTCAGGAATCTCTGGTGAGGTTGCGCGAGGGAGCCGTGCGCAGCGACATGGCGGTGGTGTCGGCGCTCGCGCTGCTCTCCTGTCTGATCTGTGCCGTCGCCCCCAGTGGGCTCGCGCCGATACGGGTGCCGCTCGCCCTGCCGCTTGTGCTCGTGCTGCCGGGCTACGCCAGCGTCACCGCGCTGTTTGCGCCCGACACCCTGCGCGCTCCCGAGCGGATCATGCTCTCGCTCTCGCTCAGCATCGTCGCCTCGATTTTGACCGGCCTGGCCGTGGACATCGCCGGCTTCAGGCTGTGGGCCGCGCCGTGGATCGAGCTCCTCGCGGCGGTCACGCTGATCGCCACCGCCACGGCATTCGCGCGCGGGCACGAAAGTCCGCTGAGCCTGCCCCACCAGCTGCCGGGACCACGACTACGCCCGCACGAGCTGCTGGCGCTGCTGGTGGCCCTGGTCCTCCTGGTGGCCGCCGCGGCGATCGGGTTCCGTCCGCTCGCGCCGCCCGCCGAGACCCAGGGCACGGTCGCCCTGGGCTTGCTCGAGGCGCCGGGCGGCGCCGCCGGTGTCTGCGTCAGCGTCGTCAACGAGGAATTCCACGCCAGCAGCTACCGCGTCGTCGTCAGTGTGGCCGGCCGCGGGCCTCACACGCTCACGACCACGAAGCTCGCGCCCGGTGCGAGCTGGAATCGCGAGGTCGCGGTCGGCGCCGGGTTCCCCGATGTGCGGGCGACGCTCTACCGCCCCTCGGCGCCCTCGCGCGCCTACCGCAACACGTCGCTTGTCAATTGGCCCCCATACCTGCGAGCAAAGCGCTGCTGAGGACCGCCACCCGGGGCAACGCCCGCGTAGGACAACCGTCGAGGAGACGGGCGCATGGGCGTGCGGCGCTTGTGTTCGGCGTCTGGGCCGCCGATACCGTGGCCATGGCCTTTTCACCGTACGTTGTTCGCGACACCGTCGGGCTGGCCCGCCTGCGTCGTGAGCGCCCGAGCGGTGCGCGCCCGCGCTTCGTGCGCCACAGCGCCCTGGGCACCGAGGCTCTGTACGAGATCGTCGAGGAGACTCGCGAGCTCGTGACCGCCGAGGTGGTCGCGGCCCCAGGCCTCGAGCCGGGGACGCGGGTGAGGATGCTCGCGAGCGCCGCCCGTGCGATGGACGAGGTCGAGTCGTCGACGATCGCGCTCCTGGACCAGCGCCGTGCCCGGCGTCAGGCCCGGGCCGACGGTCCTCCGCACGCCGCCTGAGCGACGCAGCTCGCCCGCAAGGTCCGGGCGACGAGCGGTCGGTCGCCAACGCGCACCGGTATGCCGTCTGCCGTCATCCTCCCGCGGCCCGACCGCGACGCGCGCTCGCGCATGCCGCGACCGACCAGGAAGCGCCGGACTGCCGAACCGGCCGCCGCGAGCCGCCCGCGCCGGACCCCGTCAGTCGTAGAGGCGTACCCAGTCGACCCGCATCGTCGCCGGGAACGTGGCGCCGGGTGCGGGCGGTCCAGGCCAACCGCCCACGGCGAGGGAGAGCAGGATGTGGAAGGGGTTGCCGTTGAAGACCCACCGCGCGGTGTGCGGAAGCTGCTTGGGCGTCGCCGTGCCGTAGGGCACCCCGTCGATCGTCCACGTGATCCGCCCCGGCCGCCAGATCAGGCCGTAGGTGTGGAAGCTGCCGGGCAGGGACGTCGGCGCGGTCACACTGCTCTGGAACTGCTGGTAGTTGCTCGACCCGGCGATCGGACCGTGCAGGGTGCCGAACACGCTGCCCGGGGAGGACGTGATCGCCTCCATCACGTCGATCTCGCCGCACTGGGGGAAGCAGCCACCGGCGGCCGAGTCGCCCACCAGCCAGAAGCCCGAGCACAGGCCGCTCCCGCGCGGCAGGTCGATTCGCGCCTCGAGCTCGCCGTAGCTGAGAGACACCTTGTCGTTGGAGTTGAGCTCGGCCGAGGTGAAGCTGGGGGAGCCCGCGCTCACCGCGTTCTCGTAGGCGCTGATCGCCAGGTCGCCGCGGCCGTCCAGTGACGCGTTGGCGGGGTTGGCGGTCGCGGTCGACAGCGACCCATCGCCGCAGCCGCCGCCGACGTCGGGCGTCCAGTCGGCGGGGTCCGGCGGCGTTCCGGCGCCACCGCTGAACTCATCCGACCACACCAGGTGCGTGTAGGGGCCGCTGGCGGGAGCCGTGTAGACGACGCCGCTTCGCCCGCCCGCGCCGCCCAACGAGCCGGAGCTGCCGCCGGAGGCGCCCTCCGTGTCCTGGCGCGCGGCGGCGACGGTGATGTGGACCGCGACGCTGCTGGCCACCGCGCGGACCTTGAAGCTGCGCCCGCGGAAGTGGGCGTAGAAGGCGAGCGCGGTGCTCTGGCCCGCGGTGAGCGCCACGTCGCGCTGAACCGAGGAGCCGACGGAGACCGTCACGCTCTCGCCTGCTGTGGGGGCGGCCACGGTCACGACCACGGTGTAGGTGCCGGCGTGGGCCAGTCGCTTGGTGACGGTCGTCGTCAGCGACGCAGCCGCGCTCGAGCTCTTCCTCGGTGCCGTGGCGGCGACGGAGGGCAGCGCGGCGGTCACGGTGGCCAGGGCGACGGCGGCGAGAACGGCCGCGCCGATCCGGCGGCTTCGGCGCGTGCGCGCGGAGGAGAAGAGCGGTGAGGAGCTCAACGCGGACAGCCATTCAGTGTGGCACGCGGGCACCGGCGCCCCGCCGCCAGCAGCCGCGGCGCAGCCGGCGGTGTGAAGCTCAGTCGGGCTCGGGTGCGACCGCAGCGCGGAAGTGCGGCTTGGCCAGCAGGAGCTGGACGTCGGCGATACGACCGCCGCCGAACCCTCCCTCGCAGTAGGCGAGATAGAGGTCCCACATGCGCTGGAAGCGCCCGTCGTAGCCGAGCGAGCGAACGCGGTCGAGCTGGCCGTGGAAGTTCTCGCGCCAGCAGCGCAGCGTCTTCACGTAGTGCGCCGTGATGTCCTCGAGCGCGAGCGGCCGCAGGTCGGTCACGCGCGCGACCGAGCGGGTGATCACCTCCAGGGACGGCAGGCATCCGCCCGGGAAGACGTAGGTGTTGGCGAAGCTCTTCTTGGCCTTCTCGACGTCATAGGCACGCTCGTCGATGGTGATCGCCTGCAGCAGCATCGCCCCGTCGGGTTTGAGCAACGAGGCGCAGCGCTCGAAGAAGGTGTCGAAGTACTGCCAGCCCACGGCCTCGATCATCTCGATCGAGACGAGCTTGTCGAAGCTGCCGCGCAGGTCGCGGTAGTCCTCCGCGATCACGCTGATCCGGTCCTCGAGACCCGCTCGCGCGATCCGTTCGAGCGCCAGCCGCCGCTGCTCGGCGGAAATCGTCGTCGCGGTCACGCGGCAGCCGTAGCGCGACGCCGCATGGATCGCGAAGCCACCCCAGCCGGCGCCGATCTCGAGCACGTGGTCCTTCGGACCCAGGTCCAGCTTGCGGCAGATCCGGTCGAGCTTGGCGAGCTGCGCCTCGTGCAGCGAGGCTCCGGGGGCCTCGAAGATCGCGCACGAGTAGGTCATCGTCTCGTCGAGCATCAGGCCGAAGAGCTCGTTGCCGAGGTCGTAGTGCGCGGCTATCCGCCTGCGCGAGCGCTGCCGGGTGTTGCGCGAGAGCCACGCCGCGCTCGCCTGGGGCAGGGCGATAAGCGGCCGTACGCCGCGGCGCCAGCGATCGAGCGCGGGCATATTGAGCGCCGCCAGGCGCGCCAGCTCGGCGAGGTCGTCGCAGTCGAAGCAGCCGTCCGCGTAGCACTCGCTGAGGCCGAGCGATCCGCGCAGAAGGCCGGTGTAGAAACGGGCATCGTGGATCGTCAGGACGACGCGGGGACCGTCGGTGACGGCGTCGCCGAAGCTGTGCACGGCGGTCCCCTCGTGCAGGGTGAGGCGGCCGTGTCGCGTGCGGCGCAACAGGGGCAGCGCGACCCTGCGCGCCAGCCGGTGTTTCAGGCCCGCGGCGAGCTCAGGGACGCGGGGCGGGCGCATCGTCACCAACGAGGGGCGGATCTACTCGAGCGCATCCCAGTCCTTGCTTGGCGTGCGCTCAGGCCCATCGGTGCGCGGAGACTACTGGCTCAGTTGTAGACGCGGACCCAGTTGATCAGCATCGTCGCCGGGAACTGCGTGGCGGCCGTCGGCGGTCCGGGCCAGCCGCCCACCGCGAGGTCCAGCAGCATGTTGTAGTTGCCGCTGTCGAACTCCCAGGTCGAGCCGGCGGTGAGCTGGTTCGGCGTCGCCGTGGCGTAGACGACGCCATCGATCGTGTACTGGATGCTGCCGGGCGTCCAGATGATCCCGTAGGTGTGGAAGCCCTGGCTGAGGTCGCCGAGAGCCTCGGTCCCACCCTCCCACTGCTGGGTGTTGCTCGATCCGCTGACCGGTCCGTGCAGGGTGAAGAAGGCCTCGTTCGGCGTCGGCCCCATCTCGGGCGCCTCGAGCACGTCGAGCTCGCCGCAGTCGGGGTTGCTGCAGGAGGTGCCGGCTGCCTCGAGCAGCCAGAACCCGCCCCATAGGCCCTGTCCGGCGGGAAGCTTGATGTTGGCGTCGATCTCCTCGCCGACATGGAAGACCGCCGTGGGCGACTCGAGCTGCGCCGCCGTCGTCGAGCCGCCCGAGTTGAGCGCGGTGATCGCGAGCTGGTTGTTGCCGGTGAGGTAGGCGTTCGCGGTGCTCGCGGTGTCGGTCGAGCAGCCGCCCCCATCGCAGGAGGGACCGGTGTCGTAGCGCCAGTTGGCCGGGTTGGGCGCCGAGCCGGCGGGGCCGGCGAAGTTGTCCTGCCAGATGAGCGTCTTGAGGCTGCTGTAGGGCGGCTGCGCCGGCGTCGCCACAGGTGCGGGCGTCGGCGTGGGCGCCGGTGTCGTCACGGTCGGGGCCACGCTCACGGAGGGAGTGATCGAGACCTGCGGCGCGGAGGACGCGGCCTTCTTGAGGATCAGCGAGGCGCGAACCTGGACCGCGGGTGCGTTGTTGACCGTGTGAACGGTGAGCTTCTTACCCGTCAGGTTGAGCGTGTAGTAGGCACGGGCTCCCCACCACGGATTGGCGCGAACCCTCTGCACGCGCTGGCCGCTCAGATAGACCTTGACGAGGGCGGCGTGCTTCGTGCGCGAGCGCACCCAGACGATCACCTCGTAGCGCCCGATCGACGCCGGGTGGACGATCAGCGTCGCGGTACGAGACGCCGTATGCGCCGTCGCCGGCGCGGCGGCAAGTGCCGGCGCAGAGGTGGTCGCGATTGCGGCGAAGGATAGGACGAGGGATGCAGCCACCCCCATGAGCCAACGCCGCGCAATGCCGTGGCCCGCCATCGGGGCGAGATTGTAGCGGGCCTCGACAAATGTTCTAGTCCTCCTGCTCGTTGCAAGAAATTTGCCGCAAAGAGTGGTCTGCATGAGCGCTTTCATCGTCCGGCCTCCTTGCGTGAGGCGCGCGCGTGCTCGCGGCGCGCACCACCGAGCAGCGGCGCGCCGCTCGGATTTGGGAAGTAGCGGGCACCTTTCAGGCGCAAACGCAGCCCGTGGGCGTAGATCTGACCGACGATCCGAAGCGTCAGCAGCGGATAGCGGGCCAGCAGCCGCACAAGCGTCGCCTGGGTGAGTTGGAAGCGCCGCATCGAGAGCGTCGCATCGAAGGCGATCGCCCCCTCGCGGAGGCTCTCGATATGGGCGATCAGCTGCTGACCTGGGGAAGTAAGACGCCAGGCGTAGGTGTGATCCATACCCATGAACGGGGAGACGTGGAACTCCTTTGCGAAGCGTCCACGCATGATCGAGGAGCCTGGACGTTCGTTCTGGAGAACGTAGGAATGGCGCTCCCCCCAGGGCGTGTTGGTGACCTCGGCGACGACCGCCTGCACGTGCTCGCCGCCTGCCTCGTAGCAGTAGTAGAAGCTGACCGGGTTGAAGCCGTGCCCGAAGTAGCGCAGGTTCGTGAGCAGCCGCACTGGGCCCTGCGGGCGCGAGCCGGTGCGCGCGGCGACGAGGTCGCGGATCACCTCCGCCAGCGGGCGCTGCGGGTCACCGAGGTGGTCGCTGCGGCGGAACTGCGCGAGGGCGCGCCCGCGCGCCGAAGCGATCCACCGGTAGCGGTCGAGGCGCTCCGGCAGATCGTCGAGGTCGAGAAAGAGCATGAAGAGGTCGGTGCGCAGCGAGTGCGCGACGGCACCGTATCGGCGGTGTCGGACCCAGCCGCGATAGATGCAACTGGCGTCCCGCTCGCTCACAGTCCGGCGACCGCGGCGAGCGCCGAGACGACGCCGTCCTCATGAAAGCCGAAGCCCCAGTAGGCGCCGCAGTAGCGCGTGCGCCGCGCGGAGCCCGAGATCTCGCCGTGGCGGGCCTGCGCGGCGACCCCGGCGGTGGTGAAGACGGGGTGGGCGTAGTCGAAGGTCGCGATCACCTTGGCGGGGTCGATCCGCTCGGTCAGGTTGAGGGTCACGCAGAAGTCCTCGGGGGCGTCGAGGCGCTGGAGGTGGTTGAGGTGGTAGGTGACCGTCGTCGCCGAGCGCGGCTGCGCGAAGAGGTGATAGTTCCAGGCCTGGCGCGCCGCACGCCGGCGCGGCAGAAGCGTCGAGTCGGTGTGGAGCACCGCCTCGTTGCTCTGGTAGGGGAAGGCGCCCAGCAGCGAGCGCTCGAGCGGCGAGGCGTCCTCGAGCAGGGCGAGCGCCTGGTCGGCGTGGCAGGCGAGCACGACCTCGTCGAAGCGCTCCTCCGGGTGCTCGGTGCCGAGACGGAGGGTGACGCCGTCGTCTGAGCGCCGCAGCGAGCGCACCGGCGTGCCCACGCGCACGCGGTCGGCGAAGCCCTCGCTGAGGGCGCTCACGTAGCGCTGCGCGCCGCCGACCACCGTCTCCCAGCGGGGGCGGTCGCGGAAGCAGAGCATGCCGTGGTTGTCGAAGAACTCGGCGAGGAAGCGAACGGGGAGGCTCCCCGTCGTGCTCGCGTCGGCCGACCACACGGCCGAGACCTGCGGCACGATCAGCCGCTCGATGAACCAGGGCGAGTAGCCGCCTTCGCGGATGAACTGCGCGAGCGAGCGGCGCTCCTCATATCCGCCGGCGACGATGCGCGCCAACTCCCGGTTGAAGCGCGGGAGCTCGGCGAGCATGCGCAGGAACTGCGGACGGCGCAGATTGGCGGGCTGGGCGAAGACGCCGCGCGGCGTCCCCGCGTACTCGAAGTCCTCGTCCTCACCGCGGACCGAGAAGCCCATGTGCGTGCGCTGCAGCGCGACCGAGTGCGCGA
Organism: Solirubrobacteraceae bacterium; assembly: GCA_036489875.1. Lineage (GTDB taxonomy): Bacteria > Actinomycetota > Thermoleophilia > Solirubrobacterales > Solirubrobacteraceae > Palsa-513. The sequence continues at coordinate 58,115 of DASXEZ010000068.1, read as the reverse complement.
AGAGCAGCTCGCGCAGGCGCGGATAGTTGCGGTCGTTGAGGACGACGAAGCCGGTGTCTAGGTTCCAGGTGCCGCTCGGGCGCGTGACGGTGACCGTGTTGGCGTGACCGCCGAGCCGCTCGCCCGCCTCGAAGAGCGTGATCTCGTGGCGCTCATGCAACCGGTGGGCGGCGACGAGACCGGCGACCCCGCCGCCGACGATGGCGACCCTCATCCGTGCCGCGTGGAGCAGGGGAGTGAGCCGCTGTGGCGAACCATCGTCATCAAGCGTAGTTACGTGGTCGCCATGACCACGGATCACGATCCCCGTTGGAGGAAGTGGGAAACGGACCGTCGAATGACAACGACACTTATGAAGAGACAAGCCGGCGAGATCGAGGCGACCAGCGGCCAGGCGACCGAGCCGCAGACGCTCTCCACCTACATCCAGTCGCGCTTCGACGAGTGCTCGCGCTCGCAGAAGGACGTCGCCCAGTACATCATCGACCACCTCGACGAGGCGGCCTTCCAGACCGCCGAGGAGCTCGCCCGCCGCGCCAACACCTCGAGCTCGACGGTCGTGCGCTTCTCCCAGGCGCTCGGCTTCGTCGGCTTCCCCGAGCTTCAGCGGGCCGCGCGCGAGGAGTACAAGCGCGCGCACGCGGCGCCGCCTGAGACATCGTCCTCGCCGCTGTTCTCGATCGAGCGCACCGAGTTCGAGACAGCGGTGGCCGCCGACTACGCCAACGTCGAGGAGAGCGCCCGCAAGGCCAGCCGTGCCACCATCGAGCGCGCGATCGCCGCGATCGCCGGCGCCGAGCGGATCGTCATCGCCGGCACCGACCAGATGGCGTTCTTCGCGAGCTACCTGCGCCACCTGCTGATGCTCCTCGACCTCCGCGCCGAGCTCGTCGCGAGCCCCTCTCAGGAGGCCCTCAGCCGGCTCGGGCGGATCGACTCCGAAACCCTCGTCATCGCCCTTTCCGCGGGACGCCCGCACGCCTTGGTCGTGCGCGCGATGAAGCTCGCACGTCACCGCAAGGCGCTGACGATGGCGATCACCGACGCGACCCTGTCCGAGGTCGCCAAGCTCGCCCAGATCAAGCTCTACTACTCCTCCAACAGCCCCGCCTACGTGCGCTCGCACACGGCGTTGCTGAGCATGCTGCAGGCGCTCGCCTACGGCGTCTACTCGCGTGATGAGGAGCAGTACGCGGACCGCATCAAGGCCTTCCGCCTGAAGTAGCGTGAAGTAGGGCGCGTTGCTGCCGGCGGTTGGGAGCCGGCAGCGCTGCGCTACTCTCGCAGCCGGGTCGCCGCGCGCCCGCCGGCGGCCGTATCGATGCGCGCGCTCAGCCCGAGCGCGAAACGCGCCGATCCCTGACTGAATGATCGTCTCGAAGACCCCATTGCGCGTCAGCTTCGCCGGCGGCGGCAGCGACATGCCGGATTTCTACGACGTCCACGGCGGCGCCGTCGTCTCGACCGCGATCGACAAGTGGATCCGGGTGATCGTCTCGCGCCGCTTCGAGGGCGACATCCGCGTCGCCTACTCGCGCACCGAGACCGTCGAGACGGCCAACGATGTCGAGCACGAGCTGGTCCGCGAGACCCTGCGCGCCACGGGGCTGCCGCGCGGCCTCGACATCGTCACCCTCGCCGACGTGCCCTCGCGAGGCACCGGCCTGGGCTCCTCGAGCGCCGTCACCGTCGGGCTGCTCTCCGCGCTCTACGCCTTCCAGGGCATCCAGCGCTCCGCCGCGGCGCTCGCCGAGCAGGCCTGCGAGATCGAGATCGACGTGCTCGGCAAGCCGATCGGCCGCCAGGACCAGTACGCGGTCGCCTTCGGCGGCTTCAACCTGATCGAGTTCCTGCCCGCCCGAGCGGGCGTGCGCGTGCGCCCGATCGTGACGCCGGCGCAGACGCTCGAGCGCCTGCACAGCGGCCTTCTGCTCTTCTACACCGGCCGCCAGCGCGCAGCCGGCGATGTCCTCTCCCACCAGCGCGACGCCGCCCGCGACGGCAGCGCGACGGCGACGCTGAGCGCGATGCGAGACCTCGCCTACGAGCTGCGCGACGCGCTCGGCGAGGGCGACATCGACGCCTTCGGCTCGATCCTGCACCGCAACTGGGAGCTCAAGCGCACCCTCGCGGGCGGCGTCAGCGACGAGGAGATCGACGCTCTCTACGCGCGGGCGATGGACGCCGGCGCCAGCGGCGGCAAGGTGCTCGGAGCCGGCGGCGGCGGCTTCCTGCTCTTCCTCGCGCCGCCCGAGCGCCACTCGGCCGTGCGCGCCGCGCTGTCCGATCTTCGCGAGACCCCGTTCCGCTTCGCCGCCAACGGCTCCCACATCCAGCTCTTCGAGGACGCCGAGCGGTGAGCGAGGTGCACGCCCACGTCGAGGACTACCTCGAGCGGCTGCACCGCGCGATCGACGGGCTCCCACGCGAGCGCCTGGCGGAGCTGGCGCAGACGCTGCTGAGCGCCTACCACAACGACAAGCAGGTCTTCACCATCGGCAACGGCGGCAGCTCCTCGACCGCGAGCCACCTCGCGGCCGACCTCGCCAAGAACACGACCGGGCCCAACGTGCGCCGCTTCCGCATCACGAGCCTCAACGACAACGCGGCGATCGTCACCGCGCTGGCCAACGACCTCGGCTACGAGCACGTCTTCAGGGAGCAACTGGTCAATCTGATCCGCGCCGGCGACGTCCTCATCGCGGTCTCGGCGAGCGGCAACTCGCCCAACGTGATCGAGGCGATCCGCTACGCGCGCCAGCAGAGCGCCTACGTGGTGGCCCTGCTCGGCTTCGACGGCGGTATCGCCGCGACCCTCGCCGACAACGCGATCATCGTGCCCTCACGCGACTTCGGCATCGTCGAGGACCTCCATCTGGCGATCAACCACATCCTCGTCGAGCACTTCCGCCACGCGCTCGCGCAGGCACCGGCCTGGGTTTCCTGATCCCGGGTCGTCGCATGCGCCGACCCGCGGGTGGTGCATGCACCACCCGAGCGGCACTCACCTAAGGCGTCGCACCGCGCCGGGGTATCGCTCCATGCCCGCCGCTTCGGGCCAGCGCCAGACGCCCGCGCGCATAGCCCGCCGCCGTGTAGGCGAAGCCGGCGACGATCGCCGCGGCCTGGGCGCCGCCGCGGCGCTCACCCCGCAGCGTCCCGGCGAGGCCGCGTGCCACGCCCGCGGGCAGCACGCGGGTCGAGTAGCGCCGCTCTGACTCAAGGCCCGCGTCTGAGCCGGTGCCGACCACCATCGAGGCCTTGGCGACGCCCTCGTTGAAGCAGCGGGCGCGGAAGTAGCTCCACGTGGTGCGCGTGGCGGAGACGCTGTGGGAGATGCCCGCGGCCGGCCAGTAGAGCCAGACACCGTCGGGGAAGCGCTCGAGGCCCCGGATGCAGAAGTCGGTCTCCTCGACGCGGCCGAGCTCTTCGCGAAAGCCGCCCAGGGCGTCGAGCACCGGGCGGCGCACCGACATGTTGGCGCCGATCATGTTGCGCACCGGCGCCGGGTCGAGCGGCAGCCCGCGGTAGCTGCAGCCGACGGTCCACAGGAACTCCTCCGGGAACCAGTCCGGGCGCGGCGCCTGCCAGTCGGGGCGGATCGAGCCCCCGGCGCCCAGGAGCTCGGGACGCTCGTAGGGGATCAAGAGCTGCTCGAGCCAGTCCGGGTCGGCGCGGGCGTCGTCGTCGAGGAAGGCGACGACCGGCGCGGTGGTGGCGGCGGCGCCGCTGTTTCGGGCTCCGGAGAGCCCGGGGGTCTGGACGTTTGCGACCACGCGCGCGCCGCTCAGCTCGCGCCCGGCGCGCTCCAGCAGGGCGTCGTTGTGGTCGACGGCGACGACGACCTCAGCCGGCGGCTGCGTCTGGTGCAGCGCCGAGTCGACCGCGCGGGCGAGGTCATCCCAGCGCTCATCGGAGTAGGCGCAGATCACCACCGAGGCGCTCAGCGGCTCAGCCATTCAGGCCTCGGCGCGCGCCCGCGCGAGGTCGGCGGGAGTGCCGACGTCGAGCACCGGCGCGGGCAGCAGGTGGACGGCGAGGCGCTCGCCGGCGGCCAGCGCGGCGGGGAAGACGTCGTGGCCGAAGTCGGCCTCCACACCGGCCTGCAGGCCCTCGAGCAGCGGCGGCTCGATCACGTAGAGGCCGGCGTTGACCAGTCCGCGCGCGCCCGCCGCGAGCTCGCCCTTCTCGACGAAGCCCGTGATCATCCCGTGCTCGTCGGCCTCGACGACGCCCTTGCCCTCCAGCCACTCGCTCTCGTAGACCGTCAGCGTGGCGGCCGCGTCGAGCTTGCGATGGGTGCTCATCAGCGCCGCGAGCGGCTCGTCGAAGAGGACGTCGCCGTAGAGAACGAGGAAGGCATCGGCGCCGAGCAGCTCGAGCGCGTTGACCACGCCGCCGGCGGTGCCGAGGAGCTGCGGCTCGACGATCACGGCCAGCTCGCCGCCACCCTCCGACCTATACTCCGCCGCGAAGTCCTCGATGGCCTCCCCGAGATGATGCGCGTTGACAACGATCCGCTGCACGCCGCCGCCGTGCAGGTACCGAAGCTGGCGCGCCAGCAGCGGTTCGCCGCCGATCTCCACGAGCGCCTTGGGAACGCCGAGGCCGAGCGCCTCCAGGCGCGTGCCGCGGCCCGCGGCGAGGACCATCGCATTCATCGGCCCAGCCTAATCGAGAGCTGCGCGTGAGCGCCACGGCGGTGGTGACCGGGGGCGCGGGCTTCATCGGCTCCCACGTCGTCGACGCGTTGCTCGCGCAGGGGCGCCAGGTGATCGTCATCGACGACCTCTCGAGCGGCAAGGCCGAGCGCGTCGCCGACGCGGCGACGCTCGAGGTCACCGACATCTCGGACGGCGCGGCGCTCGACCGCGTGATCGACGCCGCCAGGCCCCAGGCGATCTTCCACCTCGGCGCGCAGTCGAGCGTCACCGTGTCGGTCACCGACCCGCTGCGCGACTGCGCCGTCAACGTGCTCGGCACGCTCAACGTCGTCGAGGCGGCCCGGCGCCACGGAGCGCCGGTCGTCTTCACCTCGACCGGCGGCGCCCTCTACGGCAACGAGGCGCCGCTGCCCACCGCCGAGGACTTCATCCCCGCGCCGCTGGCGCCCTACGGCGCCTCCAAATCGGCGGCGGAGTCCTACGTGACGACCTGGGCGCGGGCGCACGAGATCCCGCACGCCGTCTGTCGCCTCGGCAACGTCTACGGGCCCCGCCAGAGCCCGCACGGCGAGGCCGGGGTCGTCTCGATCTTCAGCCTGCGGCTGTGGCGCGGGGAGGCGCCGACGTTGTACGGCAACGGCCTGCCGACCCGCGACTACGTGCACGTCAGCGACGTCGTGGCGGCCCTGCTGGCGGCCAGCGGTCACGCCGGGGTGTTCAACATCGCGACCGGCGTCGAGACCGACGTCGCCGCGCTCTACGCGGAGCTCCAGCTCGCGGCGGGCACCGACCTCGAGCCCAAGCTCGCGCCGCTGCGCGAGGGAGAGCTCGAGCGCAGCTGCATGGACCCCACGCACGCACGCGAGACCTTCGGCTGGCAGGCGCAGATCGGCCTGGACGAGGGTCTTCGCTCGACGTATGAGGCGCTGGTCGCGGAGTTCGCGGCCGAGGGCGCCTAGCCGGCGATCGCGGCGGCGATCTCGCGCAGCGTCGGTGCGGTGATGTCGGCGTCGGGGCCGGCGACGCTCGTCGCGCGCCCGCCCGCGGCGGGGGCGGGGGTGATGAGCGCGGTGTGGGTGCCGGCGGCGCGGCCCGCCTGGACGTCGCTTGGAGAGTCTCCGATCATCCACGAGCGGGCGAGGTCAAGCCCCAGCGTGCGCGCGAGCTCGAGCAGCATTCCCGGCTTCGGTTTGCGGCAGTCGCAGTCGGCGTCGAGCTCGTGGGGGCAGTAGCGGAAGGCCTCGACGCGGGCGCCGTGGGGGGCCAGCGCCGCCTGGATCTCGGCCTCGATCTCGCTCAGGGTCGCCTCGGTGAGAAGGCCCCGCGCGATGCCGCGCTGGTTGGAGACGACCGCGAGCACGTAGCCGGCGCGCGCCAGCGCCGCGGCGCCCTCGATCGCCCCGGGCAGCCAGACGAAGTGTTCGAGCGCGGTCACGTACTCGTGCTCGGGCGCTGAGACGTTGAGCGTCCCGTCGCGGTCGAGGAAGGCCGCGGGGCGCCCGGCGCCCGGGGGGCTGGTCGCTTCCATGCCGGCGACCTTAGCGGGCGCGCCGCGCGAGTAAACTGCACGCAGGATGCGCGACGAAGCCACCTTCACCGTCAAGTCCGGCCTGGCCGAGATGCTCAAGGGCGGCGTGATCATGGACGTCGTCACGCCCGAGCAGGCCCGCATCGCCGAGGAGGCCGGCGCCTGCGCGGTGATGGCGCTCGAGCGCGTGCCCGCCGACATCCGCCGCGACGGCGGCGTCGCGCGCATGTCCGATCCGGCGATGATCCGCGGGATCCAGGAGGCCGTCTCGATCCCCGTGATGGCGAAGGCGCGGATCGGTCACTTCGCCGAGGCGCAGGTGCTCGAGGCGCTCGAGGTCGACTACATCGACGAGTCCGAGGTGCTGACGCCCGCCGACGAGGCCAACCACATCGACAAGTGGGGCTTCAAGGTGCCCTTCGTGTGCGGTGCGACCAATCTCGGCGAGGCGCTGCGGCGGATCGGCGAGGGCGCCGCGATGATCCGCTCCAAGGGCGAGGCCGGAACCGGCGACATCGTCGAGGCCGTGCGTCATCTGCGCACGATCACGGGCCAGATCCGCCGTCTGACCGTGCTCGGCGAGGAGGAGCTCGCGACCGCCGCCAAGGAGCTCGCGGCGCCGCTTGACCTCGTCCGCTCCGTGGCCGCCGCCGGCGGCCTGCCCGTCGTGATGTTCTGCGCCGGCGGGATCGCGACTCCCGCTGATGCCTCGCTGGTGATGCAGCTGGGCGCCGAGGGCGTGTTCGTGGGCTCCGGCATCTTCAAGTCCGAGGACCCCGCCGCCCGCGCCGCGGCGATCGTCGAGGCGACGACTCACTTCGCAGACCCCGCCCGTGTTGCCGCGGCCTCCGAGGGTCTCGGCGGCGCGATGAGCAGCGTCGAGGCGCGCAAGCTGCCCGACGAGCAGCTGCTGGCCCAGCGCGGCTGGTAGCCGTCATGGGCGCAGCGGTGGGCGTACTCGCCCTCCAGGGCGACTTCGAGGCGCACGGACGCGTGCTCGCCGGCCTGGGCGCGGAGGTTCGCGAGGTGCGGGTGCCCGCGGATCTGGAGCGGTTGGACGCGCTCGTGATCCCCGGCGGTGAGTCCACGACCATGACCCTCGGCATCGAGCGCGAGGGCCTCGCGCAGCCGCTGCGCGAGCTCTGCGCGCGCGTTCCGGTGCTCGGGACCTGCGCGGGGATGATCATGCTCGACCGCTCGCACCTCGGCGTGCTCGACATGGTCTGCGAGCGCAACGCCTTCGGTCGCCAGGTGCGGAGCTTCGAAGGAAGCATCGCTTTGCAGGGTTTCTCCGAGCCCTTCAACGCGATCTTCATCCGGGCGCCGTGGGTCGCGCAGCACGCCGAGGACATCGAGGTGCTCGCCGACTACGAGGGTCATCCGGTCGCTGTGCGCCGCGGCGCGATCATCGCGGTGGCCTTCCATCCGGAGATCGAAGGAGACGACCGCCTGCACCGGTGGCTGCTCGAGCAGCTGTGATACTGCGCCGATGCGGATCGCCGTAGCCGCCGACGAGCGCTCGGCGCTCGCGCAGTTCCTGCTCGAGGAGCTGATCGCGCGCGGTCACGAGCCCCTGATCCACGGCGCTCTCGCCGATGACGAGCGCCCCGACTGGGCGTGGGGGTCGGTCGCGGCGGCGCAGGACGTCGCCGCCGGGCGCGCCGAGCAGGCGATCGTCTGCTGCTGGACGGGCACCGGCGCCTCGATCGCCGCCAACAAGGTGGCGGGTATCCGCGCCGCGCTCTGCGGCGATGCCGTCACCGCCGCCGGCGCCCGGCGCTGGAACGACGCCAACGTGCTCGCGCTCAGTTTGCGGGCGGTCGGCGAGGGCGTACTCGGCGAGATCCTCGACGCCTGGTTTGCCACCGCGGCGAGCTCCGAGGCCGACGACCTCGCCAACGTCGGGCACCTGCGCGAGCTCGAGTCCTAGCTGCGGATCAGCTCGAGCACCTCGTCGCGGCGGCGCTCCATGTCCTCCTGCGATACCAGCGACTCCAGGCACAGCCGCAGCAGCGGCTCGGTGTTCGAGGAGCGCACGTTGAAGTGCCAGTCGTCATAGTCGATCGAGATGCCGTCCAGGCTGTCCTGACGGGCGTCGGCGTAGCGCTGCGTGATCTCGGCGATCTTTGCCTGCGCGTCGGTGACCTCGCTGTTGATCTCGCCCGAGATGAAGTAGCGCTCGCGGTAGGGCGCGAGCAGCTCCGACATCGGCTTGCCCTCGCTCGCGCACAGCTCGAGCATCAGCAGCGCCGGGATCGAGCCCGAATCGGCGCAGTAGAAGTCATGGAAGTAGTAGTGGCCTGAGACCTCGCCCCCGAACAGCGAGCCCTCCTTGCGCATCCGCTGCTTGAAGAAGGCGTGGCCGACGCGGTTGCGGAAGGCCTGTCCGCCAGCCGCCGCCACGGTGTCGGCGACGGCCCGGCTGGCGCGGATGTCGTAGAGGATCGCGGCGCCGGGATGGGTGCGAAGCAGGGAGCCCGCGAGCAGCGCGGTGACGAAGTCGCCCGCAATGAACTCGCCCGTCTCGTCGATGAAGAAGCAGCGATCGGCGTCGCCGTCGAAGGCGATGCCGAGGTCGGCGCCGCTCTCGCGCACGGCCGCGATCACGAGCTCGCGGTTCTCGGGCAGGAGCGGATTGGGTTCGTGACCGGGGAAGTTCCCGTCGGGCTTCCAGTAGGTCTCGACGAGTGCGAGGTCGAGACTCTCGAGGATCGGGCCGACGGTCGGGCCGGCCATGCCGTTGCCCCCGTCGAGCACGACGGTGAGACCGCGGATCGCGTCCAGGTCGACGAAGGCGCTGACGGCGGCGCGGAACTGCTCGCCGGGCTCGACCTGCTCGACGCTGCCACCGCCGGGAGCCGGCGGCAGTCCGGCGGCGAGCAGGTCACGGATCTCCTCGATGCCGCTGTCCCCCGAGAGCGCGAGCGCCCCCTCGCGCAGGAGCTTGGCGCCGGTGTAGGCCTTCGGGTTGTGCGAGGCGGTGCAGACCAGGCCGCCGTCGAGCTCGCGTGAGCCGACGAGGAAGTAGATGACCTCGGTGGCGACCTCCCCTGCGTCGAGCACGTGGACTCCCTCGGCGACCATGCCCTCGCGGTAGCGCGCCGAGAGCTCAGGCGCGCTCAGGCGCATGTCGTGTCCGAGGGCGACGCGCAGTTCTGCCGTCGGCTTGCCCCCCAGGCCGCCCAGAACGCGCGCGAAGGCCCTTCCGATCTGCTCCGCGGCGTCGCCGTCGATCTGGCTGCCGTAGAGGCCGCGGATGTCGTAGGCCTTGAAGATGCCGGGGTCGAGTGCCATCTGGCGGGGGATGCTATGCGGTGGCGAAGCGGGCGCGGGAGATCGGCTCTCGATGCCCGTTGCACGCTGGTCCAAACGGCGCGCCCGCCTCGGCTTCTAGAATCAAGAACATGTCAGGACATTCCAAGTGGGCCGGGATCAAGCACAAGAAGGCGATCGTCGACGCGCGCCGAGGCGCGCATTTCACGAAGCTGGCGCGGGCCATCACGGTCGCCGCGCGTGAGGGCGGGGGAGACCCCGACTCCAATGCCACGCTGGCCAACGCGGTCCAGAAGGCCAAGGACGCCTCGATGCCCAAGGACAACATCGAGCGCGCGATCGCCAAGGGCACCGGCGCCGGCGCCGATGCCGACGCGATCGAGACCGTGATCTATGAGGGCTACGGCCCCGGCGGCGTCGCGCTGCTGATCGAGGCCTACACCGACAACCGCAACCGTACGGGCGCCGACGTTCGCCATCTGCTCTCGAAGAACGGCGGCAGCCTCGGGGAGCCCGGCAGCGTGTCCTACCTGTTCGACAAGCGCGGCGTCGTCCTGGTCGACGGTGCGCGCTACGACGAGGACGACCTGCTCGTCGCCGTGGAGGCGGGCGCCGAGGACATCGTCGCCGACGAGGACTCGCTGGAGGTCGTCACCGCGCCCGGTGATCTCTCGGCGGTGCGCACGGCGATCGAGGACGCCGGCATCGCGATCGAGAGCGCCGAGGTGCTGCAGCGGCCGAGCACGCGCGTGGAGCTCGACGAGGCCAACGCGGGCAAGCTCTTCCGCCTGATCGAGGCGCTCGAGGAGAACGACGACGTCGGTGCCGTGCACGCCAACTTCGACGTCTCCGACGAGGTCCTCGAGAAGGTCGTCGGCTGACGCCGTGAGGGGGGCGAGCGCTGCCGCGGCGCTGGCGGCCGCCGCGCTGCTGGCCGGCTGCGGCGGTTCCGGCCATCCCGCGCCGACGTCGAGCTCGAGCTCCAGTGCCTCCTCGACCTCGACCTCGGGCTCGGGCTCGGGTGCGTCTTCGAGCTCGGGCTCGGCCTCCAGTGGCCCCACGGGCACCAAGGCCGCCTTCGTCGCGCGCGCGGACGCGATCTGCAAAGCCTCGCAAACAGCCCTTGGCCCGGTGCTCAAGCGCGAGACGGCCACGCTCGACGCCAAGCCGCCCAAGCGCGCCGCCGCCGCCACCGCGCTCCAGCAGGCCTCCGCCATCGTCGCCAGCGGGTTGAAGCAGCTGAAGGCCCTGCCCCAGCCGGGCGGCGGCGCGTCGCTGCTCGCCACCGTCTACCGCGCCCTCGGCGAGGAGGCAGGAACCCTGCACAAGCTCTCCGGCGACGTCCGCGCCGGACGCTCGAAGGCGATGTCGACCGACGCCTCCGAGCAGACCGCCTTCTCGACGCTCTACACGGGCGCGGCCCAGAAGTTCGGCTTCAAGCGCTGCGGCGCGAGCGCCAGCAGCTAGCCGGACGCCGGGCGGCGCAAGGCGCCCCGCGTCAGGCAGGCGTCCGGACCGGCGCGCAGAATCACCCGAACACATGATCGTGCTCGGAATCGACCCGGGGCTCGCGAACACGGGCTACGGAGTCGTCGCGCTCCGCGGCGGCCGTCTCGTCGCGCTCGACGGCGGCGTCGTCCAGACCCCGGCAGGCGCCACCACCGAGCGGCGTCTCGGCGACCTCCACGAGGCCTTGAGCGCCCTGCTGGCCGAGCACGAGCCGAGCGCGATGGCGCTCGAGACCCTCTACTTCGGCCAGAACGCGCGCTCGGCCTTCGCCGTCGGCCAGGCCCGCGGCGTCGCGATGCTGTGCGCCGGCCAAGCGGCGATCGAGTGCTTCTCCTACACCCCCCAGCAGGTCAAGGGGGCGGTCTGTGGCAGCGGCGCGGCGCCCAAGGAGCAGGTATCTCGGATGGTCGCGGCGCTCCTGTCGCTGCCGGCACCTCCGCGGCCCGACCACGCCGCGGACGCGCTCGCGGTCGCGATCTGCCACGCCAACCACGCGCCGCTGGCGAGCGCGCTGAGCCAGGCGGCGCGATGATCGCGATGCTGCGCGGCGAGGTCGCGGATCGCGGCAGCGATCACGTCACGCTGCTGTGCGGAGGAGCGATCGGCTACCGCCTATCCGTCTCCGCCCAGACGCTCGCCTCGATCGGCCCCGTCGGTGAACCGGTGACGCTGCTGACGCACCTGATCGTGCGCGACGACGCGCTCGTGCTGGTCGGCTTCGCGCAGGAAGCCGAGCGCGAGCTCTTCCTTGCGCTCCTGGCCGTTCCGGCCGTCGGGCCCAAACTGGCGCTGGCGGTCCTCGGCGCCGGCACCGTCAGCGCGGTCGTGGGCGCGATCGGAGCCGGGGACAGCCGCTTCTTCCAGGCCGTCCCCGGCGTCGGCAAGCGCACCGCAGAGCGGATCATCGTCGAGCTTCGCGAGAAGGTGGGCGCAGCGCTCGGCGAGGGCATCGTCGTCCGCCGCGCGATCGACGCCCAATCCCCGCGCGAGCTCGCGCGCGAGGGCCTCGTCGAACTCGGCTACGCCGTCGCCGAGGCCGAGCAGCTGCTGGCGGTCGTCGAGGGCGAGAGCGCCGAGGAACTGCTCGCGGCGGCGCTGCGCGCCACGCGGCGGGGGAGCGCTGAGGCCGCGTGACCGAGGTCGAGCGCATCCAGACGCCCTATCTGGCGGCCGAGGACGAGTTCGAGGTCACGCTGCGGCCCCGGCGCCTCAGCGAGTTCGTGGGGCAGACCCAGCTGAAGGCGCAGCTCGAGGTGGCGATCGAGGCCGCCTCGGCCCGCGGCGACGCGCTCGACCACGTTCTGCTGGCCGGGCCTCCCGGGCTCGGCAAGACCTCGCTGGCCCAAATCGTGGCCGCGGAATTGGGCGTCCCGTTCGTCGCGACCGCCGGTCCGGCACTGGAGCGTAAGGGCGACATCGCGGCCTTCCTGACGTCGCTTGAGCCGCGCAGCGTCTTCTTCGTGGATGAGATCCACCGCCTGCCGCGGGCGCTCGAGGAGACGTTCTACCCGGCGATGGAGGATCGCCGGCTGCCGATCACGGTCGGCCAGGGCGCAGGCGCTCGCGTTGTGACGCTCGAGCTTCCGCCGTTCACGCTGATCGGCGCGACGACGCGCGCGGGCCTGCTCACCACGCCGCTGCGCGACCGCTTCGGGATCCCGGCGCGCCTTGAGTCCTACAGCACCGAGGAGCTCGCGGCGATCGTGACGCGCGCAGCGCAGATCCTCGATGTGGAGCTCGACGCCGAAGGCGCGCAGGCGATCGCGATGCGCAGCCGCGGTACCCCGCGCGTAGCCAACCGGCTGCTCAAGCGCGCCCGCGACTTTGCTGAGGTTCGTGGCAGCGGGACGGTGACCAACGAGGTGGCGACGGCAGCCCTCGACCTCTTGGAGGTCGACGATCTCGGCCTCGACCGCCTCGACCGCGAGATCCTGCGCGCCATCTGCGAGCGCTTCGAGGGCGGCCCCGTCGGCCTCTCGACCCTGGCCGTGGCGGTGGGGGAGGAGAGCGACACGATCGAGGACGTCTACGAGCCCTACCTGTTGCAGTTGGGAATGCTGAAGCGGACCGCACGTGGGCGGATCGCCACCGCCCACGCCTACGCGCACCTACAGCTCGCGCCGCCCCCGGTGGCGGCGGCCCTGTTCTGAAGCAGTGCGCGCCGGGCTCGCAGCAGCGTCGCAGCGGCGGCTGGTGCCCGCGGGCTGGACCCGGTGGCGGCTCGCGCCTGTAGGCTGTCAGCCGTCGATGTCGCACCCGTTTATCTGCCCCAACTGCGGTGAGCGCTCGCTGGCCTCGGACCGCTACGAGGCCTTTCGCCGCGAGGATCGTGGCTGCCCCAACTGCGGCTTCTCGTTTCTCTTCGAGCTGCTCGACGACTACTACCCGGCGCCCGACGCCGCGTTCTTCGTTGCCGACCGTGAGGGGCGCGTGATCGGCTGCGGCCGCGGCTCGTTCGAGCTGACCGGCTACGAGGAGGAAGAGGTCGTCGGGCAGAAGCTCAGCGCGGCGCTCGACCTACGCTTCGAGAACGGCGAGGACCACATCGCCACCGTGCTCGAATGGGGCGTGCGCGCGCTGGGAAAACCGGCGACGCTGCGCACCGACTCCGACATCTCCGCGACGGCCACGGCCGACCTGTTCCCCGCCTACGATGACGATGGCGGCCTGCTGCTGGTGCTCACGCCCTCGCGCTGAGCGGCCGATGACCTTCCGATGAGCGACCGCGTCCGCCATATCTTCGTTCTCAGCGTCGTCACGGCGCTGGTGTTGGTGTCCCTGATCGTGACCGTGGGCATCCCCGGGGTGGTCAAGCCGGACAAGACACGCCTTGGTCTTGACCTCAAGGGCGGCGTGCAACTCGTCTACCAGGCGCGCACGACCTCGGGCAAGAACGTCACCTCGACCCAGCTCAACGACGCGATCAACATCATGCGCTCGCGCAGCAACACGCTGGGCGTCAGCGGCGTCGACATCGCCGCCTACGGTGGCAACGAGATCTCGGTGGCGATTCCCGAGGAGCAGAACACTGAGAAGGCCGAGAAGGTCGTCGGCGTCACCGGCCAGCTGTTCTTCTACGACTGGGAGAACAGCGTCATCAACCCCTCGGGCAAGATCGCCGGCCCCAACGACAACGCCGCCACCTGCGGCAACTCGCAGACCGGCGTCGCCGCCTGCGGCATTCCCTACTACCAGGCCGTGATCCTGGCCTCCAAGCAGCCGAAGCACGTCTACGGGCCGCCGTACTTCATGTCGAACGGCGGAGCGCCGAACTACTACTACGTCGACGACAAGACCAAGACCGTCTACCCGGTCGGTCCCGAGCCGACGGTCCCGTTCCTGAAGGCCGACCTGGCGCAGCACCACACCAAGCTCGCCAAGACCGCTCGGCTGATCAAGGTCCCCGCCGGCACGGTGGTGATCCAGGCGACCTCGGCGCCCGAGGTACCGGTCCCCAACGACTTCTTCGTGCTGCGCGACAAGGCGTACCTGACCGGCAATGACATCTCCAATCCGCAGTCGACGACGGACCCCACCAACGGCATCGTCGTCAGCTTCGGCTTCAAGAACGGCGGCTCGAACGTCTTCCAGAACGTGACCGCGGTGCTCGCGGCGCGCGGACGCAACAACTCGGTACCCGGCGCCACCGCGAACGACCAGCACTTCGCGGTCACCCTCGACGGCCAGCTCGTCACGGTGCCCTCGATCGACTTCACCCAGTTCCCCAACGGGATCCCCTCCGGCAACGGGTCGGAGATCACCGGCGGTTTCACCTACGCCACCGCCAACCAGCTCGCGCAGGTGATGGCCAGCGGCGCGCTTCCGGTCAAGCTCGACGAGATCTCCTCGCAGCTGGTCTCCGCCTCGCTCGGTCATACGGCGCTCAATCAGGGCCTGATCGCCGGTCTTGCCGGCCTGGCGCTCGTGGCGTTGTTCCTGCTCATCTTCTACCGCGTGCTCGGTTTGATCGCGGTGACCGCGCTGGCCGTGTACTCGCTCTACTTCTACGCCCTGATCAAGTTGATCCCGGTGACGCTGACGTTGCCGGGCATCGCCGGCCTGATCCTGACGATCGGTGTGGCGGCGGACGCGAACGTGGTGATCTTCGAACGGGTGAAGGAAGAGGCGCGAGCTGGGCGCTCGCCGTTGAACGCGATCGCGGCGGGTTACCGCCGTGGCTTCTCGGCGATCGTCGACGCGAACGTCGTGACGTTCATGGCGGCCTTCATCCTCTTCATCCTCTCCCAGTCCGACGTCCAGGGCTTCGCGCTGACGCTCGGCATGGGCGTGTTGGTGTCGCTGTTCACGGCGGTGGCGGCGACGCGCGCGATCCTCGGCACGATGGGGCGTACGCGGGCGATCCGCCATCCGAGCGCACTCGGGGTGACGAAGAACCGTCGCACGTGGACCTTCGACTTCATGGGCAGCTCGAAGTGGTTCTTCAGCTTGTCCGGGACGATCCTGCTCGTCGGGGCGATCGCGATCGGGGCGCGCGGCGTCAACTTCGGCATCGACTTCGTCGGCGGCACCCAGATCCAGGCGACGCTCGCGACGCCTGCGCCCGTCAACAAGATCGCCTCTGCGATCACCTCGCTTCACCTCAAGAGCCAGGGCGCCACGATCGGCCAGCCCGTCGTCCAGCAGCTGACGACCCATACCAAGAAGGCCAAGAAGGGCGCGCCGGCCGCGAAGCCGACCTACTCCTACCAGATCCAGACCAAGGCGCTCAAGGACAGCCAGATCGGCACCGCCGGTTCACCGACGACGACCGTGCGCGGGCTGCTGAACCAGCGCTACACCGTCGTCGAGTGGAACCAGAACACCGTCGGCGCCAGTTTTGGTAAGACGGTTGCGGATAGTGCGGCGGTGGCGATTATTGCGGCGTTGGCTGCGATTTTTGTGTATATCGCTTTGCGGTTCCAGTGGAAGTATGCGGTGCCGGTGATGATTGCGTTGATGCATGATTTGTTGATCACGGCTGGCGTGTATGCGCTCACCGGGAGGCAGGTGACGGCTGACACGGTGGCAGCCTTGTTGACGATCTTGGGTTACTCCATGTACGACACGATCATCGTGTTCGACCGGGTCCGCGAGAACGTGCAGAAGATGCAGAACGCTGCGTTTTCGCAGATCGTGAACCGCTCGATGGCGGAGGTGTTGACGCGGTCGTTGGCGACGAGCTTGTGCACGTTGCTTCCGATTCTGGCGTTGCTTCTGTTCGGTGGGTCGACGTTGAAGGACTTCGCGTTCGCGATGCTCGTGGGCGTGGCCTCCGGTGCGTATTCGTCGATCTTCATCGCCTCGCCGGTGCTCACGCACTGGAAGGAGCGTGAGCCGGTTTATCGCCGTCGGCGCGCGAGGATCGCGGCGGAGTACGGCGGTTTGGTGCCGGCGTATGCGACCACTGGCGCGGCGGCGCGTGAGGTCGCGCCCCTGGAGAAGCGTCGTTCGCGGCGGTTGACGGAGGTTGCGCGGCCGGATGGCACGATCGCCCCCGGCGAGTTCCGCGAGATCGTGCGCGAGATGGCGCCCGACCCGCCGCGGCGCGCCAGCACCCCCGAACCGCCGCCGACGCGACGGCGACCGACGACACCGAGTGCGCCGTCGGTGCCGGCGGCTGAGCCGCCGCCGGTGGTGCGCGATCCGACCGCGGACGCGTTGCCCGAGGACGTCGTGATGCCCGACAACGACCAACAGCGCCAACGCGGCGCCTCCAAATCACGCAGCCGACGCCGAGGAAGGCCACGCTAATGGGACTACTCGCCTGGGTCATCATGGGACTCGCGCTCTGGCACTACACGATCTGGCTCCCAGATCGCTTCTGGGGCGGGATCGTCGGCGCCTTCCTCGCCTCGATCGCCGGCGCGATAGTCACCGGCGTCATCATCAGCGCGATCGCGCTGCACACTGCTATCCCGGGACGCCACGCCACCCACCTCGCCACCGTCCTCTATGGAGTCCCCGGATCGCTCCTCGGGATGGCTCTGATCTATCTCGTCGGGAGCAACCACGAGCGCGCGCACGAGCGCGCCGAGCTCGGAGTCTGATTCTTCCGTCCCAAGCGGCGCATACCCTCGCCCTGCGATGGATGCGTCAACCCAGTCGGCCCCGCGCCTTCAGATAGCACCGGTCACGCTCGAGATGGTCGAGCGGCTGGAGCGTGAGCTCGGTGTGAGCCGCGTGCTGGCTCAGGTGCTCGCGCGGCGCGGACTCGAGGATCCCGAGCAGGCGCGCGCGTTTCTGGACGCCGAGGAGCGCCACGAGCCGTCGGCCTTCCGCGGAATCTCATCAGCTGTCGATCTGGTCGCCGGCCACATCGCCGGCGGCTCGACGATCACCGTTCACGGCGACTACGACTGCGACGGCGTCTGCTCGACCGCAATCCTCGTGTCGACGCTGCGCGAGCTCGGCGCCGACGTCGACTGGCACCTGCCCGACCGCCAGGGCGACGGTTACGGCCTCGCTGCCGCCACCGTTGAGCGGCTGATCGCCCGTGGCACACGCCTGCTGATCACCGTCGACTGTGCCATCACCGCCGTCGACGAGGTCGCGCAGGCACGCGCCGGAGGCCTCGAGGTCCTGGTCACCGACCACCACGCGGCCCGCGCGGACGGCAAGCTGCCGGAGGCTCCCTACGTACACCCGGCGCTGTGCGGCTATCCGTGCCCGGAGCTGTGCGCGACCGCGGTTGCGGCCAAGCTCGCGGCCGCCCTTCGCGTGCGCGCGGGGCTCGATGGCGACGAGCGCGACAGTGAGCTGGAGCTCGTGGCGCTCGCCACCGTCGCCGATGTCGTGGCGCTGCGCGGCGAGAACCGCCGCCTGGTCCGCGCTGGGCTGCGGGCGCTGGCACGCACCACGCGCCCCGGTCTGCGGGCCCTGATGAGCGTCGCAGGCGTCGACCCGCTGCGCGTCGATGAGCATTCGGTGGCCTTCCGTTTGGCGCCGCGGATCAATGCGGCCGGACGCCTCTACCGCGCCGACACCGCGCTCGAATTGCTGCTGACCGACGACCGCGACCGTGCGCGGGAACTGGCTGATGAGCTCGATCACGCCAACGCGGAACGCCGACACGTCGAGACGAGGATCCGCTTCGAGGCGCAGGCGCAGGTGGACGCCCACGGACCGGCGGCCGCCTACGTGCTGGCGGCGCGGGGCTGGCATCCGGGGGTGATCGGGATCGTCGCGGCGCGGATCGCCGAGCGCCATCACCGCCCCGTCGTGCTGATCGCTCTACCCGATGAAGGCGAAGCTGGACTGGGCGCCGGCTCCGGACGCTCGATCCCCGGTTTCGACCTCTTGGGCGGTCTGAATGCCGCGTCGGAGCACCTGGAACGCCATGGTGGCCATCGGGCTGCCGCCGGGTTGGCGATCGATCCTGCCCGTGTCGAAGCCTTCCGCGAGGCCTTCGTGGCCCACGCTCAGGGGGTGCTCACGCTCGAGGATCTGGTTGCCAGTGAGCGCGTCGACGCGATCGCCTCGGGACCGGAGCTCGGTCTCGGCCTGGCCGAGGAGCTGCGGCTCCTGGCTCCGTTTGGCGCGGGCAACCCGGCCGTCTCGTTGATGATCCCGGCGGCGAGCTTCAGCGACGCCGCCGGCTTCGGCGGCGAGCAGCGCTCCGACCACGCTCGCTTCACCGTCAACTCCGGCGGCGCCCGCGCTCGTGCGGTGCGCTTCGGCGCGGGGGCACGGCTGCCCTTCGAGCCCGATGTCCCTGTGGACGCCACCTTCGCGCTCGAGCGCGACGAATGGAGGGGCGTCGTGGAGCCGCGGCTGGTGTTGCGCACGGCGCAGCCCTGCGACCCGGCGGCGATCACGGTCCTCGGTGAGGACGGCGAGTACCTCGAGCGCGCTCTTGCGGTGCTCGAGCGGCCGCTCACGCAGCCAGATGTTGAGGGCCCGAACGCCGGCCTTCGCCACGAGGTCGACTGGCGCGGCCGCGGGGTTGCGGCGCTGATCACCCAGCTGCTCGCAGGCGGCGAGGAGCTGCTCGTCCTCGTCTCCGACGCCCCCGCGCGCACGCGGCATCTGAGCGGTCGCCTCGGTGGCTTCAGCCTCGCTTCCTACGCAGCGCTCGAGCGCGACGGGGATCTGGCCCGGCCCTTTCGCAACGTCGTCGCGCTCGATCCGCCGATCTCGCGGGCGGCTCACAGGCCGCCCGGCCAAGCCGGCGAACGCACCTACCTGGCGTGGGGCCCGGCTGAGCTACGCTTTGCCATACATACACACGAGCGGGAATACGGTCTCCGCAGCTCGCTTGCCGCAAGCTACCGGGCGCTTCGCGACCGGGGCGAGGTGGCAGGGCGGGAGCTGGAGGCGCTCCTGCGTGGGGAGGCCGCGTCCCCCGAAGCGGCCGGGCGTCTGTTGCGCGTCCTCACGGAGGTGGGCCTCATCGCACTCGACCGGGAGCGAGCGACGGTCACCGTGACCGAACGCAGCCGCGTGACCCTCGAGCACTCGGCCGCGTACCGCCACTATGAGCAGACGCGAGAGGACGGCCTCACATATCTGGGATTGACGACAGCGCAGGCGGCCTGAAGCAGATCGCGACGAGCACGGCAGAGGCCGAGCTCGCGCTGCTCACCGCCCGCGAGCGCCAGCTTCTGGCGGACCTCTTCGCGATCGTCGAGGAGCACGCCGAGGAGTCGCTGGTCCCGATCGACCGTGACGCCGTCGCTGCGGCGTTCGTCTTCGCCTGCGAGCACCACGCCGACCAGCGTCGTCGCTCTGGTGAGGAGTTCATCGTCCACCCGGTCGGTGTCGCGCGGATTTGCGCGTCGATGCGGCTGGACACCGAGACGCTGTGCGCCGCGCTCCTGCACGACACCGTCGAGGACACCTCGGCCTCGCTGGAGGAGGTCTCGGAGCGTTTCGGCGAGGAGATCGCGAGCCTCGTCGACGGCGTGACCAAGCTCACCGGCATCACCTTCTCCTCCCGTGACGAGGCGCAGGCGGAGAACTACCGCAAGATGATCGTCGCGATGGCGAGCGACGTCCGCGTCATCCTGATCAAGCTCGCCGACCGCCTCCACAACATGCGCACGATCGGGGCGTTGCCCAAGCAGAAGCAGATCGAGAAGGCCAAGGAGACGCTCGAGATCTACGCGCCGATCGCGCACCGCCTCGGCATCCACGCGCTCAAGTGGGAGCTCGAGGACCTCGCCTTCGCGACGCTGCACCCGCGCAAGTACGAGGAGATCAAGGTGCTCGTCGCCCAGCAGCGCGACGATCGGGAACGCTACGTGCACGCCGCCGGCGAGATCCTCCAGCGTGAGCTCGACTCGCTAGGGATCGCTGCCGCCATCTCCGGGCGCGCCAAGCACTTCTACTCGATCTATTCGAAGATGACCCGCAAGGGCCGCGAGTTCAACGAGATCTACGACCTCACGGCGATGCGCGTCGTCGTCGAGTCCACCAAGGACTGCTACGGCGCCGTGGGCGTCGTGCACTCGCTGTGGAAGCCGTTGCCGGGGCGCTTCAAGGACTTCGTGGCGATGCCCAAGTTCAACATGTACCAGTCGCTGCACACGACAGTGATCGGGCCCGAGGGGCGACCGCTGGAGATCCAGATCCGCACCCGCGAGATGCACGACATGGCGGAGTACGGCGTGGCCGCGCACTGGATGTACAAGCACGCCCAGCGTCCCGACCGCAGCGCTCGCTCGAACTGGTCAGCGGATGAGGAGAAGCTGAAGTGGTTGCGCTCGATGGTCGACTGGCAGAGCGAGACCTCTGACCCCAAGGAGTTCATGGAGACGCTGCGCGTCGACCTCTTCGAGGACGAGGTCTACGTGTTCACGCCCAAGGGGGAGGTCAAATCGCTGGCCGCGGGAGCGACGCCGCTGGACTTCGCCTACGAGGTCCACACCGACGTCGGGCACCGGTGCGTCGGCGCCAAGGTCAACGGAAAGATCGTCCCGCTCAGCTACGAGCTTCGCTCCGGCGACATCGTCGAGGTCCTGACCTCCAAGCGCGAGCGCGGCCCGTCGCGGGACTGGCTCGCCGTCGTCAAGACCTCACGCGCGCGCAACAAGATCAAGCAGTGGTTCAAGGCCGAGACCCGCCAGGACACCGAGCACACCGGTCGCGAGGCGCTGCAGGAGGCGCTGCGCAAGCAGGGCCTGCCGGCGCAGCGCATCACCGGCTCGGCACTGCTGGCCGACGTCATCCGCGAGCTCGGCTTTCGCAAAGCCGACGACTTCTACATCGCGCTGGGCGCGGCGAAGGTCTCACCCAAGACCGTGGTGGCCAAGATCCTCCAGCGGCTCAAGCAGGGCGAGTCCGCCGACGCCGAGCAGACCGCGGCCTCGACGCTGATCTCCTCGCGCCGGGAGCGGCGCCGTCCGACCAACTCCTCGAGCGAGTTCGGGATTCGCGTCGAGGGTGTCAGCGACGTACTGGTGCGCCTGGCAAAGTGCTGTCGGCCGGTTCCGGGCGATGAGATCGTGGGCTACATCTCACTCGGCCGCGGGATCACGATCCACCGCTCCGACTGCTCCAACGCCAAGGCGCTCAGCCGCGATCCCGATCGCTTCACCGAGGTGGCCTGGGAGGGAGGGCAGACGACCGGCTTCAAGGTCGAGATCCAGATCGACGGCTGGGACCGTCATCGGCTGCTCGAGGACCTCTCACGCACCTTCTCGGAGGCCGGCATGAACATCGTCGAGGCGCAGTGCACCGCCAACCCGCCGATGATCCGCAACCGCTTTGTCGTCGAGTGCGCCGACACGCAGACGCTCAAGGCGACGATCTCCCGCCTTCGCAACATCGACTCGGTGTTCGACGCATTCCGCGTCACCCCGGGCAGCTGAGCTCAGCCGCCGCTCCACTGCTCCCGCTCGCCGGCCGTGGCTGCCACCCGCGGCAGAGGAGTCACAGCTGAGCAAGCGCTAGGCAACAACCGCGAGCGCCCGCGGGCGCAGCGTGAAGCGAGCCTCGGTGACCTCGCCGATGTAGTCGCCGTCGACCTGCAGCGGGAGCGGCCGCCCGGTTGCGCTGCTGACCGTCAGCGCGCTCGCGCCGCGGAACCCGTCGACCTGGCGGTGAGCGCTGACGCGGGCGCCTGAGATCCAGCCGCGCACCAGCAGCGACGGCGCGCCGAGCACGCTCGCGCGTCGCAGGACGACTCCGGAAAGCGTGCCACCGTCGAGGGTCGCTCCGTCCGCGAGGTCGATCGCGTGGTCGTGGAAGTAGGTGTAGTGCTCGGCGTTCTGGACGATCGTGGTCACGCCTGAGAGCGTCTGCCCGCCGACCTCCACGAACATCCGCGGCGCGGCGACGAGGTAGCGGCGCGTGAACGTCGCGAGTGCTGTTGCCAGGAAGAAATAGGGCCCGAAGCGCGCCTTCAGCGCCGGTCTGGAGTCGACACCGCGGACCACCTGGGCGTCCATGCCGATCCCGGCGCTGAAGGTGTACAGACGCCCCTCCACCTCGCCGAGGTCGATGCGCCTCGGCTGGAAGCGGTCCGCAAGTCCCAGCACGTGCTCCGTCGCATCGACGATCTCGCTCGGAATCCCGAGCAGCTTGCCGAAGACGTTCGCGGAGCCTCCGGGGAGGCAGGTGAGCGGTGTGTTCGAGCCTGCGAGCCCGTTGGCCGCCTCGTTCACCGTGCCGTCGCCGCCGAACGCGATGACCAGGGGAAGGCCGTCGGCGGCGGCCGTGCGGGCGAGCTCGACGGCGTGGCCACGATGCTTGGTCTCGACCGCCTCGATCGCATAGCGCGTCCCGAGCGCGTCGACGACGAGGCTTCGCAGGCGAGGCGAGACGGCGGTCGCGTAGGGGTTGACGATCACCAGGGCCGCGCGCTTCTCGGCGTCCGCGATCGGCTCGAGCGTGGCCACGATCCGCTCCACCGCCGTCTCATTTTGCGCGTCCGCCACAGCCCTCCTATAGCACGCCGCGCCGCTGCGCCACGCTGCGCTATTGCGTGTTCCACCCGTCGCTATACTTGACCCCACATAGCTGGACACATCCAGAGGGGTGGAGGGACTGGCCCTATGAAACCCCGGCAACCATTTCGCGCAAGCGGGAACGGTGCCAATTCCAACAGGCTCCACGATGGCCTGGGAGATGTGGTGGGAGCTTCTGCCTCATGGAACCTTCGCCACACGACCGGCGGAGGGTTTTCAGATGGCGGCAGAAACGCTGAAGTGCAAGGAGTGCGGGACGGGTTACCCGCTCGACGCGCGATATGTGTGCGAGCGCTGTTTCGGCCCGCTCGAGGTTGTCTACGGAGCGCGTGACGGGGACGTCGAGGCGCTTCGCCGTCGGATTCAGGCCGGGCCGGGGAACATCTGGCGCTACGCCGACTTCCTGCCGCTGGTGGGGGGACCGCCCGGGCCGACGAACGAGCTCGCCCGGCGTCCCGGGCTGCCGGCGGGCTGGACGCCACTGATCCGCGCCGATCGCCTTGCCGAGCGGCTCGGTCTCGGCGAGGTCTGGGTCAAGAACGACGCCGCCAACCCGACGCATTCGTTCAAGGATCGTGTGGTCGCGGTCGCCTCGGCACGCGCGCGAGAGCTCGGCTTCGAGGCGCTCGCCTGCGCCTCCACGGGCAACCTCGGCAACGCCGTCGCCGCCCAGGCCGCGGCACTCGGCCTGCCCTCCTACGTCTTCATCCCCGCCGACCTCGAGGAGCAGAAGGTGCTCGGCACGGGCATCTATGGCTCAAATGTGGTCTCGGTCCGGGGCAACTACGACGACGTCAACCGGCTGTGCACGGAGCTTTCGGCCGAGCACGAGGACTGGGCCTTCGTCAACATCAACATGCGGCCCTACTACTCGGAGGGCTCAAAGACCGTCGCCTTCGAGATCGTCGAGCAGCTGGGCTGGGAGCTGCCGGATCGCTGCATCGTCCCGATCGCCTCGGGTTCGCTCTTCACCAAGGTCCATCGCGGTTTCCAAGAGTGGATCGAGGCCGGCTTGGTCAGCGGCCGCCAGCCGACGATGAACGGCGCGCAGGCCGAAGGCTGCGCCCCCGTCGCGAACGCATATGCCGCCGGCGCGGACTTCTGCCAGCCCGTCAAGCCGAATACGATCGCGAAGTCGCTCGCCATCGGCAACCCGGCCGACGGTCCCTACGTGCTTGATTACGCTCGCCGCACCGGCGGTGGCGTCGACGCGGTCAGCGACGAGCAGATCCGTGCGGGCATCCGCCTCTTGGCCGAGACCACCGGCGTCTTCACGGAGACAGCCGGTGGCGTCAGCGTCGCCGTCCTGAGCGAATTGGCCCGCCGCGGCGACATCGATCCCAGCGAGCGGGTTGTGCTGGTGATCACCGGCGATGGGTTGAAGACGTTGGATGCCGTGCGCGGATCGTTCGAGACGCACGAGATCGATGCTTCCCTCGAGGCCTTCGACGCCGAGTTCGCTCACGCGGTGGCGTGATGGCCGCGACGGTCAAGATTCCGACCCAGCTGCGCGCCGCCACAGGCGGCGTGAGTGAAACCAGCGTCGATGGCGAGACCGTGGCTGAGGTGCTCGACGGTCTGTTCGTGCAGTTCGCCGAGCTGCGCGAGCGCATTTCCGACGAGCAGGGGGGCCTGCGCCGTTTTGTGAACGTCTATGTCTCCGGGGAGGACATCCGCTTCCTGGACGGGATCGACACCGCGGTGCCCGACGGCGCCGAGCTGACGATCCTGCCGGCGGTCGCGGGTGGCTGATGTCCGCAAGGTTCGCTGGCTGGACGACCCGGAGGAGAAGGACTACGCGGCGGCCCGCAGCTACCTCTCGCTGCTCATCGCCCCCGCCGATCTCGACGGCGTGATCGAGCGTCTGCGCGCGGCGCCCTCGGGCATGTGGCGCGCGAAGGACATCCTGCGCGCCGCGAGGCTCCCGCTGCTCGATGCCAAACGCAGCGCGGAGGTCACGGAGAAGCTCGCGAAGGTCGCCGCCAAGGAGGCGATCTCGCCCATCCTCGTGGTGGTCCTCGCCGCTGAGGCCAGAGCTCAAATAGCCGACGGCTATCACCGTACGTGCGCTGCCTACATCACCCACGAGGACGCGATGGTCCCGGGCCGCATCCTGTTCGTCTGAGCGGCCCTGCTCAGACGCGAGCGTTGTAGCTGGAGCGACCGCCGCAGCGTTTGGCACCGCCGCCGTAGCTTGTCGACAGGGTGCCGTGGAGCATGCCCGTCGCCGTGAAGGTGCCGTTGACTGCCAAGGTCGCGGCCACCGAGCCCTTCAGCGGGCCGGAGCCGATCATGTCCTTGCCGGTCGTCGAGAACTTTCCCGCGGCGCTGATCTTCGCCTTGGCGAAGACGATCGAGGGGGTGCCGGGAGGCCCATTGCCAGGGCAGTAGATCGGAAGCGCGCTGAGGGTGATCGCCACGACTCCGGTGCCGGCCGGGGAGACGTGCACGTCGATCGAGATCTTCGACTGGGTGCCACTGAGCGAGCCGTGGTAGACGCCGCCCTTGTGCGCGTTCGCCCCCGCGGCTGCGGTCGCCAGGAGCACCAGCGCCGCCAGCGAGGCGGCGCCCACGCGCGTGATCGTCCGTGATCGAACCCGTTTCATCTGCGCAAATCATCGCAGCCGCCGGCGGATCCCGGATCGCCTGTTGCGTCGCTTTTGCGAGCATTGGACGCGCTCACAGAGGTAAACGTCTGGTCGGGCACCTGGCCACTCGTCGAACCATCGTTGGGCGCGGGCCCGGCACCTAAAGGTTGCGGCTCCCGGGGGCGAAGTAAATCTCAGCACGAACACAGTGAGCCGCGGCGGCCGGAGCGCAACCTGCACCCGCAACCGCCCGCGGACACCCGAGCCAAAGTCCCTCGCATGGAAGCCAGACTCGACCACAGTCGCATCACACCGAGGTATGCCTGCATCCCATGGCCCGCCACGGCAAGCCGAACGAGCGCCTTTGGCGCGACGCTCGCGCGAGCCCGGCGTACGGCTCGCTCCAAGCGCGCCCAGGGCCTACTGGTGAGCGCACGGCGTGCCCCGTTCGATGGCCCACCTCCCGAAGTCCAGCGTGAGCTGGACGCTGCGGCGCGCGTATCGCAGATGCTCGCCGCTCAGGGAAGGGAGCTCCGTTTCGGCACGAGCGCGGATGGTCGCGTCTCGGTCGAACTAACCGACGCAGCCGGCCAAGCGCTGGATGTGATCGGGCCCTCCGGGCTGTTCCGACTGCTCGCGCAGTCGCCCTAGGCGCTGGCCGCCCGCACCTAGTGCGGGCGGCTACCCCGGGGGATCCCAGCCAGTCGACACTGGGCGGCCGCAAGCTTTGCCAAGCGGTCGTCCTGCGCATACTCGCTTGCGCACCAGCGCCGCGCCGGGGCGCCGCAGTAGCTGAACGCACCGCCGCCGGTCGAGCTCGGGACCACCAGATTGACGCAGCCAGCGTGGGAGGTGGGAGCGCTGGCGGCCTGCGTGATGGCCCACGCCGAGCCAGCCGCCACCGCGATCACGACCGCAGCGACCAGCCACCGCTGCATGCGCGTCAGCGGCTGCGAGACGCGCTGCGCGTGACCGACCAGCACCATGTAGCGCCGAGTATAGGCAGGGCCAGCGCCTGCCTGGGGGCAGAGATCCACGCCGTGCTTGGGCGTTGGCAGTGGACCAGGGGCCCGCGAAGGCGGGAACCGCAGATCCGCGCGGTTCCGGCGAGGACGCCGCTGCGGTCACCGTCGCGGTCCGTGCCCGGCGGTAGCAGAGCAATTCACAGCCTGTCCTCAACACGCTCCGCACGCGCATGCTACGTTCGATGCGTAGGCCGTCCCCGACCTCGGTTGGAGGCCACAGTCGGGGCGTCCCTCGCGAGCAGCACCACGGATCGCCACGGGTCCGGGGCGCGAGGAAGCCACCGATACGGCAGGCCCGTGTGGCGGGCATCAGGTCGAGGGTGCGCGCGGCGGCAGCGCGGGTATTTCTCCCGCTCTCGTGCCGCTTTTGCACCCCGCGGGGTGCCCTATGCGACACCTGTGGGGGATATGCGGGCGCGAGGCGCCCAACTAGCGTCAGAGATGTACCGAAGTAACGAACGAAGGCGAGCGAAATGCCGGCAAAGGGACGCAATCGGAGTGGCAAGGACAGCCAGCAAGCAGCGACGCACCACGGGTTCGCGCCATGAGCGGGGCAACCCTGACAGCCTGGAGCGAGGCGCGGATGCCCTCCATAACCGCGGGGCGACTTCTCGCGAGCGAACGCGACACCGCGCTGGTGCTCATCGGTGGGCAGCGTCTCATGCGTGCCGCCGTGGGGGGCTTGATTGACGCCCAGCCGGGCATGCGGGTGACCTCCTCGCTCGCCTCAATCGAGGCTCTGGAGGAGGTCTTCGAGCTTGCGCCGCCGCGCGTCGACGTCGCGTTGCTCGACGTCGACGATCATCGCGGCACGTGCGCGGAGGCCGTCGACCGAGTACTAGCGCTGGAGTTGTCGTGCAAGCTGGTGCTCCTGGCCACCGAGGCCACCAGCGAAGTCGTACTGTGCGCAAGCACTCGCCGCGTCGACGGTGTCGTGCTCAAGGAGTCATCCGTGGGTGAGCTGCGGGCCGCGCTCACACACATCCTCAACGGGCACGCCGTACTTCCCGCCAGCTGGCATGCCGCACCCGAGCTGGTGGCGATCACCCCGCGCCAGCTCGAGGTGCTCCAGCTGATGGCGCTGGGCCACAGCAACGAGGAGATCGCCGAGCTGCTCGGACTGCGCCCGAACACGATCAAGTTCCACGTCTCCGACATCTTTCGCAGGCTGGGCGTGCGCAACCGTATCGAGGCGATCTCCCAGCTTGAGACGTGCGAGGCGCCGCTTCGCTAAGGCGGAAGAAATCTGCCCACCTGCGGGCTCGAAACCTCACCCGCAAAGCCGCGCAGACCCATGGTGCAATTCCGCGTAAGCCCGGCGGCTGCGATCCGCCGGGCGCAGTTCTTTAAGGCGCCGAATCAGCCCAGGCGCTCGCGCCACCAGCGAAGCCATCGGGTCGCCCGCTCACGGCGCCTGTGGTCGTCACCGGCCAGCCAGGACCACCACACCGCCGCGTGCAGCGCGCGGGCATCCAGGAAGGCGTCGAGCTCGCAAGCATCGAGGTGGGCGCCGCCAGCCTCGACGTAGGCCCCGAGTAGGGCCTCCGCAAAGCCCGCCATCGGCGTGATCAGGCAGGTGAGGTCCCAGGCAAGAGGGGCGGGGCACACGTCTTCGAAATCGCCCCAGAGCACACGGCCGCTCGCGCGCACCAGATTGCCGGCGTGCGCGTCTCCGTGCACCACGTGGACCGGGAGCGACATCGCCGTGAGGCGGCTGACGACAACGTCGTGGGCGCGACGAAGCACGCCCAGATCGCTGACCGTCATGGAGGTCGTCTCGAGCGCGTCGATCACTCGCGGCAACTCTCCGAGCACAGGCTGCAGCAGAGGTAGCTCCAGGGCGCATTCGGCAAGAAGGGCATGCAGCGGCGCCAGTGCCTGGGCTGCCACGTCCGGATCCTCCTCGCCCGCGCGAGCGTCACTGTCGACGCAGCGCCAAAAGCTCATCCAGAGCCCGCCTCGCTCGTGCGGCCCGGAGGGCAACTCCGCACTCGGAGCAACGACCGCCCCGCCGCGCGCGCTCGCCCAGCCGGCGACGGCGAGCTCGCGTCCGAGGCGCTCGCGGGGGTTTGTGAAGCGAGAACCGGTCATGGCGACCCGCGCCACCGCCGGTGCCGGGCGCAGGTGAACGAGCACATTGTTGGCGTCGGCACGGCGGCCGAGGCGGTGGGGAGCCCGAAGTCGGAAGCGACTGCGCACGCCGCGGCGAGCGCGCCTCGTCGTCGTCGCGGGGTCGTTGAAAGCCTCTATCGCCACATCGTGGCGTCAGCGACGGCGTTGGGTGGGCGCGCGCTCCGCCAAATGGGTCGCGCAATCCCCATCCTCCTTGGGAGTCCCTATCCGCCGCGCGCATAGCACCACCACAATCAGGACGCAAATTGCGAAAAAATAATTGCAGGGCCTCCCTTGGCCGCTGGTAGCTTCGCGCTACAAAGCCGAATTCCCGGTCCGAAGCCGGGAAACCGGGGACCCCAGAAGCAGGGGCGAATCCGCACAACACCGTGCGGTAGCGCTGCTCTTTCAGCGCGAGCCCGTCAGCTAACCCGGTAGGCATCAGAAAGAGGACAGGGGCATGGCCGAACCGGGCATGGTTTCTCGAAGCCGCACGGACGCATTCCACGATCAGACACGTCGTTTCCGCGGGCGCGCGCCGAGCATCGCGCTGGTAGCAGCCGCGATCTCACTCGGCGTGGCGACTCCCGCGCTTGCCACCGATGGGCCCTTCGGCCTGATCCACCCGGCCCACCCCGTGGCCCGCGTCGCTGCGAAGACCGTGGTCATGCACCGGCGCGTCGTCACGCCCGGCACCTACCGCGTGACGATCGGGCTCTCGAGTGCGTCGGCGCGCGCGAACCACATCAGCGTCGAGGTGGGATCGGTCGGACTGTTCGCCACGACGGCGCGCCGTCATCGCAGGGCAACCCTCACGGCTCGCGTCGCCGTCAGCGGTCGCAGCATCACGATCCGGGCCGTCGGTAGCCGACTGAGGCCGAGGCTGAGGGTCAGGCTCCACCGGGTGGCTGCGCAGGTGGACCCGAAGCTGCCCGTCTCTGCGGATACGACAGGTTCAGGCTCCTCGGTGGGCACTAGTCCGGCCGCGAGCGCTGCACCGCTGAACGTCACAGGCGCGACTGGTGCGACTGCCGGATCCGGCATCGCCGCACCTGCACCGACGCCCACGCCAAAGCCGACGCCGACGCCAACACCCACCCCGACGCCAACACCCACCCCAACGCCTATGCCGACGCCGACCCCCACGCCGCCGGCCACGCCCGCGCCGACTCCGATCGGTGACCCGGGAAGCTGGCACCTGGTCTTCGATGATGAGTTCAGCGGCACCTCGCTGAATCTCGCTGCTTGGTCAAACGGCCTGTGGGGGTTCGACGGTCCACTCGACCCAAGCGAGGAGCTCGAGTGCTACCCGGCCTCACAGGTCACGGAGGGCAACGGGTCGCTGGCGCTGACTGCGATCCAGAAGACCGCCTCGTGCTCGATCAGCGGCGGCAGCATCAGCGAGCCCTACCAGAGCGGAATGATCTCGACGCAGAAGAGCTTCAACTTCGCCTACGGATTCATCGAGGCCCGTGCGTACCTGCCCGGCAACGGCCAGGTCGCTGACTGGCCGGGCATCTGGGCTGCGGGCAACCCGCCGCTACCGCAAGACGGAGAGCTCGACGTCATGGAGGGGCTCAGCGGCATGGCCTGCTGGCACTATCACGACGCCAACGGCGACCGTCCCGGCGGCTGCCCGTCCGGCACCTGGACGGGAGGCTGGCACACCTTCGCTGCGGATTGGGAGCGCGGGATCGTCACCTGGTACTACGACGGGAGGGCGGTCGGAACAGACACCCAGGACATCGCCTCAGCTCCCGAGCATCTGATCCTCAACCTCGCGGTCGATAAGACCTACGGTGGACCAATCGAAGCGCCGGCATCGATGTCGATCGACTACATCCGAGTCTGGCAGCACTGAACGCGTTCCTTGACCGCCTGCGAGAACGGGCGCGCGTCCGGTGGCTCCGTCATCTGAGTCCTCAAGGGTCGAGCGGGCACGCGGACGCGCGTCGTTTAGGTTAATCGCCCGTCCCGCTGCGGCGCCGGGGGGCGCACTGAGCGCGGGCGGGGTCCGACGGACGTTTCGCGGCTGGTCCGGCGTCGCGAGAGCGGGGCGAACTACGAACGGCTCATGCGGTCCATCGGAACCTCCTAGGGTCCGGTCTGGTTCCGTTGTACCACCGCCTGGCCGTGTGTCAACCACCCGATTTCGTGATCCGCGCTACAGCGCGAGGCGCGGATGTGGCCGTCGACATATGTAGGCTCGATCGATCGCTATCTCGTTTGCCGATGGGGCTTTCCTCGTCGCCGCCGGGGCGGCGGCCGGGGCCGCTGGCAGTGCCGGCGGGATCGCCTCGCTCGTGTCCTACCCGGCCCTGCTGGCGGTCGGACTCGGACCCCTGGCGGCGAACGTCACGAATGCCGTTGCCGGCGTGACGATCGGGATCGGGGCGACGCTCAACTCTCGTTCGGAGCTCAGTGATCAGTGGCAGCGGCTCCGACGATGGACACCGCTGTGCGTGGCAGGCGGCACGGCGGGCGCGCTGCTACTGCTGCTCACGCCGGGCAGTGTGTTCGACTGGGTCGTTCCCTTCTTGGTGGCGGGAGCGTCGGTGGCACTGCTGGCGCAACGTCGCCTGACGACCTGGCATCAGGCGCGCCCGCGCGGGCGCACGGAGGTCGTTGCGATCGCCGCCGCGGTCGCTGTCGCCGTCTACAGCGGCTACTTCGGCGCGGGCGCCGGAATCATGATCCTCGCGATCCTGTTGGTGCTGGTCGAACACGACCTCGTGCGAGCCAACGCACTCAAGAACGTCCTGCTGACGGTGACGGACGCACTGCCGGCGGTCATCTTCGCGCTGGCCGGCAGGGTCGTCTGGCTGGCCGCGCTACCGCTCGCCGTCGGTCTCTTCGCGGGCGGAATGATCGGGCCGGCTGTCGCGCGTCGCGCGGCCCCAGCGCTCCTGCGCGTGGGGATCGGAGTCTGTGGTTTCGGACTCGCCGCGTGGCTCGTGGTTCGCGCCGCGCACTGAGCCCTCAGCGCGCCGACACTGATGGCGGCGCGCGGAAACGCCGATACGTGGGGTGTGATCACCTACCGTGGAGCGCAGCGCTTGCTCGTCTACCTGCTCGCGATCGCGATGCTGGCAGCAGTGTTTGCGGCTTTCGCGGATATCGAACACCACGTCGAAGGCGCCTCCGAGTGGATCGCCGTGATCGTTCTCACGGTCGCTGGGGCCGGGGTCCCTCTGGCGCTGCTGCTCTGGAGCGCGAGCATCGGCATACGCCTGTCCGACGCGGGCATCGTCAGCATCGGGTTCGACTCGGCGGACGCGATCCGCTGGAGCGAGCTGCGGCGATTCTTTCTCGACGACCGCGGGCCCAACCGGATCGCGGTCTACGCGGGGTTGGGCGATGGCTCGCGTGTCGTCCTCACCCCGCTCCAGGGCTGGCGCTGGGAACGTGCCTGGCTCGGCCGTGCCTGCGACGAGCTGAGCGAGCGGCTGAGCTACGAGCACGCGCGTGAACCCGAGCAGGGGGCGACCACGGAGAGTTTCGGCGCGATCCGCTTCGGCCGGCCCGTGCGCGTGCACGAGGGCGGGACAAGAGTTCGAGCCGCGGCCTAGCCGCGCCAGCGCTACCTCTAACCCCTCAGGGGGCCAGCAGGTGGGCCCGGAATGGCTGCTCGAAGACGTAGCCGCCCTCGGCCGGAACCGCCAAACGCTCGAACGCGACGCGTAGCTCTTCGTCGAGCTCGGTGAGCGCTGCGGCCCTTGCCGGCTCGACGCTCAGCATGCGAGCTCGGAAGCCCTCGTAGTCGGCGAGCCACGTCGCGATCGCCCCGTCGCGGCGCATGCGCTGCGTGAACGGGCCGGCCGCGGCGCGGGTCAGCGCATCCTGTGCGGCCGCCCGCACCTCGGTCTCATCCTCCACCGCACGCGCCAGCTCGAAGAAGGGCCCCTCGGCGAGCGGCTCCTGCACGTAGATCACGCCGCCGCGGCGCAGCACTCGTGCGGCCTCGCTGAGCGCGATGTCGAGCGAGGCGACGGGGACGTGGTGGAGGCTGTTGAAGAAGATGGCGACGTCGAAGGAGCCGTCGCGAAAGGGGAGCGCCTCAGCTTCGCCTTCGATGTAGCGCCCCGTCGGGGCGTTGGCGTCATCGCGACGGGCACGCTCGAGAGCCACCGCAAGGGGATCGATGCCGACCGGTTGTGCCCCGGCGGCGAGAAGATGGCGCACCAGCCAACCCTCTCCGCAGCCGACGTCGAGGACGTCGCGCTCCCGTAGGTCAAGCACCTCGTCAAGGACGGTGGTGGGCTCCAGGGACACGATCGAGGGCAAGCTAGCGGACCCGACGGCGGGCCGGCGACGCCCGGATTGACGCGGCCAGTGATCCGATCAGGGTGGCGGCCCGAATCAGGACGTGAAGGTGGTAGCCGGCCGAGGGGGCCCCGCGCCATCCGAATCGCGACGGCCGTCGCGTGCGCGCCTCCGCCACGGGCGGTACCGAGTGAGTCGCGCGGGAGACGGTTGCGCCAAAAGCTAGAAAGGAACAGCGCCATGGGGCTCGATAACACGCTTCACATCCTGATCCTGTTGCTCGTGGTGGTGCTGGTATTCGGCGCCAGGCGGTTGCCGGAGATCGGGCGCTCGCTTGGCGACGGAATGCGGGGCTTCAAGGACAGCCTCGGCGGTGCGCAGACGCACACGATGAGCCTCGATCAGGCGATCGCCGTGCCGCTGGCCGCGGTCGCGGTACCGACAACGGCGCCAAGCGTTGAGGCGACGCGCCTCAGCGACGCGGCTCGCTGAGGCGGAGAGGCGAGCACCACGATGGCTATCGCCGTCAGAAGGGTCGGCCACGAGGAGGAGCTCGGGCTGGTCGATCATCTCGAGGAGCTCCGCCGGCGGCTGATCGTCTCGCTCGCCGTCCTGGGTGCGGCGTTCGCGGTCTGCCTCTGGCAGAACCACGCGTTACTGCACCTGGTCAACAAGCCGCTGGCCAACCAGACGCAGAAGCAGGTCCGTGCCGGGCACGGCCCCCTCGGCGCCTCCTACACCAATCAGCGCGAGACGCGAGCTGTCGCGACCGCGCTCGCGGGCGTGCTGGGCTCGCTGGAGCGGCCCGACAGCGGTGCCAGTGCCTCTACGCGCGCATCGCTGCGAGCGATCGCCCCGAGCCTTCATCGCACGATCGGCGCCCTCTCTGCGCCACCGCAGGGCGACAAGCCGGTGACGCTCGGGATCGGTGAGCCATTCACGACCACGATCGGTATCACGCTCATCTTCGCTCTGATCCTTTCCCTGCCCGTGCTGCTCTACCAGCTCTACGCCTATCTGATCCCGGCCGTTGAGCCTCGACATCAGCGCGTCGCGAGGCCGCTGCTGCTCGCGGTGCCGGGATTGTTCGTGGCGGGCGTGACGTTCGGGTACCTGGTGGTGCTTCCGGCTGCGGTGCGCTTCTTCGAGAACTTCAATGCGAGCCAGTTCAACGTCCTCGTCCAGGCCAGTCAGTACTACCACTTCGCCGCCATGACCGTACTCGCGATGGGGCTGTTGTTCCAGATTCCTATCGCGATCCTGATCGCCACTCAAGCGGAGATCGTCACGCCGCGCCAACTCGGACACAACCGTCGCTACGCGATCCTCGCCTGCGTCGCGATCGCAGCGCTGCTGCCGGGGGACATCACGACGATGCTGCTCGAGACGATCCCGCTGTACCTCCTGTTCGAGATCAGCCTCGTGATCGCGCGCCTCGCCGACTACCGTCGCAAGCGCGCCGAGCGGCGGCTGCCGCTCGTCTAGCGCTTCGAACGCCGGATGTGGGGGAGCCGCGCCGATCCCGCCCTAGGAGCCACTACCGTGCTGAGCTGGCGATGAGACGCGTGGCGGCCCCGTTCCATATACGCGCACTGGTGCTCGCCGCGCTTGCCGGGTTCTGCGTGGTTGGCTGCGCGTCAACGCACGCGTCCGCGCCGAGCGCCACTCGCTTCAGCGCATGCCCGCTCGGGCCGCCGTGGCCGCTTCCGGTCAGCGGCGGATCGCTCGCGGCACTGTCAGTCGAAGGAGTCACATGCAAGCTGGGCCAGCGCGAGCTGACGAGCGTTGTCGCCGCGCTCTCGCATTCTGGTGGCGGGGGCGGGCACCCGCTGGAGCTGTCCGGATGGAACTGCGTCGGCTACGGGGGCAACCAGGCGACCTGCGTGCGCGGTGGCGCAACGATCTACGGCCAGTACGCGCTGTCGTGAAGGCGGAAGCCACAGGCAGAGCCAGAGTCGAGCGCCTCTGTGCCGAGACACGAGCCGCCGACAAGCGGGTAATGCTGAAACGCATCGTCGGGCCCCTGTTCGTCGTGACCGGCGCCTTGCACTTCGCGATGCCCAAGCCCTACGAGGCGATCATGCCGCGCTATCTGCCGGCACACCGCCAACTCGTCTACGCGAGCGGGGTGGCAGAGATCGCCGGCGGCGTGGGACTGATGCATCCGCGCACGCGACCGTGGGCGCGGTGGTGGTTGATCGCGACCCTCCTTGCCATATTCCCGGCGAACCTCAACATGGCGCTCAACCCCGACCGCTACGCCGAACGCGTGCCCGGCGGACGAGCCTCCTTGCTCGCGCGGCTACCCCTACAGGCGCTGCTGATCGCGTGGGTGCGTGCCGCGGGACGCTCGGACTAGCTCGCCGCGTCCCACCGGGCGCTGCCGGGGCTCAGTGCCCGAGCTGGGGTTGGTCGTCGTCGATCGCCGTGGAATCGACGTCGTCCGGGCGGCGACCGCGATCGCGCGAGGCGAAGCGTCCTGTGCTCGCCACGAACCTCATCGTGCGTCCGGCGTAGTGGCGGGAGAGCCACCGGCCCGTCAACGACCGGGTGGGCGGGAGCAGGAGCAGCGCGCCCAGCGCATCGGTCACGAACCCGGGGACCAAAAGCAACACGGCGCCGAGGAAGCCGAGCAGGCCGTTGAGGGCGGCTCGCCCCGGAGCCCGCCGCTCGGAAACGGCGACTGACACGCGCTGGATCGCCGAGCGTCCCTGAATGCGAAGCATCTGGCCGCCGAGCACGGAGGTCCCGAGCAGGATCACGATCGTCAGTAGCCAGCCGATCGCCTGTCCCACCTCGATGAACACGAAGATCTCGATCGCCGGCCAAGCGATCAGCAAGAGCAGGACGAGCATGCTTCCAGCCTACGCGTCCGCCGATGTCCGACTCAACCTCGGTGCCGCGCGGCCGCACCAACGGGGAGCGCGCCGCCAGTCGCTGCTCAGGCGCCTGTGGGAGCGACGGTGACCGAGTCGGCGAGGATCCGCAACCCGACTCGCTGCCCGATCGACGCGCCGGTGTCGTGGCCGGGCGAGTCCACCAGCACCTTCTGACCGCCGTCGAGCGTCACCTCGAGCCGGGTCACCGATCCGAGGAAGGTTCGATCGGTGATCTCGCCGGGTCCAGCCGCATCGGGCACCACGGCGACCGCTTCGGGTCGCAACAGGGCGTCGACGGCCGCGCCGCTCGCGAGCCCATTGGGATTTATGACCGTGAGGCGAGCACCCAGCACCTGGACGTCCCCGTTCTCGCCGAGGCGTCCCGGCAGCCGGTTCGTCGCACCCACGAACTCGGCGACGAATTCGCTCGCCGGGTGGCGATAGACGTTCTCGGGCGTGTCGAGCTGCTCGAGCTGGCCCGCGCGCATCACGCCCACGCGGTCTGCGATCGAGAGTGCTTCGGACTGGTCGTGGGTGACGAACAGCGCCGTGATCCCCAGCCGCTGCTGGAGGCTGCGAATCTCGCCCCGCAGCTGGATGCGGACGCGAGCGTCGAGCGCCGCCAGCGGCTCGTCGAGCAGCAGCACGGCCGGCTCGATGGCCAGAGCGCGAGCGATCGCCACTCGCTGCTGCTGGCCGCCCGAGAGCTGGTGGGGGTATCGATCGGCGGTCTGCGCGAGGCCCACGAGCTCCAGGAGCTCGTCCGCGCGGCGCAGCCGCGTCGCCTTATCTTGGCGTCGCATGCGCAGCCCGAAGGCGACGTTGGAGCGCACGTCCATGTTGGGGAACAGGCTGTAGGCCTGGAAGACCATGCCCATGTCGCGTTTGTGCGCGGGCACGGTGGTGACGTCTACATCTTTGACGAACAGGCGGCCGGCGTCCGGTCGGTCAAAGCCGCCGAGGATCCGAAGCGCGGTGGTCTTGCCGCACCCCGAGGGGCCGAGCAGCGCGATCAGCTCCCCGGTCTGCACCTCGAGATCCAGACCGGCCAGTGCCGTCACATCGCCGAAGTGGCGTTGAACACCTGCGAAGCGAATCATCAGAACACCCGTCCGGCGCCGGCTCGGCGCCTGCCTATGAAGGAGAGAGAGAAGAGCAACAGGAATGTGAACAGCAGGGTGATGATCGAGAGCGCGACCGAGATGCCGGCCGTGCCGCTCAGGCTCTGTTGGATGATCTCCACCGGGAAGGTCGTGTAGAGCAAGAGGCTCGAGATGATGACCTCTCCCAGGCACAGGGCGATCGTCAGGAACATCGCGCCGAGCACGGCGGTCTGGACGTTGGGGAGGATCACGCGCGTCAGCGTCGTGAACCAGGAAGCGCCGAGGCTACGCGAGGCGTCTACGAGGGTACGCAAATCGATCGAGCGCACGCCGGTGTCAAGGGCGCGGTAGGTGAAGGGCATCGCGAGCACGACGTAGAACGGCGTCAGTCCGGTGAGCGCGTGATTGAAGAACAGGCTCACGACCCAGCTCGGCGCGTTGCGCTGGAGCTCCTCGAGGCCCGCCGCGACCACCACCGGCGGAATCACGATCGGCAACAGCGTGATGCCCTCGAGCAGCAGCGTCAGCTTGGGCCGCCGCAGTCGCACCCACACCACCGTCGGCAGCATGAGCGTTACCACTACGACGGCTGCGATCGCGGCGATCTCCAACGAGGTCAAGAGCGACGAGCGGATCGCCGAGCTGTCGACGATGTCCCCGTAGTTACTGAACCCGTAGCTGCCGTTGGCGGTGATCAGGCTGAACTTGAAGGCGCTGATCAGCGGCCCGAGGAAGAAGATCGCCGCCAGAACGAAGATCGTGATGCGCCAGAGCCGCGGCCGACCGGGGCGCCGCCTGCGCCTGGAGTCGCCTGCGGGTGCACTCCCCTCGCTCAG
This sequence comes from Solirubrobacteraceae bacterium, assembly GCA_036489875.1. GTDB lineage: Bacteria > Actinomycetota > Thermoleophilia > Solirubrobacterales > Solirubrobacteraceae > Palsa-513. The sequence continues at coordinate 20,429 of DASXEZ010000068.1, read as the reverse complement.
CTCGTCGATCAGCTGGTCTGCGCCAAGGAAGACGCCGGACTGCCCGCTCACTGAAGCCACCTGCGAGCTCGCTTCTGCACCAGCCCGTAGCCGACCATCACGATCACGATGACCCCGATCATCTCCACGCCGAGCGCGAGGCCGATGTTGGCCTGACCGACGAGCACGTTGCCGTTGATCGCGTCATCGATCTGCGCCGGGACGATGGCGAAGGTGCTTCCCACGAGCGCCAACGCGGTGGCGTAGGCGGAGAAGGCGTTGCCGAACAGGATCAGGGTCGCCCCGATCACCGACGGTGCGAGGACCGGGATTGCGACGTGGCGCAGGTAGGCGAATTTGGTCGCCCCGAGGCTCTGGGCGGCTTCCTGCCACTGCGGCCGCAAGCCCTCGAGCGCGGGCGTGATGAGGATCACCATCAGGGGAATCTGGAAGTAGATGTAGGCCAGCCCGACGCCGAAGATCGAGGAGATCTTGAAGCCCTGCGCGTAGAGGTCGACGCCCGCGTCCTTGAGTAGGACGGTGCCCACCCCGAGCGGGCCGAGGGCCGCGATGAAGGCGAAGGCGAGGGGGAGACCGGCGAAGTAGGCAAACACGCCCGACGCGCTCGAGACGACGCGGCGGAGCATGCCACCGGGCTTGGCGACGATCACCGCCGCTGCGAGCCAAACGCCGAAGATGGCCCCGGCGATCGAGGTCCATAGGGCCAGGACAAGGCTGTTTTCGAACGCCGCCTTGTACTCGGGCGAGTCGAACGTCGCCTTGAAGTTGTTCAGCGTGAAGCCGCCGGTACCCGAGGTCAGTGAGCCGTGGATGACCATGTACAGCGGCAGCCCAAGGAACACCAAGACATAGGCGCCGAAGGGGAGGATTCCCGCCCAGCCGCCGAGGAAGACGGCCATGCGACGGGCGATCCCGCGGCGCCGTGGCGCCGCGGGATCGCCCAATACCACCGTTGCCGACGTTGCGTTCAGGACGTCCAGCCAGTTGAGACAGCCGTGCCGGCTGCCGTGGCCTGAGCCGTGGTCGGGTACGCCGTCGCGACGTGCTGCACCTTCGGGAGCTTCGCGTAGGCGGCCTTGTTGACCGTTCCGTTCTTCACCATCGCCTGCAGCTCCACCGGGCGGGCATAGCCCTCGAGCCAGATGTTCTGGCCCGCGGCCGAGAAGAGGAACTCCTCCCACAGACGCGCGGCGGCCGGATGCGGCGCGGCCTTGCTGACGGCCTGATCGTAGTAGGCGGCGAACGACGCGCCGTTCGGATCCACGACCTTCCACTTGGTGGTCGACGGGAGGCCCCAGGCGCCGGCGACGTTGAGGTAGTCCCAGTTGATCACGATCGGGCACGAACCGGCCTCGATCAGGCTCGCTGCGTTGCAGTCCGTGCTGTTGAAGTTCCCATCGCTCTCAAGCGTCTTGAAGAACGTCAGGCCCGGACCGATGTCGTTGAGCGAGCCGCCGTTGTTGAGCGACGCGGCCCACACGGCCGAGAGCGCTGCGTTCGCCGACACCGGGCTGCCGTTCAGCGCGATGTCGTTCTTGTACTGCGGCTGCTCGAGCTGCGCCCACGTCGTCGGGCACGTCTTGACGATGTTGAGGTCGCAGCCGAAGGAGACGTATCCACCGTAGTCGTTGTAGTAGTCGCCGTTGGCCGCCTTGTTGGCCGCCGGGATGTTCTTCCACGTCGCGACCTTGTAGGGGGCGAAGAGGCTCGTGCCGGCGACGGCGTAGGACTGGCCCACGTCAACGACGTCCGGCGCGGAGCTACGCCCGCCGGAGCTCTGGATCGCGGTGATCTCCTGAGCACTCGAGTCGCTGGGCGCCTCGCTGTTGATCTTGATTCCGTACTTCTTCTCGAAGGTCGAGATTTCCATGCCGTAGTTGGCCCAGTTGCTGGGCAGCGCGATCACGTTCAGTGCGCCTTCGGCCTTGGCGGCCTTGACCAGCTTGCTCATCCCGCCGCCGCCAGCTGCCGACGTTGCCGTCGACCAGCTCGATCCGGCGGCGTGGGCGCGCGGGGCCGCTTGGCTGAGGCCCACGCTGGTGCCGACCAAAGCTACGGCGGCCACCGCGGAGATCGAGACGAGCGCACGCGAGCGCGACATCCCAGCCCGCGCCCATCGGGCGCGATAGCGAGTAGACATAATCCTCCTCAGGTGTTTGGATTCGCGGGCAGCTAATGAATCGCGATCGGCGACCGGTGTCGGCCCGGGCGCACCACGCTAGACCCAGCCTGGCGCAAACTTGTTGACGAGCAGTGACAATCTTGTATCAGGGTTGTAACTGCAATGTGGATTCTCTTAACACCGCAGCGCAGGCGCCGGAAGCGACTCCGAAACCGCTCGAGCGCCCACCGAACTACCTGAGCCCTCGAGCGCCTGGTCGATGGCGGGCGTCATCGGTCCATCAGCCGATCTTCTCGGCCAACTCCACGATGATTCCCTCCGGTCCTCGGAGGTAGCAGAGCCGGTAGCGATCCTCGTAGCGCCCGACCTCGCCGACGAGCTCAGCGCCGCGGTCGCGCAGGCGCGCGAGAACGGCGTCGATATCTTCGACGGCGAAACAGAGGTGCCGAAGGCCGCGCGCGTTGACCGGCGCGTCCACATCGCCGCCCGGGGATGGCGGCGCATCGAACGTCGTCAACTCGAGTCGTCCGTGGCCATCGGGGGTCGCAAGCATCGCGATCCGTGCCTGCACGCCGTCGAGGCCCACGATGGCATCGACCCAGTGACCCCCGACCGATCCCTCGCCATCCAGTTCGAGTCCGAGGTCCACGAAGAAGTCGATCGTCGCCGCCAGGTCCTCGACCACGATCCCGACGTGATCCATCCGGTGGATCGTCATGCCGCGATCGTAAGGAATCCAGGAGGTCTCGGTCAGCGAAAGCTGACCCCGCCGCCGAAGAGCGGGCACCGCTGTCGGCCTCCTCACGTCGCTGCTCATTCGGCGAGGCAGTACTGAGCGAGCGCCCCCTGGAGGCATCGACCGCGCTCCGACCAGGAGGGGCGCCGCGAGCGCGAGGGGCGAGGTTTGAGAGGCTGTCGGAGTGCGTTTGCGCCGAGACGGCTCGCGTCGCGATACCTCGCGGCGCCATCTGGCCCCCAATCTGGGCGTCAATGACATCGCCATTGACCTCGGGACGGCGAACACCGTCGTCTATGTGGGCGGGAGGGGCATCGTCGCCTCCGAACCGTCGGTGGTCGCGGTTGACTCCGCGAGTGGCGATGTCCACGCCGTGGGCGTCGACGCCGAGCGGATGATCGGCAGAACACCGGCCACGATCTCGGCGACCCGGCCGCTGCGCCACGGTGTGATCGCCGACTTCGCCGTGACCGAACACATGCTCAGGTATTTCATCGGTCGTGCCTTCGACCGACGCTGGGCGCATCCGCGCCTCATCGTCTGCGCGCCCTCAGGGGTGACCGAAGTCGAAAAGCGCGCCGTCGAGGAAGCTGCTCTCGCCGCCGGGGCGCGCCGCGTCCATTTGATCGAGGAGCCGATCGCCGCCGCGATCGGTGCGGGTCTGGCGATTGAGGAGCCGGTGGGGCGGATGGTGCTCGACATCGGCGGGGGGACCAGCGAGGTTGCTGTGATCTCACTCGGCGGGATCGTCGTTTCGCGGTCCGTGCGCGTCGGTGGATACGAGATGGACGAGGCCATCAGCCACTACCTACGCGACGTCTACCAACTCGCGATCGGCTCACAGACCGCCGAGGCGATCAAGCTGCAGATCGGCTCGGCCGCGCCGTTGGCGGAGGAGCTCACGATGGGCGTGCGCGGTCGACATCTCGTGACCGGATTACCGACCGAGGTCCAGCTGCGCAGCGAAGAGGTCCGCGAGGCCATCAGCACTCCAATGCAGGAGGTTCTCCGCGCGCTCGCGGGGACGCTGGAGGACACCCCTCCAGAGCTCGCCGGCGACATCACGCGGGAAGGAATCCTCCTGGCAGGTGGCGGGACCCTCCTGCGAGGCCTGCCGGCGCTGGTCACCGAGCACACCGGAATGGCCGTCACGCTCGCGGACTCGCCGCTGACGTGCGTCGCGATCGGGTCCGGTTTGGCGCTCGACCACTTCGACCACATCGCGAGCAGCGGCTTGCCGCGGCGCTAGCGCGAAGTACCGACTCCGGACGGCACGTGGAGCGCCGGCCGGTCGATCGAGCGCGAAGCGCGGCGCTGGTCCGGTGCTATCCGTGGGGCAGGCGCTTCAATGCGGCGCGAACGCTCCCGGGCACCTCGAGCCAGGGGAAGTGGCCGGCTGCGGGGATTACCGCCAGGAACGCCTGGGGGGAGAGCTCCGCGCTCGGGCGAGCGGCCTGCTCCCACGGCATCGGGCTCGCCTCGCCCGCGACCACCCCGTAGGGCACTTCGCTCGTAGCGAGAGCGGCCGCGACCGCGTCGAGACCTTCGGTGACTTCGCCCATGATGCCCGAGTACGCCTCGAGCGACATGCGCAGCGGCGGCATCGGCGGCGCGCTCTCGGGATCGGCGAAGTAGGCGGGCCAGAAGATCCGTAGCCCCTCGAGCGCCTCTTCGACCGTGCCGCCCCCCGACATCGCGCGCTCATCCCACTCGCTAGCACGCTTGCGGCCCGCCTCCGGGGTGCGCGCCAGCATCTCCGCCTCGAACGCCGCCATGCCGCCGTCGCCCACGACGCCGAGAGGATCGACAGCGAGAACGCCAAGTATCCGCTGAGGATGCGCGGCCGCGAACCGAAGCGCCAGGTGCCCTCCCCAGGAATGTCCGACGATCAGCGCGCGCGCCCAGGACAGCCCATCAAGCACCGCGAGCACATCGTCGATTGCTTGCGCGACCGTGAAGGGCCCCTCAACGGTTGACGGCGCAAGCCCACGCTGCTGGTAGGCCGCGACCGCGTGGTCTGACCCGAGCTCAGCCGCGAGCGCGTCGAGGTACTCGTAGCTGAGGCCAGGGCCGCCGTGCAACAACAACACAGGCGAGCCGTCTCCGACAGTCCAGCCGGCAAGCGCGCCTCCGGCGACCGCCACCGTGAAGTCCTCGTGCCCGTTCACGGTGCGCAAGGTTAGGACATGGCGCCGACCTCCGTAGTGGTTTGACTCAGGGGGGCCGCTGGACACCGGACTGGCGAGACATGGCGCTCACTCACGCCACGATCAAGGGGCTCCTCGGCTGCGTCGGGCGCACGACCTGCGCGCCTAAAATGCTTCGATGCAGACCATGCGGGCGGTAGCGCTGTTCGTGCTGGCCCTGGCTCTCTCGGCCATCTTCGGAGTGGCCGAGCGCATCCTCCAGGATCACTCGACCACCGGGTGGTATCTCGCGAATGTCGCCGGCGTTTGGCTCGCGGTGGCCTTCGGGTTCGGTGCGGTGGCTTTTTCGCGCAATCAGGCGTGGTTGATCGGTTTGGTGGCCGAGATGTCGGCCCTGGGCGCGTTCTACGGATACATGCGCTTCGGGGAGCATCAACACGAGCCGCTTCACATCGTCGCCTTCTGGACGTTCTGCGGGCTGTTCGCAGGACCGGCGTTCGGGCTGGTCGGCTATGCCTGGCGCCGGTTGCGATCCCAGGCCGCGGGCCTTTTGCTCGGAGCCATGTTCGTCGGCGAGGCGGTGCTGCTGAGCCTCGCCCGCGCTCGGCCACGGAGCTTCACCGTGTTGGAATCGCTCGCCGGGGTGGTCGTCACGGCGATGCTGCTCGCGGCTGTGCGCTGGCGCGCCCGCCAGACACAGCAGCGCCGCTGAGTTCCGCTCCCGGTTCAAGAATCTCGTGGGCGCTCGGAATGCGCCCCCCGGCATGCTGGCGACGCAGCCGCTATACGGTTCACCCATGAGACGCGTCGCGCTACTCGCCGTCAGCATCGCCCTGGTGACCTGCGCGGCCTCCGCCGCGCAGACGGGCAACCTCGACCAGATGCCGCTGCCGCGCAGCGAACTGGGCCCGGGCACCGCCGCGCTTACGCTCGCCCCCGGTTCGGGCGTGGTCTCGAACGCCTACGCCGCTCACGATGCCGGCCACGGCTATACCGCCGCCGACCTCACGAGGCTCGGCCGCATCACCGGGTATGAGCTCGACTACGTGCTACCCAACGCGTCTGTGCCCCAGACGCAGCGCAGACTGCTCGGAGTCCAGACGATCGCCGAGCTCTACCGCGATCGCGCGACAGCCCAGGGCGGGCTCACGTTTTGGAGCGGCGTGACGCGGAGACTCAGCGGGCACCAAGCCAACGGAGACAGTGTCGCCGTGGCCGCATTCCAAGCCCACGTCGGCGACGGCAGCTTCGCCTACGAGCTCACCTACCGCCAGAGGGGGCAAACGCTCTACGACGTCGGCGACATCGTTTTCCGCTCAGGCTCGCTCCTGGGGGCCGTGTTCGTGAGCGCCACGGACGCCGCCGGGCTGCGCACGCGGACTCTTCAGCTGGCGCATAACCTCGTGAGCCGGATGAAACGCGTCCAAGCTCGCCAGGCCGCGGCTCGCGACTAGCGCCACGTTTACGAGGAGGTTGACGCCATGCTGATCTACTCGATGAGTGTGTCCGTGGACGGCTTCATCGCCGACCGCGAGGGCGCCTTTGGATGGACCGTCCCGAGCGACGAGCAGTTCGCTTTCCATCTGGCTCAGACGCGCGAACTTGGCGCGCTCCTCTGCGGCCGCAGCCTTTACGAGACGATGGTCGTGTGGGAGATCGATCCGTCGGTGCGTGACGGCGAGCTCCGGGCCGCGTTCGCCGATGTGTGGGCCGCTCTCCCGAAAGTCGTGTTCAGCCACACGCTGGACAGCGTCGAAGGCAACGCGCGCCTTGCCGAGGGGTCGCTGGAGGAGGAGGTCGCTGCCGCCCTCGAGGCCACCGACAAGGACGTCGCGATCGGCGGCGCCGGCCTGGCCGCATCCGCCATCGAGCTTGGCCTCGTCGACGAGCTGCGCCTCTTCCGTAATCCGATCGTCGTCGGTGGCGGCACGCCGTTCTTGCCGCCGGTCAGCGAGCACGTCCCGCTGTGCCTAGTTGAGACGAGGACATTCGGGTCGCGCGTGATCTACGAGCGCTACAGGCGAACCCGCGCTGAGTCCGTCTGAGCGCCGACGTCGCCGCAAGCGGATCGTGCGACGGCGATGGGGGTTGAGTTACCAACCGAGGATGGGCAGCGATCTCACCTAACCGCCCTCTCTTGCGGGCCCTACTCTCGGCGCATGAACGCAACGATCAGCACGCTTCGACCCCATCCGGCCGCGAGCCGAACCCGAGGTTGGCTAGCTCCGCTCCTCGCCTTTGCCTGTGTCGCTGTCGTGCTGGTCGACGTTCTCCAGGTCATCACCCACGTGCGGTAGGACGTAAGCGGCGGCGAGGGTCTCGAGAGAGAGCTGCTCGTGGCGCTAATGCGGGTCGAGCCCGATCGGCTGCGAGGTCAGCGGCCGGTCCGTGATCTTCCCGATCCCGAGATGATCGGTGACCGAGATCTCCTCGACGTGGAGGAGCACGACGTTCGAGAGAAAGTTCGGGTCGTCGGCGAGTCCCCTGACGACCTCGGGCGACTCCCACATCGCGTCCATGTCTTCAGTGGAGGTGAACACGAAATCGACGATCCCATGGATGTCGTCGCTCCACGCCGGTAGCGAGGCCAGGTCGGCCGGGGTCTGGCGCTCCCTGACGGGGAGCAGCGAATAGCGAACCACGCTCGGGTAATGACGAGCGAGCTCGGCGTGTACCTCGCGCCAGTGCGTCTCGAACTCCTCCTGGGTCATTCCCGCCTTCCTGGTGGCGAGACCTAGGCAACGGATGAAGCGCTGGGGCTTATCAACATATTCAGGCAAACGGGGCTCCTAGCTTGGGGCTGACACGGGCCTCGCCGGACATTACCCGCGGTGTTGGCACAGTCCGGCGGCTCGGGACTTGACCGCCCCCTCCTTGGAGACCGTCAACCGGGGAAAGCGGCTTTCGACGCGCTCGCCCCTACCGGCGCGCTCGTGGACGTGTGTTGGAGCACATTCAGTCGGGGTGAGAAACCTCCCCTGCCACGCGGACGTTCCTCGCCGATCCTCTACCTACCGGGGGGCAGGTCAACCACCAGCCCAAGGACTCAGCCCAAATGAACGCTCGCTTTCGACTACTCCTCGTGACCACGGTTGCGGCCTGCTCTCTCGCGCTTCCCGCGATCGCCTCAGCTGCGCCGTCAAGCGCGCAGCCCGCACCGACGAGCGCCTGCGCCGCGCCAACATTCTTCCAGGGCTTCACGGCCTTTCACGACAACAACTGGTACACGCTGACCCCCGGCGAGACCTCGGACAACTTCAATGGAGCAGGCTGGACGCTGAGCGGTGGCGCGAGCATCGTCACCACCACGCTCGAAGACGGCCAGACCGGCTCGGTGCTCAACCTGCCGGCCGGCGCGTCGGCGACCAGCCCCGTGATGTGCGTCACGTCCGCGTACCCGAACGCGAAGATGATCGTTCGCGACATCGGCACGCCCCCCGGCGTCAACCTTGGCGTGGCCTATCTCGCCGGCGCTGCTGCCACGAACGCGAACGTGCCCGGCACCCCCAACGGCTGGAGCATCTCCCCGCCGCTGAACCTCAAGCCCGCCAACACCCCCGGGTGGCAGCCGGTGCAGTTCACGATCAGTGCTGGCACGCAGCACGGAGGCAGCTACCAGGTCTACGACTTCTACGTAGATCCCCGCTGCATGTAGAGGATCCGCGAACGTTCACTGAGTAGAAGCCCGTCCCGCTTGGCCCTCCTGCCAGGTGGGACGGTAGGAAGGGCCTCAATTGGGGGCGTCGGCGCGGGAGCCGGCGCCCCCGTTGCATGCGCCGCGCCAGGCGAGGTGCCGACGGCCAAGGCGCGATGCCGCCCGACCGATCCCACGTGCTTGGCTCATCGCCACCTCCGCGACTGGCTGGTACGCCGGATGAGCCTGATGCTCGCTCGCGCTCGCGCGGGCGGCGCAGCGAGTCTCGTTACTGAAGAGAGGGTTCGCATCCTGCGGACCGCCCGTTTCTTCGCTCGCGACGGAGCGCGCCCGGCAGGATTTGAACCTGCGACCTCTCGCTCCGGAGGCGAGCGCTCTATCCACTGAGCTACGGGCGCGGGTGGCGGCGCTTGCTGCGCCTCGCTCGCCGTGAGCATAGCCGGAGCGCTACGCTCGGCCGCGATGGAGTTCTCCGTGATGTTCGCCGGCACCGCCGGATCGGTGCCGAGCGCTCGGCGCGGACTTCCGGCCCTGCTGGTTCGCCGGGGGGCGGAGCGGATTCTGATCGATTGCGGGGAGGGGACCCAGCGCCAGCTCCTCAAATCGGGCGGCCTGGCCGACCTCACCGACGTCTTCATCACTCACCTGCACGTCGACCACTGGCTGGGCCTGCCCGGGCTCCTGCAGACCTTCAGCCTGCGCGACCGCGACCGCCCGCTCGCGATTCACGGCCCGACCGGGCTTGAGGAAGTGATGCGATCGATGAAGAGGATCTATGGGAAGCTGAGCTTCCCGGTGGAGGTGGTGGAGCTCGAGGCGGGGGAGTCGGTGCGACGCGACACGCTCGAGATCCAGGCGATCAACGTCCGCCACCGCGTGCTGGCCTACGGCTACGTGCTCGCCGAGGATCCCCGGCCGGGGCGCTTTGACGCGGAGCTCGCAGAGGAGCTTGGAGTGAGGCCGGGGCCGGATTTCGGCCGCCTGCAGCGCGGGGAGACCGTCAACGGCGTCGCGCCCGAGCAGGTCATCGGCGAGGCGCGCGACGGCCGCAAGATCGCCGTCTCCGGTGACACGGCGCCCTGCGAGACCCTCGCGATCGCTGCTCACCGCGCCGATCTTCTGATTCACGAGGCGACCTTTGGCGAGGATGAGCGCGAACGCGCGCGCCTGACAGGGCACTCGACCGCCGCGCAGGCAGCCCGCCTCGCGGCTGAGGCCGAGGTCAAGCTGCTGGCGCTGACGCACATCTCCGCCCGCTACGGAGGCAGTGAGCTGCGCGATGAGGCGCGCGCGGTGTTCACGCCCTGCGAGCTGCCGCGAGATTTCGACAGCATCGAGATCCCGCTCGCCGACCGCGGATCACCGACGCTCGTACGCTTCGGCGAGGCGCCAAAGCAGCCCATCTGAGGGCGCTGCTACATTCCTCTCAACCTCCTTTAACCGGGTCCCGAGAGGCCAGGAAGGAAGCGCGAAGTTGGATGCAGCGGAAAAGGTCGTGCTCGACCGCGACGATGTCGCGCGTGCGCTCACTCGAATGGCCCACGAGGTCGTCGAGCGCAATCCCGATCCGAGTTCGCCCCTCGCGATCGTCGGTATCCACCGCCGCGGCGTTCATCTCGCGCGCCGCCTGCACGCCCAGGTCTCCGAGCTGCTCGATCAGCCGGTCGCGCTCGGGTCGCTGGACATCTCCTTCCACCGCGACGACCTCGGACGCCGACCGCAGGCCCCGGTCGTGCACGCGACCGAGATCGAGTTCCCCCTCGACGGGGCCACGATCGTGATCGTGGATGACGTGCTCTTCACCGGGCGCACCGTTCGCTCGGCGATCGATGCCCTCTTCGAATACGGGCGCCCGGCACGGGTCCAGCTGGCGGTGCTCGTCGATCGTGGCCATCGCGAGCTGCCGATTCGCCCCGACTACGTCGGCAAGAACCTGCCGACCTCCCAAGCCGAGCGCGTCAACGTCTCGATCGGCGAGATCGACGGCGCCGAACAGGTCACGATCGCCGCGGCTCCGGCATTAGGGGTGAGCGCGTGAGGCACCTGCTCTCGATCGAGGACCTCGACCGCGACGCGATCGAGCGGATCCTCGCACTCGCCGCCAACTTCGGCACCGTCGCCGATCGTCCGATCAAGAAGCTCCCGTCGCTGCGGGGCCGGCTCGTGATCAACCTCTTCTACGAGGCCTCGACGCGGACGCGCAGCTCGTTCGAGCTCGCCGCCAAGCGGCTCTCAGCGGACGTGTTGAACCTCGTCGCGAGCGGGTCGAGCGTGGAGAAGGGCGAGTCGCTGCGCGACACCGTCGCCACGCTCTCGGCCTACGGGCCCGACGCGATCGTGATCCGCTCGCCCTACGCCGGCGCGCCGGGCCTTCTGGCCGGCTGGACCCAGGCCGCGGTGGTAAACGCCGGCGACGGCAAGCACCAGCATCCAACCCAGGCTCTGCTCGACTGCTACGCGCTCAAGAACCGCCTGGGCTCACTCGACGGCCTCAACATCTGGATCGTCGGAGACCTGCTGCACTCGCGGGTCGCCCGCTCCTGCATTCAGGCCTTCACCCGGCTTGGCGCCAACGTCACGGTGGCCGGCCCCCCGACGCTCGTCCCCGAGACGTTCTCCGCCCTCGGCGCGAGCGTTCGCCACTCACTCGATGAGCTTCGCCAGGCCGATGTCGTCTACGCGCTGCGGATGCAGATGGAACGCATGGAGGACTCCCACGTGCCCTCCGTGCGCGAGTACACATCGCACTTCCAGATCAACTCGCGCCGACTCTCGCCTCGCCAGCTGCTGATGCACCCCGGCCCGGTCAACCGCGGCATCGAGCTCTCGGGCGAGGTGATCGACTCGCCCCAGTCGCTGATCACCGAGCAGGTCGCCGCCGGGGTCGTCGTCCGCATGGCGGTGCTCTATGAGGTCCTCGCCGGCAGCGCGGCGCCGTCGGAGGATCCAGCCAGGCAGCCGCGCGCACTGGCGCCACAGACCGCATGAGCGTCTTCACCGCCGCACCCCGTCCGCCCGCGGAGCTGCTGCTGCGCGGCGCCCGCGTGCTCGACCCCACCAGCGGCATCGACGCGCCTCACGACGTGCTGGTGCGCGCCGGTGAGATCGCCGAGCTCGCACCGCCCGGCTCGCTGGCGCCACCGCCCGGCGCCGAGACGGTCGAGGCGGAGGGTAAGCATCTGTTCCCGGCCTTCGTCGATCCGCACGTGCACCTGCGAACCCCAGGCCAGGAGCACAAGGAGGACCTCGAGACCGGAACGCGCGCCGCGGCGGCCGGTGGCTACTGCGCGGTTGTGGCGATGCCCAACACATCACCGGTGATCGACCACCCGGCGCTTCTGCGCGGTCTCGTGCTCGCCGCGAGCAGCGACGCCCGCGTCCCCGTCGGATTCATGGCTGCGATCAGCCTCGGGCTCAAGGGCGAGGCGCTCACCGATATGAGCGAGCTCCGCGAGGCCGGCGCGGTCGGCTTCACCGACGACGGCAAGCCGGTGGTCTCCGCCGGCCTCCTGCGCAGCGCCCTGCGCTACCAGGGTCTCAGCGGCGGCATGATCGCGCTCCACGAGGAGGACCCCACGCTCTCGGGGGCGGGGGTCATGCACGAGGGCAGCGTTTCGGTCGAGCTCGGGCTCGCCGGGATCCCCGCCATCTCCGAGTCGACGATGATCGCCCGCGACGCCCAGATCGCGGAGGCCGAGGGCGGACGCGTGCATTTCCAGCATCTCTCGGCAAGGCGATCGGTCGAGGCGCTCGCGGAGGCCCGCGCGCGCGGGGTGGGGGCCACGGGCGAGGTGTCCCCCCACCACCTCCTGCTCACCGACGAGGACGTTCGCGGCCTGGATTCGAGCTTCAAGATGAACCCGCCGCTGCGAACCGAGGACGATCGTCTCGCGCTCGTCGAGGCGCTCCGCGACGGCACCATCGGGCTGATCGCCACCGACCATGCCCCGCACGCGCGCGACGAGAAGAACGTGCCCTTCGAACAGGCCCCGATGGGGACGACCGGGCTCGAGTCGAGCTTCGCCGTCCTCTACACCGAGCTCGTGCTGGCGGGGGTGATCACGCTCGAGCTGCTACTCGACCGTCTCACGGCAGCCGCCACGCTGGTCGAGCTCGAGCATCCGGCCATCGTCCCGGGACGCCCCGCGAATGTGTGCCTGATCGACCTTTCGGCCCAGTGGCGGATCGGCGAGGCCGGTTACGAGAGTCGCTCTGCCAACTGTTGCTTCGCCGGCCGGGAGGTCAACGGCCGCACGCTGCTGACGCTCGCCGACGGCGCCGTCGCCTACCGCGACCGCGCGTTCGCCCTGAGCGCCGCATGAGCTACGTCCTCCTCGAGGACGGCACCCGCTTCGACGGGGAGGCCGTCGGCGCGCCCGTGGTGGCCACCGGAGAGGTCGTCTTCAACACCGGCATGTCTGGCTACCAGGAGTCGATGACCGACCCCTCATATGCGCGCCAGCTGATCACCTTCACCTACCCGCACATCGGTAACTACGGTGTCCGCGCGGCGGCGATGGAATCCGATCGCATCCACGCCCGGGCGGCGATCATGCGCGACGCCCGCAACCACACCGCGAGCGCCGGCTGCGAGCGCGGCTGGCTCGACTGGCTGCGCGAGAACGGCGTCGCGGCGATCACCGGCGTCGACACCCGCGCCCTCGTGCTCCACATCCGCGAGGCCGGCTCGATGCGCGGAGGCGTCTTCCCGGACGAGATCGCGCAGCCCGACGCCGCCGCGGCAATCGCGGCGGAGCCGTCGATGGAGGGGGCGGACCTAGTGCGCGAGGTGACTCCGGCGGCGCCGATCGAGCTCGCCTCGACCGCCGGAGGCGACGGTCCGACGATCGCGCTGATCGACACCGGCGCCAAGACCTCGCTCACCGACAATCTGCGGGCACGCGGGGCAAACCTGCAGATCCACCCCTGCACGAGCGACGCGCAGGCATGGCTCGCCGGCTCACCCGACGCGCTGATGCTCGTCAACGGCCCCGGTGACCCTGCCGCCCTCGACTACCTGGTCGCCCAGATCCGCTCGCTCGTCGGGCGCGTGCCGATCTTCGGCATCTGCCTCGGGCACCAGCTCATGTGCCGCGCGGTTGGACTGGACACCTACAAGCTGCGCTTCGGCCACCGCGGCGCCAACCACCCCGTCAAGGACCTCACGACCGGGCGGATCGAGATCACCAGCCAAAACCACGGCTTCGCGGTCGTCGGCCCGGGCGGCGAGCACACAATCGATGACGACGTCCCGCTGCGCTGGAACACCGACTTCGGCGCCGCCGAGCTCACGCACGTGAACCTCTACGACCGCACCGTCGAGGGCCTGAGGCTCCCGGACGCCCGGGCCGCCACCGTGCAGTACCACCCCGAGGCCGGCCCAGGTCCGCACGACTCGCTGTATCTCTTCGACCGCTTCATCGAGGTCATCGGTAGCTGATGCCCCGCCGCGACGACATCAAGCGGATCATGATCCTCGGCTCTGGGCCGATCGTTATCGGGCAGGCCGCCGAGTTCGACTACTCAGGCGCCCAGGCCTGCAAGGTGCTCGCCGAGGAGGGCTACGAGGTGATCCTCGTCAATTCCAATCCGGCGACGATCATGACCGACCCCGAGTTCGCCACCGCGACCTACATCGAGCCGCTGCTGCCGGGACCGGTGACCCAGATCATCGAGCGCGAGAGACCCGACGCGCTGCTGCCCACCCTCGGCGGCCAGACCGCGCTGAACCTCGCCAAGACGCTGCACGAGGACGGCACGCTCGAGCGCTTCGGTGTCGAGCTGATCGGCGCCGACTACGACGCGATCCGCCGCGCCGAGGACCGCGACCTCTTCCGCGAGACGATGGTCGCCGCGGGCTTGCGCGTACCACGCAGCTCCATAGCCACCACCGTCGAGCAGGCCCTCGCGGTGATCGACGAAATCGGGCTGCCGGCGATCGTGCGCCCCGCGTTCACGCTCGGTGGGCAGGGCGGCGGGATCGGACGCACGCGCGAGCAGTACGAGCAGATCGTGGCCGGCGGGATCGCCGCCTCACCGATCGGCCAGGTGCTGGTCGAGGAGTCGGTTCTCGGCTGGGGCGAGTTTGAGCTCGAGGTGATGCGCGACTCGCGCGACAACGTCGTCATCGTCTGCTCGATCGAGAACGTCGATCCGATGGGCGTCCACACCGGCGACTCGGTCACCGTGGCGCCGCAGCAGACGCTCTCGGACGACATCTACCAGCGCCTTCGCGATCAGGCGATCGCCGTGATCCGCGCGGTCGGCGTCGCGACGGGCGGCGCCAACGTCCAGTTCGCCGTCGACCCGGCCAGCGGCGAGATCGTCGTCATCGAGATGAACCCGCGCGTTTCGCGCTCCTCGGCGCTGGCGTCCAAGGCCACCGGCTTCCCGATCGCCAAGATCGCGGCGCGTCTGGCCGTGGGCTACGCGCTCGAGGAGATCTCGAACGACATCACCCGCGCCACTCCCGCCAGCTTCGAGCCGACGATCGACTACGTCGTCGTCAAGTGGCCGCGCTTCGCCTTCGAGAAGTTCCTCGGCGTCGACGCCGGCCTGACCACGCACATGAAATCCGTCGGCGAGGCGATGGCGATCGGACGCACCTTCTCGCAGGCCTTCCTCAAGGCGATGCGCTCGCGCGAGCTCGACGTCGCGCCCGAGCTCGACCTTCCGCTCGAGGAGCTGCTCGAGCGCGTCGCCGCGCCCGGAGCGAGCCGCTACGACGAGCTCTTCGAGGCGCTCCGGCGCGGGGCGACGATCGAGGAGCTGGGGGAGCGGACGGCGATCGATCCCTGGTTCCTGACCGAACTCCAGGCCATGGCGACCGACCCGGAAGCGGCCTTCGCCGGCGTGCGCAGCTTCAAATCCGTCGACACGTGTGCGGCGGAGTTCGCGGCCAGCACGCCCTACCACTATTCGGCCTGGGAGCGTCCCGGTCCGGACGGAAAGCCCCGCCACGAGGTGATCCGCGGCGAGCGGCCGGCTGTCGTGATCCTCGGCTCCGGGCCCAACCGGATCGGACAGGGCATCGAGTTCGACTACTGCTGCGTGCACGCAGCGATGACCGTGCGGGAATCGGGCCGTGACGCCGTGATGATCAACTGCAACCCCGAGACCGTCTCCACCGACTACGACACCTCCGACCGCCTCTACTTCGAGCCGCTGACGCTCGAGGACGTGCTGGCGGTGATCGAGCTCGAGCGCCCCGAGGGCGTGATCGTCCAGTTCGGGGGGCAGACGCCGCTTCGGCTCGCGGCGGGCCTCGTCGCGGCCGGCGTGCGCCTGCTCGGGACCAGCGTCGACGCGATCGATGCCGCCGAGGACCGCGGGCGCTTCGGGGAGCTGCTCGATCGTCTTGGCTACCAGGCGCCGCCCTACGCGACGGCGGCGACGGTCGAGGAGGCCCTCGGCGCCGCCGAGGAGGTCGGCTTCCCGCTGCTGGTGCGCCCGAGCTATGTCCTCGGGGGCCGCGCGATGGAGATCGTCTACTCACTCGATGACCTCGCCGGCTACCTCGGGCGAAGCGACGCGCAGGCCCAGGGCCGCCAGATCTACCTCGATCACTTCCTCGAGAACGCGATCGAGGTCGACGTCGACGCCCTCTGCGACGGCACCGACGTCGTGATCGGCGGGATCATGCAGCACGTCGAGGAAGCGGGGATCCACTCCGGCGACTCAGCCTGCGTGCTGCCGCCGCACTCGCTCGGCGCCGAGATGCTCGATCGCATCCGCGCACAGACGTGCGGCATCGCGCTCGAGCTCGGAGTCGTCGGGCTCATCAACGTTCAATTCGCGGTGGCGCCCTCACGGGTCGGCGACGAGCTCTTCGTGATCGAAGCCAACCCGCGCGCCTCGCGCACCGTGCCGTTCGTGTCCAAAGCAATCGGACAGCCGCTCGCGAAACTGGCGTGCCGGCTGATGCTCGGTGAGTCGCTTGCCTCACTCGGGTTGAGCGGCGATCTGATGAAAAGCGGTTATGTCGCCGTCAAGGAGGCGGTGCTCCCGTTCAACCGCTTCCTCGGCGCCGACTCGCTGCTGGGCCCCGAGATGCGCTCGACCGGCGAGGTGATGGGCGTGGCCGCCGACTTCCCCACAGCGTTTGCCAAGGCGCAGGCCGCCGCCGGCTCCTCGCTGCCGCAGGGCGGCACCGTCTTCGTCACCGTCACCGACACCGACAAGGCAGCCGGCGCCGGCCTCGCCGCGCAACTGCACGACCTCGGCTTCGAGATCGTCGCGACCGCCGGCACGGCTGCCGCGATCGAGCGCATGGGCGTGCCGGTCAGGACGCTGCGCAAGGTCGCCGAGGGCTCGCCGCACGTCGTCGACGCGATCGCCGGAGGCGAGGTCGACCTCGTGATCAACACGCCGACCGGGTCAGGCGCACGCTCTGACGGCTGGGAGATCCGCCGCGCCGCCGTCACGCGCGGAATCCCGTGCATCACCACGCTCTCCGGCGGGCAGGCGGCGGCGCGCGCGATCCGCGCGGCGCGCGAGGGCGAGGCGCCGGTGATCTCACTCCAGGAGCTGCACCGCCGGTGAGCGCCCCGTTCGGTCGCCGCGACGCCACGGTCGCGAAGCGCTCGAGCGTCGGGAGCTACGTCGTGCTCACGATCGCCGACCCCGACGCCCACGCCGAGCCGGGCCAGTTCTACATGCTCGCCGCGGCGGAGCGCTGGGGCGCAGGCGACGACGAACGGCCCTTTCTCGCGCGCGCGATCTCGATCATGCGACGGCTCGATGGCGGCGAGGTGGAGTTCCTGCTCGAGGACGTCGGTCCCGGGACCAGGCGCTTGTGCGAGCTCGAGGCCGGCGACCCGCTGACCCTGCTCGGG
The DNA here is from genome assembly GCA_036489875.1 of Solirubrobacteraceae bacterium. GTDB lineage: Bacteria > Actinomycetota > Thermoleophilia > Solirubrobacterales > Solirubrobacteraceae > Palsa-513. The sequence continues at coordinate 2,935 of DASXEZ010000068.1, read as the reverse complement.
CCGCTGGGAAACGGCTTCGCGCCGTGTGAGCAGGACACGCTGCTGGTGGGCGGCGGCATCGGGATCGCGCCGCTGCTCGGCGTCCAGGAGGCGTGGGGAGGGGTGGCCCTGCTCGGCTTTCGCTACAGCGCGCATGCGAGGGCGGCGGAGCTCTTCCACGAGCCGCTCATCGCCACCGACGACGGCTCGCTCGGCCACCACGGCTTCGTGACCGAGCTCCTCGACGTCGAGCTCGAGCGCGAGCGGCGATCGATCTATGCCTGCGGACCCCCCGGACTCCTGCATGCGGTCGGCGAGCGCGCGAGGAGGCACGGCGTCTGCGCCTCACTCGCACTCGAGGCGCCGATGGCGTGCGGCTTCGGCGCCTGTTACGGCTGCGTCGTGGCCACCGTCGACGGTTACAAGCGTGTCTGCCTCGACGGGCCGGTGTTCGAGGCGGCGGCGCTCGCGTGATCGAGTTCTGCGGCATCGAGCTTCGCCACCGCGTTCTGAACGCCTCGGGCTGCTTCGACGCCCTGGCCGCCGCCGCGGTGTTCGGCGCCGACGCGCTCGCGCGCGAGTTCCCCTTCTCCGCCTACGTCTCCAAGACGATCACGCTGAACCCGCGGCAGGGCAACCCGCCACCGCGGCTGTGGGAGGCGGCGGCGGGCATGATCAACTCGATCGGGCTCCCCAACCGCGGCCTCGACGCCTATCTCGCGGAGGACATCGCGGCGCTTGCGTGGCTGCCGGTGCCGCTGATCACCAACGTGATGGGCTCGACGCCCGAGGAGGTCGGTGAGCTCGTCGCGGCGCTTGAGGGCCGCGACGAGGTGGCCGCGATCGAGCTCAACGTCTCCTGCCCCAACGTCGCCACGGGCCTTGACATCGGCGCCGATCCGCGCGGCCTCGAGGCGCTGCTCGAGCATGTGCGGCCCCTCAGCAGCAAGCCGCTGATCGTCAAGCTGACGCCCAACACCGCCGACGTCGCCGCCTGCGCCGCCGGAGCCGAGGCCGGCGGCGCCGACGCCGTCTCGCTGATCAACACGCTGCGCGCCGCGGCGCTTGCCCCCGACGGCTCGGGCCTGTGGCTGGGCGGCGGTAGCGGCGGTCTGTCGGGGCCGGCGATCCGCACCGTCGCCCTCGCGCAGGTCTGGCGCGTGGCCGCCGCGGTCACGATTCCGGTCGTCGGGATGGGCGGCGTCTCGAGCGGCCGCGATGCCCGCGCGCTGATCGACGCGGGCGCCACATTGGTCGCGATCGGCACCGAGAGCTTTCGCGACCCCACCGCCGCGGCCCGCATCGCCCACGAGCTCGAGGGCGGTTTCACGCAAATTGCGCGATGATCCGTGCCCCTATGTGCAAAACGCCTGCAAAGTCGCCGAAATAGCTCAAGTGAGCTGAACCGCGCTCGACCTCTAGTGAAGGTTGAGATGAATTGCCCTCGCAGCGCTTGCATGGGGCCGCCGAGACGGTAGACTCGCCGCCCATGTCGCCTGGTCAGCCGACGCTCCACAAGGGATCTGGAACACCGGAGCGTTCATTCAACCAGCGCATGGATGCCCTAGCCCGAGCCAACGAGATCCGCTCCCAGCGGGCTCAGCTCAAACGCGACCTCAAAGCGGGTCGTCACTCGATCCAGCAGCTGCTGCTGGACCCGCCCGAGTACCTCGAGACCGCGAAGGTCTTCGACATGCTCCTGGCGGTCCCCAAGTACGGTCGCGTGAAGGTCAACAAGATTCTCACGCACTGCCGGATCTCTCCGAGCAAGACGATCGGCGGCCTCTCCGAGCGCCAGCGCGCCGAGCTCGTCTCGATGCTCCACCGTTGATGGCCGACGGTCGCCGCGGCGCGCCGCGGCCCTCGTTGTAGCCGAAGCCGCGACTACGGTTCGCCGATGATCTTCGTCGTGACCGGCCCCTCGGGCGTCGGCAAGGGCACCCTGATCGCCGCCTTGCGGGAGCGTCATCCGGAGCTCGCGCTGTCGGTGTCGGCGACGACGCGGACTCCGCGCGCCGGCGAGGAGGACGGCGTCAACTACCACTTCATGACCGAGGCGGACTTCGACCGCCGCCTGCGCAGCGGCGAGTTCCTCGAGCACGCCACCTACGCGGGCCACCGCTACGGGACGCTGCGAGCGGAGCTCGAGCGGCGCTCGCGCGGCGGCGCCCCCGTCGTGCTCGAGATCGAGCTCCAGGGCGCCCGCCAGGTGCGCGCGGCGATGCCCGAGGCGGTACAGATCTTCATCGCGCCGGCCTCGATCGAGCAGCTCGAGGAGCGCCTGCGCGGACGCGGCGCCGACGAGGAGGACGCGCTGCGCCAGCGGCTCGAGATCGCGCGCACGGAGCTCGCGGCGCGCGATGAGTTCGGCTCCGTCGTCGTCAACGATGCCCTCGATCGTGCGGTCAGCGATTTGGACGACATCTACCTCCGCTATGCTGAGTGAGTGATCTCACCAAGAATTGACAAGCTGCTCGAGAACGTGGACTCCAACTACGCCAGCGTTCTCGTCGCCGCCAAGCGCGCGCGACAGATCAACTCCTACTACCAGAACCTGGGCGAGGGAAGCTTCGACGAGTTCCCGCCGCCGATGGTCGATACCGGCTCCAAGAACTACCTCACGATCGCGCTCGAGGAAGTTGCCGCCGGCAAGCTGAAGTACCACTACCGCTAGCGGACGCCCTGTGCCACGGCTGCTGCTCGGTGTGAGTGGCGGGGTTGCCGCCTACAAGGCGCTGGAGCTGGTGCGGCTCGCCACCGACGCCGGCTTCGCCGTGCGCGTCATCCAGACGGCGGCCTCAAAGCGCTTCGTCGGTCCCGACTCCTTCGCGGCGCTGAGCGGCGCGCCGGTACTCTGCGGGACCTTCGAGCGCGACCCGCTGCGCGGCGCCTACCCGGGCGAACCGCTCCCCGACCATGACCCTGCCGGTCACCTCGCGCTCGTCGCCGCCGCGGA